>LJCW01000331.1 GCA_001298555.1 Actinobacteria bacterium OV450
AGCGGCAGCGCGAGGGCCGCACCGCCGGTGCCCGCGACGGCGAAGCCGCGCGCCACGGAACGGGACTTGGGACGGCGGTGCTTACCCTTTGCAGGCATGGCGAATTCCTCTCCGTCGCCTGCGAGGTGAGCTGTCGGGTTCGGACTGGAGATGTCCGGCCGCACATGAGGGGACCATGTACGACTTCACCCCGAGCTGCGCCGATACGGAGATCGGAAACAGCGGCTTACCTGGTTCCCCCGCTCCTGCCGCGCGCGTCAATAGTCGGGTGCGGTATCCGGACGGCGGCAGGATTCGGCGGTCCATCCGGATCGATCGCGAAGGTAATCGAGTTCGGCCGCACGGAACAAGCCACGAATTTCCTGACGCATTCACAGGAGGGGGAATCCGACGGAATTCCGGTCACCCTGCGTCCATTCCCCGCCGTCAACCGCCGCCCCGGCCGGGCCATTCGACTTCGACGATCAGGCACGCACGGTCACCGTATGATCTGGCTCACGGGGCTGCGCCCGATCTCGCCTCCGGTAATGGCAAGTTGGCCGCAACCAGTGTAATTCGGACACGCACGACGACGCGGAGGAGTTCCCGTGACCCAGCAGATACCCCGGCCCCCGCGGACGGAGCCCGTACCGGAGCCGGAGCTGGAAGGAGTGCGCAACTTCCGCGACGTGGGCGGCCTGCCGACCGCCGACGGACGGAGGGTCAAGCCGGGAAAACTATTCCGTAGCGGACATCTGGCGCATGCCACCGAAACCGACGCAGAATTTCTCGCGTCGCTCGGCCTGCACACCGTCTTCGACTTCCGCAACGGCGCGGACCACGCCCTGGAGGGGCCCGACGTCGAGCTCCCCGGCGTGCGGAACGTGAACATCCCGCTGTCGGATCCGGCCGACGGCAGGGAGTTCTGGAAGGTGGTCCGCGAGGGCGGGGTCGAGCAGCTCCGCGCACTCCTCGGCGACGGGAAGGCCGCCGAGCGGATGGCCGCCTCGTACCGCTCGATGGTCGAGCACCGCACCGCCGAGCACAGCCGGGTCGTGCACGCCCTCGCCGAGGACAGCATTCCGGCACTCATGCACTGCGCGGCCGGAAAGGACCGGGCCGGCCTGTCGATCGCCGTCACCCTGCTCGCGCTGGGCGTCGAGCGCGAGGCGATCGTGGCGGACTACCTGGAGTCCAACGCCCCGCACCGCCGCTACCGGGTGCGCCGCGGAAGCGATGCCCCCGAGGCCCGTTCCGCCGAGGTGATGGAGCTGCTCGCGCCGCTCTTCGACGCCCGCGCCGAGTACCTCACCGCGGCCTTCGAGACGATCGACGGGCACTGGGGCGGGGTCGACCGGTACCTCTCCGAGGGCCTCGGACTCACGCCCGAGACCCTCGAACGACTGCGGGACCGGCTCCTCGACCGCTAGGTCGTGCCTTCGGGATCAGGCCGGGCGGGAGCCGGGCAGGCCGTCAGCCGCCGCCGACGGCCTGCTTCACCAGCGTCCTGCCGAAGTCCCACATCAGCGAGCCCCCGCCGTGGGCCTCGTCCATCACCTCGCGGAAGGCCGTCACGAACCGGTCGACGTCCGCCTCGTCGACGATCAGCGGCGGGATGAGCTTGATGACCTCCAGACGGTCTCCCGACACCTGGGTCAGGATCCGGTGCCTCTGCAGCAGCGGCACCACGACCATCTGCGCGAAGAGCCCCTTGCGGGCCGCCTGGAGCATCGTCCACCGGCTGCGCAGCCCCAGCGAGGACGGCCGGCCGAACTCGATGCCGATCATCAGGCCCCGTCCCCGTACCTCGTGGAGCAGCTCGTACTCGTCCACGAGCGCCGCGAGCCGGCCGCGCAGCAGGTCGCCCGTGGCACGCGCCTTCGCGACCACCGACTCGTCCTCCATGACCGAGAGCACCGCCAGCCCGGCCGCCATCGCCTGCGCGTTGGACCCGAAGCTGGCGGAGTGCACCAGCACCCGGTCCATGGACGAGTAGACCTTCTTGAAGATCCAGTCCTTGCCGAGGGTGGCACCGATCGGCACGTAGCCGCCCGACAGGGCCTTGGCCACACAGACCAGGTCCGGTTCCACGCCCGGCTCGTGCTGGTACGCGTAGAAGTCGCCGGTCCGGCCGAGGCCGGTCTGCACCTCGTCCGCGATCAGCAGCGCCTTGTGCCGGTGCAGCAGCTCCTGCGCCGCGCGGAGGAACCCGGGCGGGGCCTCCAGTACGCCCTTGCCCTGGATCGGCTCGACGACGAAGGCGGCGACGTCGCCCCGCTCCAGTTCCCGTTCCAGGGCGCCCAGGTCCCCGAGGGGGATCTTCGTATCGGGCAGCAGCGGCGCGAAGCCGTCCCGGAAGCCGCCCTCCCCGTTGACGGAGAGGGAGCCCGTGGTCAGCCCGTGGAAGGCGTGGTCGCAGTAGAGGATCCTGGGCCGCCCGGTGGCGTACCGGGCGAACTTCAGGGCGGTCTCCACGGCCTCGGTGCCGCTGTTGCCGAAGAAGACGCGGTCCAGGTGCGGACTGTGCGCGAGCAGCCGCTCCGCGAGCAGCCCGGGCAGGGGCTGGCAGTCGAAGCGGGTCAGATCGGCGAGCTGTGCGTCCAGGACGTCGTGCAGGGCCTTGCGGACCACGGGGTGGTGCCGGCCCAGGCCCATCACGCCGAACCCGGCCAGCATGTCCAGGTAGTCGTTGCCCTCGGCGTCCCAGAAGTGCGCGCCCTCGGCCCGTACGTAGACCTTGTCGAACCCGATCGTGTGCAGCATCCGCGGCAGCTGGTGGTTGAGGTGCCGCGCGTGCAGCTCGTACCGTTCCCCGCCCCGCTCGTCCAGCAGGGCGCGGAGGTCGAAGCCGGTCACTGCTTCTCCCGGTTCCCCGAGACCGTCTCGCGGGCGGCGCGCAGCGACTCCTTGAGGGAGCCCATGGTGGCGAGGACGGCGGTGGGCTCGTAGCCGCAGTGCGCCATGCAGTTGGCGCAGCGCGGGTCCCTTCCGCGGCCGTACTTGCTCCAGTCGGTGTCCTCGATCAGTTCCCGGTACGTCGGAACGTACCCGTCGCTCATCAGATAGCAGGGGCGCTGCCAGCCGAAGAGGGAGTAATTCGGAATGGCCCAGGCGGTGCAGGGGAAATCCACCTTTCCTTCCAGGAAGTCGAGGAAGAGCGGCGAGTGGTTGAGCCGCCAGCGCCGCCGGTTGCCGCCCGCGAAGGCCTTCTTGAAGAGTTCCCTGGTCTGTTCGACGCCGAGGAAGTGCTCCTGGTCGGGAGCCTTTTCGTAGGCGTAGGCGGGCGAGATCATCATTTCGTCGACCTTGAGGTCGTCGTTGAGGTAGTTGAGCACCTCGATGATCGTCTGCGGGGTGTCGGTGTTGAAGAAGGTCGAGTTGGTGGTGACCCGGAATCCGCGCCTCTTCGCCTCCTTGATGGCGGCGACCGCCTCGTCGAAGACGCCTTCCTTGGCCACCGACTCGTCGTGCCGTTCGCGCAGCCCGTCGATGTGCACGGCGAAGGCGAAGTAGGGGGACGGGGTGAACTTCTCGATCTTCTTGCGCAGCAGCATCGCGTTGGTGCAGAGGAAGACGTACTTCCGCCGGGCCACCAACTGCCGCACGATCTCGTCGATCTGCGGGTGCATCAGCGGCTCGCCGCCCGCGATGGACACCATCGGCGCGCCGGATTCCAGGACGGCGCCGACGGCCTGGGCGACCGGCATGCGCTGCTTGAGCACTCCGGCCGGGTGCTGGATCTTCCCGCACCCCTCACAGGCCAGATTGCAGGCGTAGAGCGGCTCCAGCTCGACGATCAGCGGGAACTTCTCACGCTTGCGGAGCTTCTGTTCGAGAAGATACGTCCCGACCCTGATGGACTGTCGCAGTGGCATGGCCATCTGGCTCACCTCCTGGGGAGCAGCAAAGAACGGTGCCAGTCATAAAACGCGGGCAGTACGGCACGCAATACGCGGAAGGCCGATATTCCACCGCGGACCGTGCCGATGCGGACGAGCTCGTGCTCCGGAGCGTCCACGATCACCCGGACGGCCGCAACCGGGCGATGCCGGCCGGCCCGGGCGGCCCCGGTGGCCGTCCACAGGGTGGCCGCGGACTCCATGTCGACGGCGATGGCGCCGGTGGCGCGCAGCCGGGCGCGCTCCTGGCCGCGGACGACGTGGTCTGATCCGGTCAGTGCGCCGGTGTGCACGGTCCGGCCGGGAGCGGCCCGGGCCAGTGCCTCGGCGAGCAGGGCGGTGCCCTCGCACACCACGGTGCCCCGCGGATCGCGGGTCTCCTCGGCGACGACGAGGTCTCCGGGGCTCATGCCGGGGACCAGCCCGGCGCAGAACCCGGTGGCGAGGACAGGGGCCCGGCGCAGTTCCGGTTCGGCGAGCGCCCGGCCGACGGCACGTTCGGCGGCGCGCGGGCCCATGCCGGTGCGCAGCACGGTGCAGCCGGGTCCGGGGCGCGCGGATCCCCGGCCGCCGCCGCTGCGCAGGGCCGCCTGTTCGATGCGCAGCGCGCAGGCGACGAGGAGCGGGGCGGGTGGTTCGGGCCCGGCGGCCCGGTCACGGGTCATCGGTCCTCCCCGGCTGCGAAGGGCTCCCCGTACAGGTAGCGGCCGAGGGCGGTGAGCGGGAACACCTGCCGGTACAGGTGGTAGTTGATGGAGAAGTCCCAGGGGAATCCGGTGCCGGTGAAGTACGGCTCGTCCCAGGAGCCGTCCTCCTGCTGGGCGGCGACCAGGTACGCGATGCCGCGTTCGACGGCCTCGCCGTTCCGTTCCCCTGCGGAGAGCAGGGCCATCAGCGCCCACGCGGTCTGGGAGGGGGTCGAGGCCCCCTTCCCGGCCCAGGCCGGGTCCTTGTACGAGCGCTGGTCCTCGCCCCACCCGCCGTCCTCGTTCTGTACGGATTCCAGCCAGCGCACGGCCCGCCGGATCGCGGGATGCGCCGTGTCGAAGCCCGCGGCGGTCAGGGCCGGGACCACCGACCCCGTCCCGTACACGTAGTTGGTGCCCCAGCGGCCGAACCAGGCGCCCGTGGGCTCCTGTTCGGCGAGCAGCCAGGCAATGCCGCGCCGGGTGCGCGGGTCGGCCGCCCTGCCCTCGACCGCGAGCATCTCCACCACGTGGGCGGTGACGTCGGCGGACGGCGGGTCGATGACCTCGCCGAAGTCGCAGAACGGCAGCCGGTTCGGGAACGGGCTGGTGTTGTCGGCGTCGAAGGCGCCCCAGGCGCCGTTCGCGGACTGCATGCCGAGGTTCCAGGAGACCCCGCGGGCGATGGCCGCCTCGACCCTGGCCGGGTCGGGGTGGCGGATGCGGCGCAGGGCGAGCACCACCTCGGCGGTGTCGTCGATGTCGGGGTAGGTGTCGTTGTGGAACTCGAACGCCCAGCCCCCCGGGGCGAGGCCGGGCCGCCGCACCGCCCAGTCACCGGTGCGGACGATCTCCTCGCCGAGCATCCAGTCGGCGGCCCTCACCAACGCCGGGTGGTCGGGGGGCAGCCCCGCGTCGGCCAGGGCGATGGCGGCGAGGCAGGTGTCCCAGACCGGGGACTGGCAGGCCTCGATCATCCGGACGGGGCCGCCCGGCCGGCCGTCGGGGCCGGGGGGGCCGTCGCGCCACACCGCGAACCGGTCCAGGGACTCCAGGCCGGCCCGCATCACCGGGTGCCCGAGGTCGTACCCGAGCAGGTGCAGGGCGATGACGGAGTACACGGCGGGTGGCTGGATCCCGCCCCAGCAGCCGTCGTTCTCCTGGCGTTCGATGATCCAGCGGGCGGCCGTGTTCATCGCCGCCTTCCGCAGCCGGCGCGGTGCGAACCGGCGGTAGACGTGCAGGGCCCTGTCCATCCGCTGGAAGACTCCGTCCCAGCTGGCCAGCGGGGCGGGACGGACGGCGGGGTAAGGGTTTCGCGCGTCGGTGTGCAGCTCGTCGAGGGCGAACGGGGCGGGACGGACGGGCCGCTTCGCGGAGACCACGGTCAGCGGGACGATGGTCTGGCGGGCCCAGCAGCCGAAGTCGTAGATGTTCAGCGGCACCCACGGCGGCAGGAACACCAGCTCGGGCGGGAGTTCGGGCAGCTGGTCCCAGCTCCACCAGCCGAAGAGGGCCAGCCAGATCCGGGTGAAGACGCGGGCGGCGGCGATCCCGCCGTGGGCCCGGATCCAGGCCGAGGCGCGGGCCATGTGCGGGGCGTCGGGCGCATCCCCGGCGAGCCGCAGGGCGACGTACGCCTCGACGGTGGCCGAGAGTTCGGGCGGGCCGCCGTGGAAGGTGGCCCAGGTGCCGTCCGCGGCCTGCTCGCCCCGGATGAAGCGGGCGGCGGCCTGCGTGGTGGCCTCGTCCCGGATCCCGAGGAACTGCCGCAGCAGCAGGTCCTCGGCGTCCATGGTGACGTTGGTCTCCAGGTCGCCCTTCCACCATCCGGCCGCGTCCTGGCGGGCCAGTAGGTGCCGAGTCGCCCGCGCGGCGGCCTCCTGTGCGCCCGGCACGCCCCGTACGGCGTCCGGCGGCCCGTCCGGCTCCGCAGCCGCGGGGCGCGGCGGCGCCGCACCCGCGGGCTCGCCCGGGTGGATCCGGACGGCACCCCACACTCGGGGGGGGGCGGGCCCCGGGGCGGGCGTGTGGTCATCCGGTTCGGCTCCGGGGGTACCGGCGCCGTCGGTCGTCGCTGTCATGGCTTCCCCTTACGTGGCAGTCCTCTGCTGTGCTGGGGTATGCCGTCGGCCGGGCGCTCCTGTCAGACCGCGCCGGCCGGCGACTCGCGAGTCATATCCGAGCTCGGGTGGCGATCACCTCTTGCGCACGACGACGAAGTCGGCCAGGGCGACGAGCTGTTCGCGCACCGTCTGCGGCATGTCCACGTCGTCCAGCGCACGGACGGCGATGGCGTGCTGGCGGCGGGCCTCCTCGGCGGTCCACTCGCGCCCGCCCGCGGCCTCGATCAGCGCGGCGCGGTGCGCGAACTCCTCCTCCGAGAAGTTCTCGAAGTCGTTGCTCTTGGCGTCGGCGGCGAGCAGCTGCGCGAGTTCCTCGCAGGCGGGTCCGCCCGCGGCGAGGGCGGCGACGACCGGCAGGGACTTCTTGCGCTGGCGCAGGTCGCTCCAGGTCTGCTTGCCGGTGGACTCCGGGTCGCCCCAGATCCCGAGGAGGTCGTCGACGGCCTGGAAGGCGAGGCCCAGGTGGTACCCGTACTCCTCCAGCTTGTCGGCCGTACGGTCGTCCGCGCCGCCGAGGACGGCGCCGATGGAGACCGCGCAGGCGAGCAGGGCGCCGGTCTTGTTGCCCTCCATCTCCAGGCACTCCTCGACGCTGACGCGCTCGCGGTGCTCGTAGGAGATGTCCTGGGCCTGGCCGTCGATGAGCTTGCGGCTGGCGGTGGTGAGCCGGCGTGCGGCGCGGCCCGCCTCGACGGTGCCGAGTTCCAGCAGGACCTCGTTGGCGAGGGCGAACAGCGCGTCCCCGACCAGGATCGCGAGGGCCGGGCCGTGCACCTTCCACACGGTGTCGCGGTGGCGGCGCTGCTCGTCGCCGTCCATCAGGTCGTCGTGCAGCAGCGAGAAGTTGTGGACGAGCTCGACGGCGACCGCACCGGGGACGCCGACCTCGGCCGCGGCTCCCGCGGCCTCGGCCGACAGCAGCGCCAGGGCCGGGCGCACGGCCTTGCCGCCGTCACCGTCCGCCGCGTTGCCCTGGGCGTCGATCCAGCCGAAGTGGTAGGCGGCGACGGTGTCCATGGGCGCCGCGAGGCGGTCGACGGCGGCGCGGAGCGCGGGGGTCGACAGCGTGCGGCCACGCTCCAGCAGGGCTACCGTGTCCGCCTTCTCCACGCCCCCTCCGGCTGCGCCGTTGCCGGCGTCCGTGTTCTCGACAGCCGGATTCCCCGGGTTCACTGGCACTCCTCTGTGTCCTGTACGTGCTGTTCCGGTCGTGCTGGTGGTCGTCATGCCGCCTCCTGCAGGGGGTGCTCGCGATGGCGGCCGAGGGCGGCGAGCGCGGCGTGCGCCGCGCTCAGTCCGCTGCGCACGGCACCCTCCATGGTCGCGGGCCAACCGGTGGCGGTCCACGCACCGGCGAGGTAGAGGCCCGGCGTGTCGGTCCGCGCCCCGGGGCGCAGCCGGCCGACGCCGGGGGTGGGGGCGAACGTGGCCGTGCGCTCCCGGGTGACGAAGAAGTCCCGTACCTTGGCGCCTCGCGCGGCCGGCAGCAGCCGTTCCAGTTCGGGCAGGTACTTCGCGCGCAGAACCGAGACGGGCTCGTCGATGTCCTCCTGGGCGGCCGACTGGGACAGCGCCAGGTACTGGCCGCCGTCGGGCAGCCCCGAGGCGTCCGTACGGTCGAACACCCACTGGACCGGGGAGCCGAGGGCTGCGAAGAAGGGCTGCTTGAGCACCTTGCGGTCGTAGACCACGTGCACGTTGAGGATGGGCGCGGTGCCGATGTCGAGGAGCTTGTCCGGGTCGGCCAGGGCTCCGGGCGGCAGCAGTCCGTGGGCCTCGCGCTGCGGGACGGCGAGGACGACCGTGCCCGCGGCGAAGGACTCGCCCTCGGTGTCGACCTGCCAGTTCCCGTCCTGCGTGCGGGAGACGGAGGTGACGCGGGTGCGCAGTTCGGTGCGCACCCCGGCGGCGTCCAGCTGCTTGCGGGCGAGGGTGTCGTGCAGGTCGCCGAGCGGGACGGAGGCCCAGCCGATGTCGGCGGCGCCGTTCTCGGAGAGCAGGCCGGTCTTGAAGACCATGGCGGCCAGGCCCAGTGAGGACTGGGCGGCCGTGGCGTTGAGGGTGGCGATGCCGACGAGGTCCCACAGGGCCTCGATCGTGCGCGGGCTCTGGCCGTACCGGGCGAGCCAGGTCGCGAAGTCCAGGCCGTCCAGCGCCGGGTCGGCGGGGTCGAGCCGGCGCAGCGCGAGGGCGGCACGGCCGACGCTCACGCGTTCGCCGGGCGAGAGGTGCGGGTAGCGGGCCAGGGAGCCCGCCAGGTGCAGGGGGACGGGCAGCGCGCTGCGGCGCAGCCGGCCCAGGCGCGGCCCGCCGGGGTGGGCGACGTCGAGCACGGGTACGTCGAGCCGGTCCTGGAGCGGGGCGAGGGCGGTGCCGTCGACGCGGTCGAGGAACCACCGGTAGGCGGTGCAGCAGCGCAGGTAGACGTGCTGGCCGTTGTCCACGGTGAGGTCGCCGCGCTTGAAGGAGAAGGCGAGTCCGCCGAGCCTCGGGCGGCCTTCGAGCAGGGTGACCCGCAGTCCCGCGTCGGCGAGTTCGAGGGCGGCCGTCACGCCGGCGAGGCCGCCGCCGATGACGACGGCGCGGTTGTCGCTGCCGCTCATGCGGTCTCCCCCGTCGTACGGCTGCCGCCCGCCGGGGCGGCCGTACGGGCGGAGCCCGCACGGTGAGACGCGGCGGCCCGCGCCGTGGTTGCCTGCGGGCCGGCGGGAGTACGCGCCGGCCGGGGCGTGGGGCTCGTCACGGACGCCTCCGCGTGCTCTGGCGCGAGATGGTGCGCGCGTCGAGGCCGGACAGGCCGCGCACGGCGACGTACGCCTTCTCGTGCGGGGGGAGCGAGACGCGGCCGCGGAGCACGGCCTCGGGCTCGCGCTCGATGCGGTCGAGGAGGCGGCGGTAGATGCCGGCCATGGCGGCGACGCAGGCGCCGCTGCGCCGGTCGAGCATGGGCAGGAGCCGGTAACCCTCGACGAACAGGGCGCGGGCGCGCCGGACTTCGTGGTGGACGAGCCCGGCGAAGTCTGCGCCGGCGGGCATCCGGTCGCTCGCGAAGCCTTCGCCGCAGCCGAATTTGGCGAGGTCCTCGGCGGGCAGGTAGGTACGTCCGTTGGCGGCGTCCTCGCGGACGTCGCGCAGGATGTTGGTGAGCTGGAGGGCGAGGCCGAGGGTGTCGGCGTACTCGCCGGCGCGCTCGGCCTCGGAGGCGCCGAGGCCGCCGGTGGTCACCGTGCCGAACACGCCGAGGGAGAGCCGCCCGATGGCTCCGGCGACGCAGCGGCAGTAGGCCCTGAGGTCGTCCCAGGTCTCGTACGTCTCGCCGCGGACGTCCATCAGGACGCCGTCGATGAGTTCGTCGAGGCCGCCGAGCGGGATCGGGAAGCGGCGGGCGGCGTGGGCGAGGGCGACGGCGACGGGGTCGGTGTCGTCCTCGTCGATCTCCTCGGCCCGGATCCGGCCGAGGAGGGCGCGGGTGTCCTCGAGCCGGGCCAGCTTGGCGTCGGGGGCCAGCGTGCCGTCGCCGATGTCGTCGACCCGCCGGGAGAACGCGTACAGCGCGGACATCGCCTGCCGCTTGTCCGAGGGCAGCAGCCGGATGCCGTACGCGAAGTTGCGCGCCTGCGAGCCGGTGACGGCCTCGCAGTAGCTGTAGGCCGCCAGGACCGCTGCGGACGGCGCGGACGCCGGGGACGTGTGTGCGGAACCCTCCACGGTCGGGCTCACCCCTTTCTCGGCGCTGTGCGCAGGACGGCGGCCACCTCGCGGAGCAGGCCGCTCTTGGTGGGCTTGGGCGGGCCGGGGAGTACGTCGAAGCCGGCGGCGGTGACGGCTCGCAGGGCGGCGCGCCCTCCTCCCACGAAGCCCGCGAGCAGCAGCCGGAGCCTTCCGTGCACGCTACCCACGAGCGGGGTGCCTTCATTCAGCAGGTCCCGGGCGCGTTCGGCCTCGAACGCGACCAGGGAGCGCACGGAGGCGCCGGCGTGGCGGGCCTTGAGGTCGGCCTCGCCCACGTGGAAGCGGTGCATGTCCTGCGCCGGGAGGTAGATGCGGTCGCGGCCGAGATCCTCCGCGACGTCCTGTACGTGTTCGACGATCTGCAGGGCGGTGCAGACGGCGTCGGACCGGCGGATCCGCTCGGGGGTGCTGGTGCCGGTGAGGGCCAGCACGAGGCGGCCGACGGGGTTGGCGGAGAGCTCGCAGTACGCGAGGAGGTCGCCGTACGTCGCGTAGCGGGTGACGCGCTGGTCCAGGCGGTTGGCCTCGATGAGCCCGAGGAAGGGCTCGGGGGTGAGGTCGTGGGCGCGGACCACGGGCCGGAGCGCCTGCAGGAGGGGGTGGCGGGGCGGGCCGCCGGGGCCCCCGAAGACGCGGTGCAGGTCGGCCTCGAGGGCGTCGAGCATCGTGAGCGGGTCGTCGGCCGCGGCGGGGTCGAGGCCGAGGAGGACGGCGTCGTGCCCGCCGGGGGCGAGGTCGCCGTCGCCGATGTCGTCGACCAGGCGGGCGTACCCGTACACCGCCATCAGGCCGTCGCGCCAGGCGCGCGGGAGGAAGGACGGGGCGACGGGGAAGTTCTCCGTCCGCGCCTTGCCGAGGGTGGCGTGCGCGTGGGCGTCGGGATCTGCGGGGGCCGCGTCGCGCCGGGGCCGGGTACCGTGCCCGGGGGTCACCGCCCGCCGCCCGCGCGGGGGACGGCCGTAATGCCTGGGGGCCGGAGAATTCCCGTAGCCATTGCCGTCACGTCTCCCGTTCTACACTGCCGACCCAATACATCCTATTTCGGACACGCCGCCGGACTTTCCCCGGGGTACCCCAGGCCGTTCACCTGCGGGGAATCGTCCCCTCTGGCGTGATTCAGGACTGCTCCAGCTTACGCTGTACAACGCCGCGGCAGCCTCTGGGGTATTCGCTCCGCTACTGAATGTCGGCGCCGGACGCGCCGGACATGCCGAGGCCCCCGCCGCGCTCGGGCGACGGGGGCCGGCGGGGACCGCGGTCAGGCGCTGGTGGCCTTCTCGTAGGCCGAGACGACTTCCTCGGTGGGCCCGTCCATCAGCAGCTCACCCTTCTCCAGCCACAGCACGCGGCTGCAGGTGTCGCGGATGGACTTGTTGTTGTGGCTCACCAGGAAAACGGTTCCGGCGTGCTTGCGCAGTTCCCGGATGCGGTCCTCGGAACGCACCTGGAACTTCCGGTCACCGGTGGCCAGGGCCTCGTCGATCATCAGAACGTCGTGGTCCTTGGCCGCGGCAATGGAAAAGCGCAGGCGCGCGGCCATACCGGAGGAGTACGTACGCATCGGCAGGGAGATGAAATCGCCCTTCTCGTTGATGCCCGAGAAGTCGACGATGTCGTCGTAGCGCTCCCTGATCTGCTCGCGGCTCATTCCCATGGCGAGACCGCCGAGGACCACGTTGCGCTCACCGGTGAGGTCGTTCATCAGTGCGGCGTTGACACCCAGCAGCGAGGGCTGGCCGTCGGTGTAGACCTTGCCGGACTCGCAGGGCAGCAGGCCGGCGATGGCGCGCAGCAGGGTCGACTTGCCGGAGCCGTTGGATCCGATGACGCCGATGGCCTCGCCCCGGTACGCCGTGAAGGAGACGCCGCGCACGGCGTGGACGCGACGGACTCCCGGCGCATCGCCCTTGCCCCGGCGCATTATCTTGCTCAGCGCGGCGGTGGCGCTGCCCTTGCCGGAGCTGCCGGTGTTGACGCGGTAGACGATGTGCACGTCGTCGGCGATGACGGTGGGGACGTTGCCCCGGTTGTTCTCAGCCACGGCCGTAACGCTCCTCAGCCTTCCAGAAGTACACGAAACCGCCGAGGCCGATCACGACGGCCCAGCCGACGGCGAAGGCCCAGACGTGCGGCGGCAGGTTGTGCCGGCCGTATTCGTCGATCAGCGCGTAGCGGACCAGGTCCATGTAGATCGCGGCCGGGTTCCACTGGAGCACGTCCGTGACCCACGAGGGCACGTGCCGGTCCTTGAGTGCCCCGCTGATCGAGAACATGACGCCCGAGGCGTACATCCACGTGCGCGTGATGAACGGCATCAGCTGCGCGAGGTCGGGGGTCTTGGAGCCCATCCGCCCGAAGATCAGCGCGAGGCCGGTGTTGAAGACGAACTGCAGCGCCAGCGTCGGAATGACCAGCAGCCAGGCCGGCCGGGGGTAGTTGCCGAAGGAGACCGTGACGATCACCACGACGATCATCGAGTACAGCAGCTGCTGGAGCTGCTGCATCGAGAAGGAGATCGGCAGGGAGGCGCGCGGGAAGTGCAGGGCGCGGACCAGGCCGAGGTTGCCGGGAATGGCCCGGACTCCCGCCATGAGCGAGCTCTGGGTGAAGGTGAAGACGAAGATGCCCGTCACCAGGAAGGGGATGTAGACCCCCTTCTCCATGCCGCGGCCCGCGTTCATGATCAGACCGAAGATCAGGTAGTAGACCAGCGCGTTGAGCAGCGGGGTGGCCACCTGCCAGATCTGACCCAGCTTCGCCTCGCTGTACTGGGCGACCAGCTTGGCCCGGGAGAACGCCATGATGAAGTGGCGCCGGTCCCAGAGCTGGCGCACGTATTCGGCCAGGGTCGGCCGGGCGCCGCTGACGGACAGGCCGTACTTCGCGGCGAGCTCCGCCGGGGACAGTCCCGCGTCTTCGGACGGCGCCTTGCTCGTGGCGAGGGCGCCATCCTGGGTTGTGTCACTCACAAGATGAAACTTTCCGTCTTCAAGATGCGGCAGAAGGTGGCATCGGGCCTGGGGCGCTCGGCCCGTGATCGCGTCATGTTCTCAGACGCGGGCGTGTCAGATGACAGGCGGTCGGCCCAGCCGGGTCAGCCGCCAGACCGTGCGCCACTTCATGGGGCGCCGGGGACCGCAGGGAGTGGTCCATCCCTCCTTGAACCCACCGAACCAGGCCTTGAGCGCCGGTACCGACGGTCTGCGCAGGAGCGTCAGCAGGAGCCAGACGCCCAGGTAGACCGGGACCAGCGGGGCGGGCAGGTTCCGGCGGGCGAGCCACACCCGGTTACGGGCCACCATACGGTGGTAGACCGCGTGCCGGGAGGGGGCGGTCGTCGGATGCAGGAGCACCATGTCCGCCCGGTAGTCGATCAGCCACCCCGCGTCGAGCGCGCGCCAGGCCAGGTCGGTCTCCTCGTGCGCGTAGAAGAACTCTGCGGGCAGCGCTCCGACCTGCTCGAACACCCTCGTGCGGACGGCGTTGGCGCCGCCCAGGAAGGTCGTGACGCGGGAGGAGCGCATCGGGTCCGAGGCGCGCAGCCGGGGCACGTGCCGGCGCTGGGTCTCGCCGGTCTCCGGATCGGCGATCCGGAAGCTGACGATCCCGAGCTCCGGGTCCTCGGTGAAGGCCTGCCGGCACAGTTCGGCGGTGTCGGTGCGCTCCAGGAGCCCGTCGTCGTCGAGGAACAGCAGGGCGTCGACCTCGCTGCCGCCGGGGCCGAAGGCCTCGATGCCGACGTTGCGGCCGCCGGGGATGCCCAGGTTCTCGGGCAGGTCCACGGTGCGCACCCCCGCGGGGAGGCCGGTGACCTTGACACCCTGGCCCACGACGACGACCTCGACCGGGTCGCCCTCCTGGCGGGCCACCGAGTCCAGCAGCGCCTTCAGCTCGTCGGGCCGGTTGCCCATGGTGATGATCACGGCGCCCAGCCGCATCGGCGTCGTCACTTGAGCCTGCTGGAGGCCAGGATCGACACCAGGTGCAGCACCGTTTGCAGCATGGCGATGCCCGCGAGCACGGCCACTCCGAGCCGGGAGAAGTACAGGTCGCCGCGCATCTGGTCCAGGACGGCCAGCAGCAGGATGAGCAGCGAGGCCTCGATGCCGAGGACGAGCCGGTGGAACTTGAGCGCGGACGCGGCCCGGCGGGCGAGCGCCATGCCGGAGGAGCGGGGCTCCGCGGCGGCCTCCGCGACGGGCTCCTTGCCGGTCTGGTGCCGGGCGACGCCGACCAGGTCGGTCTCGGCCTTGATCAGGATCGCGCCGAGGGCGGCGAGGGTGCCGAGGAAGGCCCACAGCCAGTCGATGCGGCCGGTGCCCCACAGGTCGCTGGCGCGCAGGCCGAAGCCGACGAGGACCGCCGCGTCGCACAGGTAGGCGCCGACGCGGTCCAGGTACACGCCGGACAGCGAGTACTGCTTCTTCCAGCGGGCGACCTCGCCGTCGACGCAGTCGAGCAGCAGGTACATCTGGACCGCCACCACGCCGAGGACGGCGCCCCAGATGCCCGGTACGAGCAGCGCCGGGCACGCCAGGACACCGGCGAGGGTCATCAGGTAGGTCAGCTGGTTGGGCGTGACCTTGGTGTTGACCAGGACGCGGGTGATGCGCAGGGAGATCTCGCGCATGTACAGGCGACCGCCCCAGTGCTCGCCACTGCGCCGGTCCTTGACGCCCGGCGGGTGGACGACGGGCCGGAGTTCAGCTACGGATGGTCTTGGCATAGTCGGCGTAAGCGTCCCTGATCTCGGCTGCGGACAGATTGAGGTGCTCCAGGATCGTGAAGCGTCCCGGGCGGGTCTGGGGGGCGTACTCGACGGCCGCGACGAACTCGTCCACGCTGAACCCGATCTCGGCGGGCAGCACGGGCAGCCCGTGGCCGCGCATCGATTCGACGAAGAGCCCGGACTGCTCCGTGGCACCGCGCAGGTACATCGCGAAGGCGGCGCCGATGCCGACCTGCTCACCGTGGAGCGCGGAGCGTCCCGGGTAGAGCAGGTCGAAGGCGTGACTGATCTCATGGCAGGCGCCGGACGCCGGCCGGGTGTCGCCGCTGATCGACATGGCGATGCCGGTGAGCACCAGGGACTCGGCGAGCACCGTGAGGAAGTCGTCGTCGCCGCAGCCGCCGGGGTGGCGCAGGACGGCTTCACCGGCCGTACGGGCCATCGCGGCGGCCAGGCCGTCCACGGGTTCCCCGGTGATCTTGTGCGAGAGCTCCCAGTCGGCGATGGCCGAGATGTTGGAGAGCGCGTCGCCGATGCCGGAGCGGACGAAGCGCACCGGGGCGTCGCGGATCACGTCCAGGTCGATGACCATGGCGATCGGCGTGGGCACGCCGTAGGAGCCGCGGCCGTTGTCGTTGTCCAGCGTGGCCACCGGCGAGCAGATGCCGTCGTGGGCCAGGTTGGTGGCGACGGCGACCATGGGCAGCCCGACCCGCGCCGCGGCGTACTTCGCCACGTCGATGATCTTGCCGCCGCCGAGGCCGACGACGGCGTCGTAGCGGCGGCCCTTTATGTCGTCGGCCAGCTTGACGGCGGAGTCGATGGTGCCGTCGACGACCGGGTACCAGTCGGCGTGCGGCAGCACGGGCTCCAGCTTGGCGCGGAGCACCTGGCCGGACCCGCCGCTGATCGCGATCGCCAGCTTCCCGGACGCCGAGATCCGCTGGTCGGCCAGGAGGCCGGCCAGGTCGTCCATGGCGCCGCGGGTGATGTCGACGACGACCGGGGAGGGGATGAGCCTCGTCAGTACTGGCATGCGATCGTCCGGCCCTTGGCGAGGTCGTCGTGGTTGTCGATCTCGACCCACTTGACGTCGCCGATGGGGGCCACGTCGATCACGAAGCCGTCGTTGACGAGCTGCTGGTAGCCGTCCTCGTAGTACAGGTCGGGGTCGCGCTCGAAGGTGGTCTTCAGTGCCTCGGCCAGGGCCTCGGCGGCCTCCGGCTCGATGAGCGTGACGCCGATGTACTCGCCGGTCGCGTCGGACGGCTCCATCAGCTTGGTGATCTTCTGAACGCCCTTGGCGCCGTCGACGACGACCTTCATCTCCTCGTCGGCCAGGCTCTTGACCGTGTCGAGGGCGAGGATGATCTTCTGGCCGTCGCCGCGGGCGTCGAGCAGGGTCCGCTCGACGGAGACCGGGTGGACGGTGTCGCCGTTGGCGAGGATCACGCCCTGCTTCAGGACGTCACGGGCGCACCACAGGGAGTAGGCGTTGTTCCACTCCTCGGCCTTGTCGTTGTCGATCAGCGTGATCTTGACGCCGTACTTGGCCTCCAGGGCCTCCCGGCGCGCGTAGACGGCTTCCTTGCGGTAGCCGACGACGATCGCGACCTCGGTCAGGCCGACCTCGGCGAAGTTGCCGAGGGTGAGGTCCAGGACCGTGAGGCTTTCCTCGTCGCCTTCGGGGCCGACGGGCACGAGGGCCTTGGGCAGGGTGTCGGTGTAGGGACGCAGGCGGCGTCCGGCACCGGCAGCGAGTACAAGGCCGATCATGCTGGTTCTCCTTCGTCATGTACGGCGGGTGCCCCGGAGGAGACCCAGAAGCGGATGCTCTCCACGAGCACCACGAGTGCCACGAACACGGCCAGGGCCGTGAGCGCGACGGGGAACGCGTCCCGGGGCAGGACGGCGGCCAGCACCACGGCCAGCAGCACCCGGCCGTCCTGCCCGCCGATCGTCCACACCAGCCACCTGGGCGGCGCGCCCGAGCCGCCGCGGATGCGGTAGACCGTGTCGTAGTGATGGTAGGCGACCGCCGCGACCAGTCCGAATGCGGCCGGAAGGGCCCCGGGGACGTCGGCGCGCACGGCGAGCGCCAGCACGGTCACGTACTCGGCGCAGCGGAACACCGGCGGGACGAGCCAGTCCAGCGCACCCTTGAGCGGGCGGGAGACGGCCGCCCCGGCGGCTATGACGTAGAACACCGCGGCCCCGATCAGGGCGACGGTGCCGTACGGCCTCACCGCGGCCCCGCCGATGACGAGGACGGAGCCCGTCAGGGCCATCGCCAGCGGGGCGACGGGCCGCCCCTTGGCCAGGCCCGAGCCGATCGACGCCAGCGGGCCGCAGTCGGCGAGGTCGGCCAGTGCCCGGGCGGCCCGGTCGGTTCTCTGCGCCCTGCGGGTCAGCGAGCGCAGCACCCGGCCGGCGGTGGTGTAGAGGGCGCCGAAGGCGCAGCCGACGAGCAGGGCGTAGAACACGATCCGGGGGGTGGTGAACGCGGTCAGCACCGCGATCATGGCCCAGCGCTCGCCGATCGGCAGGATGATCATCCGCCGGACCCAGACCGTCCAGCCGACGCTGTCGAGCTTGCCGGACAGGGCGGCGGTCGGGCTCGTGTTGGCGGTGGCGTCGTGGTTGGCCTCGTTGAAGGCGAAGTCGACCACGTGGCGGCAGGTCATCAGGATCATGGCGCCGAGGGCCAGGGCCCACACGTCGTCGCCGTTCCTGGCCGCACCGAGCGCGAGCCCCGCGTAGAAGGAGTATTCCTTCGCGCGGTCGAAGGTGGCGTCGAGCCAGGCGCCCATCGTCGAGTACTGGAGCGAGTAGCGGGCGAGCTGACCGTCCGTGCAGTCCAGGACGAAGGAGACGAGCAGCAGCACGCCGGCGGCGACGTAGCCCCAGCGCTCGCCGGTGGCGGCGCAGCCGGCCGCGATCAGCGCGGTGAACAGCGAGGCGGTGGTGACCTGGTTCGGGGTCAGGCCGCGGCGCGCGCACCAGCGGGCGATGTAGCGCGAGTACGGGCTGATGAAGAAGGTGGTGAAGAACCCGTCGCGGGACTTCACGGCGGTGCGCAGGCGTACGGCCTCCTCGTCGACGGCGGCGACGGCGGCGTCCGCCGCGGCGCGCTCCGCCTCGTCGGCGGGCACGGCGGCGACCAGCGTGCCGAGCTCGGGGCGCTGGACGGTGGTCCCGGCCGCCTCCACGGCGGCGGCGAGCCGGTCCGCGTACGGGCCCTCGCCGTCGGGGGCGAGGGCGGCGGCCTCGTCCAGCGCCGGGCGGGCGCCCGGCTGGACGGCGAAGGCGCCGGTCACGGCGCAGGCGTCGAAGCGCGGGTCGGTCAGCGCGAGCCGCAGCGCGTGGACGTGGCCGACGAAGGCGCTGTCGACCACGGCGACCCGCTGGTCGGCGGGTACCCCGGCCAGCACCGCTGCGGCGTCCTGCGGCCCGTCGGCGGGGCGGACGTCGAAGCCGAGGGAGCGCAGCTCGTCGGTGAGCGGTGATCCGGGGACCGGCAGGCCGGTGAGGATGACGGTCGACAGACGAACTCACTCCTTGAAGCGAACAATGGACGGGCGCCTCGTGGGGGCGGCGGCACGTCGGCAGAGGCTATCGGATGAATGGAAGAGGGGGTTCACCACCCGTTTACTCCCCGATAAGCCGAATATTCCGGGGCTGCGGGCCCCGGCGCGATCATCATTGACGATCACGCGGACATACCACAAACCGCGGGGCGGGTCCGTTTCCTCCCCGCCCCCTCCACCCCTCCACACCTTCCGAGGGTTCACACTGCCCGGCATCACGGGTGACGCGCACTACACCGGCCACCGCCGCACCGGCGGCCGGCCCGCCCGGCCCGAGCCCCCCGCCGGCACCGCGGCCCGCGCTTCGCCTTCGTACCGGCATCGCGGTTCGGCGTCCGGGCGCCCTTCGAGGTCCCCGACGGGGCGGTGACGGCGCTCGTGCCGGACGACTCCGCGCCCGTCCCGCAGGGCGGGGTCAGGTATCCGGAACCCTTCTGGATTCTGACCGCCCGTGTGATCCGCCCCTCGCCACTTACCACGCGACGGGGGCAGACATGCGCGGATCACCGAAGTGGGGACAAGCCTCTTTTGTACGGCAGACTGAAGGCCGAAGTCCGAAGCGAAGGATGGGTATGCCGACCACACCAGCCACCGCCGCGAACACCGCGTCCCCCGGCACCGGCACTCAGGAACCGATCATGCTCGAACTGGTCGATGAGTCCGGCAACACCATCGGCACGGCGGAGAAGCTCTCCGCCCATCAGGCGCCCGGTCTGCTGCACCGGGCCTTCTCCGTGTTCCTCTTCGACGAGCAGGGCCGTCTGCTGCTCCAGCAGCGCGCCCTCGGGAAGTACCACTCCCCCGGCGTCTGGTCGAACACGTGCTGCGGCCACCCCTACCCCGGGGAGTCGCCGTTCGCCGCGGCCGCCCGGCGCACCCACGAGGAGCTGGGCCTGTCGCCCTCGCTGCTCGCCGAGGCGGGGACCGTGCGCTACAACCACCCGGACCCCGCGTCCGGTCTCGTGGAGCAGGAGTACAACCACCTGTTCGTGGGACTCGCGCAGTCGCGGCCGGACCCCGATCCGGAGGAAGTCGGCGACACCGCCTTCGTGACCGCCGAGGAGCTGGCCAAGCGGCACGCCGAGGCGCCGTTCTCGGCCTGGTTCATGACCGTGCTGGACGCGGCCCGGCCCGCGATCCGTGAACTGACCGGTGATTCCGCGGGCTGGTAGCCCGTACCCCGTTCAGACCGCGGGGGTCGGCGCGGCGGCCGGTCCGGAGAGCGGCAGGGCCGCCCAGATGACCTTGCCGCCCGTCGAGGTGTGCTCGACGTCGCAGACCCCACCGGACTCCCGGGTGACCTCGCGCACCAGGAGCAGGCCCCGGCCGCCGGTCTGGCCGAAATCCGCCTCCAGCGCCTTGGGGCGGTACGGGTGGTTGTCCTCGACGGCCACCCGTACCCATGAGCGGCCGATGGCCACCTCGACCGCGACCTCGGGCGAGAGCAGGGCCGCGTGCCGGACCGAGTTCGTCACCAGCTCGGAGACGATCAGCAGCAGCGAGTACACGAGGTCCCGGTCGGCCGGGACGCCCTGGCGGCCGAGCAGGTCGCGGACGGCCCGGCGGGCCTGCGGAACGGATTCTTCTACAGCGGGCACGGTGAACCGCCACACACCCTCGTACGCGAGGGGGTCGGCCGGCGCTTCCGGCTCCCCCTCCTTGGCTGGCGGGACGCTCCCGCTGACATCCATCTTCCGGCCCCCGTCTTCACGCTCGATCGTCTCCACGCGTCAAGAGTGGGGAGCGGTCCGGTCCGGACCGGACCGCTGACCAGAAGTCAGCGCCAATCGGGCGCTTTCTGATCGTTGGCGTATGACAGCGTCAGTTGTGCGACCGTTCCTGGTCTTCTGCGGGCCCCTTCCAGGCCGCGCCGCCCGTCCCGCCGGCCGCCGTGGCGTCCACCCGCGCCCCGTCTTCCCTGACCAAGCCCGGGACGCACCCCGTGCCCCTGCCCCGGACCATCCGGCCCGGCCCGCCGGGATAGCATCCGGCGCATGGACGCAGCGCTCTTGCACACCGTCGCCGACGGGGTCGCCACGGTCGTCATCTCGCATCCCGCCAAGCGCAACGCCATGACCGCGGCGATGTGGCGGGCGCTCCCGGAGGTACTGGACGGGCTCGCGGCCGACCCGGCCGTGCGGGTGCTCGTCCTCACCGGCGCCGGCCCGACCTTCTGCGCGGGGGCCGACATCTCCTCACTGGCCGGGGACGAGGACCCCCGGGCGCTGGCCGTGGCGGCCGAGGACGCCCTCGCCGCGTTCCCCAAGCCCACCCTCGCGGCGATCCGCGGATTCTGCGTGGGCGGGGGCAGCCAGCTCGCGGCGGCCTGCGACCTGCGCTTCGCGGAGGAGGGGGCGTCGTTCGGGGTGACCCCGGCGAAGCTGGGCATCGTCTACCCCGCCTCCTCGACCCGTCGGCTGGCCGCACTGGTCGGTCCGGCGGTCGCCAAGTACCTCCTCTTCTCGGCGGAGCTGATCGACGCGGAACACGCGCTGCGGACCGGCTTCCTGAACGAGCTGCTGCCGGCCGGGCAACTGGACGAGCGCGTCTCCGACTTCGCCCGTGTCCTCGCCGCCCGCTCGCAGCTGACGCAGGCGGCGGCCAAGGAGTTCGCGGACGGGCGGACGGACCGGGACGCGTACTGGGCGCAGCAGGCGGCCGGAAGCGACGACACCGCGGAGGGCGTCGCCGCGTTCCTGGAACGCCGTGCCCCCTCGTTCAGCTGGACGGCCGGGGGCCCGGCCCGGGGGTGAGCCCGCGCAGCCGCGCCACGATCTCGGCCGGGGCCTTGTCCGGCGAGCCGGCGTCGTAGGGCGGCTGGGGGTCGTACTCGGTCATCAGCTGGACGGTCTGGGCGTACGCGTCCCCGGCGATCCTGCCGAGCAGGCCGAGGCCCATGTCGATGCCGGAGGAGACTCCGGCGGCGGTGACGTACTTGCCGTCGTAGACGACGCGCTCGCCGGTGGGCTCGGCTCCGAAGGCGGGCAGCCGGTCCAGGTACAGCCAGTGACCGGCGGCCTTGCGGCCCTTGAGCAGTCCGGCGGCGGCCAGCAGGAGCGAGCCCGTGCAGACGGACGTGGTCCAGGTGGTGGTCGCGTCGACGGCGCGCAGCCAGTCGACGACCACGGGGTTCTCCATCTCCAGCTCGGGGTGCGGGCCGCCGGGCACGATGACGATGTCGGGCCGCGTCACCTCGTCGAGCCCCTTGTCGGCGACGAGGGCCAGCGACCCGTTGTCGGTCCGCACCGGTCCGGGGCGCTCGGAGACGAACACGACCTCTGCGTCCGGAAGGCGGCCGAGCGTGTCGAAGGGCCCGATGGCGTCGAGGGCGGTGAACCGGTCGTAGAGCAGGACGGCGATCTGCATGATTCCTCCGGAGTGATGGATGAGGGGCGGGCCCGGCCCGCGGGCGTCGTCAGGGAACGTGGTGGCCGAAGCGGCGGCGGTACTCGGCCGGGGGCTGGCCCAGGGTCTTCACGAAGGCACGCCGGAGAGCCTCCGGGGTGCCGTAGCCGCAGGCCCGGGAGATCTGGGCCACCCCGTCCCCCGTGTCCTCCAGCAGTCGCCGCGCGTGCTCCACCCGTACGCGCTCCACGTACCGCCCCGGTGTGACCCCCGTCTCCGCCTGGAAGGCACGGGCGAAGTGGCGGGGTGAGAGCCGGGCGCGGGCCGCGAGGGACTCGACGCTCAGGTCCGAGCCGGGATGCTCCGTGATCCACTGCTGCACCTCACGCAAAGGATCCCGCTGCGCGGTCTGCGCCGCCAGCTGCGCGCTGAACTGCGCCTGGTTCCCGGGCCTGCGCAGGAACACCACCAGGTGCCGTGCGATGGCCAGCGCGAGCTCCCTGCCGTGGTCCTCCTCCACCAGGGCCAGCACGAGGTCGATCCCCGCCGTGACCCCGGCCGAGGTGGCCACCCGGCCGTCCCGTACGTAGATCGGATCCGGTTCGACGGTCACCTTCGGGTAGTCCCGGGCCATCCGCTCGCACGCGTACCAGTGCGTGGTGGCCCGCAGCCCGTCCAGCAGCCCGGCCTCGGCCAGCAGCAGTCCGCCCGTGCAGACCGACACCAGCCGCTCCGCGCCGTCCCCGTGCGCCCGGAGCCAGGCGGTGAGCCGAGGCTCGAAGTCCCCGCGGTACTGCCCTCCCGGCACGAGCACGGTGGTGCCCGGCCCCGGTACCGCGTCCTCCAGGTCCCCGTCCGGCACCAGCGTGAGCCCGCTGCTCGTCCGCACGGGCGCCCCGCCGGGGGACACCGTGCGGATCGCGTACCCGGTGCCCGCCCGCCCCGGGAAGCGGTCGACGGCGGCGAACACCTCCACGGGGCCGGTCACGTCCAGGCTCTGCACGCCGTCGTAGAGGACGACGAGCACGTTTCGCAACGACATGACCCCATGGTGTGACCCCGTAACCGATGTCTGCAATGACGTCTGTCCCACCTTTACGGCCACGGCCGGGGCCGTGTACCGGCGCGGATAGGATCGACGGACCATGACTGCAACCCTCGTCGCCAAGAACCTCACCGCCGCGCACGGTGAGCGCACGCTCTTCGCCGGTCTCGACCTCGTCGTCGCGCCCGGCGACGTCATCGGCCTCGTCGGCGTCAACGGCGCCGGGAAGTCCACCCTGCTGCGCCTGCTCGCCGGCCTGGACACCCCCGAGACCGGTGAGCTGCGGCTTTCCCCTCCCACCGCCGCCGTCGGCCACCTGCCCCAGGAGCCGGAGCGGCGCCCCGAAGAGTCCGTGCGGGAGTTCCTGGCCCGGCGCACGGGTGTGGCCGCCGCCCAGGCGGCGCTGGACGCGGCGACGCAGGGCCTGGTGGACGGGACGCCGGGCGCGGACGACGCGTACGCGACGACGCTGGACCAGTGGCTGAACCTCGGCGGCGCCGACCTCGACGAGCGGGCCCAGGAGGTCGCCGACGAGCTCGGGCTGACCGTCGGCCTGGACCTGCCGATGACCGCCCTGTCCGGCGGCCAGGCGGCCCGCGCCGGCCTCGCCTCGCTGCTGCTCTCGCGCTACGACGTCTTCCTCCTCGACGAGCCGACCAACGACCTCGACCTGGAGGGTCTGGAGCGGTTGGAGCAGTTCGTGAAGGGCCTGCGGGCGGGCACGGTCGTGATCAGCCACGACCGCGAGTTCCTGACCCGCACCGTCACCAAGGTCCTCGAACTCGACCTGGCGCAGCAGCAGATCAACCTCTACGGCGGCGGCTACGACGCCTACCTGGAGGAGCGCGAGCGGGCCCGTACGCACGCCCGCGAGGAGTACGACGAGTACGCCGACAAGCGCTCGGCGCTCGAAGGCCGGGCGCAGATGCAGCGCAACTGGATGGACAAGGGCGTCCGCAACGCCCGCCGCAAGGCCACCGACAACGACAAGATCGGCAAGAAGCTGCGCGGCGAGTCGAGCGAGAAGCAGGCCGCCAAGGCCCGCCAGACGCAGCGCGCCATCGAGCGGCTCGAAGTCGTCGACGAGCCCCGCAAGGAGTGGGAGCTGCGCATGGAGATCGCGGCGGCGCCGCGCTCCGGCTCGGTCGTCGCCACCCTGCGCGAAGCGGTCGTGCGGCGCGGGGACTTCACCTTCGGCCCGGCCACTCTGCAGATCGACTGGGCCGACCGGGTGGCGATCACCGGCGCCAACGGCGCGGGCAAGTCCACGCTGCTCGCCGTGCTCCTGGGCCGGCTGGCACCCGACTCCGGTGCCGCCACGCTCGGTTCGGGCGTGCTGGTCGGCGAGGTGGACCAGGCGCGCGGCCTCTTCCTCGGGGACGAGCCGCTGCTGGAGGCGTTCTGCGCCGCGGTCCCGGACACCGAGCCGGCCGAAGTGCGGACGCTGCTGGCGAAGTTCGGCCTCAAGGCGGCCCACGTGCTGCGCCCGGCGGCCACGCTCTCCCCCGGCGAGCGCACCCGTGCGGCCCTGGCGCTGCTCCAGGGGCGCGGGGTGAACCTGCTGGTGCTGGACGAGCCGACGAACCACCTGGACCTGCCGGCGATCGAACAGCTGGAATCGGCCCTGGACGCATACGAGGGCACCCTGCTGCTCGTCACCCACGACCGGCGGATGCTGGACGCGGTGCACGTGACCCGCCGCCTGGAGGTCGCGGACGGCAAGGTCACCGAGCTCTAGGCCGTGTCTGCGCCGCCTCCCGCGGCGGTGTGCGGCCGCTCCTGCGGTGCGCGCCGCTTGCGGGCCATCCGTTCGGCCACGAAACCGCGCGGCAGGTGGCGTACGGCGAGCGCGTACGCCTGGTAGCGCCGGCCGGTGATGCTCACCGGCCGGCGCAGGGCCAGGTCCCGCAGGGCCTTGGCCACCACGGCCTCCGGTTCCAGCCACACCGCCTCGCGCAGGGCGCTGACGTCCATCCCGGCGCGGGCCTGGAACTCGGTGCGGGTGAACCCCGGGACCACCGCGAGCACGCGGACCCCGTACGGCGCCATGTCCACCCGCAGGGACTCGCTGAACGCGATGATCCAGGCCTTGGCGGCCCCGTACGTCCCGGTCGGCAGCAGTCCGGCCACCGAGGCGACGTTCAGCACCGCGCCCCGGCCGCGCCGGCGCAGCCCCGGCAGCACGGCGTGGGTGAGCCGCATGGGGACCCTGACCAGCAGGTCGAGCAGTCGTTCCTCGTCCTCGACCGGGCTGTGGGGGAACGGCGCGGGGAGTCCGAAGCCGGCGTTGTTGACCAGGATGTCCACGGGCCGGGCCGGGTCGGCGAGCCGTTCGGCGACGGCCGTGCAGCCCGCGTCGTCGAGCAGGTCGGCGGGCAGCACCTCGCTGGCCGTGCCGAACTCGCGGCCGAGTTCGCGGGCCACGGCTTCGAGGCGGTCCTCGTCGCGGGCGACCAGGACGAGTGCGCAGCCCTTGGCCGCGAAGCCGCGGGCGAAGGCGGCGCCGAGACCGGCGCTGGCCCCGGTGATCAGAACGGTGGTCAAGAGGAGGTCACTTCCTGCAGTCGTTCCGGTTCAGGTCCTGCCGGGTGCTGGTGCGGGGCGGCGTGAAGTCCGCGGTCGACGCGGACCCGTAGGCCTGGGCCACGTCGACCAGGAACCGGGCCTCGTCGTCCAGGTCGCCGCCCTCGGCGGACGTCTGCATCGCGGCGGGCGGCTCCCACGCCGCGTCCTGCCCGGGCTGCCCGGACCGTCCGGCGAGCTTCGCCTCCCGCGCCTCCTTCAATACGCAGGCCAGCGCGGCCGCGGTGCGCCGCTGCTCGGGGATCCCGTGCCCGCTGACATGGGTGCGGGCGAGCTCCGGGACGCCCGGGGCGACGTACTCGCCGAGGATCAGGATCGCGTCGCGGGTCTCGATGACCTTGCGGTACACGAGCAGGTTGCGCGGGACGGGCGGCCACAGCAGCTCCACGACCCGGCCTGCCCGCGGTTTGGTGAGGGCGACGTGCGGGACGGCCTGGACGAGGTCGTGCCAGAGCGGCCACAGGCGCCAGGCGGTGGCGATGTCGGTGCCCGTGCGGCGCAGCGTGAACAAGGTCGGCACGAGGATCGCGGCGGCCCGCAGCAGCCCGTGCAGGTTCATCATCAGCGGCAGGGCGGGCGTCGCCCAGGTGCTGCCGGACAGGGCCTTGAGCAGGTACACGAACCAGAACAGCCCGGCGAGCGCGGTGCCGAGGCCGAACAGCCGCAGCCCGGCGGCGAGTCCGCGGCTCTCGGTGCGGCGGCTGTAGCGCCAGCAGAGGGAAACGCAGGTGGTGTTGGCGAGGAGGTGCGCGGAGATCAGGAACAGCCAGTACGCGAGGGAGGGCACGGGATCGCCGTGCGGCGGGATGGTGTGCGCGGTGTGCGCGGGGGCGGCCGTGTCCAGTGTCACGAGGGTGGCCAGCCAGGCCGCCGTGCCGATCCAGGCGGTGAGCTGCAGGGCCCGGCCGCGCGTGGCGGCGGCGACGAAGTACAGCACGGTGCCCGCGGACAGCGCGCCGATCAGGTTGCGGACGAGGCCGACGGTGTGCGCGTAGTCCGGGTCGCGCATCGCGTACGTGACCACGTCGGGGAGGTTGAGCGTCATCGCCGCGGCGGCGGTGGCGACGGCGAGCCACAGGCCGCGCTGCTGCGGGGAGCGCAGGGCCGCGGGCGCGCGGAGCAGGACGGCGATCCACAGGCAGACGACGCTGGGCACGGCCAGCGAATCGCCGAGGGCGACGAGTTCAGCGGCGTCCATGACCGCCCCGCCCGTAGCCCATGGCGGATTCCAGCCAGGCGAGCGTGCCGCGGGCCGCGGTGGCCGACTGCCGGCAGGCGCCCGTCGTGCGGATGCGGATCATGCTGGCCAGCATCTCCGCCTCCTGCTCCTGGCTGGTGGTGTAGTTGGTGCGCCCGAGGACGACCGGGGCCTGCCCGTCGGTGTCCTCGGCTTCCAGGGAGTTGTGGCCGAACAGGATGTGCCCGAGCTCGTGGAGCACGATGTGCTCGCGGTGCAGGGCCGTGGTCTGGGCCTCGTAGAACACGTAGTCGACGCTGGCGGTGCCCACCCACAGCCCGCAGACCCCGGATTCCGCCGCCTCCTTGGGCAGCGGGTGCAGGTGGATGGGGCGCCCGCGCTGCTCGGCTATCCGGTTGCACAGCCCTTCGAGGGAGAAGGGGTGGGTCAGATCCAGATGGCCGAGAATCTTCTCGCACCGTTTACGGAGGCTGGGTTGCGAGTGGGGCATGTGATCCCTCTTCGGACCCTTTCGCGGGCAGCGTCGGTAGGCGGGCGTGGGCGTGGGCATGGCGTCCTGTGCCTTCAAGGCGGCCTCGTGGAGTGGGGTCCTGAGGAAGGAAACGGAAGCCCGTTCACCGGTCGGCGAACGGGCGTTCCACCATCCCTACAGATCTTGTACGGGAGTTCGCAAGGCATGTCCCCGTGTGAGGTGCCTATTCGGCCATCCCGGAGGGGCCGCTCCGCGGGGTACGGGGCCGGGTGCGGAACACCAGCAGGCCGTAGCCCCCGGCCAGCAGGGCCGCCGGTACCAGCAGGACCAGCGGCAGGAGGCTCCACGGCCCGAGCCCCATGGCGAACAGGGCGACGGCGATGACGCCGAACGCACACGACGCGGTGACGGTGACGCCGAGGTTCGACAGGTTCCGCTCGCGCGGGCGGGCCAGCTCGGCCTCCACCTCGCGGCGCGCGGCTTCGAGGGCCTGGACGCGGAAGCGTTCGTGCTGCCGGAGCAGTTCCCAGTTCTCGGGGCTGACGCCCTCCAGGTGCGGCGGCATGGCACCCTCGTCGGGCCGTTCACCCCGCCCACGCCGCCGGCGGGGACCAAGGGGCGCGCTCGACGTCGCCATGGGCAAGCCTCCCTTCCTTCAAGCTACTTCAGCGCGTAGGCGGCCGCGAGGATGCCGGCCAGCGCTTCCATGAGCGGCACGTGCCGGTCGACGAGGTCCGCGAAGCGGGGTGCGTCGACGGAGAGGACGCCTATCTCCTCGGTGCCGTGGATCACCGGGACGGCGATGACCGCTTCGTACCCCGATCCCTCCGGGATGAGATAGGACTGCGTCACGAGTTTGCCGTCGATCCTGAAGGGCTTTCCGCCGCCGCCGAGGATCTCGTTCTTCATGTGCGCCGCGCCGACCGGGTCGATGACGGGCCTGGGCGGGCGGTACCCGGGATAGGTGCCCTCCAGGTTGAAATCACCGGTGGCGGGGTCGTACCGGTAGAAACTGCACCGCCCGCGCGGAAGGAAGTCGGGCTGCACCGGCGGGGCGGTGAGGTCGACCGCTCCGGCGAGGACCTGGTCGAGGATCTGCCTGCGCTTGTCGTCGAGGTCGATGACCGTCTGCGGGAGCAGGGGCGCCGGGACCCGGGCTTCGTCCGCATAGAGCACCGCCAGGTCCTTGAGCTTGTTGCTCAGGGGGCCCAGCGTGTTCGTGTACAGCTTCGCGATCTCCGTGTTCGTGTCGCTGGCGAGCCTCTTGGCCCGTTCCTCGCCGTCTTCCGCGAACCGCTTCTCGAAGTGGGTGATCAGGACGACACCGCAGGCGGCGACACCGGCTATGAGGGCCCAGCGCTGCTTGTCCGCCCCGGTGGCCCCGTCGGCCCACACGGACACGACGGCGACGGCCACGCCGAGGGCGGCGGAGAAGAGAAGGAACAGGTAGTGGACGCCGCGTTCGGCCAGCCATGTCTTCATCCGTACGTGCCACTCCCCCGCCGGTGGAAGGTCCGGGCTCGCAGAATCCCATATTTCCCGTGCCGTGGCGCGGAGTTGACGAAGCGCGGGATGAGGGGCCCCTGGCTCCCCCCGGGCCGTTGCCGGGGGGAGCCACGGGCGGCAGCGCGCTAGCGCTTGCGGCGCTCCTCGGTGCCGCCCGTGAGGCCGGCGCGGCGCAGGGCGTCCGCCATCGCGCTGTTGGCCGGGGCCGGGGCGCCACTGCCGCCCTGGCGCTGGCCGGCGCCCTGCCGCTGGCCGCCACCCTGACCGCGGCCCTGGGCGCCGGCCTGGCTCCGGCCCTGACCGCCCTGGCCGCTCTGGCCGCCGCCGCGCTGCTGCGGGGGACGGCCGCCGCCGCGCCGTTCCTCGCGCTGGCGGGGAGCCCCGGCCGAGCGGTCGGCCTCGTCCTCCAGCCGCAGCGTCAGCGAGATCCGCTTGCGCGGGATGTCCACGTCCAGGACCTTCACGCGGACGATGTCGCCCGGCTTGACGACGTCCCGCGGGTCCTTGACGAAGTTCTTGGACAGCGCCGAGACGTGCGCGAGCCCGTCCTGGTGGACGCCGATGTCGATGAAGGCGCCGAACGCGGCCACGTTCGTGACGACGCCCTCCAGGATCATCCCCGGCGCCAGGTCGCCGATCTTCTCGACGCCTTCCTTGAAGGTGGCCGTCTTGAAGGCGGGCCGCGGGTCGCGGCCCGGCTTCTCCAGCTCGCGCAGGATGTCCGTGACGGTCGGCAGGCCGAAGGCCTCCGTGACGAACTGCTCCGGCCGCAGCGAGCGCAGCACGGCGGTGTTGCCGATCAGCGCCGCCACGTCGCTCCCGGCCGTCTTGGCCATGCCCCGGACCAGCGGGTACGACTCGGGGTGCACGCTGGAGAAGTCCAGCGGGTCGTCCCCGCCGCGGATCCGCAGGAAGCCCGCGCACTGCTCGTACGCCTTCGGGCCGAGCCGGGCCACGTCCTTGAGCGCCTTGCGGCTGCGGAAGGGGCCGTTGTTGTCGCGGTGGGCCACGATGTTCTCGGCGAGCCCGCCGCTGATGCCCGAGACCCGCGAGAGCAGCGGGGCGGAGGCGGTGTTGACGTCGACACCCACACCGTTCACACAGTCCTCGACCACCGCGTCGAGCGAGCGCGAGAGCTTCACCTCGGAGAGGTCGTGCTGGTACTGGCCGACGCCGATGGACTTGGGGTCGATCTTGACGAGCTCGGCGAGCGGGTCCTGCAGACGGCGGGCGATGGAGACGGCGCCGCGCAGCGACACGTCCATGTCCGGGAGTTCCTGCGAGGCGAACGCGGAGGCCGAGTACACGGAGGCACCCGCCTCGGACACCATCACCTTGGTGAGCTTCAGTTCGGGGTGGCGGGAGATCAGGTCCGCGGCGAGCTTGTCGGTCTCGCGCGAGGCCGTGCCGTTGCCGATGGCGATCAGCTCGACCGCGTGCTCCCCGGCGAGGCGGGCCAGCTTGGCGAGGGACTCGTCCCACTTGTTGGCGGGCACGTGCGGGTAGATCACGTCGGTCGCCACGACCTTGCCGGTGGCGTCGACGACGGCCACCTTCACACCGGTGCGGAAGCCCGGGTCGAGGCCGAGGGTGGCGCGGGTGCCGGCGGGCGCCGCGAGCAGCAGGTCGCGCAGGTTGGACGCGAAGACCCGTACGGCCTCGTCCTCGGCCGCCTGGCGCAGCCGCATCCGCAGGTCGATGCCGAGGTGCACCTGGATCTTCGTACGCCAGGCCCAGCGGACGGTGTCGGCCAGCCACTTGTCGCCGGGGCGGCCGCGGTCGTTCACCCCGAAGCGGCGGGCGATCATGCCCTCGTACGTGGAGGGGCCGGGCTCCTCGCGGGGCTCCTCGGGCTCCAGGGTGAGGTCGAGGACGTCCTCCTTCTCTCCGCGCAGCATGGCGAGGACCCGGTGCGAGGGCAGCGCGGTGAACGGCTCGGCGAAGTCGAAGTAGTCGGCGAACTTGGCGCCCGCCTCCTCCTTGCCCTCGCGGACCTTCGCGGCGAGCCGTCCGCGGCCCCACATGCGCTCGCGCAGCTCGCCGATCAGGTCGGCGTCCTCGCCGAACCGCTCGGTGAGGATGGCGCGGGCGCCCTCCAGGGCCGCTGCCGGGTCGGCGACGCCCTTGCCGGCGTCGACGAACGCGGCCGCGGCGACGGCCGGTTCCACCGACGGATCGGCGAGCAGGCCGTCGGCGAGCGGCTCCAGACCGGCCTCGCGGGCGATCTGCGCCTTGGTGCGCCGCTTGGGCTTGAACGGGAGGTAGATGTCCTCCAGCCGGGCCTTGGTGTCGGCCGCGTTGATCCGGGCCTCCAGCTCGGCGTCGAGCTTGCCCTGCTCCCGTACGGAGTCCAGGATCGCGGCGCGCCGGTCCTCCAGCTCGCGCAGATACCGCAGCCGCTCCTCGAGGGTGCGCAGCTGGGCGTCGTCGAGCATCTCGGTCGCTTCCTTGCGGTAGCGCGCGATGAACGGCACGGTGGAGCCGCCGTCGAGCAGCTCGACGGCGGCCTTGACCTGCCGCTCCCGTACGCCGAGCTCCTCGGCGATCCTGCCTTCGATGGACATCGTCACGATCGGGTCCCGCCTGCCTTCGTTTGCACTGGAAGGCTGCCAATTGTGGCAGGTGGCGGTGACGGGGGACGGGAGCCCCGCGCCCGGGACGGCGCCCGGGCTCCCGCCGGGGGCCGCGCCCGGCTCGCTCAGGCCTTGCCGAAGGCGTCGGCGGGGAAGGCGCCGGCGGCGACGGCCTTCATGACGAATCCGCCGCCGAGCTCGGCGAGGCGGGCCAGGCCGTCGGTTCCGAGGTGCTCGTACGGGGCCGCGTCCAGGCGGTCGGTGTCGGCTTCGAGGCGCTCGCGTACGGCCGCGCCCTCCTCGGTGAGCTCGCCGTCGGCGGTGAGGATCCCGCGCTCGCGCAGCCGGCCGGCGGCGGCGTCGAGGTCGGACTGCTCCCAGCCGCGGATCGCCTTGATCCACTTGGGGGTCATGCCGCGGCCGGTGGCGGTGTGGCTGACCAGGGCCTCCAGCGGGTCCAGCCCGGCGAGCAGCAGGGCGGCGAGGTGGCCGTCGCCGCGGTGTTCGCGGAGCAGGGTGGTGGCGTGCCACAGGCGCAGGTGCGGCTCCTCGGGTACGGGGAGGTCGGCGTGGGCCGCGTACAGGGTCCGGGCGTGCCGGCTGCAGCCCTCCGTGGCGCGCAGGGCGAGGTCGGCGGCCTCGGCGAGCTCGGGGGACTCGATGGCCTCCGCGCCGAGCAGCCGGCGCAGGGTGCTGTCGGCGGCGCGCAGCCGGGCGTCCAGGGCCTGCTGGGGGGTGATGGTGTCCCAGACGGCGGGGAGGTGACGGGCGACGAGGTCGTGGCGGTAGTTGTAGAAGGTGGCGGTGACCGTACCGGCCCCGACGGCGCCCATGGCGGCCGACCGCGAGGCGAGGTTCACGGCGGGCCGCTCGGTGACCCCGAGGGCGGCGAACTCCTTGCCCAGGTCGGGCGAGAAGTAGATGGTCGCGTGCAGCGGGTTGATCGCTGCATGCCAACAGTTACGGGCGGCGCGCGAAGGGTTCGTCATGCCCGCCAGATTACCGACCGCTCAGTATGCCGGGTAGCCCGGGGTGGGCCCCGGGAAGGGGTGCCGGGGGCGGGGAATCGCGGACGGGGGACCGGGGTCGCGTGAGGAGCCGTGAAGGTAGCGTGAGGGCGGCGACGGCCGCCTGGGCGGTGCACGGCCACCGCGCATATGATCAAGCGATGCCAACGGGGAGGCGTGAACATGTCATCTGATATCGGCATGCGGTTGAACCACGTACCGACGGAGCCGAGCGGACCGACCGGTCCCACCGCACCGATGGGGCCGTACGCCCCGGGCAAGGGGCCCGCGGACTTCGCCTCGACGCCGGCCGAGAAGAAGGCCGCGGCGGGCACGATCGAGACCGAGCTCGAACCGAACACGAAGAAGGCCACGGAGCACGCGGACACCGAGACCAGCGCCGCCCAGAAGGGCTTCGACGGCTGGGAGACGGCCGCCGGCCTGAAGAAGGTGGCGGACACCTGGGACCAGCAGGTCAAGACCCTGATGGGCCGCCTGTCGTCGGAGAAGACCGCCCTGCGCGGCGCGACCGGCCTCTTCACGGGCAACGACACCGGCATCCGCAGCCAGTTCGTGAACCAGTCGAAGCTGAACGGCCTCTGAGCCACACCCGCACGGACGGGGGCGGGGCTCGGTTCTGGCCGTTCTTCCGGGGGCCACGGGGCGGGAAACGGCGGTGCGCGGGGGCGGATGCGGCACTTCGGGGCGGCCGCCGGTCCGCGCGACCGCCGGGCTGTGACGGCCGAATGGCGATCGTGTGACAGCAGGGGCCATGGACATGACGTGGGAGACCGGGCGTGAATACGGTCGGACCAAGCCGTTGAACAGAGCTGTCTCCCCTACCCCTTGGAGCTCTTCGTGCACCGCAAAGTCATCGCCCCGAGCGTGCTCGCCGCTTCCCTCCTGCTGGTGATCCCGGCGTCGGCGGCGAGTTCGGTCCAAGGCGCCCCGGGTATCGGTGATCCCTATTACCCCACCAGCGGCAACACCGGATACGACGTCTCCCACTACGATCTGCGCCTGCAGTACCAGCCGGCGACGGACCTCCTGGAGGGCACCGCCACCCTCCTCGCCACCGCGAAGCAGGACCTCTCCCGCTTCAACCTGGACTTCGGCCTGAAGGTCAGCGAGATCCGGGTCAACGGCGCCAAGGCGAAGTTCGCCACCTCCGGGGTTCACGAGCTGGAGGTGACCCCCGCCCAGGTGCTCCAGAAGGACAAGCCGGCGACCGTCGTCGTCAAGTACGCCGGAAAGCCTTCGGAGTTCAAGGTCGACGGCTGGTCGGCCTGGCAGCGCACCCCGGACGGCGGTGTCGCGGCGCAGGAGCCCGACTCGGCCGTCTGGTGGTTCCCGAGCAACGACCACCCGCTCGACAAGGCGACCTTCGACATCTCGGTCAACGTCCCCGACGGCACGCAGGCCATCAGCAACGGCGTGCTCCAGTCGCAGAGTTCCCGGCTCGGCTGGACCCGGTACAACTGGCGCTCGAACAAGCCGCAGGCCACGTACCTGGCCACCCTCGCCATCGGCAAGTTCGACGTGACCACCGACAAGACGGCGAGCGGGCTGCCGATCCTCAACGCGTACAGCAGGGACCTCGGCGACAACGCGGGTGCGGCCCGGGCGAGCGTGGAGCGGACCGGCGAGGTCGCCGAGTGGCTGGAGGGGGTCTTCGGGCCGTACCCCTTCAACGCCCTCGGCGGCTACGTGCCCAACGTGCCCTCCGGCTTCGCACTGGAGACCCAGACCCGGCCCTTCTACAGCCCGAGGCAGTTCGCGAACGGCGCGAACGTCCAGGTGGTCGTGCACGAGCTGGCCCACCAGTGGTACGGCGACAGCGTGTCCGTCGACGGCTGGAAGGACATCTGGATCAACGAGGGCTTCGCCCGCTACAGCCAGTGGCTGTGGTCGGAGAAGGAGGGCGAGGGCACCGCCCAGGAGCTCGCCGCCTGGGCGTACGGGCTGCGGCCGGCGGACGACCCGTTCTGGCAGGTGAAGCCGGGCGACCCGGGGCCGGACAACCAGTTCCACGGGGCCGTCTACGACCGTGGCGCGATCGCCCTGCAGGCGCTGCGCAACGAGATAGGCGACGAGAAGTTCTTCAAGATCCTCAAGGGCTGGCCGGCCGAGCGGGCCTACGGCAACGCCAGGGTCGGGGACTTCGTCCGGTACGCGGAGAAGGTGTCGGACAAGCCGCTGGCCCAGCTGTTCGAGACCTGGCTGTACACGCCGGGCAAGCCGGCGTTCGCCCCGCCGGCCGCCGCGCCCCCGGCCGCCCGGTCCCTCACGGCCCCTGCCGCGAAGCCCGTGGAGCCGAAGTCCTGGAAGAAGATCGCGGCGACGGACTCGGTCCACGAGCACTGAGCCGACGGGCACCGCGCACGGTGCCCTGCGCGCCGGCGCCCCTCAGCGGGCGCCGGCGCGCCACCGGGCCCGTGCCGCCCGCGCGATGGGCAGGTACCGCACCCGCTCCGGCAGCAGCGGTACGAGGAGCCGCACGGCCGTGCTGAGCCGCCGGAGCCGGCGTTCCTGGGCGGGGCTCCACTCCAGCCCGATGGCGGCGCGGGCGTCGGGCGGCATGTACCCGACGGTGACGAACGCCCGGAAGCGCAGGAACGCCGCGCGGAGCAGCGGCCAGGTGAGCCGCAGGAGCAGCCGCACCGGCAGGGAGCCGCCCTCGGGCCGGGGCAGCGGCACGTCGGTGGCGACCAGTTCGCGGGCGACCTTGGTGGGTTCGATCTCCTCGGCCAGCATCCGGCGGTAGTAGACCCAGTACTCCTCGATGCTCTGCGGCATGTCCCGGTCGTGGAGGCCGAGGATCCGGCCCACCTGGAGCCACTCCCGGTACAGCTGCCGCTCCTGGGCGGGGGTGAAGCGGCGCAGCAGGTACCGCCCGGCGTACAGGTAGACCGGGAAGCCAGTGGCGTGCACCCAGGAGTAGCAGGCGGGGTCGAGGGAGTGGTAACGCCGTCCCCGGGTGTCGACGCCCCGGATCTCCTTGTGCAGGCGGCGCACCCGGCGGCCCTCCTCGGCGGCTTCCTCCCCGCCGTACACCCACAGCTGGACGGAGCGCAGCGAGCGCTCGCCGCGCCCCCAGGGGTCGGTGCGGAAGACGGAGTGCTCGTCGACGCCGGCGCCGATCGCGGGATGGGCGACCTGCATCGTGAAGGCGGCGGGCAGCATCAGCAGGGCCCGGATGTCGCCGGCGATGGTCCAGAGCACCCCGCCGGGCGCCGGCGGCTCCGGACCGGAACGGCGCGCGGCCGTCGGCCCGGGTGCGGGAAGCCCTGTTTCTCTCATGTTTCCAGTATGCGAGTGCTGAAGGTTCGGGTCGCGGCTGCCAGACGTCCGCTCCCGGACAGAAAGTCTTGTCACGGGTGTTACCCAGAGGTAACCGCGGCTGCTTGGATGACGGAGTCGATCTCCCCCCGCGCAACGATGGAGACCTCATGCTGCCCACCAAGCTCACCCCCGGCCGCCGCGCCGCCGCCACGGCCGTTGCGGCGATCGCCGTCGGCGCACTGGCCGCCACCAGTGCGCCGGCCGCCTCTGCCGCCTCGGCCGCCTCGGCCGCGGAGAGCACCACGGCCCCGCGGCTCAGCGTCCTCACGTACAACACGTTCCTGATGAGCAAGAACCTCTACCCCAACTGGGGTCAGGACCACCGGGCTTCGGAGATCCCCAAGGCGTCCTTCTTCCAGGGCCACGACGTGGTCGTGCTCCAGGAGGCCTTCGACAACGGCGCCTCGGACGCGCTGAAGTCGGGCGCCTCGGCGCAGTACCCGTACCAGACCCCGGTCGTCGGCCGCAGCAAGAGCGGCTGGGACGCGACGGGCGGCGCCTACTCCTCCACCACTCCGGAGGACGGCGGCGTCACGGTCCTGAGCAAGTGGCCGATCGTCCGCAAGGAGCAGGTCGTCTACAAGGACGCCTGCGGCGCCGACTGGTGGTCCAACAAGGGCTTCGCCTATGTCGTGCTGAACGTGAACGGTGCCCGGGTCCACGTCGTCGGCACGCACGCCCAGTCCACCGACCCGGGCTGCGGCTCCGGCGAGGCGGCCGACGTGCGCGCCCGCCAGTTCAGGGCGATAGACGCCTTCCTGGACGGCAAGAACATCCCGGCGGACGAGCAGGTCATCGTCGCCGGCGACATGAACGTCGACTCCCGCTCCCCCGAGTTCGCGTCCATGCTCGCCAACGCCGACCTGGCGAACTCCGACTCGCGCACGGGTCACCCGTACTCCTTCGACACCGCGCTGAACTCCATCGCGAACTACCGCTACCCGACGGACCCGCGCGAGGACCTGGACTACGTGCTCTACCGCAAGGGCAACGCCCGCCCGGCGGGCTGGGAGAACAACGTGGTCAAGGAGCAGTCGGCGCCCTGGACGGTCTCCAGCTGGGGCACCTCGTACACGTACACCAACCTCTCCGACCACTACCCGCTGATCGGCCGCTAGAAGTCCGCCGGCCCGCCTCCCCCGGCGCCCCGCCCCACGACGGACACCCGGGCCCCGGCGACCCGTGGGCCGGCTGAGTGGCACCGGATGACGCTCCACTGATCAGGGCCGAGGAGGCGCCCAGCCCGACCCTCAGCACAACGCCCCCTCTCGGCCTCCGGTCCGAGAGGGGGCACCTTCGTGCGTCCGGGGTCAGGCCCGCTCCCCGAGAGCAGCGCGCAGCCAGTCCAGCGGCCCCTGCCCCAGCAGCTCGTCAGCCAGACGCTGCCCTGTCTCTGTCGTGAGCCGGGCCCGGGAGTTGTCGATCCACCTCTGCGCACTCGTGTACCCCTGTGCCTTGTACTCGATGCCCTGGAGCATGCACTCCAGCTTGTCGGCATCGCGAGCACAGACAGCTTCCGGCGAGTCCTTGCCCTCGTACTCGGCCACGAGATCTTGAATCGCTGACGCGACCAGCTCGGGCATGCCTGCTGTCTGGTCGGCCGTCACCGCGACGGGATCAGCGCTGGCGGCGTACTTCTTGCCGAGGTGGTTCACGTCCCCGGTGCGGGTCTCCTGGGTGTCGTGCCAGACCGCGAGAAAGGCAGCCCGGGCCGGGTCAGCGCCTTCGAGCTTGGCGATGATCGACGCGATGAGGGCGGTACGCCACGAGTGCTCGGCGACGCTTTCGGGGTCGCCGATGCCGGCCATCCACCAGCCCGTGCGGCGCGTGTGCTTCAGCGTGCCCGCTTCGTAGAGGAAGCGGGCCACCGCGGACAGGTCGTCAGCCACTGTGTCTCTCCTTCACGCCTCGGCGAGGCGAATCGCGTACCGGATGCCTTCCAGCTCTCGACGGGCGCGCGTCGAGGACTGAGTGCCATCCAACAGCACGGGCAGCCGGTCTCGCAGTGCACGCCCGGCGGTCGAGGTCGCACGCAGGAGCGTGGGGCGGGCGGCGAGCAAGGCCCAGAGGGTATGGATGTTCAGGTCGAAGAACCCTTGATGGGGTGCGAGGCCGGCGACAAGGTGCTGGATCAGCTTGTAGCCGTGCCAGGCGCCGTTGCAGGGGGTGGCGATGAAGTCGTCTGAGACCTGGAGGTGTGCGCTCTCGCCGATCCAGTACGCCCAGTAGTTCAGGTTGGCAGCCTCGCCGGCACAGTCGTCCAGCGTGGTGGAAATGAAGTGCCGCATGCGCTCCCGGTCCCCTTGGCGGGCGGCGACGGCGGCGACGGACCGGGCGTTGAGCCACTGGGTGAGCCAGTCTCCTGGCCGCTCCGCGCGTTGCTGCTGCGCGAGCCATTCGGAGGTGTCTGCGGCGTCGTCGTAGCCGACCAGGTAGAGGGCTTGGCGGCGGAGTAGGAACTGGTCGGTACGGGCCTCCTCGGCGATCCGGCGCATGCGCCGGAAGAAGGTTCGCCGGTCATCTGCGGACAGCTCGGGTCGGATAGGCGCTGGCCCACGGCGGGGCTTGGGCGGGGTCGGGAGGGCGCGCATCGGCTCAGGGGTTACCCCGTTCAGCGGCCAAGCCAGCACCTCGACGAGGTCGCGTTGCATGACCCACGCCCCCAGGGGGCTGTCTCCTGCGGGTTCGTCGTCTGAAAGCGCGCTCGCAAGGAGTACGTCCGCTTCCAGCGCCTTTTCGAGGGCGAGGAGCAGGGCCGGGCTCACACCCATACGCATGAGGCGATGGCGGTGCACGAGCATGTGGCCGACGGCCAGGGAGGTCAAGGGCCGCCGGCCTGATTCCCATCCGGCCACGGTGTCGGATGAGACTTGGAAGGCCTCGGCCAGCGATTCCTGGGTGTGGTTCAGCTGCTCCCGGATCACCCGGAAGACGTAGCCGGACACTACGCCGCGGCTGCGATGCGCGGTTCCCTGACTGCCGGTCAGGGTGCGGGGTCCGCTACTGGCCATGTCGCCCCTTCATCGTGGCGAGCTGCACAACCCACCCGTACTCGGGGTCACTTCGACGGGCTTAGGTCGAATCCTACGCTCGTCTCACCACCCCACTGACGATGGTAGGGAGCAGCGCCATGGAGCAGCAGACTCACGTACAGCTGGCCGCTTTGACGGCCCGGGCGCTCGCCTCGTACGCCTCGCGCCCAGAGCCAGCGGATGTCGCCGCTCTGGTCGATGACCTGATCACCTGCGGTCAGGCCCTGCACGACGAGGTCGCACGGATCCCGGCCGCCGAGCGGACCCCGAGCGCAGCCGACGGGCTCACCGAGTGGGAGTACTGCTCGGCCGCCGGCCCGCGTGGATCCCGGCCGCACGCCAACTGGAACCACGCCCGAGGTCTCGCCCGCGTGGCCCGGAAGATGGCGCGGGCGCTGGAGTTGCACCACGGGATGAGCGGCCTGTGACGGAACTCGGCCGTCAGATCGCCTACGTGCTGATCGTGCTCGGCATCCTCGCCGTGATCGTCGTCCGCGCCCACTGAACCCCCGCCCGGCGCCCGCTTCGTTCCCCCCGCGGGCGCCCGGGGCGGGTCCATCGCACCATCGGAATCACATCGAGGAGGCACCATGCCCTGCAAGAGCCAGCCCGGAGAGCCCGCACCCCCGCCCTGCGCCTCCGGCCCCACGGAACCGCCGGCGGTGGCCCCGATCACTCCCCGCGGCCTGCTGACCGATGCGCAGTTCAACGACGTTCGCGCCACGGTCCTCGACAACAACCCCGGCATGGCCCCGGAAATGGCCTCCCGGCTCGTCGTCGAAGCCCTGAAGTTCGTGTCGGCAGCCAGCCTGTTCCCGACCGTGTCGATCGCCCCGACGCGCGAGGTCGATGAGGGCTGGCATGCCCTCATTCTGCACACGCACCTGTACGCGTCGCTGTGCAGCCGGCTCGGCCGGGCTGTCCACCACTACCCGGAACGGCCGGACCGGTCCCGGCACGATCCGGACGTCCTGACGCGCACGATCGCGCTGATCGAGCAGGCCGGGTACACGCCGGACACCGAGCTGTGGGTGGGCCCGGACCGATCGCTCGTCACCGTCGCCGCGAACTGCAATCACACCCCCATGCCCGGCGGGTGCGGGCCGATCAACCCCGGGAACTGCGCCACGCACGGCGGCGGGGAGTAGTAGGTTCGGCGGGCACCAACGAGAGGGCGAGGACATGACTCCCAGCGAGGCTCACGAGCTGCACGCCGCCATGAGGCACTACGGGATCCCTGGGGCTGTGACCCCGGCGGCCCCGGACGATCTCGACGGGGCGTGGCTGGTGGTCGACGAGGAAGACCGAAACGTAACGGCCTCGGTCCAGGCCCGGGTGTCCCAGGCGCGCAGCCGCCAGCCCGAACGGGGCTTCGTGTTTGTACGTTGATGGTGAAGGGGGCCCCGACTGGAGACGTAGTCCGGTCGGGGCTCTCCGCTGGAGGACTGCTACAGGCTCGCTCGACGGGCGAGGTCCGGGCGGTGCGGCCGGCGCGCTGGACTCCTACGGTGATGGCACGCGCATGTAAGCCTTCGCCTCCGCTCAGCCCTCCCGGACGAGGTCCGCGAGGGGGACGCCGATCGCTTCGGCCATGCGAATCAACGTATCCAGCCGCGCGGTAGCCCCGCCTGGTGGGCGCGCTCGCGCCCACACCGGGCGGGGCCGGCCGGGCTACGGGACCTCGGCCCGGTGCGGGTCCTGGTGCGGGTCCTCGTAGAGGGCGTCGATCAGGGGGGCGTATTTCTCCCGGATCACCCGGCGGCGCAGCTTCAGCGAGGGCGTGAGTTCCCCGGATTCGGGGCCCCACTCCTCGGTCAGCAGCCGGTACCGCTTGATCTGCTCGGTCCGGTTGAGCCGGGCGTTGGCCGCCTCGACGGCGCGGGCGACCTCCTCGCGGACGGCCGGGTGCGCCGCGAGTGCGGCGAGGGAGCCGGCCTCGATCCCGCGGGCCGCCGCCCACGCCGGGGCCAGTTCCGCGTCCAGCACCAGCAGGGCGACCAGGTAGGAGCGGCCGTCGCCGTGCACCAGGGCCTGGCCGATCAGCGGGTGTTCCTTGACGGTGTTCTCCACCAGGGCCGGCGAGACGTTCTTGCCGTTCGAGGTGATGATGAGTTCCTTCTTGCGGTCGGTCAGCCAGAGGAACCCGTCCTCGTCGAGCCGGCCGATGTCCCCGGTGGCGAACCAGCCCTCGGCGTCGTGCGCGCCGTCCACCGACCCGTCGGCCCGCAGGTAGCCGCCGAAGACGGTCGCACCGCGGGTGAGGATCTCCCCGTCCTCGGCGAGCCGCAGCTCCAGGCCCTCGATCGGGCGTCCGACCGAGCCCAGCCGGAAGTCGTCCGGGCTGTTGACCGTGCACACGCCCGAGGTCTCGGTGAGCCCCCAGGCGTCCATGATCGTGATTCCCCAGCCTGCCCAGAACCGGACCACGTCGATCGGCATCGGCGCGGTCGCGCTGGCCGTCCACACCAGCCGGTCGAGTCCGGCCAGGCCCAGCAGCGGGTCCAGCACCTGATCCTTGGCCCGCGCGTACGAGGCCTCCAGCGCGGCCGGGATCCGTTCACCGCGCTCCCGGTGTCCGGCGCGGGCCCGCGCGAGGTCGTTCGCGGCCTCGATGGACTCCCGTTGTGCGTCCGGAAGCTGCGCGAGCACGGCCCGTACGGACGCGGCGAGCTTCTCCCAGACCCGGGGCACGCCGAAGAACTGCACCGGGTGCAGTTCACGGACGGCGGGCGCCACGGCCGTCGGGTCCGCGACCAGCCGGACGTGCGCCGCCCGCAGCAGCGGCAGGTATATGCCGAGGATCCGCTCGGCGATGTGCGCGAACGGGAGGTAGCAGATGTGCTCGGCGTGCTCGGGCAGCTCCGTGCGCCGGTCGAGGCGGACGGCCTGGAGCACGATGTTGCGGTGGGTCAGCCGCACGCCCTTGGGGTCTCCGGTGGTGCCGGAGGTGTAGACGACGGTCAGCGGGTCCTCGGGGCGGGCCTCCTGCCAGGCCTTCTCGAAGGCATCGGGGCGGTGCGTGCGGGCGCCGCTCGCGTACAGGGAGCCGTACGTGCGGTGCGTTCCCGCCTCGGCGGCCTCGGCCACGACCAGCCGCTCAAGCGGCACCTGCGCGTCCGCGAGCAGCGGTTCCCACCGCCCCAGCTCGCGGGCCCCTTCGAGGAGCGCGAACCGGGCCCGGCTGTGGCGGGCGATGTGGGCGATCTGCTCGGGCGCGGAGGTCCCGTACACGGTGACGGGGACGGCTCCGAGGTGGACGAGCGCGAGATCGCTCAGCCAGTGCTCGGGGCGGTTGCCCATCATGATCAGGACGTGTTCGCCACGCTCGACGCCGAGGGCGGCGTATCCGGCGGCGAGGACGGCGACCCTGCGGCGGACCTCGCTCCAGGTGAGGGTCGTCCAGCCGGTTCCCTCGCGCCACGAGAGGGCGGGGAGATCGCCGTACTCGGCGGCGTTGCGTGCCAGCAGGGTGGGCAGGGTGAGCTCTTCGGGTCGTCCGGGCAGTCGCAGTTTCATGGTCATGGGCAGCTCCTGGCCGTTTCACATCGTTGGTGCGACAGCAATACTGTTGAACCCAAGCTGTGGAGCAGAGAGCGAGGCGCGGACGATGGCCGACCAGGCACCAGAGCCGATGCTCACCGTCGACGAGCTGGCGGCCAGGGCTGGCGTCACCGTGCGCACCGTACGGTTCTACAGCACGCGCGGCCTTTTGCCCCCTCCCGTGATCGGCCCCCGTCGGGTGGGCCACTACGGGCCGGAGCACCTGTCGCGGCTCGCGCTGATCGAGGAGTTGCAGCACCAGGGCATGACGCTGTCGGCCATCGAGCGCTACCTCGACACCCTGCCCGACGATCTGAACGCGCACGATCTGGCCATCCACCGTGCCCTGGTGTCCAGTTGGGCGCCCGATTCGGCGCGGGAGGTCTCCCGGGCCGAGCTGGAGAAGCGGGCGGGGCGGCCCCTGTCGGACACGGACGTGCAGCGGCTGACGGCGATGAACGTGCTGGCCGCGGCCGGGGAGGGCTCGGAGGGCTTCCGGGTGGACGTGGGGCTGCTGCGGCTGGGGGTGGCGCTCCTCGACGTGCCGATCGCACAGGAGACGATCCTCGCCGCGCGCACGGTGCTGCGGGAGCACACCAGATCCGCGGCGCACGAGCTGACGGCGCTCTTCCGGGACGAGGTGTGGGGTCCGTTCACCGAGGGGGAGAGCGATCCGGAGCGGGTGGAGTCGATGAAGGCGCTGTCCGCGCACATGCAGCCGATGGTGGTGCAGGCGCTGGTCACCGCCTTCCAGCGGTCCCTCAGGGAGGAACTGCGGGCGGCGTTCACCCCGGAGCCCCCGGAGTCCGGCGACTCCGCCGGCTCGGCCGGCTCGGCCGGCTCGGACTCAGCCGGCTCGGACTCAGCCGGCTCCGGGTGAACACCGCCCGCGCCGTGCTCAGTCGGCGTACGTCTCGCCGCGTTCGGCCTTCTCGACGAGCGAGGCCGGCGGGGTGAAGCGCTCGCCGTACTTCTCGGCCAGCTCGCGGGAGCGGGCTACGAAGCCGGGCAGGCCGCCCTCGTAGCCGTTGATGTACTGGATCACGCCGCCGGTCCAGGCCGGGAAGCCGATCCCCATGATGGAGCCGATGTTGGCGTCGGCGATCGAGGTCAGCACGCCCTCGTCGAGGCAGCGGACGGTGTCCAGGGCCTCGGAGAACAGCATCCGCTCCTTCATGTCCTCGAAGGGGATCTGCGCGTCCGGCTTGGCGAAGTGCTCGCGCAGGCCCGGCCAGATGCCGGCGCGCTTGCCGGCCTCGTCGTACGCGTAGAACCCGGCCCCACCGCTGCGGCCGGGGCGGCCGAACTCGTCGACCATCCGGTCGATGACCGTGTCCGCGGGGTGCGCCGTCCACGTGCGGCCCTCGGCCTCGAAGGCCTTGCGGGTCTCGTTGCGGATCTTGCGCGGGAGGGTGAGGGTGAGCTCGTCCATCAGGGAGAGCACCTTGGCCGGGTAGCCGGCCTGGGCGGCGGCCTGCTCGACGGACGCGGGCTCGATGCCCTCGCCGACCATCGCCACGCCCTCGTTGATGAACTGGCCGATGACGCGCGAGGTGAAGAACCCGCGCGAGTCGTTGACCACGATGGGGGTCTTGTTGATCTGCCGTACGAGGTCGAAGGCGCGGGCGATGGCCTCGTCGCCGGTGCGCTCGCCCTTGATGATCTCCACGAGCGGCATCTTGTCGACGGGCGAGAAGAAGTGCAGCCCGATGAAGTCCTCGGGGCGCGAAACGCCTTCCGCGAGGCCGGTGATGGGCAGCGTGGAGGTGTTGGAGCACAGCAGCGCGTCGGGGGCGATGACGTCCTGGATCTCCTGGAAGACCTTGTGCTTGAGGGAGGTGTCCTCGAAGACGGCCTCGATGACGGCGTCACAGCCGGCCAGGTCGGCGGTCTCGGCGGTCGGCGTGATCCGGGCGAGGAGTTCGGCACGCTGGGCCTCGGTCGTACGGCCGCGGGCGAACGCCTTGTCGAGCAGTCCCTCGGAGTACGCCTTGCCCTTGGCCGCGGCCTCGGGGGTGACGTCCTTGAGCACCACCTCGATGCCCGCGCGGGCGCAGGAGTACGCGATGCCGGCGCCCATCAGGCCGGCGCCGAGGACGGCGACCTTGCGGACCGTGCGCGGCTCGGTCCCCTGCGGGCGGCTGCGGCCGGCGTTGACGGCCTGGAGGTCGAAGAAGAACGCCTGGATCATGTTCTTGGCGGTCTGCCCGGTGACCAGCTCGGTGAAGTAGCGGGCCTCGATGGTCAGCGCGGTCTCGAAGTCCACCTGGGCGCCCTCGACGGCGCAGGCCAGGATGTTGCGCGGCGCCGGGTACGGGGCGCCGTTGAGCTGCTTCTTCAGGTTGGCGGGGAACGCCGGGAGGTTGGCGGCGAAGCGCGGGTTGGACGGCGTACCGCCCGGGATCTTGTAGCCGGGAACGTCCCAGGGCTGCTTGGACTCGGGGTTCGCGTCGATGAAGGCGCGGGCCTTGGCGAGCATCTCCTCGGGGGTGGCGGCCAGTTCGTGCACGAGGCCGTTGTCCAGGGCGCGCTGCGGGTTGTACTGCGTGCCCTGGAGCAGCACCTTGAGGAGCGCGTCGGCGATGCCCATCAGGCGCACGGTACGGGTGACGCCGCCGCCGGCCGGGAGCAGGCCGAGGGTGACCTCGGGCAGGCCGATCTTGGAGCCGGGGGCGTCGAGGGCGACGCGGTGGTGGGAGGCGAGGCAGATCTCGTACCCGCCACCGAGGGCCGCGCCGTTGATGGCGGCGACGACGGGCTTGCCGAGGGTCTCGATGCGGCGCAGCGACCGCTTGATCTCGGTGCCGGTGTCGAAGGCGACCTGTGCGTGCTCGGGGCGCAGCCCGATCATGTCCTTGAGGTCGCCCCCCGCGAAGAAGGTCTTCTTGGCGGAGGTGTAGATGATGCCGCGGATGGAGTCCTTCTCGGCCTCGGCGCGGTCGGCGATCGCCGCGATGGAGTCCTTGAAGGCCTGGTTCATCGTGTTGGCGGACTGGTTGGGGTCGTCGAGGACCAGGGTGACGACGCCGGTCTCGTCCTGTTCCCAGCGGATCGTGGTGGACTCGCTCATGTTCGCTACTTCCGTGTCAGGGGTGGGATCAGGGATCAGGACGGATCAGACGCGCTCGACGATGGTGGCGACGCCCATGCCGCCGCCGACGCAGAGGGTGACGAGGCCGTAGCGCTTGTCCTGGCGCTCCAGTTCGTCGATGACGGTGCCGAGCAGCATCGCGCCGGTGGCGCCGAGCGGGTGGCCGAGCGCGATCGCGCCGCCGTTGACGTTGACCTTGTCGAGGGAGACGCCCATGTCCTTGACGAAGCGCAGGACGACGCCGGCGAAGGCCTCGTTCATTTCGATCAGGTCGATGTCGTCGATGGTCAGGCCGGCCTTGGCGAGGGCCTTGCGGGTGGCGGGGGCGGGGCCGGTGAGCATGATGGTGGGTTCGGAGCCGGAGACGGCGGCCGACACGATGCGGGCGCGGGGAGCCAGGCCGCCTCGCTCGCCGGCCTCACGGGTGCCGATCGCGACGAGCGAGGCGCCGTCGACGATGCCGGAGGAGTTGCCGGCGTGGTGGACGTGGTCGATCTTCTCGATCCAGTGGTACTTCTGCAGGGCGACGGCGTCGAAGCCGCCGAGGTCGCCGATGTCCGCGAAGGACGGCTTGAGCCCCGCGAGGGTGTCGGCGGTGGTGCCGGGGCGGACGAACTCCTCCTGGTCCAGGACGACCAGGCCGTTGCGGTCGGTGACCGGGACGACGGACTTCGCGAAGCGGCCGTCCTTGATGGCGGCGGCGGCACGCTCCTGGGAGAGGGCGGCGTACTCGTCCACGTCGCGGCGGGAGAAGCCCTCGATGGTCGCGATCAGGTCGGCGCCGATGCCCTGGGGGACGAAGCCGGTGTCCCAGTTGGTCATCGGGTCGTTGAACCAGGCGCCGCCGTCGGAGGCCATCGGGACCCGGGACATGGACTCCACGCCGCCCGCGAGGACCAGGTCCTCCCAGCCGGAGCGGACCTTGGCGGCGGCCAGGTTCACGGCCTCCAGACCCGAGGCACAGAAGCGGTTCTCCTGTACGCCGGCCACCGTGTCCGGGAGCCCGGCGGCGATGGCCGCGATGCGGGCGATGTCGGAGCCCTGGTCGCCGACCGGGCCGACGACGCCGAGGACGATGTCGTCGATGGTGGCGGGGTCGAGACCGGGGTTGCGCTCGCGCAGCGCGTTGATGAGGCCGACGACCAGGTCGATCGGCTTGGTGCCGTGCAGGGCGCCGTTGGCCTTGCCGCGGCCGCGCGGCGTGCGGATCGCGTCGTATACGTAAGCTTCGGTGCTCACTGGTCAAGCCTTTCGAGGGGGAGTTATCCGAGCAGGGAACGGCCGATGATCTCTTTCATGATCTCGGTCGTGCCGCCGTAGATGGTCTGGATGCGGCCGTCGGTGAAGGCCCGGGCGACCGGATATTCGCTCATGTAGCCGTACCCGCCGTGCAGTTGCAGGCAGCGGTCGGCGACCCGCTTCTGGAGTTCGGTCGCCCACCACTTGGCCATCGAGGCGTGGACGTGGTCCAGCTCGCCGTTGGAGTGGTCGACGATGCAGCGGTCCAGGAACGTGCGGGTGACGGCGCACTCGGTGGCCATCTCCGCTATCTCGAAGCGGACGTGCTGGAGCTTGGAGAGCGGCCGTCCGAAGGCCTCGCGCTCCTTCACGTACCGGGTGGTGATCTCCAGCAGGTGCTCGGCGGCGGCGATGCCGGCCATCGCGATGCCCATCCGCTCCTGCGCGAGGTTGGTCATCAGGTGCACGAAGGCGCCGTTCAGCTCGCCCAGCAGGTTCTCCTTGGGGACGCGCACGTCGTGGAAGAACAGCTCGGCGGTGTCCTGCGCCTTCTGGCCGATCTTGTCCAGGTTGCGGCCGCGTTCGAAGCCCTCCGTGCCCCGCTCGACCACCAGCAGCGACAGGCCGTGCGCCCCGCCCTCCGGGGTGGTCCTCGCGACCACGATCACCAGGTCGGCGAGGATGCCGTTGGAGATGAAGGTCTTGGAGCCGTTGAGCACCCAGTGGTCGCCCCGGTCCTCCGCGCTGGTCCGGATCCCCTGGAGGTCGGAGCCCGCACCCGGTTCGGTCATCGCGATCGCCGTGATGGTCTCGCCGGAGCAGAAGCCGGGCAGCCAGCGCCGCTTCTGCTCCTCGGTGGCGAGCGAGGTCAGGTACGGGCCGATGATGTCGTTGTGCAGGCCGATCGCGAGGCCCGCCGCACCGGCCCGGGTGAACTCCTCCGCGATCACGGCGGCGTACCGGAAGTCGGTGTTGCCGCCGCCCCCGTACTCCTCGGGGACGGCCAGGCCCAGCAGGCCCTGCCGTCCTGCGGCCCGCCAGGCCTCGCGGCTGACGATGCCGTCCTTCTCCCACTGCTCGTAGTACGGCAGCACCTCCTTGGTGAGGAAGGTGCGGACCGTTTCGCGGAACGCCTCGTGGTCGGCGTCGAAGATGCGGCGTTGCATCGGGCCCCCTAGGCCGTTTCTTTGGGATCATGCCGGGCTCGCGACCTAGAGCCAGCTCTTGACGGTTTCGATCAGCCGGGCCGGCTCGGCACCGACGGGTGTGACGTTCAGCATGGTGACGCCGGCCTCCCGGAAGGCCTCGACCCGCTCGCGCACGTAGCTCTCGGGCCCGCACAGCGTCATGAGCTCGCAGAACTCGTCCGGGACGGCCGCCGCGGCGTCGCGCTTGCGGCCGGAGAGGTAGAGCTCCTGGATCTTCCGGGCCTCCTCCTCGTACCCGTAGGCGACGGCGAGGTCGTTGTAGAAGTTCTTGCCGACGGCGCCCATGCCGCCGACGTACAGCGCGATCTGCGGGCGCGCCAGGTCCCGTACGGCGGCCGCGTCCTCGCCGATCGCGAGGAGTCCGCCCGCCACGGTCTGCAGCGGGCCGAGCTCCGGGGCGCGCAGGGCGGCGCCCTCGGCGAGGGCGCTCCCCCACACCGCGCGGGCCTTCTCCGGGATGAACAGGGTGGGCAGCCAGCCGTCGGCGATCTCGGCGGTCATCCGCACGTTGGCGGGACCGAGCGAGGCGATGTAGACGGGGACCTCGTCGCGGACCGGCCGGGTGAGGATCCGCAGCGGCTTGCCGTGCCGGCCGCCCCTCTCGGGCGGCAGCGGCATGTCGGTGATGCCGTGGTGGTCGATCGTCTCGCGGCGCCAGATCCGGCGGCACAGCTCGACGGTCTCGCGGGTCCGGCCGATCGGCTTGTCGTACGGCTTCCCGTGCCAGCCCTCGACGACCTGCGGGCCGGAGGCACCGAGACCCAGGAGCGCCCGGCCGCCGGAGACCGCGTCGAGTCCGGCCGCCGTCTGGGCGATGAGGGCTGGGGTGCGGGAGTAGACGTTGAGGATGGCCGAGCCGATCTTCATCCGCTCGGTGCGGGCCGCCAGATAGCCCATGATCGTCGGTGAGTCGAAGCCCCAGGCCTCGGCGACCCACACGGCGTCGAGCCCGGCCGCCTCCAGCGCCGCCGCCTCGTCGGCGGCCCGGCGCGGGTCCCCCGCGTAGTCCAGCATCATGGACAGTTCCATCAGGCGTCCTTCGTGAGCAGGGCCGGTACGTCCCAGTCGGCGGCCACGGACTCGGTGTGCGCGCCCGGCCGGGCGGGCCCGGAGGTCACGCGGGCCGGGGTCGCGGAGAACCGCGGGGCGGGGGCCGGCTGGGTGATCCCGCCGAACTCGGTGAAGGTCCCGCGGGCGGCCAGGTGCGGGTGCAGCGGCGCCTCGCCTAGGGACAGTACGGGCGCCACGCAGGCGTCGGAGCCCTCGAAGACCGCCGTCCACTCCTCGCGCGAACGGGTCTTGAAACGGGCGGCGACCGCCTCGCGGAGGTCGCCCCAGCGGGCCACGTCCTTGCGGGCCGGGGCCTGTTCCCCGATGCCGAGCAGCTCGACGAAGGTGTCGTAGAACTGCTGCTCCAGGGCGCCGACCGCCATGTACCCGCCGTCGGAGGTCTCGTACGTGCCGTAGAAGGGGCAGCCGCCGTCGAGGAGGTTGGCCCCGCGCCGGTCCTGCCAGCCGCCGGCCGCCATCATCCCGTGGATCATGGCGGTGAGGTGGGCGGTGCCGTCGACGATGGCCGCGTCCACGACCTGGCCCGCGCCGCCGGGGGTACGGGCGTGCCGGAGGGCCGCGAGGACGCCGATGACCAGGTACAGCGAGCCGCCCGCGTAGTCCCCGACCAGGTTCGCGGGGACGGCCGGCGGCTCGCCCGGGTTCCCGATCATGCCGAGGGCGCCGGTGACGGCGATGTACGCGATGTCGTGGCCGGCGGTGTGCGCGAGCGGGCCGTCCTGGCCCCACCCGGTCATCCGGCCGTAGACCAGCCCGGGGTTCCGGGCGTGGCAGTCGGCGGGGCCCACGCCGAGCCGCTCGGCCACTCCGGGGCGCAGCCCCTCGATCAGCACGTCGGCCCGCTCGACCAGATCCAGCACACGGTCGGGGCCGCCGGGGGCCTTCAGATCGACCAGGACGGACCGCTTGCCGCGATTGGTGATGTCGTAGGCGGGGTCGACGGCGAGGGCGCCACCGCCGGGGCGGTCCACTCGTACGACGTCCGCGCCCAGGTCGGCGAGGAGCATGGCGGCGAACGGGCCCGGGCCGATGCCCGCCAGTTCGACGACGCGCACGCCCGCGAGCGGGCCGCTGCCGGGCACGTTCCCTGTCACTGCCATCGAACCCCCGGCATCCCCGGCACCACCGCCGCCACTGTGTGACACAACCGATGTAACACCAGCGATGCTAGGAACGCGTTCCACTCAGCACAAGAGCAACCGCTTAGCCGGTTGACTCGTTTCGCGCGTCCAGCTCCTTCAGATGCCGTTTGAGGGCGACCGTGCGGTAGCTCTCCTCCACCCACTCGCACAGCACGTCGAGGGAGGGCGCCGCCTTCTCCCCCAGCGGTACGGAGACCCAGCCGGCCTTCCCCAGCCCGTACCCGGTCGGCTCCGCGCCGGGCGCGGTCATGGCGTGGCCGTGCAGCGCCTCGTCCTTGAGCTTCACGGAGATTCCCGGCGGCCCGGGGCCGTCGGCGTTGCCCAGGAACACGAAGATCTTCTTGTTCACCTTCACGACGCAGTCCTCGGGACCCCACGGGAACTCCTCCGCGGCCTCCGGCAGCCCTCGGGCAAACTCCCGCACCGCCTCCCACTTGCGCACCGCAGACCTCATGGACTCCTCCGCTCGGCACACGTCGCACCTGCTCGCACCCGCTCGCACTCACTCGCACTCGCAGCCGGTCCTCACGCTAGCGCCGACCTCCGGCCGCGGCAGCCGGGCCGGACCGGACCGGAGGCACTGTTCGTACGGCGCACGCCGCGCGCTAGCCTCAGCCACCGACAGCAGCGGGGAGGAGCCGTGATGAACGAAGAGGTTCGGCAGGCCGACGGAGCCGCGGGACACGGACAGGCCCGGGAACGGGAAGGGGAACCGGAACGGGACGCGGGCGGGGAGCAAGGCCCGGGCCGGGACGGTGCTGCGGCGGCCCGGCCCCATGACGTGGTGCTCTTCGGGGCGACCGGGTTCGTGGGAGCCCTCACCGCCGAGTACCTCGCCGCGCACGCCCCCGCCGACTGCCGGTGGGCCCTCGCCGGACGCGACCTCGCAAAGCTGGAGCGGCTGCGCGAACGGCTGGCCGGGCTCCACCCCGGCTGCGCATCGCTGCCGCTGCTGCGCGTCGACGCCGGGGACGAGGCCGCCGTACGGGAACTGGCCGCCTCCACCCGGGTCCTGGCCACCACCGTCGGACCGTACGTCCTGTACGGGGCGGAGCTCGTCGCCGCCTGCGCGGCGGCCGGCACGGACTACGTGGACCTCACCGGCGAGCCCGAGTTCGTGGACCGGACGTACGTCCGGCACGACGCCCGGGCCCGGGAGAGCGGCGCGCGGCTGGTGCACGCCTGCGGCTTCGACTCGATCCCGGCCGACCTCGGCGCGTACTTCACCGTGGGACAGCTGCCGGACGGCGTCCCGCTCCGGGTGGACGGGTTCATGCGGTCCAACGCCGCCTTCTCCGGCGGAACCCTCGCCTCGGCCCTGACGGCCATGGGCCGCGGAACGCAGACCCTGGCCGCCGCGCACGAACGCCGCCTCCACGAGCCCCGGCTGCCGCAGCGGCGCGTGCGCGGCCCCCTCGGCGCACCGCGCTACAGCCGGGAGACCGGCACGTGGGCCCTCCCGCTGCCGACCCTCGACCCCCGCATCGTGACCCGCTCGGCGGCGGCGCTGGAGCGGTACGGCCCGGACTTCCGCTACCGGCAGTACGCCTCGGTCAAGCACCTCCCGGTCGCCGTCGGCGGCGTGGCCGCGATCGGCGCGACGGTGGCCCTGGCCCAGCTCCCGGCGGCGCGGCGGTGGCTGATGAGCCGCTGGGAGCCGGGCAGCGGCCCGGACGCGGAGCGCCGGGCGCGCAGCTGGTTCACGGTCCGCTTCGTGGGCGAGGGCGGCGGCCGCCGCGTGTTCACCGAAGTCTCGGGCGGCGACCCGGGCTACGGCGAGACGGCCAAGATGCTGGCGGAATCGGCGCTGTGCCTCGCGTACGACGCCCTGCCGGAGCGCGCCGGCCAGCTCACCACCGCGGTGGCGATGGGCGACGCCCTGCTGGACCGGCTCCAGAAGGCCGGCCTCCGCTTCCGGGTCGCGGCGGTGCGGTAGGAGCGGGGGACCGTGGCCGCTCGGCCCGCGCCGGGGGCGCGCGTCGAAGGTGGCGCCCGTCGGGGGGGGTGGCGTGCGTCGGGGGGGGGTGCGCCGGGGGGCGTGCGTCGGGTGTCAGGAGGCCTCGCGCAGGGCCCGCCTGCACAGCGAGTCGGCGTGCCGCGTGGACTCGGGGATCCGGAAACGGGGGCTCAGCGCGAGGGCGTGGGCGCAGGCGTTGTCGAGGGAGACCCGGTGGCCCACGGAGACGTACACCGGCTTGATCCCGTCCTGCGTGCGCAGCGCCCGGCCGACGACGGCGCCGTCGGCCGCGACCAGCGGCGCGGCGTCGCCGCGCCGGGTCCCGGGCTCCTCGTACGTGAACGTGAACGGGTTCTTGGCCACCCCGATGCTGGGCAGCCCGGTGACCACGCCGAGGTGGCAGGCCAGACCGAAGCCGCGGGGGTGGGCGAGCCCGTAGCCGTCGCAGACGACCAGGTCGGGGACGGCGCTGAGCGCGTCCAGCGCGGCCAGCACGGTGGGCAGTTCCCGGAAGGCGAGGAGCCCGGGCACGTAGGGGAAGCTGACGTGCCCGACCGAGGTCGCCTCCTCGACGACCTCCAGCGTGGCGGCGTCGAGGACGACGGCCGCGGCGGCGACCAGGTCACGCTCGTCGTCGTAGGCGACGTCCACGCCTGCGACCAGCCCGCGACCGGGCGGCGGACCGGGCTCGTCCAGTACGACCTGATGGCGGAGTTCGTCTTGTATCGCCCGGGCCTCGGCCTCGTCGGCGGGGGTCTTTGCGCTCGTCATGATGGTGCGAGAGTAGCCTGGCGATCATGTTCGTCATGGAGCTCACCTACACCGCGCCCATCGAAGCAGTCGAAGACGAGTTGGACGCCCACATCGCCTGGCTGGACGGCTACTACGCCTCCGGCGTCTTCCTCGCCTCGGGGCGCAAGGTCCCGCGCGAGGGCGGCATCATCCTGGCTCGGGGCGTCTCGCGCGCGGAGATCGAGAAGATCGCGTCGGAAGACCCGTTCATCCTGGCGGGCGTCTGCTCGTACCGCATCACGGAGTTCATAGCGACGAAGACCTCCTCGGACCTGGCGGCGGTACGGGAGAACCCGGCGGTTTAGGGGGCGTGAGCTGGCCGGGGTCTGGTGGGGCGGATCGGGAGGCTGCGGGGCGGGGCTGCGCACTCGGGGGCGGAGAGCATGTCGGGATCCGGGGGGCGGTGT
>LJCW01000332.1 GCA_001298555.1 Actinobacteria bacterium OV450
AGGAACCCGCCCGCCCCGCCCCCGCCATGACTCCCCTCGTCTCCCGTTCGATGCCCTCACTGTGCACCGCCCGGAACCCGCAACCTCCCGGTTCGGCCGGGGAGTGGGGCTGGCCCCACCACCCTGTGGGGCCAGGCCGATACCGCGTCAGACGGCTGCTCCCTAGCGTCAATGCCATGGAAACAGACGCGAACACCACTCCTTCCACTCCTTCCACTCCTTCCACGCCTTCCCCGCCTTCGACGACCACCGACAGCGCCCGGGCCGCGTTCGCCGCGATCCGGGTCAGCGTCAAGGTCTACGGCGCACTCACCGCCGCCGCCCTCCTGGCGGTCATCGCGGTCGCGGCCACGGGGCACATGGTGAACCCGTTCATGTGGGTCCGCGCGATCCTGCTCCCCCTTACCGCGGTGCTGCTCCACCGCCTGACCGTCTCCGCCTCCCGGGGATCCCGACGCGGCTTCGAGCGCCTGCGCGGCATCTCGGTCGTCCTCCCGATCGCGATCGTCGGCGTCGATCTGGTCCCGGGGGTCTGCCCGTGGTGGTACGCGGCGGTGCAGGCGCTCGGCGTACTCCCGGTCATCCGCATCGCCTTCACGATGCGGGGCACGGCCCTGCGAGCGGCGTGTCCGGAGACGCGCTGACTCGCAGCTCGGCGGCCGTCACTCCTCTTCCTCACCGACTGTGAAGACGTCCGATCCTCCCGGAACCAGGCTGCACCCGGGAATCCCCCGGGCACCACCGGAGCCTGGCCGGCCGGCCCGTATCCGTTCGCCGTGGCGCCGACGGCTGGCGTGGGCTCCCGGGCGCGTCGGCACGCCGGTGAGAAAGCACCTGCCGCCCTCTGGCGGACGCGCGTAGACCTCCGCCACTATTTCCCTGCTCCCCCAGCAGGCCCCTTGCTCTCCCCGCACCGCCGTCCCGTCCGTCACGGCCACCAGCAGGAGGCAACCCCGATGAAGCTCCGCTCCGTCCTCACCGCGCTCGCCCTCGTCCTCGGCGCCCTTCTCGCGCCCGGAGTCGGCGTCCTCGGCGGCGCCACCGCCGCGCACGCGGCCACCAAGATCAGCCATGCCACCGCGACCTCGATGTTCCGCAACTCCGCCATCACCTGGTCGTCGTCCGGCGGCTGCTCGGACCGCAACAACTCGACCTGCACGTCCTTCGAGCAGCTCAACCTCGCCACCGCGCAAGGCGCCCAGACGCTCAAGAGCGCCAGTGGCTGCGCCCTGAACATCACCGGCGGCACCGAGGCCGGTCACGCGAGCGGCACCTACTCGCACTGGAACGGCTACAAACTCGACTTCGGCAAGTACACCTGCCTCGGGAACTACATCAAGGGCACGTTCAGCTACATCGGTCTGCGCGGGGACGGCGCACCGCAGTGGAAGTCCGGCGCCGGCAACGTCTACGCCGACGAGGGCAGCCACTGGGACGTGACGTTCTACAACTGCGGCGGCTGCTGACCGGACGCCCCGGACCGCTCGTTCTCGGGGCGCGGTGCGCATCCGTTCAGATGGGGTGGGGTCCAGTCGTGGTGCCGAAGGATCATGCGCGTTGCGGCGCCTGAGGGTGTCAGCCGCATCACCGTGTTCCGCACGGCGACGGCCAGTGGGTGCGACAGCCGGTGGCCCATCCGCCCGGCTTGCCGAGCGGCCCGGGCGACCGCCTGGCTGCGCGGGCGGCGCTCGGCGTCGTAGAGGGCGAGCGCGGCATCGACGGTCGGCTCGGCGGCGAGTGCGGCGGCCAAGGTGACCGCGTCCTCCAGCGCTTGGCACGCGCCCTGGCCGAGGTTGGGGGTCATCGCGTGTGCCGCGTCCCCGAGCAGTGCGATCCGGCCGACGGTGTACGAGGGCAGCGGCGTTCGAAGTTCGTGCACGTCGTGTTGCAGCACGGCGGTGGGCAGGGTCGCGTCGAGCAGGGCGGGTATCGGTTCATGCCAGGTGCGAAACCGTCGCCGCAGTTCGGCGACCGGGTCGGCGAACCGGGTTCCGGCGGGCAGGTCGAGGACGGCGTGCCACTCGGCACGTCCGTCATGGAACGCGATGTGCCCGAACTCGGCCCCGTGCCCCCACGTCAGCTCGAAGTCGGTGCGCAGGTCGACCGCCTGCTCGGTGATGGCGCGCAGCACAGCCGACCCGCTGTGGACCGGGCCGGGGTGGGCCGGGAAGAGCAGGCTGCGCACCTTGCTGCCGATGCCGTCGGCCGCCACCACCAGGTCAGCGTCCAGAACCGTGTCCGCGCAGGCGACGTGAACCGCCCGCGGGGTGATCTGCCGGACGGAACGGACGTCCGAGCCGGTCAACAGCGCCGCGGCGGGCAGGGCCTCGCGCAGCAGCCGGTGCAGGGCGGCGCGGGGGATGCCCATGATCGGTGTGCCCACCGCCTGCTCCAGCACCGCGCCGTCCATCCGGGTCAGCCAAGCACCGTCCGGTGTGCGGGTGCCTCCGGTGTACTGGCCCCGCGCCGCCTCCCTCACCGCCTCGCCGACGCCCAGTTCGTCCAGGGCCCGCAGTCCATTGGCGGCCAGGGAGATGCCCGCCCCCGCGTCCTCGAGCGTGGACGAGCGCTCGACGACCGTGACCTCCCAGCCGACGCGGCGCAGGCCGATCGCGGCGGCCAGCCCGCCGCTGCCCCCGCCGACGACCACTGCCGTGCCTGCCATGCCGCACCTCCACGTTTCTACACCTGTAGAAGGAGGAGGGTATCGGAAGCACTACAGGTGTAGAAAGGGACCATGGCTTCGGATCGGCGCACCCTCCTCGCGGACGCGGCCCTCGACGTACTCGCCGACGAAGGGATCCGCGGCCTGACGCACCGTGCGGTCGACCGGAGGGCGGCCCTGCCGCCCGGCACCACTTCGGCCTACTTCCGCACCCGGGCCGCGCTGCTCACCGGACTCGTCACCCGCCTCGTTCAACGCGACCAGGCGGAGCTGCACATGATGGCCGAGGCGCTTCCTCCCCTGCGTACGGTCGAGGAACTGATGGACGCCATGGTCATGCTCACCCGGCAGCGGTTGACCGGCGAGGGCCGCCGCCGCTCGCTCGCCCGCTACGCCTGCGCCGTCGAGAGCGTTCGCGACCCCGAACTGCGCGCAATCCTCGTTCCCCGCGAGAACGCCGGCCGTGAGGCCGTCCGGCTGTTCCTCGCCGAACGCGGCGTGCCGGATGTCGACAATCGCACCCACATCCTGCTGACCTGCATCGACGGCTTGGTCTTCGATGGGCTCGTGAGCGGCGGCGAAGTACCGCGCGAGGCCCTCGAAGGCCTGATCGCGGCCGCCCTGCGCTAGGTCCTGTCCAGCGGAGATCATTTCGGGCTGGTGGGCACGGCCGGTACGGCTGAGTCGTCGTGGGCCGCAGCGGTCACGCGAACGACGGCCACCGGTCGGCGGCCCACTCCCGCCAGTCGATCCACCCGGGCGGCGGGCTGGCGACCCTGCGGCCCTCCAGCTCCGCCGCGTCGGGCTCCTCGAAATGCGCGCGCCCGTGCAGGATGTCTGCCTCGGACATCGGCAGTGTCTCTTCGGGGGTGGTCGCCCAGCGATGGGCGATACGGGCGCGTTGGGTCTCATCGTCCACTGGCAGGTAGACCATGCGGAAGCACGCCACTTCGGCCTCCACGAGCCAGCGGATCGCGGACCGTTCGTCCCGTGACCAGCAGCCGTAGTCCACGACGACGTTGGTGCCCAGTTTGACCGCCTCCAGGGCGAGCCAGAGCATGCGCCCCTCAAGCACGTCGCGCTTCCCGTCGGCCTCCGCCTCGCCGAACAGGGGAATCATCCAGTCGTCGGGCGTCAGACGCAGCGCGCCCTGATCCGCGGCGAGCTGTCGGGCCCGCGTGGTCTTCCCGGCCCCTGGCAGGCCGACCATCAGGAACAACGTGGTCACACCCACATCGTGGCAGGGAGGCCAATCAGGCGGCCACCGTTTTATCCGCCCGATCACGAGCTGAGCCATAGGCGGAGGGAGGCCCGCTGGTCCTTCGGTTCCGGGATGGTGTGTTTGATCTGGCCTCTGCGCAGGTGGCGGCGACTGCGGCGGGAGCTGTATGCCTTATCGCCGCCCAAGTGGTCGGGACGGGCCCGTGGATGGCCGCCGCCGAGGCGCTTGACCCGGATGCGTTCGAGGACTGGGATCAGCGGCGGGCTATCGCCCCACTGACCAGGAGTGATCAGCAGCGCCAGAGGGCGGAGGCCGCCTTCCCCGGCAAGGTGGATCTTGAATGTTAGACCACCCCGCGAACGGCCGAGCCCTTCGTCGGAGCGGTGCTGCCGAGGTGTTGATCTCCGCTTCGGAACTCGCGGCGTCCTGCGCGGAGCCCCGGCAGCGTACTGATGGGCTCGGCACGAGGTGGAGTCCACGCTCAGCTTGCTCCAGTCGATCCGGCCCCGGGCATCGGCATCGGCATCGGCCTGGACGGCTTGCAAGATCCGATCCCAGGTGCCGTCCGCCGACCACCGGCGATGGCGCTCATGGACCGCCTTCCAGTTCCCGAACCGGTTCGGCAGATCCCGCACGGGACTCCCGTGCGGACCCGGAACAGCACCCCGTTGATCACTGTTCAGTGGTCGCTCGAACGCCCGCCCCGGCCGCCGGTCTTCGGCAGATGTGGCGCAAGTCGCCACCTGCGCAAGACATGCCCCGAGCCGCCGCCTTTCTCTGCCCGTTGTGTCGGGATGCGCCTCTCGGGGTTCGTCGGAGAGGCGCATTGTGGGTACTGCCGCCGTGCGGGCGCGGCAATCTGCCGGTCGGTCAGTGGGCTGCCGTCAGGGCGGCGTCCGTGTTGTAGGGCGCGAAGCCGGCGTTGTCCTTGCAGCCGAGTTCCTCGAAGGTGCTGACCTTGGTTACCGGGTCCGTGTACGTGAGACGGTACTTGCAGGCGCCCTTGATGTAGCGGCCCTTGACCCCGCCGGGGAAGTCGATCTCCTTGTTCCAGAGGTAGGGCGAGTTGTAGTCGTTCAGACGGGCGGTGGCGTTCACGTCGATGCCGCCGGGGGCGTAGATCTCGTAGACCCAGCCCGTCTTCGCGGTGCCGTAGGTGGCGAACTTCTGGGCGACCCACTTCTCGCAACTGGTGCTGAGATGGGCGCTGTTCTGGCCACCGCCCTTGACGATGTACTCGGCGAGCGGGGTCACCTGGTCGCCCCGGGGCGTGAACCCGGTCTGGAAGATCTCCTCAACGGTTTCCCGGGTGTCGCCCCGCCACAGGGTGTTCACGTCGGTACGCCACTGCCAGCGCTCTGCCGCGGCCGCGGAGGCGACGGGGCGGGCGATGGACGGGTTGGTCGTCGTAAGCCACCAGTCCCAGGCCCGGTACTCGACCGTCGGTCCACAGGGGGTGGTCAGAGTGTCGTCGGCGGCCCGCAGCGCCGGACGTACGGCCGGTGCCGAAACGGAAGTGGAGTGCGGGAGGACGGCCGGGGCGACGGCGGCCGATGCCGGGGCGACCGCGGCGGACACGAGGGAGAGAGCGGCGAGCACCCGCAGAGCGGACTGCAGCATGGTGAAGACCCATCAGTCGATCAATGTGACGGGTCTCGTTATAGGCGCGGGCCCGGACGCGATCGGGACCCGGTGGGTGACGTCCACCCGCACGGGGGGAACAGTCATACTGGCGAAACGATCAACCTCGCGGGCAAGCTCCCCTCCCCGCCCCTCCCCCCGATTCGCTCACACCGCAGTGCGCCCGGCGTGGAAGAGACCCCGGCGCAGCAGCTGACGACGGGTGATGTCCGCCCAGAGCGGGAGGTTGTCCAGCAGGTCGTCGAGGCAGGCGGGGCTGATCAGCCCGCGCGGCGCGTTGGTCGCGCGGTGGCGACGGTTGTGTTCCTCGCTGAGGTCCAGGGCCACCACCCGGCAGCCGAAGCGCTCGGCGAGCGCCCGGGACGAGCCGCCGCACCCCGCACCGAGGCCGAGTACCACGGTGTCCGGGCCGAGCAGAACCGCAACGCGGTCCGCGGCCTGCCGCACCGTACGTCGGGAGGCTTCGGCGCTCCCGACTCCCGACTCCCGACTCCCCACTCCCGACTCCAACAGATGGCCGTCTGCGGGCTCAGGCGCAACCGCCCACCCGCCGACGGTCGCCGGGGATCACCGGGTGCGGCCGTCGAGCCAGTCCTCGTAACGGGTGGGGGCCAGGCGTGCCCCCTCGCCGGCGATGAGGACGTCGCCCACGACGGCCGCGAACATGCCCGCCTGCGCGTCGGTGACGACCGTGCGGCCGTCCTTGCGGGCGGTCAGCGTGAGACGGCCGAGCTCGTCCAGCGGGAAGACCTCGGGACCCGCGACGTCGAGGGTGCCGTTCAGCGCGGGGGCGGTGGCGACGTCGGCCAGCGCCGCCACCACGTCGGCCGCCGCCATGGGCTGCACTGGCGTGGCCGGCAGCCGGACCGCGCTGTCGTCGGCGGTCCAGGAGATGACCGCGTCCATGAACTCGAAGAACTGGGTGGCGCGCACGATCGAGTACGGGGTGGGGCCCTTGCGCAACAGTTCTTCCTGGAGCGTCTTCGCGCGGTAGTAGTCCAGCTGCGGCACCCGGTCGACCCCGACGATGGAGAGGATGACCTGGTGCCGGACGCCCGCGCGTTCACCCGCCGCCAGCAGGTTTCCCATGGTGGTCCGGAAGAACTCCGGGGAGGCTTCGTCGAACGTGGGCGAGTTCGTCACGTTGACGACCGTGTCGGCGCCTTCGAGTGCCCGGTCGAGCCCCGCGCCGGTGAGCAGGTCGACCCCGGTCGAGAGGGACGCGGCGACCACGTCGTGTCCGTCCTCGCGGAGCCTGGACACGAGCTGGGAACCGATCAGTCCGGTGCCGCCGATGACGGTGATCTTCATGTCCGTACCCTTCCGTCAAACTCGGATAACTCTTGTCCGAGATGATACTCGGATAGTCTGGGTCCGAGTCAAACGGGAGGGCGCGTGAAGTTGTCAGGTGGCGTCGAGTGGGCGCTGCACTGCTGTGTGGTGCTGACCGCGGCGACCGAGCCCGTTCCGGCGGCCCGGCTGGCGCTGCTGCACGACGTCTCGCCCAGCTATCTCGCCAAGCAGATGCAGGCGCTGTCCCGCGCGGGCCTCGTGACGTCCGTCCAGGGCAAGACGGGCGGATACGCCCTGACCAGGGCCGCGTCCGAGATCACGGTGCTGGATGTGGTGCAGGCCGTCGACGGCGCGAACCCGGCCTTCGTGTGCACGGAGATCCGCCGGCGCGGGCCGCTCGGGACCCCGCCGGAGGAGTGCACGAAGCCGTGCGGGATCGCACGCGTGATGGGTGCCGCCGATGCGGCCTGGAGGGCGTCCCTGCAGGGCGTGACCATCGCCGACCTCGTCGGCTCGGTGGAGCGGGACAGCGGGCCCGGCGCGCTCCCGGCCGTCGGCGCCTGGCTGAACCCGGCCACCGGTTCCGCCGGCGCCCCTACGGAGTGAGGTACCCGCGCCGCCGCGCGGTGAGCGGGTGCCGCCGCTCGACGGTTCGGTAGCACGCGAGTCCGTCGGACGATCCGGCCCTCACTCGCCGTCGGCGGCGCCCTCGTAGCCGGAACCCCCGGTGCCGGACTCGGTCTCGTCGGGTTCCTCGATGATGTGCATGGCCGCCTCCTCCGCCGATGCCGCCCCGCCGTTGACGCCCACGTCGTGGGCCACGACGGAGACGTGGCGCGTGGGCCCCGCCTCGTCCTCGGGCGCCAGCCGTCCGGCCCGTACGGAACCGGCCTGCGGGTCTTCGGCGTTTTCGTCGGCCGGCTCCTCCCACGCCGGCTCGTCCGGATCGGGCTCGGGCAGCTCGCGGGCCAGACGCTGGTCGAGGGTCTCGCCGACGAGCCGGCCCTCCGCGGTGGTGGCGGAATCGTTGACCGCCAGGGGCCGCTCGGGCGGCGAGTACCCGGTGTCGAGCATCTCGTCGAGGCCGGGTTCGTCCAAGGCGTTGTCCAGGTCGGGCCGCGCCTCGGCCGGTTCGTCGCCCTCGTGCGGTTGGTAGACCTCGTCGCCGTGCGATTCGATGCTGCTCATGGCGCCTCCCAGATCAAAGGGCCAGGACTATGGCGTAGGCCGGGAAGGCACCGCCGCCCGCTTCGGGTCCTGGTGTCACACGAGGATCAGGGTCCGGGTCACTTACCGGATGATTCTGATCATATCTGGCGGCTCCCCGTGATCGACGATGTCATGCCTGCCGAATACGGCGCCCGGCCCCGCTCCCGCGCGTTCCGGCGGACACGTCGCGTCAAGCCACACCTCCGCTGCGCACGCAACCCCGCCCCCGCACGGCCATGGGTGGACGACCATGTACCACGGTCCCCGCTACGTCGACGAGCTGCTGGGCGAGGGGCGCGTGGACGGGATCACCGCGGGCTACGGGGCTACGGGGCCTTCACCGGGGTCGGCGGAATCGCGGCCCGCCTCGTGCGGGCACGACGCCCCTCCTGTGCGGTGGCGCGGCGCCCTTCCGTCCGCCCCCGGCGGACGAGGCCCTGACTCGCGCCGACCCTGCGATGCGCTACAGCATGGAGGGAGGGCGGTCGACCGCGGCTGCCGTGCAGAAGGGCATGACAGAACGTGACCAGGCAGCGCTTTGCGTTCTGCGGGGCTGAGCTGGCCGCTGTCTACGTACTCACCGAGGGCCGCAAGGAACTCCATCTGGCCGAGGTGACCGGAAACCGCGCCATGCTGTACGGCCTGCCGGCGGTCCTCTCCGTGGACGGGCACTCCCCGGCCGCCGAGGCCCACCGCACGGGCCGGCCGCTGTGGCTCGACCCGAAAGCGCTGGCCGCATACATCGAGGAGGACCCGCACTACTTCCCCGGCCGGGTGCGGGACGACTCCGTCAGGGCATCGCCTGCCAAATTCTCCCTCGGGGCCCTGCCGCTCGGGCACGGCTCCAAGCAGCTGGGCTGCCTCATCGTCGCCGGCGAGGTCCCTGACGGGTTCAGCGACGACCGCCGGAGCCTGCTGGAGCTGTACGCCGACCAGGTGGCCGCCGGGCTGGAATCGGTGGCCGCCCACGCGCCGGGGCGGGCGGCGCCGCGCCCCGTGCTGGGACACACGCTGGTGCCGCTGCGGGGCGGAGCGTTCATCCTGGACCTCGCCACCGGCCGCATGGAGGCGCACGCGCGCGTGCTGGAGCTGCTGGGCATCGAGCCCGACCAGTTCGGCGGCCACGTGGACGCGCTGCTCGCGCGTGCCGTGCCGGACGACATCCCCGCACTGATGGCCATCGTGGAGCCGGACAGGCTCACGACGGATCCGCAGCAGCTGGCGTTCCGCATCCGCCGGCCGGGTGGTGAACTGCGCTGGCTGGGCTTGCGGTGCCGGGTGACGACGGACGACGACGGCACCCCGGTGCGGGTCCTCGGCGTGGTGGCCGACGCCTCCTACCTGCGCCCCACTGCGGACGACGTCTCCATCGTGCAGCGGCTGTCGACCAAGCTGGCAGGCGCGACGACCATCCGGGACGTCAGCCAGATCGTCGTCACCTCCCTGCGCGCCCCGCTGGAGGCGAGCCGGGTGGCGGTCGCCGAGGTGGAGGCCGACCGGCTCGTGGTGACCGTCCTCGACCCTCCCGAGCCGCGCGCCTGGCCGGGCATGTGGCGTTCGGAGTGGCGGTCCGAGTGGCCGGACGCCTCGATGCACGACCTGCCGACGCTGCAGAACGCGCTCCGGGAGGGCCATGTGAGCCTGTGGCCGCCGGGCGCGGACCTGGAACCCGCCCTCGCGGGGATCGGGCCCGGCGGGCTCGCCGTCCTGCCGCTGCCGGCGGACGGACGGATGGTCGGCGTCTGCCTCGTGGGGTGGGACGGTGAGCACCGCTTCGGACCGGAGGAGCGGTCGCTGCTGACCGCCACGGCGGCGCTGGTGGGGCAGGCGCTGACGCGCGCGCACGCGCTGGACGCCGGTCATGAACTCGCCACGATGCTCCAGCGCAGCCTGTTGCCGCGCAAGCTCCCCCCGCTGCCGGGCGGAGTGGCCGTGGCCCGTTACCTGCCCGCGACCGTGGGACTCGAAGTGGGCGGCGACTGGTACGACGTCATCCCGCTCAGCGACGGCCACGTGGCCCTGGTCATCGGCGACGTGCAGGGGCACAGCGCGGGAGCTGCGACCATCATGGGCCAGATCCGGACGGCCGTGAGGGCCTACGCGGTGGAGCGTCACCCGCCCGACGTGGTCATCGCCCGGGCCAACCGGCTGCTCGTCGGCATGGAGACGGACCTGTTCGCCACCTGTCTGTACGTGGACCTGGACATGGAGGAGGGCATCGCCTGGTTCGTCCGTGCCGGTCACCTCCAGCCGATCCTGCGCTACCCGGACGGCAGCGCCGAGGAGCTGGCGGTCGAGGGAGGGCCTCCCCTGGGAGTGGTGACGGACACCGAATTCCCCATGACGGAGGTCGGACTGGTTCCGGGCAGCGTGCTGGCCCTGCTCACGGACGGCATGGTCGAATCGTCGAACGTCCGCCTGGAGGACGGCATGCGCCGGGTGTGCGAGGTGCTGGCCGCGGCGGACCCGGCCGACCCGGGGATGGTGGCCGACGAACTGGTCGCGCGGGTCAACCGGCGGGACGACGACGTCGCGCTGCTGCTCATGCGCTACGACGGCACCCGTGTCCGGCCGATGCGCACGTACTGGACCGTGTGGCGACTCCCCAACGCCGTCCACCACGCGCGTCGTTTCGCCGCGCGGACCCTGCGCTCGTGGGGTGTGGTGGCGGAACTCGACGTCGCCCTGCTGGTGGTCTCCGAGCTGGTCACCAATGCGCTCGCCCATACGCAGGGAGAGGTGCGGCTGGATCTGACGCTGTCGGCGGACCGGCTGCGCATTTCGGTGAACGACGCCTCGCCCCGCAGCCCGGTCAAGCCCGGGGACGTGGACTGGTCGGCGACCGGGGGCCGCGGGATCCTCATCGTCGAGGCGACGACCGCGTCGTGGGGTGCGGTGCCGCTCAGCAGCGGCAAGCAGGTGTGGGCCGAGGTGTCGCTGGACCCGCGCGAGCGGCTGAACGGGCGCGGGTAGCGACCCAGCGGCCTCAGGCCTGGCCGGCCCGGACGGGGGGTGTGCGGTGCGCCCATGGAGCAGCCCGCTCCAGTTGCCCGGCGAGGCGGAACAGAACGTCCTCGCGCCCGTACCCGGCGGCGAACTGGATGCCGATGGGCATACCGGTGGCCGGGTCGGCCGCCAGCGGCACCGACATGGCGGGGGTGCCGGCGACGTTGAAGGCGGCGGTGAAGGGCGACCGGTGGAACAGGTGCTCCAGCCAGCCGCGGCCGTCCGTCCCCTCCGCGCCCTCCCCGTAGGCGCCTATGGCCACGGGGAGTTCGGGGAGGGTGGGGGTCAGCAGGACGTCGTGACGGTCGAAGTGCGCGCCGATCGACCGGGCGACCCGGTTGCGCACGTCGAGGGCCTGCACGAACTCGGCGCCGCTGACCCGGCGTCCCCAGGTGTAGCTCGCCAGCATCTCGGGCTCGACGGTCGTCTCGTCCACGGGGCGGCCGAACGCCTCGGCGAATCCGTCGATCCAGGTCACCAGGTTCGCCGTCCACAGCCGGGCGTTGGCGAGGACGAATTCCTCCCAGCGCACCCCGAGGTTCACGTCGGTGGGTTCGACCCGGTGGCCGAGGGAGTCCAGCAGGCGGGCGGCGGCCAGGGTGGCCTCCCGCACCGCCGGCTCCACGGGGCGCCCGTTCCAGGGGGTGGTGAGCAGTCCGACGCGCAGCCGGCCGGGGTCGCGGGTGATCTCCTCGGCGTAGGGGCGTCGGGGAGGTGCCGCGAAGTAGGGATCGCCGCTTTCGGGACCGTGGATCAGGTCGAGGAGCGTCGCGCTGTCCCGGACGGTCCGGCTGAGGCCGCCGTGCACGGCCAAGCCGTTGAAGACCTCGTCGGCGTCCGGTCCCATGGAGATGCGGCCGCGGGTGGGTTTGAGTCCGAACAGCCCCGTACTGGCGGCGGGGACGCGGATCGAGCCGGCCGCGTCGGTGGCGTGTGCGAGGGGGGTGATGCCGGCGGCGACGGCTGCGGCGGACCCGCCGCTGGAACCCCCAGCGGTCCGGTTGAGGTCCCAGGGGTTGCGGGTCGCTCCGTGGAGGACCGGTTCCGTGGTGGTGCTGTAGGCGAATTCGGGGGACGCCGTACGGCCGAGCGTCACCAGGCCGGCCCGCCTGAACCGTCTCATGAGGTGGGAGTCCGCCGTTGCCGTGTTACCGGCGGCGAGGCGGCTGCCCAGTTCGACGCGCTTGCCCTTCATGGTCACGGCCAGGTCCTTGATGAGGAACGGGACGCCGGCGAGGGGTGTGCTGCCCGGGCTCGGAGCGTCCTCGGCCGGCCAGTTCTCCACGACGGCGTTGATGCGGGGATTGACGGCGGCCATCGCGTCCTGGGCCGCGGCGGCGAGTTCCGCGGCGGTGACCTCGCCCCGCGCGACGAGTGCGGCCAGGCCCACGGCGTCGTAACGGGTGTATTCGTGCAGTTCCAAGATGCTCAGCCTCACGGTTCGCGGAGTTGAGTCCAATCGGTCCCGCGCGATACCGATCGGTATCGTTCGGGGTTGATCGGTAACGTAGCATGGGCCGCGAGATGCCGGTGACGGCGACGAAGTGAGGCGGAGATGGCAAGCAGCCCCCCGAGGCCCGGCAGGGACACGCGAGTGGCCCGCCTGCCCCCGCGCGAGCGCATCCTCGACGCCGCCGAGGAACTCTTCTTGCGCGAGGGCATCAGAGCCGTCGGGGTCCAGGCCATCGCCGAGCAGGCGAAGACCACCAAGATGGCCCTGTACCGGCACTTCGCCACCAAGGACGCCCTGATCGAGGAGTGGCTGAGGATCGTCGCGGCGGGCTACGCGGCCGCTTTCGACGGTGCGGAGACCGGGCACCCCGGCGACGGCCGGGCCCAGGTCCTCGCGGTGGCGCGGTTCATCGCCGAGGGGCTGCCGGACGTCGCACGGCGGGGCTGCCCCTTCGTCAACTCGATCGCGGGCCTGCCGGACCGGGGACACCCGGCCCGCCGGCTGATCGAGGAGCACAAGGCCACCCAGCTGCGCCGGCTCACGGACATGTGCCGGAGCGCCGGTGCGCGGACTCCCGACGGGGCCGCTGCAGAGATCACCTTCCTCATGGAGGGTGCTCAGGTCAGCGCCCAGAACGGGAGCGTCGACCGCGTGGGCGAACGGCTCCTCACCGCGGTCGAGGCCGTCCTGGACCGGGCCGGGGCGGTCGGCGGGCGCTGAGCCGACGCCCGTCGCCGGATGGCGGTCAGCAGGAGTGGCCGACCGTGACGTCGGCCGACAGCCTGAGCGCGGCCTCGGCCGGCGCCCCGCGCAGCCCCAGCAGGGTAAGGGTGAGGGTGTCGATCACGGTGAGGTGGGCCAGCCGGCCGGCGACGGCCTCGAACCCGAACACCAGGCCCTGACCGCCCGCGACCACGGTGCAGTCGCTGGTCTCGCTCAGCGGCGAGCGGGCGTGGCTCGTGAGGGCGAGGCTCCGGACCCCGGCCCGCCGCGCCCCCGGGCGGCGTCCACGGTGCTGCGCGTGGCCCCCTGTGGGACTGATGGCCAGGCAGGCGTCGGCGGATGCCAGCTGCGAGGCGGGGCCAGCTGCGCCGTCAGCGGGTCGAGGCCGGCGCGTCTTGCGTCAGGGCTTCAACCGCCCCCCTCGACTACCTCGGGATCCATCAGGCCGGATACAAACGCCGGGCCGACCGCTTGACCGCAAGACTGATTAGGTGCCATATTACTTCTGTGACCCAGCACCCCGGGGACGGCGGCCTCGCCGCCCCCACCCTCGACCAGGCCCGCCGCCAGATCGCCCGCTACGGCCTGACGGCAGACCCTCAGGCGATCCTGGTCGCCACGCGGCTCATGGCGGCCGGCGCCCGGATCGGTCAGGCCGGCGAGGCGCACTTCGGCCGCTTCGGCCTCTCCACCGGCCGCTACCGACTGCTGGCCGACCTGGAGGACCACGGCGGCGAGAAGTCGCCTTCGCAGCTCGCGGCGAGCCTCGGCGTGTCCCGCGCGACCGTGACGGGCCTGGTCGACGGACTGGTACGGGAAGGCCTGGTGGCGCGCAGGCCGTCCACCGAGGACGGGCGCGGCAACGTGGTGATCCTCACCGCACGCGGCGCCGACAAGCTGCGCGACCTGGCGCCGGATCACTTCACCCGGATGGAGGCGCTGGTCGGCGACCTCTCCCCCGAGGAACGCACCACCTTCCTCGACCTGTTGGCGCGGGTGGTCCAAGGGATGCACGCCCTCACCGACCACTGACGGACAACCGACCCCACCAAGGCGGGCCACCCACGGCCCGCCTCCCTTACACCCCAATAGTTAGGTGCCTAATCAATGACCCGAAGAGGATCGACCATGCGCGAGAAGGACCCCGGCACGCCCGCGGCGCCCCCGCCCTTCGCCCTGTGGCGGGAAGTCCTGGCCGCCTACGCCATGCCCGCCGTCACGGCCGGTCTCGGCGGGGCGGTCACCCGGCAGCCACAGCTGGTGGTGGCGGCGCTCACCACCATCGGCGGCACCTCCGCCCTGGTGGCCGCCGCCCTCGGCGCCGCACTGCGACACCGCCCCGCGCGCACCCGGACCCCGCGCGCGCTCGCGGCCGCCGCTGCGGGCCTGGCGGCCGCGGCGCTCGGCCTGTCGGCCGGCCTCGCCGCCGCCCACTGGCTGCCTCAGGTGCCGAGCCTCGCCGACAGCCCGTGGCCACGCCGGCTGCCGCTCGACCTGTCGGTCTCCTCGGCGATCGCGGCCACCCTCACCACATGGCGCGGGCGCAGCAGCCGCCCCACCCGCACACCGCAGCACCAGCTCCCCGCCACACCCCGACCCGAAGGGCAGACCTCGTGATCGTCATCATGGGCGCCGGTGGCGCCACCGGCGGCGCCACCCTGCGCAGCCTCGCCACCCTCGGCGTGCCGACCCGTTCCCTGAGCCGCGACCCCGGCCGGCTGGCCGCCGCGCTCGACGAGCACACGCTCGCCCGGACCACGATCCTGCCGGCCGACGCCGCCGACCCGGACTCCCTGCGGAGGGCCTTCCGCGGTGCGCACCAGCTCTTCCTCACCATGGCCAACGGGCCGCACCAGGTGCGGTACGAACTGAACGCCGTCGAGGCGGCCGTCGACTGCGGCGTGGGGCACATCGTGAAGGTCTCCGCGCCCGCCGCCGAACCCGACTCCCCCGTCGCCGTCTCCCGCGGCCACCATCTGATCGAGGAGCGGCTGCGGTCCTCGGGCGTCACCACCACCGTGCTGCGGCCGTACGCCTTCATGCAGAAGCTGCTGCTCCTGGCGCCCGGCATCGCCACCGCCGGAGTGGTGCACGGCGCGATGGGCCGGGCGCGGTGCAACTACGTGGACGCCCGGGACATCGGTGACGCCGCGGCTGCGGTCCTCACCGACCCCGGGCCGGCGGGCGGCACGTACCCCCTCACCGGCGGGCGGGCCTACAGCCACCAGGAACTCACCGAGCTGCTGGGCGAGTTGCTCGCCAGGCCGATCCGCTACCTGGACCTCGGCCCGTCCGGACTGCACGCCCACCTGATCGGCCGGGCCGGGATGCCGGAGTGGCTGGCCACGCACGTGGTGGAGATCCAGCAGCTGGCGGTGAGCCGCGGGGAGGCGCCCGACGACGCGTTCCTCCGCCTGACCGGGCGCGCCCCGCGCACGCTGGAGGCCTTCCTCCGCGAGAACCTGCACCGGTTCCGCTGACACCGGTTGATCAGGGCCGGGTCTCGTAGGTGATGTGGTGGCGGGCCGCCACGGGGTTGATCTTCGCGGGGTCCAGGTCGCCCGCCGTGAGGACGGTGGGGCCCGCCGCGAACAGATCCTCGACGTAACGCTCCCAGCCGCCCGGGGTGGAGATCTGCAGGACCCGAGGGGGCGGGTCCGAGGCGCGCCGCAAGGCGTGCGGGACGCCTCTGGGGAGCAGGGCGAAGGTGCCCCGGGGCGCCGAGTGGGTCCGGTCGTCGAACTCGATGTCGAGGACGCCTTCGAGGACGTAGATGCATTCGTCGGCCCGGTGGTGGGTGTGGCGCGGGATGTCCTTCGCCAGCGTCACCTCCAGGAGTGACAGCCGCCCCTCGGTGTCGGCCGTCGTCGCCTTCACGGCGAAGGCGGAGGGCAGGGGCACGCGGCCCGGGCGGGCGGCCCCCGGTTCCAGCAGGATGAAGCGGTCCTCTTCGGGCATGACGCCGACCCTCCTCGCATGGCACAATATGAACCGGAATCCGATTCCGTTTCAATGGTGCGGAGGAGTGGTCGGCTTGTCAACGCCCTCGACATCCGGCAGTGGCCGCAAGCCACGTGCCGACGCGGAACGCAACCGCGCGCTCGTACTGGCGGCGGCCTGCGCCCTGTTCGAGGAACGCGGTGAGGACGTGCAGATGCCCGAGGTGGCCTTGGCCGCCGGGGTGGGCGTAGGCACGCTGTACCGGCACTTCCCGTCGAAGCAGGCGCTCGTGGAAGCAGCGGCGCAGCAGCGGTTCGCCGGGATCCTCCAGCACGCGCTGACCGACTGCCTGCGCGAGCCCGAGTCGGGGCAGGGGCTCGCCCGGTACCTGCGACACGTCGGCGGGCTCCTGGCCGACAGCCCGGGCCTGACCGTCGCCGTGGCGACCGCAGTCGGCACGTCGGCGCCCCGCGGGGAGATGCTCGGGCTCCTCGAATCGGCCGTCGCGGCGCTGATCGAGCAGGGGCGGACCGCCGGCACCCTGCGGCGCGACCTCACCGTCGCGGATGTGTACATGGTCGTCGGCGGGATGTCCGCGGTCATCCGGACCGGCAGCGGTGACTGGCGCCGTTTCCTCGACCTCACCTTCGGGGGCCTGCTGCCACGGAAGGACGACCCGGTCCCGTGACCCGCGAACCCTCCCGGGCCTGCCGGCTCGGCCGACGCATGCGAGCGGTACGCACATCGGTGCGCACCGCCCGGCCCGTGCGGCGGGGCCCCGACACGTCGGGCCAGACCGGCCGCGCCACGAGGCACCGGCCATCCACCGGCGCAGGGTGGTGCCCCGCCGCGCCGGCATCCCCGGCGAGCCGCACGAGCTGATCGGCCGCTGCCTGGGGTCGACCCGTCGGCACAACGGCAACGACCTTGCGACCCCGGGCGGTGGAGCGGGTCCGAAGCATCGGTGCGCCACGCGATGGCCCGCTTCGAGGCGGCCCGGATGCCCGCCCGGTGCGCACCCGCCCGGCACGACTTCGGCGTCGTCCTGCGCCACCTCGCCCGCCACGACGTGGCACGCGAAGCCCAGACGGCCGCCCACGACGCCCTCGTCCGCCTCGGCAACCTCCGGCGGGTCGAAGCCGCCGCCGAACTCCACACCCTGGCCGGCGCCGGAGTCACCAGTACCTCGTGGGGCCCGTCGTCACGATGCGGCCTCACGTGCGTTGCGCATCCCGAGGACGTACACCGCGGTGAGCGCAACGGCACGGTCCTCGTCGTGGGACAGGTCCGCCAGGGCACGTTCCGCCACGGCACCCGGGACGTCCGCGAGCGCCTGTGCGAGCCGCCGGCGTACGGAGGGAGCCGAGGCGGCGCGGGCGAGGCGGTGCCCGAGCCCGGCGGCGATCCGGCCCGCCGAGGCGGGACTGCTCGCGAGCGCGCTGAGCGCATCGGCCGCATCGACGTCGTTCACCCCCTCGACGATCATGTCGATGAGCGTCTCGGCCGCGTCGGCGGCTCCTCGTGCCCCGAGGGCGAGGGCCGCGGCCCTGCGGACCGCCATGTCGGCGTGCGCGAGGGCCTCGTGCAGCAGTGCCGTGGCTTCGCCACCCTCCATCTCGGCGAGGGCCCGGACGGCCCGCAGGCGGACCTCGGGCACCGGAGAGCGGAGGCCCTCGGCCAGCAGGACCGCACCGGCGCCGCCCGGTTTCCGGGCCAGAGCCCAGCGGAGGGCTCCGGCGACGTTCGGGTCCGACTCGCTCAGCACTGCCTCGACCAGGGCCTCCACCGGTACGGGGCCCTCGGCGGCCGAGGACAGGGCCGCGCGCTGGCGCTTGCCGGCGCTCTCCGACTTCAGGCCCTGGAGGAGCGCGACGCTCTGGAGGACGTCTTCCCAGGCGGCGGGTTCCGCGGCACCGATCCGGTGCAGGCGCGTGAGCAGGGCCGTCTCGGCCTCGATGCGTTCCCGGGTCTGCCGGATGAGGTCGTCGACGAGTTCCGAGGGTTTGAAGCCGGGATCGTCGAGCGCAGAGCCGACTTCGCGCAGCGAAAGCCCCAGTGACCGGAGGCTCTCGATGTGGAAGATCCGCCGGATGTCCTCGCCGGAGTACTCGCGATAGCCGGCCCCGGTACGGCTCTCCGGGCGCACCAGGCCCAGCGATTCGTAGTGCCTGAGCATGCGGGCGCTGACCCCGGACCGTCGTGCCACGTCACCGATCCGCACGTCTCGTCACTCCTCCCGGCTGGTTGTGCCGAGGGACATGATGCGCTCCGCACTCCCCGATCGCGCATTCACCCGGGCTCAGGACCTGGTCTCGTCGCTGCAGTACCAGTCGCCGTAGCGGCTGCCGCCGCCGTAACGGGCCTCGCAGACGCGCACCGGCATGTTCTTGTCAACTTGCATGCGAACAGGGCAAGTTGATGCCCACCGGCGAGCGGGTGGCGCAGTGTGAGGGGCTCGGGACCGGGTGTCATCGGGCAGGAGCCGATTCGCCTCGCGGGCCTCCTGCACATCGCCCATGCTGGAGGCAGGGCCCCGTCGGCCTGAGACGTGTCCTCCCCCTCCCCGGGCCGAACGGGGCGCCTGACAGGAGGACGTCATGCGCATGCGAAGAATGCTTGGCCTCGCCCTGGCCGCGGCGACCCTTTCGGGCACGGGCGCCGTCGGTGCCATCGGTGCCATCGGTGCCGTCAGCGCTCAGGCCGCCACTTCTCCGAACATGACCCGACAGGAGTGCACGGACGCCGGCGGCCAGGTCCAGGCACGCCCCTACGACGGCTACTACTGCGCGCTGCCCGACGGGAGCACGCAGCCGGTCACTTGACGGCGGACGGTCACTCGACGGCCGCGGTCACGCCGGCCCGCCCCACCCGTTCCGGTGCGGCGGGCCGTTCCACGCGGCCGGGGCGAAGGCTCACGCAGGTGACCTCACGCGGATGACCGGTTGGACGCAGGCTCACGCGGATGACCGGTTATTCGGTTGACCCGGGGACGGGTCGGCCCTGCATGGTGGCCTGGCACCGCACGGCGTGGTGCCGGCGTCCACGGAGGGCAGCGACAGCCATGGAGATCCGTTCCACGACCGACCAGGACCGCGAGGTCTTCGTCGACACCCTCCATGCCGCTTTCGCGCTCTTCCCTGAAACCCCGGTCGACGGCGGCGGAGTCTGGTGGGCGGCGCTCGAAATGGACCGCGGCCTGCTCGCCGTCACGGCCGACGGGAGACCGGTCGGCACCTGTGGTGCGTACTCCTTCGAACTCACCCTCCCCGGCGGGGACCTCGTCCCGGTCGCCGGGGTGACCGCGGTCGGCGTCCTGCCGTCGCACCGGCGCCGGGGTGTGCTCGGCGCCATGATGCGGCGTCAGCTCGGCGAGCTGCGGGCCCGGGGTGAGTCCGTAGCCGTACTGCTGGCCTCCGAGGCCCTGATCTACCGCAGGTTCGGCTACGGACCGGCCACCCACACGCAGCGGCTGACGGTGCCGCGTCTGCGGGCAGCCCTCGTCCACCCGCGGGCGGCCGGAGGGAACGGGCCGGACACCGGGTCGGTCGAACTGCTGCGGCGTGCCGCGTGCGGCGAGGTCCTGGAGGAGGTCTACGACCGGTACCGCCGAGCACAGCCGGGCGCGCTCTCCCGGCCGCACCGGTGGTGGGCCTTGGGGGCGGGGCAGCCCCCGGTCTCCCGGGCACCGCGTTACGTCGCCGTCCACCGGGACGCCGACGGGGTCCCGGACGGGTACGCCTGCTACTCGGTCGAGTCCCGCACCCTGACGGTCGACGAGAGCATCGCCGACGCCGACGCCGCCTCAACGGCCCTGACCCGATTCGTGCTCGGGCACGACCTGGTCGAGCAGATCGTGTTCAAGAACCTCCCGCCCGAACACGCGCTGCGCTGGCAGCTGGCGGATTACCGCGCCGGCCAGGTGAGCCACGACACCGACGGCTTGTGGGTGCGGCTGCTGGACGTGCCGCGTGCGCTGGCCTCGCGCGGCTGGTTCACGGACGGCGAGCTCGTCCTCGACGTCGACGACCCCTTCCTCGGCGAGCACGGCCGCTATCTGCTGAGCGTCCGGGACGGCAGGGCCGAGTGCGTCCCGACGGGACGCGAGCCCGACCTGTCCCTGGACGTCAGTGACCTGGCCTCGGTCTACCTCGGCGGCACGCCGCCGAGCACGCTCGTACGGGCCGGGCACGTCCGGGCCCATCGCCCGGCCGCGGTCGCCCTCGCCGACGCCCTCTTCCGCGGCGAGCGCCCCCCGCACTGCCTGCACTGGTTCTGACCGCCCGCCCGCCGGGGACTGCGGGACTTTAGGATGGGGCCGGTCGGGGCCGTAGCGCAGAGGTCGACGCGCGCGGTCTCCAAAATCGCGAGGACGCCGGTTCGACTCCGGCCGGCCCCGACCCCTCTCGCGCCTGCGGCGCGGTGCTCACCAGGTCACGTGCAGTGCTTCGGGGGAACGGTGGATGAGGGTGGGGCGCATGGACGGCGGCGGGCGGTCCGGGTCCAGCCGCAGACCGGGCCGGGTCTGCGAGAACAGCTCCAGTGTCAGGCGAAGTTGAGCCCGTGCCAGGCGGGATCCCGGGCAGTTGTGCGGCCCGTGGCCGAAGGCGAGGTGGCGCCGGTCCTCGGGCCGGCGGATGTCGAACCGGTCGGCCCGCGCGTGGCGGTGCTCGTCGCGGTTGGCGGAGGCGTAGGCCACGAGCACGGTGGCCCCGGCCGGCAGTTTCGTCCCGCCCAGGGTCACGGGCCGGGTCGTGACCCGGCGGAAGCCCTGGATGGGCGGGTCGAAGCGGGCGCACTCCTCCACCGCGGCGCCGATCAGCGTCGGGTCGGAGCACAGCAGGAGCCACTGCTCCCGGTCGGTGAGCAGGTGGAGCAGGGCGGTGGAGAGCAGCGCGCTCGTCGTCAGGAGTCCGGCGATCAGCAGGTTCTGCAGGTTGGCCACCAGCTCGTGACGCTGTTCGAGGGTCAGCTCGCCCTCTCCGGGAGCCAAGGCGGTCACGAGGTCCGAGCACAGGTCCTCTCGGGGGTGGGACCGGCGGTCGCGGACGTAGCCGTCCAGCAGGTGCTGGAGCGCCACGACGTCCTCCGCGGCGGCCGCCTGCGCGGACGGTGACAGGGGGCGGAAGAGCAACTCCTCCGCGCGGTAGCCACCGTGCACAGCGGACGGGACGTCGGCCGGATCCAGGCCGATGAGCCTGCCGATCACCAGTCCCGGCAGCCTTCGGGCGTACGCCTCCACCAGCTCGGCGGACCCGCCCGTGCCGAGGGCGTCGGCCAACTCCCGTGCCTGCTCGTGCGCGTACGGCATCAGTGCCGCGATCCGGCCGGAGGACAGACCCCGGTTCAACGGGGCCCGGTAGCGGTGGTGGGCGGTGCCGTCCGAGGACACCACGGTCGGCCGCGGCCCGAACCCGCGCGGGAGGACGCCGAGCGCCGCCTCCGAGAGCGTGACGTCCGGCAGCAGCGCGTTCGCGGAGGAGAAGTCCTCCGCGCGCCGCAGGACTTCCCGTACGTCGCCCTCCCGCGCCACCAGCCAGGCCTCGACCTCCGGTAGCCACGTCAGCCCCTCGGCGCGGCGGGCGCGGTCGTAGACGGGGTAGGGGTCGCGGTAGAACGCGTCGCGCAGCGCCGGCTCGTGCCCTGCTGACACACGGGCCTCCGTCTCGCGGTCGGCGCCCGGGAGCTCCCGGTGCACCGGGAATCCTGCCCGACCCGCGGCCCGACCGGAAGACCGCACCGGGACGTCGGCACGGCCCGCGCAAGCCCTGGGGGAACTCCCCCTCCGCACGTGCCGCCTCTCGGGGCGGGGAACCCGTGGGCCGCCCGCGGCGCCGCGTAGGGTCGGCCGAATGCCCCGCTCCCCGAAGAAGGCCCGCCGGCTCGTCGCGGACGGCCTCACCTACCTGTGGACCGTCCGTCACGGCCACCGCGTGCTGGAGGACGGCGGCTGCCGCAAGACCCTCTTGCTGCGCCGCCTCCCGTCGGGCACCGGCGGCATGCTCCGTTTCGTCTTCGACGAGGGTCCCGGCCGGTACGTCTCGGGCTTCACCACGGGATCGGGAGAGGTGGGTGCGGTCGGCGTCGGCGCTCTGAACCTGCACGAGCCGGGGACCGTACGGGTCCTGCTCGACACGGCACTGGCCCGCGGGTGGGATCCGCAGGAACGGCGGGAAGCGAAGGTGGACGGCTGGGCCTTCCTCGAGGCTGCGGTCGCCGAACGCGCCCGGGCCGCTTCGAGCTCGTGTTCGACCCCTGGTCCCGAGTAGCCGTACCGCCCCGTCGGCGACTGCGTTCCCCGAGGCCGTCCCGACGGCGTACGGGCGCGGGGTGCTCACTCGGCGGGACGGTGTCGCGGGCGCGGCATACGCTGGTTCCGGGGGCCGAGAGACACCCGGGCGGCGAGCATGCCGGAAGGGACGCCCTGATGGACGAGTACCCGCTGATCGAGAACCACGGTCTGATAGGTGACCTGCAGACCGCGGCGCTGGTGACATCCGACGGAGCGATCGACTGGTTCTGCTGTCCGCGCTTCGATTCACCCAGCGTGTTCGGAGCCCTGCTCGACAAGGGCAAGGGCGGCCACTGCACGGTCAGACCCGTCCACGCCACCTACGCGACCAAGCAGTTGTACCTGCCCGACACCGCGATCCTGGTGACCCGTTTCATGACCGAGGCCGGAGCCGGCGAAGTGGTCGACTTCATGCCCCTGACCGGCACCACGGTCACCGACCGGCACCGCCTCGTCCGGATGGTGCGCTGCGTGCGCGGCAGCATGACCTTCGAAGTCGACATCGCGCCCCGGTTCGACTACGGACGCAAGTCGCACGAGATGCACGCCACGGAGAACGGGGCGGTGTTCACCTCCGACGGCATGAGCCTCACCCTGCACACCATCCGGGAACCGGACGACGAGCGGCTGGTCCACATGCTCAGGGGTGACAGCGACCTGCGCCTCACCCTGAGCCTGCAGGCGGGGCAGCAGCGCGGGCTGGTCCTGGAGTCCGCCGCCGACGGGCCGCCCCGGCAGATCCGCCTCTCCGAGTACGAGGAGATCTTCCAGGCCACCATCGGCTTCTGGCGGTCCTGGCTGAGCACGTCCCGCTACACCGGCCGCTGGCGCGAGGCGGTCGAGCGCTCCGCGGTGACCCTGAAGCTGATGACCTACGCCCCCACCGGAGCCGTGGTCGCCGCCCCCACCACCGGCCTGCCCGAGCAGCTCGGCGGCGAGCGCAACTGGGACTACCGCTACACGTGGGTGCGGGACGCCTCGTTCTCCGTGTACGCCCTGCTGGGCATGGGGTTCACGGAGGAGGCGAAGGCGTTCATCGGGTGGCTCGGCGACCGCATCAACGAACGGGCGGGCGGCGAGGGCGATTCCGGGCCGCTGAACATCATGTACGCGGTCGACGGCTCCTCCGACCTGAAGGAGGAGAGCCTGGACCACTGGGAGGGCTACGAACGCTCGTCACCGGTCCGCATCGGCAACGGGGCGGCCACCCAGCTCCAGATGGACATCTACGGCGAGGCGCTGGACAGCGTCGCCTTCGCGCACCGGCACGGCATCCACGTCGGGTACCGCGGATGGTCCGGCCTGATCCACATGCTGGAATGGCTGGCCGACCACTGGGACACGGCCGACGAGGGCCTGTGGGAGACCCGTGGCGGAGCGCAGGACTTCACCTACGGTCGGGTGATGTCCTGGGTGGCCTTCGACCGCGCGCTGCGGCTCGCCGACATCAGCGGCCGCCCCGCACCGGCACAGCGCTGGAGCGCCACGCGGGACCGGATCTTCGAACAGGTCATGGCGAAGGGATGGAACGAGGACCGCGGCGCGTTCGTCCAGCACTACGGCAGCGACGTCCTCGACTCGTCCCTCCTGCGCATGCCCACCGTCGGCTTCCTCACCCCCCAGGACCCGATGTGGGCCTCCACCCTCGACGCGATGGAGCAGGAGCTGGTCACGGACAGCCTGGTGTACCGCTACAACCCCGAGGCGTCGCCGGACGGCCTGCGCGGCTCCGAGGGCACCTTCTCGCTGTGCACCTTCATGTACGTGGACGCACTCGGCCGGGCCGGACGGATCGAGCAGGCCCGGCTCGTCCTGGAGAAGATGCTGGGGTACGCCAACCACCTGGGTCTGTACTCCGAGGAGATCGCCCTGACCGGACGCCAGCTCGGCAACTTCCCACAGGCGTTCACCCACCTCGCCCTCATCGATGCGGCGATCACCCTCGATGCGGCCCTGAACCGGGGTTCGTCGCCCGGCTAGGGAGTGCTCCGCCGGCCCGTCAGCCGCCGCCCTCCGCGCCGGGGCCTCCCCGCCGCAGGTCGGTGTCGGTGAGGGGTTCCAGCTCACCCCGGGTGTCGAGCCGGTACAGGAAGGCCACGGCGGGGAAGACCAGGACCGCTGCCACGAGGGTCACGACGATCAGCCAGTGCAGGGTGCTGGGGGCCCCCGCCGCCTCGGCCACCGTCAGCTTGCCGGGGATCAGGTACGGGCGCTGCGCCATGCCCCACGCGATCACGGCGGAGGCCATGAGGACGACGGCCGACGGCCGGGACCAGGCGCCGGAGGTGCGCAGCAGCAGCCAGGCGGTGGCGGCGGTGGCGAGCACGGCCACGATGACGAAGACGAGCCCGGCGCCGTGGGTGAGGCCGTGCCACAGGTAGGGGGCGTCTTCGTGGGTGACGATCAGCGTGACCGCGCCCAGCAGGGCGAAGGCACCGAGGGCGGCGAGAGCCCGCCGCCGGAAGTAGGAGTGCAGGTCGGGGGCTTCGTAGCGGACGGCGTCCGCGGCCAGGAACACCGCACCGAGCATCGCCGTGCCGACGACGGCCAGCAGGCCGAAGAGGACGGAGGTCGGGTTGGACCAGGCGTGCGCCGACGGCTCGGTGCCCGGTGCCACGCGCCCCGAGGCGATACCACCCGCGGCGGCACCGAGGAAGAACGGGGTGAGGAGCGAGGAAACCGCGAACACGGCGCCGTAGAGGCGCCGCCCGGCGATCCTGCGGGTCGGTTTGCGCAGGGCGAAACCGGCGCCGCGCAGCACGATGCCGATGGCGGCCAGGGCCAGCGGCAGCCACATCGAGGAGAACACGGTCTGGAAGAACACCGGGAACCCGGTCCACATGATGATCAGGACGAAGATGAGCCAGACGTTGTTGACCTCCCAGACGGGGGCCATGGCGTGGTCGATGAGCCACCGGGGGCGCCTGCCCCGTTCCGCGCCGCCCGCGGTCAGGTCCCAGAAGCCCGCTCCGTAGTCGGTGCCGCCGGCGCAGGTGTAGGCGGCCACCGCGAGGAACAGTACGGCGGCGACCAGCCCGGCGGCGGTCACGGCCTGCCGTCCTCGGTCGGTGCCGGACCGTCGCCCGGCCCGGCAGCCGGGGCGTCGACGGCCGGGACGGCGGCGCGGGGCCCGTAGGGGGTGTCGGTCTCCGGTGTCTCCATCGCGCCTGCCGCAGCGCTTCGTTCGTCGTCCAGGCGCCATCGGGTGCGCATCTTCAGGAGCACGGCCAGGAACGAGCCGAAGATGAAGACGTACACGACGACGACCAGTGCGAACATGGTCCACAGGGAGGTGGAGCGGGCCGCGGTCACGGCCTCGGCGACCCGCATGTTCCCGTAGACGATCCAGGGCTGGCGGCCCACCTCGGTGGTGATCCAGCCGCATTCGACGGCGATGACGCTGGCCACTCCGGCGCAGGCGGCGCTGCGGTAGAACCAGGGCGAGGCGGGCAGCCGGCGGCGCCGCAGCCAGACGAACGCGTACCAGACGGCGAGCAGCGCGAGCACCGAGCCGATGCCGACCATGATGTCGAAGGCCCAGTGGGCGATGGTGGCCTGGGTCGCGTTGGGCCGGTCGTCCGCCGCGACGGACGACAGTCCGCGCACCTCCGTCTCGGGGCTGAAGCCGGCCAGGATGGAGTCGAGTTGTGGGATCTTGATGCCGCCGGAGATGGTCCCGTCGGGGTGGAGGCGGCCGAAGAGGTATTCCGGGACGTGCGTGTCGGTCTTCCAGACGATCTCCGTCGCCGCGAACTTCACCGGCTGCTTGCGGAACACCGCCCGGGCGATGGCGTCGCCCAGCACGAACTGTACGGGGGTGAACACCGCCGCGACCGTGAACGGAACGGTGAAGCCGAGCCGGTGGTAGCGGTCGCGGCGGCCGCGCAGCCAGCCGACGGCGTAGACGCCGGCCACGACGTATCCGGCGGTGAGCAGCATGGCCACGACGAAGTGCCAGTACTGCGGCCCGAACATCGGCGTGAAGATCGCCTTCCAGACGTCCACGTCGACCGGGTTGCCCGCGGAGTCCAGGGAGAAGCCCTGCGGGGTGTTCATCCAGGAGTTGGCCGCCAGGATGCCGAAGGCGCCCAGCAGGGCCGTCACGGGCAGGGGAAGCCCGAGCAGGAAGTGGGTACGGGCGGGCAGCCGGCGCCAGCCGTACAGGTAGATGGCGATGAGGACGGCCTCCAGGAAGAAGGCCCACGCCTCGACGCCGAAGCCGATCCCGAACACGTCGCCCCAACGCCCCATCATGCCCGGCCACAGCAGGCCGAACTCGAAGGACAGGACGGTGCCCGTGACGACGCCGATCGCGAACTGCACCGCCATCACCGCCGACCAGCGGCGTGCCAGCAGCAGGGCGGTCGCGTCACCGCGCCGCAGCCCGTAGCCGTGCATGATCAGGGTGATCAGCGGCAGCGCCACGCCCAGGGGAACCAGGATGATGTGCGAGGCGAGGGTGAAGGCCATGAGCGATCGGGCCGGCAGCATCTGAGGCGGTGGCGCCTCGGCCAGCAGGTGGAGCGTGGTGTGCATGCGTCCCTCCCCGGGGGCCGACGCGGGTGGAGGTCAGCCGCCGGTGGCGAAGCCCGGGAAGAGGGTCATTCCGCCGTCCACGTAGAGCGTGGCGCCGACGACGTAGTCCATGAGGTCGGAGGCGAGGCCGACGGCCGCGTGGGCGATGTCCTGCGGTTCACCGACCCGGCCGTACGGGATCAGTTTCAGCAGGTCCCGTTCGGCCTGCTCGGTGTCCCAGGCACTGCGGTTGATGGGCGTCCGGATCGCGCCGGGGGCGATCGCGTTGACGCGGATCTTCTGCGGGGCGAGCTCCTGGGCCAGCGTCTCCATCATCATCTGCACCCCGCCCTTGGAGGAGGCGTAGTTCACGTGCCCGGCCCAGGGGATGATCTGGTGCACCGAGCTCATGCAGATGATCTTGCCGGCGGAGGCGGAGACGTCCGGGACGACCCCGCGCCGCAGGAACTCCTTCGTCGCCTCCCGGGCGCACAGGAACTGGCCGGTCAGGTTGACGTCGATGACCTTCTGCCACTGGGCGAGGGTCATCTCGGTGAAGGCGGCGTCCCGTTGGAGTCCGGCGTTGGCGACGAGGATGTCGATGGTCCCGAACTCCTCGACCATGCGGTCCATCATGGCGACGACCTGGCCCTCGTCGGACACGTCCGCCTCGTACGCCGCAGCGCGCACCCCGAAGGAGGCGATCTCCTCGACGACCTTCTCGGCCTCCTCACGTCCGGCCACGTAGTTCACGACCACGTCGGCCCCGGCCCGGCCCATGCCGATGGCCGTGGCCTTGCCGATTCCGGAGTTCGCACCCGTCACCAGTGCCTTCTGGCCCCGGAGCAAGTGCGCGGGGATCACGCCCTGCGGTACGCCCTCGGTGGAACTCACGACGGACTGCCTCCTCCGCACGCCATTGCTCGCAGCCCGGGTGGCGGCGCCCTGGCGGGTCCGGCGTCACCCAACCACCGCGTCCGGGGCGCGGCGGCGCGCCGCGATGCGCGTTGCGCCACCCGGACCAGGATCTTCGCCCGGTCGGCGGTTCTCCCGCGGTGCGTCAGCCCAACCGCTGCAGGAGGTGGTCGCCGACCCTCAGGGCGTTCGCGATGGCCGTCAGGGACGGGTTGACCGCGCCGATGCTCGGGAAGAAGCTCGTGTCGACGACGTACAGGTTGTCCAGGTCGTGCGCCTTGCAGTTCAGGTCCAGGGCCGATGCGGCCGGGTCGGTGCCGAACCGTACGGTGCCGGCCTGGTGCGCGGTGGCGCCGATGGGCATGCCCTTGTGCAGGTAGAGGCTGTGGTCCAGCAGGTGGTGCTCGTGCATGCCCAGGCGCCCCAGCATGCTCTGGAGCTTGTGCCGCAACCGCTTCAGCCCGGCCGTGTTGTGGGTCTCGTCCAGCGCGAGGTGGATGCGGCCGTCACCGTCGAGGGTGACGCGGTTGCCGGGCAGCGGCAGGTCCTCGCCGCACAGCCAGAAGTCCACCGCATGGTGGGCCATGACCTCGAAGGGCATGTCGGGGGTCACCGCTCCGGCCCAGCGCGGGGCCTCGCCGTGGATCTGCTCGGCGTCCGACTTGCCGAGCATCTGGATGCCGCCGAGGGGGTAGTCCCAGTCGTCCGCGCCCAGGTACCAGTCGTGCAGGGCGAGTGTCTTCTGGAACTGCGTGTCGTTCGGTTCCCTGGACACGGCCATCAGGGCCAGGTTGTTGTGGCGCATGTAGAACCGTCCGACGACGTCCGAACCGTTCGCGAGGCCCTGCGGATGACGGTCGTTCGCCGAAGCGAGCAGCAGTGCCGCCGAGTTGACCGCTCCGCAGGCCACGACGACCAGGTCGGCGGAGTACCGGGTCTCCTCGCCGCCGGCCAAGCGGGCGACGACCGAGCTGACCGTGCGTCCCGTCGGGTCGGTTTCGAGCCGCAGCACGTGGGCGTGGGTCACCAGCTCGACTCCCGGGTGCTCCAGCGCGGGTTCCACGCAGATCACCTGGGCGTCCGACTTGCCGCGTACCAGGCACGGGAAGCCGTCGACCCGGTTGCAGCGGATGCACACGCTGGACGGGAGCGCGCGGCCGGCCCCGTCCTGGTCCAGGTCGACTCCGATGGGCAGGTGGAACGGGTGCAGGCCCTGCTTCTCCAGATCGTCACTCAACTGCTGGATCCGCGGCTCGTGTTCCACGGGAGGATGGGCGTACTGGGCGCTCACCGGGCCTTCGGACGGGTCCTCGCCGTGCCTTCCGTGGACGCGGTAGAGGTGCTCCGCCTGGGTGTAGTACGGCTCCAGGTCCTCGTAACGGATGGGCCAGGCCGGAGAGATCCCGTCGTGGTGGCGCAGCTCCCCGAAGTCCTCCGGGCGCAGCCGGAACAGCGCCGCGCCGTAGAACTTGGTGTTGCCGCCGACGTAGTAGTTGACCTCGGGCGGGAACTCCCGGCCGTGCCGGTCGAACCAGAACTCGGGTGCGCGGTACTTGCCCTTGACGAACACGGCGGTGGAGTCCCAGTTGTCGCGCTCGCGCGGGAGGAAGCCGCCTCGTTCGAGGATCAGCACGCGTTTTCCGGACGGGGCGAGCCGGTGGGCCAGTGTGCCGCCCCCCGCCCCCGTTCCGATGACGATGACGTCGTAGTGCGGAGCGTCGTTCACCCGGATCACCGTCCTCGGGTCGCGGCAGGACCCCCCTTCGAACGTATACGTCACCCGCAGGAGCGGCACCCGGGGACGCTCGGCACCGGAGGTCCGGGGGCGCAGGGGGCGCCGGGGGCGAGCCGCAGGGGGCTCAGGGTCAGGGCGGCCGTCGTGACGGCACGTGTCACAGGACGGCGATCGGGTTCACCGGGGAACCGGTGGCCCCCGGCAGCCGGAGCGGTGCCACCGTGCACAGGAACCGCCGGCGCCCGAGCTCCGCGCACGCGCGGGCCAGCTCGTCCAGGTCCAGGTAGTCCATCAGGTGCATGCCCAGGGCGTGCAGCGCGAGGACGTGCACGGGGAAGGGGACGCCGGGCACCGGGCTCGGGGCCGTGTCGTTGTTGCCGTCCGAGCCGAGGACCGCGACCTGCCGCTCGGCCAGCAACCGCATGCACGCCGGATGCAGGCCCGCCCGGGCGTGCGCCGCGTCCCACGCGCCGGTCTCCCGGCGCCGGCGGCGGTGTCCGACCCGTACGAGCAGCAGGTCACCGGGCCCGATCCGGACGCCCTGGGCCTCCTCGGCCGCCGTGAGGTCGTCGGCGCTCACGAAGTCACCGGGTTCGAGCCAGGGGACCCCGCGCAGCAGCGGGATGTCCAGCAGGACCCCGGAACCGACGATCCCCTCGCGCACCAGGTCGAGGGTGACTCCGCGGGCGCCGCCCGCCGCCAGGCGGCTCTCCGGGATGCCGCCGTGGAGCTCGCCGTCGAACACGACGTGGCACAGCGCGTCGAGATGGCTGTGGGCGTCCCCGTGCACGTTCATCGCGAACCGGTCGAGGGCGAAGTGCACCCCCGGGGTTCCGGTCTCCGGCCCGGTCGGCGCGGTCAGCCGGTATACGGCGGGTTGCGGATCGTCCGGACCCGGCTGCGTCTCGATGGGGGCGGCCAGCGACACGGTCCGCCCGTGGCGCACCTCGGCCGCGGCTGCGGCCACGCGTGCGGGGGTCAGGTGCGCGAGGGTTCCGCGTCGGCGCTCCGGGCCTCCGGGTGCCTGCCGGCACAGCTCGGCGTGCAGCGAACGGAAGGCCGCCTCCGTCATGAACGGCGAGGCCGTGGGGCGGGGTGTCGGGGCGTCGTCCGTCACGCGGGTCCTCCCGGTCTGCCGAAGGCTCCGCCTCCACTGTCCGTCGCAGCCGCGTCCTGCGCATCCCGGCGGCGGTGCCCTCCCCGGCCGTTCACACCGGCGGTGGCTGCGCCGGACGGTCACCTGCGGCGGGACCGCCCCCGGGGTCCCGGGGGCGGCGGTCCGGGGCTCCGCGGCCTCGGAGGAGGCCGGCAAGGGCTTCATGGGTCAGGTGGAGGCCCGCCCGCAGCACCACGTCGCCCCGGCCGGGGTGAGCCGCACGGTGGGCGAGGTCGAGGGCGCGGGCCCGGTCGAGGTGCTCCGCGAAGTCCGTGCCGAGCAGCGCCGCGTCCAGGGCGTCGGCCGTGGCCCGGACCAGCGGCGCCAGGGCGCGCAGGGCCGGGTCGGGCGGGCCGTGCACACCGGGTGCCGGGGGTGCGCTGCCGCCGCGGGCGCGCTCGTACAGCTCCTGGGTGAAGTACTGCAGGGCCGGTGCGGTCCGGGCCGCGAGCGTCATGCGTCCGTCGAGCCCCTCGGCCGGCCGGCCGCCCCGCCGGTGCAGCAGGCGGCGGCCGGTCGCCGCCCGGTCGAACGCGTCCCGGGAGGCCTGCGGGAGCAGCCACAGCCGCGCCCGTTGCGGCAGCTCGGCCGGGTCGCCGACCGGTACGCCCCGCTCCAGCCCACCGGTGATCCCGGCGAGCTGCTCCCGTACGCCGGTCCGGTAGGCGTCCGTCCCCGCAGCGGCGAACCGGTACGGGTCGGGAGGCCACAGGAAGGGCCCGAGCAGGACGACCACCGCGACGCCGACGAGACTCTCCTCCAGCCGCGCCAGCGGATATCCGGGAACCGCGGTGGCGTACACCATGAGCGCGCTGATCAGCACCTGTTGGTTGGGGGCGCCGGGCCGCCCCATCAGGTACATGCCGGCGCAACCGCAGACCAGTACGAGCGGGAACGACCACGCCGAGTCCGGCACCCAGTGCAGCAGGACCGTGCTCAGCAGGACGCCCACCACCACCCCGGCGAGGCGCTCCCACCCGAGCCGCGGCCAGGCGTACACGTCCTCGCGCAGGATCAGCACCGCCGGGAGCGCGGCCGGCACGGGCGTCGTGGTCGTGCCCCACCACAGGCACAGGTACCAGGACACCGCCGCACACAGGACCAGGCGTGCGGCGGACCGCAGCCGCCCCACGGGCGGAGGTACGTACGGGACGGCGACCAGACCGGACATGCCAGACATCGTAGGCTTTTTCGGGTCCATCGCCGGCGGCAGACCCGCCTGGGCGTCCAGCGCGGCGTACGCGGTGACGCCGCCTGTTCGATGCGCCGGCGATACACGGAACTCCCCCTCGCAGGGCCCGCGCCCGGGGCCCGGCCCCTGCGAGGGCGACCGTCAGGCGGCCACAAGGTCACAAGGTTGGGAGGGTCACAGGATCTCGATCGAGTTGACCTTCGGCGGACGGTTCGGGTAGGTGATCTCGGTCCAGCGGTTGATGCGCACGGAGTCGCCGTTGGCGTCGTAGAAGATCAAGTCGTTGTTTCCGGTCGAGATCTTGTCGACCCACCAGCCCCCGAACCCGATGCGCCCCTTGTTCGCGTAGCAGTCCACGCTCTGCCGGCCATCGCTGTGGGACCAGATCTTCAGGAAGTTCTCACCACCCCGGCACTCGACGTGATCGATGGCGAAGGCGTTGCCGGGGAGGGTCAGTGTGAGCGATGCCGCTGCAACGAACGCCACGGCAGCCGATCGGACGATCCTCGTCGACTTCAAGAGCACGATCTCTCCTTCACGGGAATCGAGCAGGAAGGGCAGGCTCCGCACCCATGGGCACGTTGGCCGCCCGCACCGCACCGGACCGTTCAACGGCCTTCGCGGTTGCACATCGAGATTCACGTGTGGTCGGTGCCCTCTGCAATCAATTCGGCGGCGCGCGACCGAAAGCCGCTCCACGATGTCCCGATTTGAACCTCTGCTGGGCAGTTGAAACGTTTGAGCAACTTGGCATGACTCGGCCAAGCTGCTCAAACGACAGCGCGCCTCCGAGGGCCCGGACGACCGGGACAGCCCGGAAGCACCGGAAGCCCCGTAAGCCCCGGACGGCTCAGTGGAGGGGGACGGCGTCCTTCGGGGAGGTGTGCCAGTTGGTGACGACCGGCTTGTCGACGGTGATGGTGCCGACGGGCAGGGAGACCGGGTTGGGGTCGTTGTCTCCGACGGCGACGATGATGCTGTCCAGCTCCTTGCCGCCGTTGGCGGCCGTGGTCTTCGGGTTCACCCCGGCGTAGGCGGCGGCGTTGCCGCTCAGCGTGATCTGCTTGCCGGCGGCCTGCTCCGCGGGGCCGGCCTCGGTGCCGTCGGAACCGAACGCCACGGTGGGCAGCGCGCCCGGCAGGACGCACGTGACACCCGGCTTCGCCTTGGCGGTGATCAGGACGTATCCACCGCCCTGGGTCTCGGACTTGGTGCTCCAGGAGATGTCGTTGGCGCCGCAGACCTGCCCGACCGGCTTCCGCCCGCCGTCGCCCGCGCCGGCACCGGAGCCGGAGCCGGCGGCCCCGCCCTTGGTCCCCTTGGCGGCGCCCGGAGCCGGCGAGCCGGACGGGGAGGCCGCGTTGCCGGTCGCAGTGGCGGACGGAGAACCGTGCGCGGCGCCGGCGCCCGTGCCTGCGGATGCGGTGGCGTCCGTGTCCTGGCATGCCGTCATCAGCAGCGCCCCGCACGCGAGGGTCGCGGAGACGAGGAAGGCCTTGCGACGGTTGCCGGACATGAAATCCCCTTGGGTGGACGATGGTTGCGTCGAAGCGGTGCTGTCCGCTCCTCGGCGCTGTCTTGATCACTATGAGGGAGCCGTGAGCCGGGGGACACCGGCGTCTTCGTTCCAGGACAGCGCTGTCGCAGACCGGTGACATGATCACAACGGCAACTCCCCGCCCCCGGCCGTCCATGGCGGTCCACCCGACACGCCCGCCCGGGATCCGGTCGATCACCGGCCCGGTCGACGAGGATCGCAGTGCGGCCACCACCCCGCGTTCCGGAGAAGGCCGCCCTCCTCACCTCGTCGGAGTCACCATGGCCCCACCCTGGAACCCGCCCCGCCCCCGCCGCTCCGGAGCCTCGCTCCTGCCGGTCCTGCTTCCCATCGGGGTGCTGATCGTGGTGGCGGTGGCCGTGGGGTCCTGGCTGCAGTACAGCGAACGGCAGGCGATCGACACCGTCCACACCGTCGGCTCCACGGCCCCGGACCGGGTGGACGTGGAGGCCTCCGTCCAACGCGTCGACGCTGCCGCACGAGAGCTGGTGCTGCGGGTCCGCGCCGTTCCGCTCGGGACCGTCGGCGAGCAGGAGGAGAGCGCCCCGGTGGCCGACCTCAGCCTCCAGACCTCGGCGGCGACCCTCGAAGGCCTGGAGTTCAAGGCACACGAGCGGATCGCGACCAAAGACGTACAGGTCGCGATCAGGGGCGGATCGGTCAGCGACTACCCGTTCGACACCTACGAGACCGGCATCGGGTTCCGGGCCCTGCTGGGCGGCAAACAGGTGCCCGTGCGCATGCTGTTCTCCAACAGCGACACCCTCTTCTCGGTCTCCGTGACGCCCGGTCCCGACCGGCAGGAGGCCGTTCTGGCACTGGCGCTGTCCCGATCGGGCAGCCTGGTCGTCTTCGCGGTCTTCATGATGCTCGTGATGTGGGCACTGGCGGCGGCCGTGCTCATCGGGACCTGGTACCTGACGACCCGCAGCCAGGGCCTCGTCTGGCCCGCCCTGGCCTGGATGGCCGCCACCCTGTTCGCGCTGGCGGCGTTCCGCAACACCGCCCCCGGCACTCCCCCGATCGGCTGCGTCCTGGACTGGTTCGCCTTCCTGTGGGCCGAGACGATCATCGCCCTCTGCCTGATCGCCGTGGTCATCACCGGCGTCCGCACCGCCCTGCGGGAGGACGACGCCCCCCGTACCTGACGGCTGTCCCGTAATCCCCGGTGGGCCCTCAGGCGTTCGCGATGACCAGCAGGATGCGCGCGGGCGTGGGGCCCGGCAGGCGGCAGCGGTGCGGGAGTTCGCCGCGGTGGTGGGCGCTCTGGCCGGCGCGCAGCGTCAGCGGCTCCTCGCCCTCGACCTCCAGGACGATCTCGCCCTCCAGGACGTAGAGGAAGTCCTCGCCGGGATGCCGGAACCAGCCGCGTTCGCCGCGGTCCGGCTCGAAGTGGTGCTCGTACGCCTCCATCACCCCGCTGCGCCCGCCGGGGATGAGCACGTGCGCGACCTGTCCGGCGCCCTCGTCCACCCGGATCACCTGTGGGTCGGCCTCGTGGCTGACCGTACCGGGGCGGCCCGGCGGCCTGAGGAAGGTGCCGGGGGTGACGTCCAGGGCCTCGGCGATCCGGTAGATGGAGCTGAGGCTGGGCGTGGCGAGTCCGCGTTCGAGTTGGCTGAGGAAGGGCTGGGAGAGGCCCGAGCGGGTGGCCAGTACGGCCATGGATACTCCGCGCTGCTTGCGGCAGGCGCGTATCACCCGTCCGACCTCGATCGCTTCGGGTGTGGGTTCGGGGCGAGACACGCTGGTGAACGTACCGCATGCCGGAAGGCGGGCCGGGTGGCCCGGGAACGTTTCGCACTGCTGAAACACGCCCTTCATAAGCGTGGTCAATTATTGACCTCACTTATGAACCACCCGAACGAACGAGGAGCCGCTCCGTGCACTCCACCCCCTCACCGGCAGGCCGGGCCCGCGGCCGGATCGGCCCCGCCCTCGGCGCGGCCGGCGCGGTGCTCGCCCTGTGGTCCCTGACCGCCTGGTCCGGCGCGGTGGCCCCGGGACTGCTGCCCACGCCCGCCGAGACCGCCGCCGCACTCGCCGACAGCGCCCGCAGCGGCCTGCTCGCCTCCGACGTCGCCGCCAGCCTGACCCGTGCGGGGCAGGGCTTCGCGCTGGGTGCCGTGATCGGGAGCGCGCTCGGCTTCGCCACCGGCTACCTGCCGAGGCTGTCCGCCGCCGTCACCCCGCTCGTCTCCTTCCTCCGGCCCATCCCGGCCATCGCCCTGGTGCCGCTGGCGACGGCGTGGTTCGGCATCGGTGAGACCGCGAAGCGTCTGCTCATCGCCTACGCCGTGCTGCTCGCGGTCTGGCTGTACGTACACGACGGGGTCTCCCGGGTGCCCGTCTCCCACCTGCGGGCGGCCCGCACGCTGGGGGCGCCGCTGCACCGGCGGTTCACCGAGGTGCTCCTGCCGGCCGCCGCCCCGGCCGTGCTCGCGGCCCTGCGCTACGGCGCCTCGGTGGCGCTGCTCGCCCTGGTGGCGGCCGAACTGGGCGGCGCCGACCGCGGGCTGGCGTACCGGCTGCAGGTGGACGGCCAGTTCCTGCGCGTGGACCGGATGTTCGCGGGCCTGCTCGTGCTCGGCCTGCTCGGTGTGGCCGTTGATCTCGTACTGGCCGGGATCGGCCGCCGGTTCGTGCACTGGAGCTCGTCATGAGCAGGCGGGTGACGCTGGACCGGCTGTCCGTCGCGTACGGGGGCACGCCCGTGCTGGAGCCCGTCGACCTGGACCTGCCCGCGGGATCGTTCACGGCCCTGCTGGGCCCCAGCGGCTGCGGCAAGTCCACCGTGCTGGGGGCGGTCGCCGGGTTCGTGACACCGGCGGGCGGCGGGGTCACGGCGGGTGCCGGCCCGGTGCGCGGACCGGGCCCGGACCGGGGTGTGGTCTTCCAGCACTACGCGCTGTTCCCCTGGCGCACGGCCCGCGGCAACGTCGAGTTCGCGCTCAAGCGGCTCGGTCTGCCCCGCGCGGAGCGCCGTCGGCGCGCGCTGGCGGCGCTCGCCGAGGTCGGTCTCGCGGAGGGCGCCGAGAAGTATCCGGCCCAGCTGTCCGGTGGCATGCAGCAGCGCGTCGCCCTGGCCCGAGCCTTGGCCGCCGAACCCGAAGTCCTGCTGATGGACGAGCCGTTCGGGGCTCTCGACACCCTCACCCGGACGCGCATGCAGGCTCTGCTGCGCCAGTTGTGGCAGCGCCGCGGCACCACCGTGCTGTTCGTGACGCACGACATCGACGAGGCCCTGGCCCTGGCCCAGCGCGTCGTCGTACTCGGCGGGCCCCCCGGCCGGGTGCTGGCCGACCACGTCGTGCCCGACGGCCCGCCGGACCCCGACCTGCGCGCCCTGATCGCCCGTCACCTCCACGCCATACCCGCCTGATGACCCTCCGCTTCCCCGTCCCGCCCCGCACATCCCCGTCCCGAAAGGACCGCTCTGCCATGTCCAGACCCCGCGCGGTGGCCGCCGTACTCCTGGCCGCCCTGCTCGCCGCCGTCACCACGGCCTGCTCCGGCGGATCCGCCGGCCGGACCGCCGACGGCGGACGCCCGTCCGTCACCATCGCCTCCAGCGACCACCTCGGCGGCGCGCCCCTCTACCTCGCCCAGGAGCGCGGCCTGTGGGCCGCAGAGGGCATCGCCGCCTCCGTCAGCACCCAGCCCACCGGCCGCGACGCCCTCAACGCCGTGCTCGGCGGCCAGGCGCAGCTCGGCGTCGTGGGCGACCTGCCCGCGGTGACGGCCGCGCTGGGCGGCCGCGACCTGCGGATCGTCGCCGACCTGTCCCGGTTCACCGACTGGCGTCTGCTCACCCGCGCCGACCGGGGCGTCACCGGATTCGCCGCGCTGAAGGGCCGCAAGATCGGCGTCCCGCAGGGCACCAACGTGGAGTACGCGCTGTCGCGCATGCTGGCGTCGGCCGGCCTGGCCGCGGGTGACGTGACGGTGGTCAACCTCGCGCCGAACCAGGTGACACCGGCCCTGGCCCGGGGCGACGTCGACGCCGGGGTCACCTTCCCCAGCTTCTACGACGCGGCGCGCACCGCCCTCGGCGAGCGGTACGCGGAGGTGCCCTTCACCGGCTACACCGCCAGGACCCTGCTGATCGCCGGCCCGTCGGCGGACGAGAAGACCACCGCCGCGGTGGTTCGCACCCTCCTGCGAGCCCAGCGCGACCTCGCCGCCGATCCGGCCGGTGCCCGCCGGGCCGTCCTCGCCCAGTCCAAAGGGGCGCTGCAGGCCGGGTACGTCGACGTCTTCCAGCCCCGCTACTCCTACGGCGCCACCCTCTCCCCCGAGCTGCTCGCCCAGCTGGAGGAGGAGGCCGCCTGGGCCAAGGCCGCCCAGGGGCTGCAGGGCGCCGCGGACCGCGCCGCGCTGCTGCGGTACCTGGATCCCGCCCCGCTGACGGCCGCCGATCCGGCCGCCGTGACCGTCCGCTGACCCGCACCCCGCCCCTTCCCCTTGAGGAGATGACCATGACCGTCGACCAGAACACCCTGCGCCGCCGCGGCGTCGGCCTGATCGCCCACGACCCCGAGCGCAGCCACGGCGGCTACACGCTCTACACGCCGATCACCGGCGCCGGGGAGATCCACCTCGTCGACATCGAGGGCCGGCCCGCGCACACCTGGAACTCCCCCCATCCGCCCGGCCGTCAGGCGCAGATCCTGCCTAACGGCAACCTCTTCTACGCGGCGAAGGACACGAGCGGTCCGACCCTCTTCCCGATCTGGGACGTCTACCACGGCGGCATCTTCCAGGAGCTCGCCCCGGACTCCACGGTGCTGCGCGAGGCCCGGCACCCCTTCCACCACCACGACGCCACGGTGCTGCGCAACGGCAACCTCCTCATCGCGGTCGTCGAGCCCCTCGACCCTGCCGACGCGGCCCGGATCCGGGGCGGCATCCCCGGCTCGGAGGCCCCCGGCGGCGTGGTCTACGGGGACGTCGTCTACGAGCTGACCTGGGACGGCGAGGTGGTGTGGCGGTGGGCCGCGATCGAGCACCTCGACCCGGAGAAGGTGGTGCTGAACCGTCATTTCGCCCGCAACCACTGGCCGATGGCCAACACCGTGAACGAGCGGGCCGACGGCTCGGTCGTGGTGGGCTTCCGCAGCGCCTCGACCACCGTGTCGATCGACCGCACCGACGGTTCGGTGCAGTGGCTGATCGGCCCCGACGTACTGGCGCAGCAGCACCACCCCCACGAGCTGCCCGGTGGCACCGTCCTGGTCTTCGACAACGGCACCTACCGCGACACCACGTCCGTGCCGTACTCGCGGGTGCTGGAGCTGGACCCGCGCACGGGCGAGGAGGTGTGGTCGTACGAGGACAACCCGCCGCAGAACTTCTACAGCCCCTACATGTCCAGCGCGCAGCGCCTGGCGAACGGCAACACCTTCATCGCCGAGGGTTCCTTCGGACGGCTCTTCGAGGTGACGCCGGGCGGGGAGGTGGTGTGGGAGTTCGTGGTCCCGCAGTTCCGCTCCTTCGGCGACGGCGTGGGACTGGAGTCCTCCGCGGGGGCGCAGAACTCCGTCTTCCGGGCCTACCGTTACGCCGCCCACGAGATTCCCTGGCTGTGAGCGCACGCTCCCGTTCATTTCAGCGGGAGGCGTTTTGTGTACGGGGTATGAAAAGCGGACACGCTTGTGTGGCTATCGATATCCGGACCGTTGACATCGATTCTCGGCCTTATCGAAGCTGCTCTCGTGTCCTTGAGTGAATCGATTGTCCGCGCCGCACCCGCCGGCCCGCCCGAACCTCCGGGTCCGGCCGAGCGGGTGCTCCCGCTGCGCCGGCCGGGCCGGTGGATCGGCGGCGCCCTCGTGCTCGTCCTGGTCGCCCAGGCCGGCCACGGGCTGCTGACCAACCCCTTCTACCAGTGGGACCGGTTCGCGTACTGGTTCCTGCGGCCGGTCGTGCTGGAGGGGTTGTGGATCACCCTCCAGGTGGCTGCGTACAGCGCGCTCCTGGGGCTGGCGGGCGGGGTGCTGCTCGCCCTCGGGCGGCTCTCCGGCAACCCGGTGCTGCGTTCGGTGAGCTGGACGTACGTGTGGCTGCTGCGCTCGGTCCCGCTGATCGTCGTCCTGCTCTTCCTCTACAACCTCAGCGCGCTCTACCCCACGCTGAGCGTCGGGGTGCCGTTCGGTCCGGCGTTCTTCACCTTCAACGAGTCCCGGCTGGCCACCGACATGGTCGTGGCCGTCGTGGGACTGAGCGCGGTCGAGGCGGCATACGCGGCCGAGGTCGTGCGGGCCGGGCTGCTCTCCGTCGACCAGGGCCAGCACGAGGCCGCGGCCGCGCTGGGCCTGCCCAGGCGCTACCAGTTCACCCGGATCGTCTTCCCGCAGGCGCTGCGCTCGATCGTCCCCTCCTACGTGAACCTGCTGATCGGGCTGGTCAAGGCCACCTCGCTGGTCTTCTACGTCTCCCTGCTCGACCTGTTCGGCACGGTCCAGGGCCTCGGCAGCACCTATCCGGGGGACGTGGTGCCGCTGCTGCTGGTGGCGACCGTCTGGTACGTGGTCCTCACCAGCGTCCTGTCCGCGGTGCAGTACCACGTCGAGCGGTACTACGCCCGCGGCGCCCTGCGCACCCTCGCGCCCACCCCCCTGCAGCGGGCCCGTGCGGGCCTGGGCGAGCTGCGCAGCCGCCACCGGAAGGAGACGGCGCCATGACCGCCACCGCCACCGCGCCGGCCGGCCCGCCCGCACCCGCGCCGGCCGCGATCGAGGTCCACGACGTGCACAAGTCCTTCGCCGGCCGGCGCGTCCTGGACGGGGTGAGCCTGAAGGTGCGGCCGGGCACGGTCACCGTGGTCCTGGGCCGCTCGGGCTCCGGCAAGTCCACACTGCTGCGGGTCGTGAACCACCTGGAGAAGCCGGAGGCCGGGTACGTCAGCGTCGGCGGCGAGCTGATCGGCGTGCAGCGGCACGGGACCCGGCTGAAGGAGCTGAGCGAGCGGGCGATCCTCGCGCAGCGCGGCCGGATCGGCTTCGTCTTCCAGAACTTCAACCTCTTCCCCCACCTGACCGTGCTGGACAACGTCGCCGCCGCCCCGGTGGCCACCGGCCGGATGCGCCGCGCCGAGGCACAGGCGCTGGCCCGCGAGCTGCTGGAGCGGGTCGGGCTCGGCGAGCGGACCGGCGCGTACCCGCGGCAGCTTTCGGGTGGCCAGCAGCAGCGGGTGGCCATCGCCAGGGCGCTCGCTCTGCGGCCCGGGGTCATCCTCTTCGACGAGCCCACCTCCGCGCTCGACCCCGAGCTGGTGGGCGAGGTGCTGTCGGTCATCAAGGACCTGGCCACCGGCGGCACGACGCTGGTCATCGTCACGCACGAGATCGGCTTCGCCCGCGAGGTGGCCGACGAGATCGTCTTCCTGCACGACGGCCGGATCGTGGAACAGGGGCCGCCCGGGCAGGTCCTGGACCGTCCCGCGCACCCCCGCACCCGTGAGTTCCTCAGCAGGGTCCTTTGAGCCCGCGCCCGCCGCTGCACCCGTCTCCTTCTGTCCCCCCTGACCGGAAAGGCACCATCACCATGCTGCGCCCGTCCCCCCTGCATCTGAGACTCGTCCGCGCCATCGGCGCCGCGACCGCCACCGTCGCCCTCGCCTGCGGCCTGACCGCGTGCGGCGGCGACGCCGAGGCGAGCGGATCTGCGTCGTCCGGCAAGGTCACCGTCGGAGCGGTCTCCAACGGCGCCGCCAAGGAGGCCGAACTGAGCGCTCCGGTCGTCGAGTCGCTGCGGGCACAGCTGCCGGCGGCGGTCCGCGACCGCGGCGAGCTCGTCATCGGGGTCGGCGCGCTGCCCGCCGGGTTCCCGCCGCTGGCGTACGTCGGCACCGACCAGAAGACGCTGACCGGGGCGGAGCCGGACCTCGGCCGGCTGGTGGCCGCGACGCTCGGCCTCAAGCCGGTCGTGAAGAACTCCACCTGGGAGAACCTCTTCCTCGGCATCGACAGCGGCAAGGTCGACGTGGCGTTCACCAACGTCACGGTCACGGAGGAGCGGAAGAAGAAGTACGAGTTCGCCTCGTACCGGCAGGACAACCTGGCCTTCGAGGTGCTCAAGGACGACCCCTGGAACTTCGGGGGCGACTACCGCAACCTCGCGGGCCGGACCGTTTCGGTCAGCGCCGGCACCAACCAGGAGAAGATCCTGCTGGAGTGGCAGAAGAAGCTCCGGGCCGAGGGCAAGGACGTCACGGTCAAGTACTTCCCCGACGCCAACAGCGTCGCGCTCGCGCTGAGCGGCAAGAAGATCGACGCCAACTTCGGGCCCAACCCGTCGATCGCTTACCACATCACCCAGACCGCGAGCACCAGCACTCCCACCCGCAACGCCGGCTCCTTCTCGGGCGCGGGCGAGTCGCTCCAGGGGCTGATCGCGGCGACCGCCAAGAAGGACAGCGGACTGGCGAAGCCGGTGGCCGAGGTGATCAACCACCTGATCGAGCAGGGCCAGTACGGGAAACTGCTGGAGGTCTGGAACCTCTCCAACGAGGCCGTCCCCACCTCCGAGGTGAACCCGCCCGGCCTGCCGCTCAGCAACTCGTGAGCGCCGTGGGCAACGCCGATGGCGGTACCGGCACCGGAAGCCGCACCGCAACCGGCACCGCCGTCGCCCCCGCCGCCGCCACCGGCCCGGACAGCCCGCACGTCCTCGACAACCCCGCCTGGGCCTCTCTCCGCGGCGCGCACACCGCGTTCGCCGAGCACCCGGGCGGGGGCGGCCCCGGGACCGCCCGCGCCGCCCGCTACCACCCGGACGTCTCCCCCTGGGCCGCGCTCGCGGACCCGTCCGACCCCCGCTGCTGGGCCGACCTGCGGGCACTGGTCGGGGAGGGCGGGACCGCTCCGCTCGCCGGGGTGCTGAGCCCGCCCGAGGGGTGGGAGACCGTGGGAGCGATCCCCGGGGTCCAGCTCGTCGACACCGCGCTGCACGCCGAAGCCGCGCCGGAGGCGGTCAGGCTGGGCCCGGCGGACGTTCCGGAGATCCTCGCGCTGATCGCGCTGACGAAGCCCGGGCCGTTCCTGCCCCGCACCGTGGAGCTGGGCACGTACCTCGGCATCCGCCATCACGGCCGGCTGATCGCGATGGCGGGCGAGCGGCTGCGGCCGCCCGGCTGGACCGAGATCAGCGCGGTCTGCACGCACCCCGGACACCGGGGGCGGGGCCTGGCGACGCGGCTGGTCCGCGCCGTGGCGGCGGGCATCCGGGAGCGGGGCGAAACCCCCTTCCTGCACACGGCCGCGAGCAACACCGGCGCGATCCGGCTCTACGAGTCGATCGGCTTCACCCTGCGCCGACGCCCCTCCTTCATGGCCGTCCGGGCGCCCGGCGGGCCGGGCAACACGACCGCCAAGTTCTCTTCATACTCCCGCCATTGAATGGCACCGCTGTCCGGCGTAGCGTTTTTCGGGAGAATGTGATGACGGGTTGAATTCGCCCACCCCGCATCGGCTTCTTCTTTTCCGCACGCCGATCAGGAAGGCGTAATCAGCATGCCCGTTTCCGATTTCCGTTCCGGTTCTGGTGCCGCATCCTCCTCCGCATCCGCATCCGCACCCTTGCACCTCGCCGTCTCGCTGGACGGCGCGGGCGGACACCCGGCCGCCTGGCGCGAGCCGGGTGCCCGGCCCGCCGAGCTGTTCACCGCCCGCTACTGGGCCGGCCTCGTCGCGGAGGCCGAGGCCGGGCTGCTCGACTTCGCCGCCTTCGAGGACGGGCTCGCCCTCCAGTCCTCCTCCCCCGCCGGCCACGACGAACGCACGGACCGCGTCCGCGGCCGGCTCGACGCGGTCCTCACCGCCGCCCGCGTGGCGCCGCTGACCCGCCGCATCGGGCTCGTGGGGGCCGTGACCACCACCCATACCGAGCCCTTCCACGTCTCCAAGGCGGTGGCCACCCTCGACCACGTCAGCCGCGGCCGCGCCGGGCTGCACGTACAGGTCTACGGACTCCCTCACGAGGAACGGCACTTCGGCCGTCGACCCGCGCCGCTCCCGGAGGACGAGCTGCACGAGGAGGCCGCCGACCACGTCGAGGTGGTCCGGCGGCTGTGGGACAGCTGGGAGGACGACGCGGAGATCCGCGACGTGGCCAGTGGCCGGTTCGTGGACCGCGACAGACTGCACCACATCGACTTCGAGGGCCGCCACTTCAGCGTCCGCGGCCCCTCGATCACACCGCGCCCGCCCCAGGGCCAGCCGGTCGTGAGCGCGCGCGCCGCCGACAGCGCCGCGTACGGGCTCATCGCCCGGTCCGCCGACATCGGCCGGCTCGTCACCCGCGACACCGAACAGGCGCGCGCGGCCGTCACCGCCGTCCGCGGGCTCCGCGCCTCGGCGGGGCTCGCCGAGCGGCCGCTGCACCTCTTCGGGGAACTGACCGTGTTCCTCGACGAGGCCCCCGGAGCGGCGGCCGACCGCCGCGGCCGCCTCGACGAGCTCGCGGGCGAACCGTACGACGGCGACGAGGCAGTGTTCACCGGCACTCCGGGGCAGTTGGCCGAGCTGCTCCGGGAGCGACGGGAGGCCGGCCTGTCGGGCTTCCTGCTGCGGCCCGCGGTCATCGCCCACGACCTGCCCGCCATCACCCGCGCCCTGGTTCCGGAGCTCCAGCGGCGGGGCCTGTTCCGGCGGGAGTACGAGGCGGCCACCCTGCGCGGCCTGCTGGGACTCGGCCGGCCCGCCAACCGTTACGCCGCGGCCACTCCCCCGGCCGCCTGACGCCCGCCCTCACTCCACGGCACCTCGCCCCGCCCCGCCCCGCCCCGCCTCGCCTCGCCTCGCCTCGCCTCGCCTCGCCTCCGGAAGGACGAACCATGCCCACCAAGCCGCTCAAACAGATCCACCTCGCGGCCCACTTCCCGGGCGTCAACAACACCACCGTCTGGAGCGACCCGGCGGCCGGCAGCCACATCGACTTCGACTCCTTCGTCCACTTCGCCCGGACCGCGGAGCGCGCGAAGTTCGACTTCCTGTTCCTCGCCGAAGGACTGCGGCTGCGTGAACAGGGCGGGCAGATCTACGACTTGGACGTCGTCGGCCGGCCCGACACCTTCACCGTGCTGGCCGCCCTCGCGGCCGTCACCGACCGCCTCGGACTGACCGGCACCATCAACTCCACCTTCAACGAGCCGTACGAGGTGGCCCGCCAGTTCGCCTCCCTGGACCACCTGTCGGACGGCCGGGCCGCGTGGAACGTGGTCACCTCCTGGGACGCGTTCACCGGCGAGAACTTCCGGCGGGGTGGCTTCCTGCCGCGCGAGGAGCGCTACAGCCGCGCGAAGGAGTTCCTGGCCACAGCGCACGAGCTGTTCGACTCATGGGACGGCAGCGAGATCGTCGCCGACGCCGGTTCCGGCACCTTCCTGCGCGACGCACGGGCCGGGGCCTTCGCCCACAAGGGCCCGCAGTTCGACATCGAGGGCCGCTTCAACGTGCCGCGCAGCCCGCAGGGCCGCCCGGTGATCTTCCAGGCGGGCGACTCGGACGAGGGCCGCGAGTTCGCCGCCTCCGACGCCGACGCGATCTTCGGCCGCTACGGGACCCTCGACGAGGGCCGGGCGTTCTACGCCGACGTCAAACGCCGCCTCGCGAAGTACGGTCGCACCGAGGACCAGTTGAAGATCCTGCCGGCGGCCACGTTCGTCCTCGGCGACACCGACGCCGAAGCCCGCGAGGCCGCCCACGAGGTGCGCCGCCTCCAGGTCAGCGGGCAGACCGCGATCAAGTACCTCGAACACGTGTGGAACCGGGACCTGTCCGGCTACGACCCCGACGGCCCCCTTCCCGACGTCGACCCCCGGACCGGCGAGAACACCATCGCGCTCGGCCGCGCCAGCGTGCGCCAGTTCCGCGACCCCCTGGAGACCGCCCGGCAGTGGCGCGCGCTCGCCGAGGCCAAGAACCTGTCGATCCGGGAACTGGTCATCGCCACCACCTCCGGCCAGACCTTCGTCGGTTCGGCCGCGACCGTCGCCGGGCAGATCAACACGCTGGTGCAGGCGGACGCGGCCGACGGCTTCATCCTGGTCCCGCACATCACCCCGGGCGGCCTCGACGCCTTCGCCGACACCGTGGTCCCGCTGCTCCAGGAACGCGGGGTCTTCCGCAGCGAGTACGAAGGCACCACCCTGCGCGACCACCTGGGCCTCGCCGTGCCCCGGGCAACCGCCGGCCGGCGGGCGGCGGCCTCGTGAAGTTCCTCGCCATCACCCTGATCACCGACAACGCGGACCCGGTGACGGGCGCCGCACCCCCCACCCGGCAGCGGTTCCGCGAGGTCGTCGCGAGCGCGCTGCGCGCGGAGGAGCTCGGCTTCGACGGGTTCGGCGTCGGTGAGCGCCACGAACGGCCCTTCCTGTCGTCCTCCCCACCGGTGGTGCTCGCCCACATCGCCGCCCTGACGAGCCGGATCCGGCTGTTCACGGCCGTCACCACGCTGAGCCTGCTGGACCCGGTGCGGGCGTACGAGGACTACGCGACCCTGGACCACCTCACCGACGGCCGCCTGGAGCTCATGATCGGCAAGGGGAACGGCACGGCGCAGCGCGAGTTGTTCCACGTGACGCCCGAGGACCAGTGGGAGCGCAACTCCGAGAGCTACGAGCTGTTCCGGCGGATCTGGCGCGAGGACAAGGTGACCGCCGAACCGCGCTTCCGCCCGGCGCTCACCGGCGCGGAGGTGCTGCCGCGTCCGTACCAGCGCACGCTGCGCGTCTGGCACGGCAGTGCGACGAGCCGGGAGTCGGTGGACCTGGCGGCGCGCTACGGGGACCCGCTGTTCTCGGCGAACGTCACCCATCCCATCGGCCCGTACGCGGAACTCGTCCGGTACTACCGGGAGCGCTGGGAACACCACGGTCACGACCCGGCGCACGCCGTCGTCGGCGCGGGCACGGCCGGCTACCACGCGGCGCGCACGTCTCAGCAGGCCGTGGCCGCATACCGGCCGGCCTTCGCCCGCTACCTGGCTGCGCACCGCGCGCAGGGCGTGGAGCCGGTCTTCGCGACCCTGGAGGACTTCGTCGAGCGCAGCTCGGCGCTGATCGGCAGCCCCCAGCAGGTGATCGAGAAGGTCCACCGCTACCACGCGGAGTTCGGTCACACCGTCCTGCACCTGCAGGCCGAGGCGGGCGGGCTCCCGGAGGCGGAGCACCGCGCCTCGCTCGAACTCTTCCAGTCGGAGATCGCCCCCGTGCTGCGCCGGGAGATACCCGACCCGTCCTTCCCCGACCTGTAAGGAGCCAGGCCATGTCCGGAATCCCCCTCGGGGTCCTCGACCTCGTCCCGGTCGCGTCCGGCTCGACCGCCGCCGAGGCCCTCAAGAACAGCATCGACCTGGCCCGCCGTACCGAGGAGTTCGGCTACGCCCGGTACTGGTTCGCCGAGCACCACCTCAACCCGGGCGTCGCCGGGACCTCCCCGGCGGTGGTCCTGGCCCTGACCGCGTCCGCCACCAGCACGATCCGGATCGGCTCCGGCGCCGTGCAGCTCGGGCACCGCACCGCGCTGTCGACGGTGGAGGAGTTCGGCCTGATCGACGCACTGCACCCGGGCCGCCTGGACCTGGGCCTGGGCCGCTCCGCGGGCCCGCCGGCACGGCGGCGGCCGACCACGGGCGAGGGAGCGGACGAACCCGCGTCACCGCCGGTCCAGGCCACCCCGGTCGTCGGCGGGTACACCCCGAACGGGCTGCGCATCCCGGACCGGTTCTCCTTCGCCCACCTGCTGGGCCACCCGCGGGTGGCGCTCCAGCAGAAGCTGCTCAGCCTGCCGGGCGCACAGCCGCAGGACTACTCCGAGCAGGTCGACGACGTCCTCGCGCTGCTGCGCGGCGAGTACCGCACCCCGGAGGGTGTGGAGGCGCACGCCGTTCCCGGGGAGGGGGCCGACGTGCAGGTGTGGGTCCTGGGCAGCAGCGGCGGGGTGAGCGCGGAGACCGCTGGTCACAACGGGCTGCGTTTCGCGGCGAATTACCACGTCAGCCCGGCCACGGTGCTGGAAGCCGCCGAAGGTTACCGGGCGGCCTTCAAGCCGTCCGCGGAACTGGACCGGCCCTACGTGACGGTCTCCGCGGACGTGGTGGTCGCCGAGGACGACGCGACGGCCCGCGAGCTGGCCACCGGGTACGCGCCCTGGGTGCGCAGCATCCGCACGGCGGAGGGCGCGATCCCCTATCCCACGCCCGCAGAGGCGCGCGCCCTGCCCTGGTCGGCGGAGGACGACGAGCTGGTGGCGGACCGGGTGGAAACGCAGTTCGTGGGCTCGGCCCGCACCGTCGCCGACCACCTGGAGCGCCTGCAGGAGGCGACGGGCGCCGACGAGCTGCTGATCACGACGATCACCCACCGGCACGCGGACCGGGTGCGCTCGTACCGCCTGCTGGCTCAGGAGTGGCAACGCCGCGGCTGACCGGCGGCCGGCATGCCCGGCCGTGTCACGGGGTACGCGTGGGGTGTGGGATCCGAACGGCTGACGTTCGACGGCTGGATCGCCGCCGTCGGGACGTGCTCCGGCACGCGCGTGGTCGTGGGCCACTGGCCCCGGTCACCGTTCGGGCCGTTCAGTGACGTGATGCTGGAGCGCGCCGACGGATGGCGAACGCTACTGGCGCCCACAGCCGGGGTGGCGGAGTACATCGGCGGGGTCTACCACTTCGACGAGGTGCTGACGGCTCCGGTGGGCGTGCACCGTCGCGACGGCGTGTGGGAGGTCACGGCGGGACCCCTCGACCTGTGTTTCCGGGTCGGGCGTCGGGGAGCCCTCGGCCTGGCCCTGCGGGCCGTTCCCCGGCCGCTCGCCCGGCTTCCGCTGTGGGCGGCCTTGGCCGATGGGCCCGCCCGCGTGCTGACCGGCGTACGGACCCGGGGCAGTTCGCGCCCCGGATGCCGCCAGTGGTACGCGGCCGGTGACCTGTGGCCGATCGTCACGGCCAGTGCCTCCTTCGGCGGGAGCGACCTCGGCCCACTCGCCCCCGTCCTCCCGCCCGTGCGCTTCGGCTTCGCGTCGGCCCCCGCGTCGCCTTCACTGGTGCGGGTGCTCTCCACCGTCGAGCGCGACGTTCCCTGAACGGTCGTCCCTGACTGCGGTGCTCAGTCGCCGCCCACTTGCACCGGGCTGATCTCGAAGGCTCCGCACACCCGCAGGTGATAGGGGATCTGCACGGCCTGGAAGCTGTTCGGCGGGTAGACGTTCACATACGTCGACGTGGGCCGACAGCCCCGGGCCACGCCCGCGCTGTTGGTCCTGAGGATGGCGCTCACGCTGTCGCCGGGCTGGAGGGTGACGGTGTCCACCGGTTCGCCCGTGCGGATCGCGGAGGTCCCGATCTGGCGATGGCGGACGTCCACGACGCTGACGCCGGGGTATCCCCGCAACGCGCAGGTGTGGGTCGAGGTGTTGGTGAACTGGATCGGATAGTAGAGGGACCCCGCCGCGCCCTCCGGGCTGCCGATGGCCAGGTTCAGGTCGGCGACATGGCAGGTCGGGGTCGCGTTCGGCAGGGCGGATGCCTGGGTGGCGCCCACTGCGGCGCCCGTGGTGGCGAAGAGCATGGCGGCAGCGATGGTCGCCGCCCGGGTCAGGACGTTGGTCATGGTGCCGACTCCTGTGCCAGCGAAGGGGGTTGTCCCGGTACGGACGGCATGCGGCTCGATGTCCGCGCCGTCTGCGGGGAGAGCGGCTCGCACGCTCACGGGCACGCAGCTGCACGGATCCACGGATGCCTGAAGGGGCGGTGGCGGTGCACTCCTGCGACTGCACGGTGCGGGCCTGATGGGACCATTCTAGCGACTGGCGGTCTCCGCGGCCTTTCGAGCGTGGCGGCGGTGCGCCAACGCAGAACGCCCGGCCGGAGAACCTCGGCCGAGCGTCTGTTCGTGCTGTTTCCACCGGGAGGGCGGCTTAGTACCAGTGGTTGGCCTGCCAGAAGTTCCAGGCGCCGACCGGGCTGCCGTAGCGGGAGTTCATGTAGTCCAGGCCCCACTTGATCTGGGTGCGGGGGTTGGTCTTCCAGTCCGCGCCGGCGGAGGCCATCTTGGAGCCGGGCAGGGCCTGGGCCAGGCCGTAGGCGCCGGAGGAGGCGTTGGTGGCGGTGTGGTTCCAGCCGCTCTCGTGGGAGATGATCTTGTCGAAGGCGGCGAACTGGGCCGGGTCCTTGATCATCTGGTGCGCGATCGCCTTTGCGTCCATCGGAGCCGCCTGGGCGGGAACGGTGGCGAGCATGGTGCCGGCGACGCCCAGGGCGACGAGGGAGCCGGCGAGGGTCTTCTTGGAGGCGGCGATGCGGCGGATGACGTGGGACACGGAGGAAACCTTCCGACGGGGGCAGGGGCGGTCGCCGCACGCCGAAGGCATGCGTGAGCCACTCACACGGTGGAGAGGGGTTCGTCGGGCGGGGGGCGAAGTGCCCCGCCGCCGTGGCGACATCACCAGTTAGCCAGGCTCCCGCCGCCCTGGCAACGACCTCCGGTACTAGCCGCATTCGCAGCCGGCGGCCGCCGATCACGGCACCGGGCCGTGGGGGAACAGGGTCCGGGGGCTACTACGCGGGGTCGTATGTGACGTGGGTCCTATGGGGTGAGTCACCGGAAGAGGGACCGAATGTCACCTTCTGTGGTGGTTCGCTACGCGATATGGGGTGTGCGGGGGGCCACTTTCAACCCGAACCGAAGAAAACGGGCGCCTCGAACGCCGCTTTTCGCACCACCCGCCGCA
>LJCW01000333.1 GCA_001298555.1 Actinobacteria bacterium OV450
CCGGGGGGCCGGGGGGGGCCGGGGACGGACGATCTCGCGGCCGGGCGGGGCCGGCACACCGTCCTGGCATGGCGCGCCGAGCGGTGCGGGAGCCGGCTGCGGCCCGAGTGCTCGGCGCGGGCCCTCGGGCCGGCGTGCAGGCACCGCAGGCACCGCAGGCACCGTCCGGCGAGTCTCGCCCGTCGGCCCGCCGAGGGGCCGGGGCGCACCCCCCGAATGGCTGGAGCGGGTCCGCCGGGTGTCCAGGGTCTGTGGGTGATCGCACCACCGCGTAGCCTGCCGGGCATACGGTCGACGTCAGGCGAACGCCGTAGGAGAAGGCGGCGCCCCGCCCGGGTGGTGCGGGGCGCCGAAATGCGGGACAGAGCAGACGAGTGTGAGGCGGGGCGCCGGTGATCCGGGTAGTGGTGGTGGACGACGAGGCGCTGGTGCGGTCCGGGTTCCGGATGATCCTGAACGCGTCCGACGGCATCGAGGTCGTGGCGACGGGGGACGGGGCGGGGGCAGCCGATGTCGTCAGGCGTGAGCTGCCGGACGTCGTGCTCCTGGACATCCGCATGCCGGACGTGGACGGTCTGACCGTGCTGCGACAGATCCAGGAACTGCCCGCGCCCCCGTACGTGGCGATGCTGACCACGTTCGACACCGACGAGTACATCCTGACCGCGCTGCGCTCGGGGGCCTCCGGCTTCCTGCTCAAGGACACCGAGCCCGAACAGCTCGCCCAGCTGGTGCGCACCCTGGCCGCGGGCGGAGTGGTGATGTCGCCGAAGGCCTCCCGCGCGCTGCTGCGCAGCCACCCGGGGGCGGGAGCGCCCCAGGACGCGGACGTGGCCCGCGTCGGCCTGCTCAGCGAACGGGAGCGCGACGTCCTCGTCCTGGTGGCGGAGGGTCTGTCCAACGCGGACATCGGCACGCGCATCCATCTGAGCACGGGCACCGTCAAGGACCACGTCAGCTCGATCCTGACCAAACTGCGGGTCACCAGTCGGGTCCAGGCCGCGCTCTTGGCCGAGCGGTCCGGACTGCTCAGCCACAACGACGACGACGGCGCGACGCGGGAGACCGGACGATGAGCACGGGAAGGGAGCTCTGGCGGCGCCTGCCGCCCTGGGCCGTGGACACGGCTCTGGTGGCGCTGGCCGGGCTCGACGCCTGGATCAACCTCTTCGGCGAGGGCGCCCCCGTGATGTGGGCCTGCGCCGCCGTGGGCTCGGCCGGACTGTTCCTGCGCAGGCGGTTCCCGCTGGCCGTCTTCCTGCTGACGCTGCCCATGACCCTGTTCATGGACGTGGCGGTCGCCCCGATCGTCGCCCTCTACACCTTGGCCACATCCACCCGCAACCGCCCCCTGCTGGCCGGCTGCGCCCTGCTGAACGCGGCCGCGGACACCCTCGCCTGGCCGCTGTCCCACACGTTCACCGGCGACCGTACCTGGACGCTCGTCCAGTTCGTCTACACCCTGGCCACAGCCGTGGCCCCCGTGCTGTTCGGCCAGCTCGTCCAGGCCAGGCGGGACGTGGCCCGCCAGCTCGTCGAGGTCGAGGAAGCCCGGGAACACGAGCGCGTCCTGCACGCCCAGAACGTCCTCGCCTGCGAACGCGCCCAGCTGGCCCGCGAGATGCACGACGTCGTCTCCCACCAGGTCAGCCTCATCGCCGTCCAGGCCGGAGCCCTCCAGGTCGCCGCCAAGGACGCCGACGCCCGCGAGGGCGCCCGCACCATCCGCGTCCTGAGCACCAAGACCCTCGACGAACTGCGCCACATGGTCACCCTGCTGCGCGCCTCCGGCGGCAAGGAAACCGAACTCACCCCCCAGCCCACCCTCGCCGACCTCCAGCAGCTCATCGCCAACAGCGGCATCGAGACCACGCTGACCGGCGAGTTGCCGCCACACATCAGCACGACCGCCCAGCGCACCGTCTACCGCACCGTCCAGGAGGCTCTCACCAACGTCCGCAAGCACGCCCCCGGCGCCCGCGCCGACGTACGCCTGTGGCACGACGCGCGCCACTTCGGCGTCACCATCACCAACACCGCCCCCACCCGCCCGTCGGTCCCCCTGCCCAGCGCCCGCCACGGCCTCATCGGCCTGAGGGAACGCGCCGAACTGCTCCACGGCACCCTCACCGCCGAACCCACTCCCCAGGGCGGATACGAGGTCGAGCTACGGGCCCCCGCCCGCCCCGCCTGAAACCGCCCCCGCACTGCGCACCCAACCAGCCGGTTCCGAGTCGGCGATGCTCCACTTCTACGGCCCTCGGGACGCCGCCACGGTCGTGTACCTCTCGCCCGGGCGTCAGAGGTCTCCCGGGGCGGGAGCGGGAGCGCCGCCCGCGGTCTGACTCGACCGTCGCGACGGCCGTCACCCTCCAAGGCGGTCCCGCTCGGCCTTGTGCGATGCGGAAGGGCCTTGTCCCGACCGGTCACACAGCCTCGTTCGCCCGGGGACTTCCACCGCCCGGGTCAGGCCGCTCTTTTGTGCCTGATCGTCCCCGCTGTTGTTCCCATTCAGGCGCCGCCTCCGGTTCTTCGCAGCGCCGACGGCCGACGTCGGCGTCGTGGTGGATCGGCAGCCACACGGTCGGCCGACGGTCTCCTGACACAGGGCCTCGTAGGCGGGCGGTCCGAGCATGTCGTGCCACGTGGGCCTCTTGGGGTCGCGCCAGGAGACGGTGCTCTCGCGAGGTGTGACGCCCGCGAACACAGGCCTGAGCTGGATGTGACCGTGGCTCCGGGCGAAACAGGTCAGCTCATGTGTGAGCCCGGCCGCATTGAGGTCGGCCAGGCTCGGTGGTCACATCTTGTACGGGAAACAGCGGGCGGGCGGCTACCAGCCCTGCCAGGCCGGGGCGGCGTAGCGGGATGCGCGTCGCTTGCGGGCTACGAGCCCGAGGAACGTGGCTCCCGAGGCGAGGGTCGCAAGGAACGAAACCAGCATCGCCAGCAGCAGGGCGCACCCGACGAGCAGGCCCAGCGCGACGGCCGCTAGCAGGCCCAGGAACAAGAAGACGACCAAGGCGATGATCATGTCGTAAAGACCTCCCGATCTCATGGCCAACTCGTGCCGAAGGCAGACGGATCGACGTCCCCCCGGTCCGGCAGGCCCTTCAACGTCATGCTGTCAGATTTTCTGAACACGTTCAATGCGACTCGTGGGCGACCTCCACGAACACGCGGACCCAGGCCGTCTCGCCGCCTTCAGCCAGAAGGTCGCCCGACAACAGTGGAGACACCCTGAGGGGCACCCCACGGCGCGGAGGAACGGGAAGCCCTCGCCGCACTGCGTCGGCGCACCTGACCCGCTGTCACTGAGAGCCTGGTGATCAAGGGCTAGTCAGTGCGGGGTGCCTCGCTCTGGCGGGTGATCGTTTCCCTGTGGTGGGTGCCGAGGAGGGTTACGGAGAAGCATCGAGATGGTTCCGAGTGGACGTGGGAGGTCTCGATGGTGTCCGTGATGTCGTTGATGGCGGCGAAGGCCGAGTTGGCGCGGGGGAAGGCGACGGAGTGGCAGTCGCTGCTCGTGGAGGCCCAGGAGCAGGTGGATCACTGGCTGGCGGAGGCTGTGGCGGAAGAGGACGCGGTGCGCCGGTTGCGCCTTGCGCTCGAGGAGCGTGCGGAACTGGCCGAGGTGGCGGCCTCGTTGAGCCTGGTCGTGATGGAGGTCGACGAGGTGGCCGACGCGGTCGGTGCTCTCGCGCCGGTCCGGGCAGCGGAGCCGAGGGCGGCCGGGGGGCCTGTACTGACGGTGGCTGGGCCGATCGCCGTGTGGGAGCCGGGACGGGACGAGGAGGTGCTGCCAGAGATGTATCGGGCGGCGCTGGCGGTCGTGCGGGAGTCGCAGGGGGCGGTGATGGCCCGGCAGGTGGCCGAGCGGCTGGGCTGGGAGACGACTCCGGCACGTCAGCAGCGGGCACGGGATGTGTGTTCCCGGCTCGCGGACCGGGGATGGATCGTGAAGCGGGGGGATGGGAAGTTCACCAGGCTGCCCGGCTGACGCCGCGGTTGCCGCGGTCGGCAGGGCCGGCGAGGCGGCGGCTCATCTGGATGCCCGCGGCGAGCAGGACGAACGCGGCGTGATGGTCGGGGCGGCGTTCGTAGTCACGCACGCAGCGGCGCCGCCGGGTGATCCACGCGAGTGATCGTTCCACGATCCACCGCTTCGCGATGACCTTGAAACCGTGGCCCTTGCGGCGGCCGGGGTGGTCGGGGATCTCCAGGTCCAGGCCGAGGGTGCGTAGGGCCCAGGGGGCGAGTTCGCCGTCGTAGCCGTGATCCGCCCAGACCTTGGTGACCTGCCTGAACAGCAGGGTGAGGCGGTGGAAGAGAGCCATCGCGGCGGTCCGGTCGTTCATGTCGGCGCCGGTGACAGCGACCAGCAGGACCAGGCCGAGGGTGTCGACGACGATATGCCGCTTGCGGCCGTTGACCTGCTTGCCGCCGTCGAAGCCCCGGCTCGCGGCGCCGACGGTCTCGGCCGCCTTCACGGACTGCGCGTCGATGATCGCGGCGGTCGGCTGCTCGGACCGGCCTACCTTCACCCGGATCTTCTTCACCAGCGCGCAGTGGATCTGCGCGAACACGTTCTGACGCACCCAGCGGCGGAAGAAGTCGAAAACCTTGCGCGGCGGCGGGAACGGTTCGGGCAGCGCCCGCCACTTGCCGCCGTTGTCGGCGAGATAACGCAGTGCGTCCAACATCCGCCGATGGCAGTACTCCTCGGGCCGGCCCCCGCGCCCCTCCAGCCACGGTGGCGACGGGATCACACCGCGCACCTCATCCCACTCGGTGTCGGTCATGTCCGTCTCGAAGGCACGCTCGTGCTCGGGCTCCCAGGACGGAACGTTCCCGAAACGGCACGGCAGACACGCGCACGTGCGGGTGGTGAAGTTGGCGGCGGGCACGGCGAGTTGGTAGAACTGCAGCACAGGGGTCCTCCGGAGTGTTTCGTCGCAACGAATAACTCTCCAGAGGGCCCCTTCTCTTATGCCTCACGAACCGAGAACTCCCACCCGAACACCAGAGCCCCTGATCACCAGGCTCTGACAGCAGCCACTGCCACGAATCCGACACATCGCACCTGCACCTTTGAGTCCGTCGCGCGCACGGATGGCACCGTCGACGCCCCGCGCTACCCCGCTGGCCACGTCGACGCCCTGCCCCGAGCACACACCGAGGTCGACTCGGCGCAGCTGCGCCGAGTCGGCGAGGGCCGGCGGTCTCCCACCGCCGGACTTCGTACAGGGCCACCGCCATGCCGAGACACGACCCCGGCGCGGCCGTTGGGGTCCGCGGGGAGAGCCACGGCGCTCTTGTGGGTGAAGTGGTCCACCTGATCGGATGACAGACCTTCCTGGGAACGCTGAGGGCCGGTAGAACCATGCCCCTGATGATCACCCTCGCCCGAGGCGCCGCCGCGTTCGCCCTGGCCCTCGCTCCCCTCTCGCTTCCCGCCACCACCCACGCAGCGCCGGCCAACCAGCTGGCACAGCGCATTGCACTCACGAACCCGGACAACGGCCGATCCGTGACCGCGAGTCCGGGTGATGACATTGAAGTCCGGCTCACCGCCTCCCACGAAAACGGACTCACCTGGACCTGGAGCACCCCGACGTCCAGCGACTCCACGGTGCTCCGGCGGACGACGGGACGCACGGCGCCGAGCGGTGACGCATCAGCCACCTTCCACACGGAACACGAAGGCACCGCGACCATCACCGCGCAGCGACGCTGCCGCCCCGACGCAGGCCGGGTCTGCCCCCTGGTAGTCACGCCGTGGAAGGTCACGCTCGAAGCGCAGTAATCCCCCCTCGTAGCACTCCTCCCGCAGCCGGGCACATCAACCGCCGGCGGCTCCACCCTGATCACCCGGCATCGCTCTCTCCAGCAACATCCGGATGAAGGACATCCCCGTCCAGCGCGAATGCCCACCGGGGCGCCGCTGACCAGCCGACCGCCTCGGCGGCCGCATCCGCCCTGCCCGGCGGCTGACCCTGCAAGCGGCGAGGACCGCCGGAGCCGGCCGGTGCCCGGCGTGAAGCCCAAGCCCGAGGAAGGCGATGGCGCGGCCGATCCGTACTCCCGCCCCGCACCGGCCCGTTCCTGGACGTGCCCGATCGCCCGCCACCGCCCGCCCCCATCGCGCTGCTCCTCCGCAAACGGACGCCCCCTGTCGAAGCGCGGATCAGCCGAAGCCGACTCTAGGGACTGACGCGGCTGATCTGGGCAAGGACTTCTTGAAGTCGGCGGACGGCATCTTCCGCCTCCGTGTAATCCTCAGGGCTCGCGAGAACGGTGCCGAAGGTGCCTCCACGCTCGGCAGGCAGGGCACGCCAGTGCAGGACTGGCTCCAGCGCGTTCAGAGCACCGGAGAGAAACCAGGCCAGACGGCCGTGAGTACGCGCCAGGGCGACCGCCATGACAGCGAGCGTTTCCCGCAGGTGTTCCAGCCGCTTGATCTGCGGCAGCGCCTCCTGCAAGCCCGGCGGGCCGACGACGTCACGCAGGCCGGCCTCAGCCTCAAGAGCGAGTGCGCAGTCGCCCGGCGTCACCTCCCACACCTGGTCCTGGATCTGCTGTTCGGCTTCCTCGGCCAGCACTGCCACGATTCTCCGCATGTCCATGCGGAGCACTCTAATGAACGGGGCGCGCCGCCCCGATACGGCTTCACTCGACGCCTGACCAGTGGTGAGCCGGCCACCGCCCCGGCTATCGGGGGGGTTTCCCGGACGCGACCAGCGAGCGGACCACCAAGGAATCGAACGATCACAGCGGTACCTCTATCCCGGCGGGAACCTCTCCCCCCTTCCTACTGGGCAGGGCGTGGCGGCGGTCCGGCCGATCCGCGACGAGATCGAGCGGCGCATCCGCGGCCTGCTCGTCGAACTCGGCATGCCGGAACGTAAAGGTCGGTCCCCACTGGTGGGTTCACTCAGCTCGCGGATGGATCCAGGCGGCAAGCCGCTCGTGCTCGTCAGCAGCCTGCGCGAATCCCGCCTGGAAGGCAGGAGCCCATGCCGCGAGATCGCTCGGGTCGGTACCGAAGGCACGAACCGAGGTCTCGTCCGGAGCAACGGCGAGCACGGACTGCGTGCCCAGTGCGAAATGCGCCTGCTGGTGCGGCTCTCGCGGGTGCTGATGCGCCAGTGGTTCGACAATGAGGACCCTCTGGGCCCCGCGGGCCAGGTCGGCGTTGGTGCCCTCGCGCAGTGCGCCGTCCATGTAGTGCCGGTCACCGACCGCGACCGGTGAGGCCGTGCCGGGGAAGGCGCTGCTCGCTGCAACGGCGTGAACCAGCGGCACGCCGCTGTCGCGGTCCCAGACCACGGGCTTGCCGCTCGCCACGTCCACGGCCGTTATCAGAAGATGCCGTTCGGGCCAGGCCTCGGTGCCGATCAGCTCGCGACGAACAGCGAGCAGCGCCTGCTGCGCGCGCGGTTCGGCCGTCTCCAGAGCGATCCGCCCCACACGGCGCCGGACCTCGTCCGGCGCCAGGCCCGGCGTTCCGAGCACGGCGAACACCTCGCCCGTCCGTCCCGGGTCCGGCCCGGCGGGTCGGGGGCGAGCACCGGTCAGTGGGTTGGCGAGGCGGCCCAGGCCATCCTCGGCGCCGAGCGCCGCCGCCACGATCGCACCTGCCGAGGTGCCCACGATCATGTCTGCCTCGCTCAGATCCACACCCTTGTGACGCAGATCGTGGGCCAGCCCGGCCGTCCAGGCCGTGCCGGCGGGGCCGCCCGGGCCGAGCACGAGCGCGCGGCCGATCGGGTACCCGGTTTCTTCCTGTTGGGCGACGTTCGGCATACGAATCACGCCGCCACGGTCGGAGTAAGGAAGATCCAGACGTGGCCGAACGGGTCGCGCAGCATCGACTGCCGCGCACCGTAGGGCATGTCAGTCGGCGCGGTGAGCAGCTCGGCGCCCCTGTTCACAGCCGTCGTGGTCAGGCCGTCCACGTCCGGCACGTACACGTGCAACGCAACCGACGCTCCCACCCGGTCCGGAATCGAGAACGGGACGTCGACGTCACCGAGCATGAGTGTGGAACCGTGGATAGCGACCTCGGCATGCACGATCCGCCCGGCGTCGCCTTCGAGCCGGAAGAGCTCGACGGCGCCGAACGCCTGCGCGTAGAACTCGATCGCCGCGGCGGCGCCGTCGACCATGATGTGCGGGATCACCGCATTGCGGTAGTGATCGGGGATTTCGATCTGGGCTGTGTTCTGGGTCACTGCGAGCCTCCCTGAAGGTCAGCGCCTGGGTCGGTCACCGCGGCTCTGGAAGGAACCTAGAAACCCAAGTTTGGTTGAGGTCAAGCAGGTGATCTGAACGTGCCCGCTTGCAGGCCACCTGTAGTCCATTCGGATCGGAATGTCCGCGCTGGCCCCAGGCACGCGCATCCCCGAACTCCACCGTCCACCAATCCCGCTCCACCAGCTCAGCCCGGCTCTCCAGCCGAACGCCGAACCTGGAGGCCCCTCATGTCACTTCCCGATCAGCAGACACCCCAGCACAGATCCACGGACCAGCCCCACCAAGCCACCCCGCCGACGCACGCCGACGCACGCCGCAACACCCAAGCTCGGGAACAGAACGACGCGACTGAACCGCACCGCCATGCCCCGCCGCCCCGCCCGACCCGCGACGGGCGCGGGGACCGCCGACATGACAGCCAGCCCTGCGCCGCGCAGCGCACGGCATGACCAACCCCGCCATCACCGCCCTGTGCCACCGGTGACCTCAGACAGCGGAAACTGACCCTTTGCCGTCCGGCCGTTGATGCTCCTATTGATCGTCAAGCTATGGAGGCGGTCGGTGCGCCGTAGGGTGGCATAGTGCGGTACTTGGCAGAGTCGTTCATCCTCGGGTCCTTGCGGCGGGGCCGTCCGGTCGAGCAGTTTCTTGGGCCGTGCGGCTCGGCAGAGCGTCCGGGTGTGCGCTATGTACAGGTTCGCCCGGCGAAGACGTCCTATGAGGTCTATCTCCATACGGTCGAGGACATCGGCAATGAAGGCTTCCTGGACCTGGGCGAGTTTCCGCCCTTGGATCCAGATGACGAGGACGACGAGTTCGGTCGGCTCCTGGGCATGGCTGAGGACCCGTTGACCGCGCTGATCGCTGCCGAACAGTGCTCTGGAGCCGAGCGGGGTCGGTGGGTCAACGAGAACGTCGTCCAGGATGAGTACGGCGACTTCGTTCGCGCGGGACGGCCGTCGGGGGCTTCCCCTGATGGCCATCCGTGGCCGCCCGTGCCACACGATCTATGACCCGGGGTGGGTGATCAGGCGGCGCGGAGCCAGTCCCGGTAAGCGTGAGCGAGGTCATCGTCTCGGCGGATCCCGCGTTCGAAGGCTGAGACGGTGGTCGGCCAGATGCCGAATTGGCCTGCTGCGGCGGTCAGGGTGATCTTCTTGGACTGCCGCAGTGGTCGCAGGTCGGCGATGGCGGGAACGGCGACTGGGGTGGTCAGACATCGGAACATCTTCCGGGCGACGGCTCGCTTCAGGAGCCGGATGATCTCCTTCTTCGTGCGACCTGCGACGGTCTGCCGTGCTACGTATTCGCGGGTGCGGGAGTCTGCTGACATACGGACCAGCGCGATGCGATAGAGGGCGGCGTTGGCCGCCCGGTCGCCGCCTCGTGAGAGGCGGTGCCGGTTGGTTTGCCACTGGAGGCGGGGACCGGTGCGGCCCCGCCGAGCGCAGCGAAGGAGGCCTCGGTCCGCCTGCGTTCGGGGTTGCCTCCCTCCGTGATCAGCAGCTGGGCCGCGGTGTCGGGGCCGACTCCGTAGGTGGCCCGCGAACCGGGGTTGTGGACGGTGACCTCGCTGTCCAGCGCTTTGGTCAGGGCCGTGTGTTCGGCGGTGAGTGCTTTGACGCGTCGGGCGAGGATCTTGAGCGCGGTGAGAACCGCGATGTGGACCGCGTCGCCGGCTGACCGAAGCCGGGCAAGGGCGTCGGTTCGGTCGGTCCCCTTGAGCTGCCCGTACTTGGCGCGGATGCTCTCGGGTGCGGCGAAGAGGATGTGGGTGATCTGATTCAGGGCGGCGGTCCGTGCCTTGACGGTGGAGCGAGCGGCGTTGTGCAGGGCGCGTATGCCGGCGACGGTGTCGTCCTTGGGTGAGCTGGAGGCCCGTCCGGACAGGGCGGCACGGGCGGCGGCGTAGGCGTCGATGGGATCGGACTTGCCGGTGCGGCGTCGTTCGGCCCGGTCGGGCCGGTTGACCTCGACGACCGGGTGTCCGTGCGACCGGGCGGCGCGGGTGAAGCAGGCGCCGTATGAGGAAGTGCCTTCCACGCCTATCGCGATCACGTGGCCGTGGGCATCCAGGAAGGCCAGGGTAGCGGCGTATCCGGCGGCCGTGGTGACGAACTCCGCGTCTGCTAGGCGGCTGCCATTGTCGCTGATGACGGCAACGTGGAGGGTGTCGGCGTGAGAGTCGACCCCGCCGAAGACGGCCTGGCCCGCAGTGTCTGATCCGCTCTCTGATTCATGCTGCTGATGCCTTCCCAACCGGAGGTAGGCGTCGGCCGGGTGGCGCAGACAGGACATTGAGGGGGCTTCTGACCGCCGGAGCCACGAGAAGAGGTTCCGGCGGCCGGACAGAACAACGGGAGGACAACCCCGCACGGCGTCAGTCAGTACCCGAGCCACGGCCACCGGAACCTGAGTATCAGCATCAATGTCAGTGCCCGCTGGCAGGATCACCGGCATGACACCCTTGCTTCTCACCGACATCGAACGAGCCGTTCGCAGCAGCTGGAGTGCCGAGACGTGCACTCCTGAGTTCCGGTCACGCTGGACCGAGGACAACCCGGCCCGGGACCAGTGCGGGGTGACCGCCATGGTGCTCAATGACCTGCTGGGAGGCGAGCTGATCCGGGGAGAGGTCCACGTCAACGGAGAGCGCGTGGACTACCACTGGTGGAACCGCCTGGGCATGGGCATCGAGATCGACCTCACCCGCGAACAATTTGGGCCGGACGAGTCCGTCATCGGAGGCATCGTCATTCCCCGCCCACCCGTAACCGAGTGGGGCAGGCTCCGTGAGGAGTACGAGCTTCTCCGTGACCGTGTCATGGAGAAGCTACCCCAGGGACTGTAATTCGTTCGGCTCTGGCACGGAGTCGGTGGTGACGTCGATCCTGGAGGCGCTTCTGCGGCTTCTTTGTGGCTCCGAAGAGGTAGCGGTCCGCCGTCTTGCAGGAGACGCCGAGGCGGTCGGCCAAGGAGCCGCCCTCCCGCGTGCCAGGCCCTGAAACCCGGAGCGCACCCGCTGCTTCATCACCCGCGCCGCCGAGGATCTCCTGGATGCCGCATCGCTGTCCGGCCGGCCGGCCGGCTGCAGGTCATTGCGTTGCACACAGCCGCTCGCGCAGGTGCAGCAGGGCTCTGCTCGACCGTCTCCCGTACCGACGGATCGATTCCTGCCGGACCGGCCGGCCGGGGCCCCACCCCGGCCGGCCGGTCCGGCAGTCTTGCCGGGGTCGACTCCCGCCGGGGTGTCCGTCACTGCCGTCATGTCACCTCTAACGGATCACCGCCGTCACTGGCACGACGCGCGCGGTGCGGCGCGGCGGGGGCACGGCGTGTTTTGTCATGTCATGGAAACCGGGAGCTCACTCCGTTACAACGGCCTCAACAGCTGGCTCACGCAGCCCGCCGCCCCCTGACCGCCGGCAAAGTGACTGCGCTGGTCAGTCCTGCGAGACCGCTTGGAGCAGGTCCCCGACCTTTGCGTCCGGAAGTGCACGGGCGACGTCGGCCAGCGCGACGATGCCGACGAGCGTGTGTCCGTCGATGACGGGCAGCCGACGGACCTGGTGCTCGCGCATGGTGCGCAGGATCTCCTCGGCATCGTCGTCGGCGCCGATGGTCACCGCCTCGCCCTGGGCCAGCTCGCCTGCCTTCACCGAGGCGGGGTCCTTGCCCACGCCCAGGACCTTCACCACGATGTCCCGGTCTGTGAGCATGCCCTTGAGCTTCTCGTCCGTGCCGCAGATCGGCAGTGCGCCGACCCCCAGCTGGGTCATCTTCTTCGCTGCTTCGAGCACCGTCTCCTGGGCTCCGATGCACGTCGCGTCCGCCGTCATGATCTCGCGGGCCTTCGTCACTGCCGTACTCCTTCGTCCTCGTCCGCAGGGATGCGGGCCATGCCCGCTCACGCGGACCGGCCACGGGACCTATAGGTGCCCCCTGTCCGCGCCGGGTAACGTCATCGGCCCCACAACCACCCCAGGCCATGGCCTGTCCCCCGTACTTCAGCGAGCCGCGCACCGGCCCCGAAAGGACCAGGTCAGGAGGCGGCTCGCAGGCGCCGCCGCTGCCTGCGGGCGGCGAGAGGCAGTGCGCCGCCCTTGGTTCAGGTGGCCAGGCAATCGCCACGTCCGCCACGTCCCCTCCAGCCGCTGCCGTTGCGCGCCAGGGCGATGCGCATGCTCAGGGGGCAGCGAGGCGCGCGGTGCGGCTTCTGTTTGATCGCGCTCGATCTCAGCGTGTTCCTGGGCGATGGCGCGACCGCTGTGCGGCGGATCGTGGCGAAGCGGACAAGGGATCAGATGGCGCTGATCAAGATGATGAGTGCGTCGGCGGCTTCAATCGCGTGGACGAGCCACCCGATCACGTCCCGCCCCGCGCAATCGGACAACAGTTCCCCTGGCAAGGGACAGGTGTCCCGGCTACCCGCCCCACGGTCGTCATGGTGGCGGGACGATCGGCGGCGCATGAAATCGGCATGTTGAAGCATGCGGGTGAGATGGAATGCGTGATGTATGAGGAACACTCGGGCCGGTCGGAGACCGTGGAGTGCGGCTTGGAGGACGAAGCCTGCCAGCACGTGCTGAAGCGGCTGCGCGACCTTGGTGAGGGCGAGTTCGGCTGGGTGCGCCTGGTGGACCCGGCCGAAGCCGAACTGGTCCAGCTGGCGCAGGAGCTGGGCCTTCACCCCCTCGCGGTCGAGGACGCCGTCCAGGCACGGCAGCGGCCCAAGCGCGAGCGCTTCGGCGACGTGTTGGCCGTCGCGCTCAAGACCCTCTGGTACATCGATGCGGACAGAGCGGTGGAGACCGGGGAGTTGATGCTCTTCGTCGGCCCCCGGTACGTGCTCACCGTCCGGCACGGTGCGGTCGACCCGGCCGCTGAAGCCGCACGACGGCTCGAAGCCGCCCCCGGCATGCTGCGCTTCGGCCCGCTGTCCGTTCTGCACGCCGTCCTCGACGTGGTCGTGGACGCCTACAGTGACGCCGCGGACAACGTGCGGGCCGCGCTCTCCGCGCTGGAGGACTGCGTCTTCTCCGCCTCCCGCGTCGACCACACCTCGCAGATCTACACCCTCAAGCGGGAGGTGCGGGAGTTCCGTGACGCGGTCCAGCCCCTTGTTCCCGTCCTGCAGTCGCTCCTGACCGGGCCCGGCCAGGACTTTCCGCCGAAGGTCCTGCCCTACTTCCGCGACGTGGCGGATCATCTGAACCGTACCGACACGGAGGTCCGGTCCCTGGACGAGCTGCTGAACTCGGTTCTGGACGCCCAGCAGGCGCGGGTGGGTACCTGGCAGAACGATGACATGCGCCGCATCTCGGCGTGGGCGGCGATCTTCGCGATCCCCACCATGGTCGCCGGCGTCTACGGGATGAACTTCGAGCACATGCCCGAGCTGAGCTGGAGTTACGGCTATCCGCTCGCCCTCGGCCTCATGGCACTGGCGTCCGGGCTCCTCTACCGCGCCTTCCGCCGCAACGGCTGGCTCTAACCGAGCGGCTTGCGCAGGCGGCACGTGCCGGTGCGGCTGCTGCCTCGCTGCAACTCGCGCGTCGGGATGACCTCGGATACGGCACGGCATGAGAGCCGGCGACCGGGGCAGGAGCGGGAGATGGCCGACCTGTCGCACGTCCTCGAAGCAGCCATGCGCCGCCCCCACCTCAGTGTGCAGGCGCTTGCGGACCGCACCGGAATCCGCACGCCATGCATCAGGGTCTTCGTTCAGGACGGCACCACAGGCCCCATACACCCCACGGCGCAGGAGCTGCGCGAACGCGCCCGCGCCCTGAACCCGCCCGTGAGTGATGTCCTTCCCCTCGCCGCCCTCGTCGGCGTGCCCGGCGCGTGATGCCCGACCCGGCGGCACCGACCACCGCCCTCCTCGTGCTCGCCCTGCCCGGAGGGCTACTTGCCGGCGTTCTTGCCCTCGGCCGTTATGAGGAACTCCTCCTCGCCCCGCGGACCGCTGCGCAGCACCGCCGACCCCGCGCCCGCCACGCCCGTCGCCCCACCGCATCGACGACCGGAGGCAGGGCACCCGGAATGAGAGCGGAATGGCCACCGGAGACCGCCCCGCGCCCACACCCCGGTGCCAGGGATCTGTAAAGGAGACAGGTGAAAGGCTTCCGCAGCTTCATCCTTCGCGGCAACGTCGTCGATCTCGCCGTCGGAATCGTCATCGGCGCCGCTTTCACTGCCGTGGTCAACGGCTTCGTCGGTGCGTTCCTGACTCCGCTGGTCGGGCTGGCCACGGGAGTGGCCGGAGACATGAGCCGCAAAGCGTTCACGGTCGGCGCTACCCAGTTCCCGTACGGAGCGTTCATCAACGCGGCGATCAGCTTCCTGCTGCTGGCGACCGCCTTGTACTTCCTGGTGGTCTTGCCGATCAACAAGCTCCACGAGCGCCTCGCACCGCACCAGGACGTTCAGGCACCCAAGCGCGACTGCCCCGAATGCCTCAGCCCCGTACCCGTCGACGCCCGGCGCTGCGCGTCCTGCACCGTCCCGCTGCCCAACGTGTCCGCCCAGGCAGGAGCCGAGACACAGCGTGTCGGCTGACACCGAGATGATACTGGGCGCGACCACGGCCGGTCCCGGGCGGGGAGTGGAGAAGACAGTGGCGGACAGGCACGGATCGTGGTGCTGCTGCCCTCAGCCTGGGTGCTGAACCCGCCCTGGGCGGATGGAGGCGTCCTGGCCGCGAGCGCCACGGCGCCCGGACGTTCGCCGATCTCAGCGGCGGCCTCGCGGCGCGAGCGCTCACGTGTGGCGCTGGTAGAGGTACCTGATCTTCTTCCAGTACTGCTCGAGGTAGCCGTCCGTCTCGCGCAGGGAACACGCCGGTCCGAGGGCCCCGGGTCATCTCGGGCCGGGGCCGGGGCGGTGGCGTCGGACCCGGATCGTGAAGGGGATCGCGACCAAGGCGGCGATCCCCAGTCCGCCGGCCGTGAAGACGGTCGGGTTGACCCAGCCCGGCACCTGCTCGTCCCCGTTCCTGCCGTCCCAGCCGTCGGAGCAGACGATCGACACCGGGAACACCGACCTCGTCACCAGGTGCCGCTGAGAGGCTGCCCGGTCGAGCCCGATCCCGTTGCACTGCGCATCGGGGTCAGGGATGTTGAAGCCGGTCGTGTACCCCCAGCCGAAGGCCAGGGCCGCAACACCGGCCCCAGCCAGGGCCAGCTGGAAGCAGAAGACCAGCCTCCGCACCGGACGCAACGAGCGCCTGCGCACGGCGACGCCCACGTGGACGAACACCGCGCCGGTCATGGCCGCCGCGAGTAGGGGAACACCGATCACCACCAAAATAACGATCATGAAAGCTGCGACGCGAGCGGACGCCCGACGGTTGCGGAGGTTCTCGGGACCCTGTCCGCCGTTCCTACCGGAGCGAGTGCGCAGCCGCACCACGAGGCCGGCGTGGTCGGACGGCCACAGGCGGGCGGGGGCTCCGCCGGCCGAGGCCAGCAGCATCATCGCCCGCCGGAACCGCACCGAACTGGTGCTGCCCCGCCGCACGACGTGCTGAAGCTTCTGCCGCTCCTGCTCGGTCAGCGTTCCCGATCACAGCACTAGCCGTGTGCCGTCTCGGCTGCGTCCACCACTTCGGACCCCTCGCGGCGCAACCGTTCGGACCCCCAGTCGCCGAGCGGCCCGAGCGCTTGGTTGAGCGTGTGCCCGTGCACGGTCAGCGAGTACTCCACTCGCGGCGGCACCTCGGCGTAGACCTTCCGGTGCACCAGTCCGTCTTCCTCCATCTCCCGCAGGTGCTGGGTGAGCATCTTCTCGCTCACTCCCGGCAGACCTCGACGCAGCTCGGCGAAGCGGCGTACGCCGTGGGCGTCGAGTTCCCAGAGGATCAGCCCTTTCCACTTGCCGCTCACCACGTCGAGCGCAGCGTCGATGCCACAGATGTAGGGACCGCGTCTCGGCGCCTTTGCCATCACTGAACCCCTTACTGAAAGGTAAGTACCGCAGAAAATAGTGGGTACTTCCCAGAGTAGTGGCGCTCTCCGAGCATGGAGGAGTGAACGAACAACAGCAGCACACCACTTGCCGGAACAGCGCTGTCACCGTGATCGGGCTCGGCCCGATGGGCCAGGCGATGACCCGCACCCTCCTCAGTGCCGGGCACCCGGTCACCGTCTGGAACCGCACCGCAAGCCGGGCCGCCGGTGTCGTATCCGAGGGAGCGACGCCGGCAGCGACACCCACCGAGGCGCTCCAGGCGAGCGACCTCGTCATCCTCAGCCTCACCGACTACCAGGTCATGTACGGCATCCTCGACGGTGCCACCGCATCGCTCGCCGGCCGGACGCTGGTCAACCTGAGCTCCGACACCCCCGACCGCACACGCGAGGCTGCTGCTTGGGCAGCGGGCCACGGCGCCGCGTTCCTCGCCGGAGGTGTCATGGTCCCCGCGCCGATGGTCGGCACAGAGGCAGCCCACGTCTACTACAGCGGGCCCGGCCAGGTGATGGAGCGGCACCGGGCGGCATTGGCGCACCTCGGAACACCAAAGCATCTGGGCGAGGACCCGGGCCTCGCCCAGATGATGTACCAGGCCCAGCTCACGGTGTTCCTCACCACCCTGTCGGCACTGATGCACGCCACCGCAATGCTCGGTACGGCAGGAATGAAGGCCAAGGACGTGCTGCCGGAGCTGCTCGCCTCCGCCGATTCGATCGGAGACATCCTGAGGGCTGGTGAGGAGAACCCCGGTGCCGCGCTCGATGCAGGAGAGCATCCCGGCCACCTCAGCACCGTCACGATGATGGGAGCGACGTCCGACCACATCGTCGAGACCAGTACGTCGATCGGCCTGGACCTCGCGCTCCCCCTGGCCGTGCAGGCCCACTACCGGCGCGCGATTGCGGACGGGCACGGCAGTGACAACTGGACGCGCATCATCGACAGCATCCGAGGACCACGCTGACGATGCTTCTTCACGGGCCTTGCCGCGTGGACGTCGGTGTCTGCAACAGCGACGACGTCGGCCCCGTCCTACCGCCGTGGCCCAGCGATTTCGGGAGGCCGACGGAGCGTGCCGAGCGGTTCGGGCTGCGCCAGTCCCAGGCTGGCCGGAGCCCGGAGCCGGACGAAACCGGTCCGGCCCGGGCAGGACCGGCAAGTGGCGCCTTCAGCAGGTACCCGGCCCCTGCCTGCGCCGGGTCACCAAGACAACCGCGGGTCCTGCACGTGCTCCGGCGAGTGCCGGCCCTCTCCTCTGCCCAGACCGGTCCGGACCAGGAAGCCGGGGTCCACGTCCCACAGCCGCGCTGCGGTGTGAACTCGCTGGGTGCCCGGAATCCCACCTCGACGAGGACTCCGTCGCGGAACATCCACAGACCGAACAGGTCGTCGTCCTGGTCGTGGAGCATGACCTGCACGCAGGCGGGCTCGTTCCACGGCAGGGACTCCAGATCCTTGAGCACCCCGCGGCGCCGATGCGACTTCTCGAACTCGATGTGCCAGCCTCCTACGAGCCAGGGGAGCTGTACGAAGCAGCCCTGCCAGGTGCGGGCCTCGTCCGGCCGCGTCAGCGGCTCCATCACCTCGTCCTCGTACCGCGCCAACACGATGACCTGCGCCGTTCTGCTCATGCCCACAGGACACACCGCGCCGGGCAGCGAGGGCAAACGGTTTGGGACCGGGAGCCGTCGAGCCCCCCAGGCGCTGACCGGGCCAGTCATTGTCGGTCCTGCGGACGCCCAGCAGCTCGGTGGCGCGCGCTCCTGAGCTGACATGGCACCACAGCAGGGCCCTGCCGTGATCGCTTCCCATCGCCGCAAACAGCTCGTCCTGCGCCGCGTCGGACAATGACCGCGGCGCCCGGGCGGGAGGACGTCCGGCACAGTCGGCAGCGGTGCGCTGGACGGCGAGAACGGACGCTTCGCCGAACCGGGGCGGGCCAAGCTCTTCCTGACCTTAGGAACCGTCACCTGGGACGTCTCCTGGACCAGGGGTAACATCCTCGTCGCGAACACATCCGGTGCGGGAGGGGGCGGGCGATGACGGGATGGGTGTCGTTCCAGGGCGCCGCCGCGGCGGCGGCGCTGCTGACCGTAGTGACGGTGTCGTCCTGCACGGCGGGCGGGAGTGACGAGGCCGGCAGGTGTAAGGTACGGCACGAGCTCGACCAGATCACCTCACGGTTCCCTTCGTTCAAGCAGCTTGAATCCACGTCGTGGTGCGGAATCGACCCGGACAAGCCGTCCCGGTCGCTGCCCTCGCAGAACAACATCCGCCTCGTGGGCGTGCTCAATGCGGTGGATGACCAGGCTGTGCTGAAGGATCTGGAGAACCCCGCTCTGGAGTTCAAGCCCAGCGTACCCAAGAACGTGCCTCCGGAGATCATGAGGCTCCTGCCTGAGGGAGCCGAGTGGATGATGAGCGACCGAATCAACAAGGACATCACCGAGGATCTCTACTTCGGGTCCTTCTACTACGACAAGCGGAGCGGACAGGTCCTCTTCGACTGTTCGAACCCGTTCCGAAAGGACGGTCCGGCACCCGTTATAACCAGCAACTGAACCACGGAGCCGGATAGCGGTCGGGGAGCCCCGGCCGATCAGGTTCCCCGCCCCACATGACATCGGCCCCCGGGACCCCAAGCGGTCCGGGGGCCGACGCCGTGACGCGGACGGGGTGCGGTATCTCCAGGCGATGGCTTGCAGGGTTCGGCGGTGGTCGGCCCACCGCCGTCCACGGACAGGATCGGCCGGCGTCAGCGGCTTGATCCGCTCCCCCATCGCATCAGTGATCAGCAACCGGACGGACGCACCTGATCAACTGAGTGGCCCGTGCCAGCTCGCGGAGACGTCCGCTGCGTAGTCCGCGCCGAGCCCGCCTTCGCGTCCTGCCTCACACAGCCACTCCAAGACGCGCGGGGCGTACGAGTTTCGGCCGGAAGCCGCAAAGGTGCCGCGTGCAGGGGCTCGGCCCATCCCGCGTGCCGGGCCGGCGGAATCCGCCCTCGAACCGCTCCCGCCATACCGTCACGCATCACGCCGCAGGCACGCTGCCCCGACGCACTCGCCTCGTCCCTCCCCCTCACCCCCGCCATGACCGAAAGCCCCCGTCAAACGCCATGCCGCCACCACACTTGCGGGTGAATCATCCTTCGGTGAAGTTGACGCTCTTGGCGCGGTGATACCGCCGTGCGACAGCAAGACGGTGACGGCACGTATACGGACGACGGCCTCCGCATCCACCACCCTCATGTGGCCGTCGGCGCGCGCGATCGGGGCGGAGCTGTTCTGCTGGACTTCGGGGGTGCCGAGTCGTGTCTGAGAGAGGGTCGGATGGGTACGTATCGAGTCGCGCAGGTCACCTCCCCCGACGGACGGTTCGAGATCGTCGAGCGCGAGGTGCCGCAGCCGGGGCCGGGCCACGTGCGCATCGCCGTCGATGCCTGCGGGATCTGCCACAGCGATGCCGTCTTCGTGAGCGCCAAGGTGCCGGGCGTGCGGTTCCCGCTGGTCCCCGGCCATGAGGTCGCCGGCCGGATCGAAGCCTTGGGCGAAGGGGCACAGGACCGGGGCTGGCAGGTCGGCGACAGAGTCGCCGTCGGCTGGTTCGGCGGGAGCTGCGGCCACTGCACACCTTGCAGGCAGGGCGACTTCATCGTCTGCGAGAACCTCAAGGTCCCGGGCTGGGCATACGACGGCGGGTTCGCGGAGGCGGTGATCGCACCGTCCGACGCCCTCGCCCGGATCCCCGACGCGCTGGCCTCCACCGATGCGGCACCCATGGCCTGCGCGGGGGTGACCACGTACAACGGACTGCGGCGCAGCTCCGCGCGGCCGGGTGACCTGGTCGCCGTGCTCGGCATCGGCGGCCTCGGCCATCTCGCCGTGCAGTATGCGGTGGCGATGGGCTTCGAGACCGTGGCCATCGCCCGCGGGGCCGACAAGAGGGAATTCGCCGAGCAGCTCGGCGCACACCACTACGTCGACAGCACGGTGGGTACGAGCGTTGCGGACGCACTGCGGTCCCTCGGGGGCGCCAAGGTCGTACTGGCCACGGCCGCCAACTCCGGTGCCATCACCGCGACCGTGGACGGCCTGGCGCACCGGGGTGAGTTGGTGGTGATCGGCGCGGCCCCCGAGCCGCTGGAAATCAGCCCGATGCAGCTGCTCATGAGCGGACGCGTCGTGCGCGGCCACCCGTCCGGCACCTCGCAGGACGTCGAGGACACCATGGTCTTCAGCGCGCTGCACGGAATCCGCCCGATCGTCGAGGTGGTGCCGCTGAGTCGGACCGACGAGGCGTACCAAAAGATGCTCTCGGGTGCCGCGCGCTTCCGGATGGTCCTCACCGGCTGACCCGGGTACGCCGCCCCCGTGGGGCGCGGGAGGCTCACGCCCACGCTGCAAGGGTCAGATGACTGACAGCGCCGCTTCCTGCGCAGATGCAGTGGCCGGCCAGTCGGCAACCCGCTCACCCAAACTGCACAACCCCTGATGGTCGGACTGTTGACCGTTTGGGGCTGAACCTCGGTAAGGACGACGCGGCCACCGGATCGCCGGGCCCCTGCCCAATTCCGCACCTTCCATCGACCTCCGCAAACGGCTCCAGGACGGTTGCCGCCACTGCCTCGACCACCCGCAGGACCCCTCCTGCTGAGACGCACCGTCAGGGATCTGGTGGGCGGCGGCAGCGGGCTACTTCACGTAGATCTCGTCGAGGGTGTCGATGACCCCTTCCGCGTTCAGGTGGTAGCGGAAGGGGAGGCCCTTGTCCGGGTGGGTGTCAAGCCAGGAGGTCAGCTCGCTGGTGGAGATGGGCTTGCCCATGACCTCCGAGGGGAGGATCGGCGCCGTCGCGGTGATCTTGGCCTTCTCCGAGATCGGGATGTACGTCCACGCGCCCGACGGTTCGAAGCGCCCGGGGCAGCCGTACGTACCGTGCTGGACGATGAGGCTGGTCATGCCGCCCTCGGGCGTGTAGCGGTGCACGGCGATCGTGTCGGGCGAGACCGGCATCCTGTGGTCGGCGCCGCAGGCCGGGGCGGAGGGCGGAGTCGGGGCGGGGGGATTCTTCCCCACGGCAGTGGCGGTCGCCGAGGGCTTGGGCGCCGCGCCGGTCTTCGAGGGGGCCGGCACGGCGGTCGTGGCGGTGGGCGCCGCCGGTGCGGCCGCACTGGACTTCGCGTCCGGCGCGGCGGCCTGGTCGTCGCCGTTCTGACAGGCGCTCAGCGCCAGCATCCCGCACACCGCGAGGACGGCCATGGCCGCCTGCCCCCGTACCGCTCTCATGGTCTTCTCCCTCTGCGAGTTCCGCCGTCGCGCAGACCGTAGCCGCCGGGATCCGGCCGGGGCGATGGCCGGATGTGATTCGTCACCGGGCCGGGATCGGCTTGTTGCGGAGTACTGACTTCCGGCCTCGTGCCGCGGACGTCCGTGCCGGCCACCGGGTCGGGAAGTCGTCGGCGGCGGCACTCGTTCACGACCGCCGGCTGGCCTGCCCCGGCTATCCGCGCCACCTCCGCCAGGTCCGCCGTGGTGGTGCGTGTCCGCTTGTCGAACCTGGTCGCAACCGCGCGGAATACCTTGAGCTTGTTGATCCCCCGTTCGACGGTGTTGCGCTTGGTGGAGCGGTCCTTGTCGAAGCCGGGCGGCCGATCCCCGGACCTGGCGAGTCGGACCCCGGTTGGCGGTCTGATCGGCTTTCTTCGGGCACCTGGGCAGCAGCCACGGCCAGGAGCGCGAGGGCAACGATCCGCCCTTCCCTTTCCACTCTCTGCGAACCGCCCGGCGAAGACAAGACTGCAATTTTTGCTGTCAAACCGGGAAACTCGTTCCTGAGCGGAGGGCTGCACCGCGGGGCCCCTCCCCAACGGGAGGACACTCGTGTCAGACGTCTGGGATCCACATGGCAGCCTGCAGCGCGCGTTGTGGATCGGCGGCGCACAGTGGTCCGGCAAGACCACCGTTGCCGAACTCATCGCCAGGAAATACGGATTGACGGTGTACCACTACGACTACCACGACGCCCGCGGACACCAGGATCGCCGGATCGCACGTCGTGTCGCCCTGGGTGAGCCCGTGGAAGATCCCAACCCCGACCACGTCTGGTCGGACAAGGGCCCGGAGGAGATGGCCGCCGAGACGCTGGCCGGCTTCCCGGTCCGCTTCGAGTGGGCGTTGGACGACCTGCGCGCACTGTTCACCGGCCGACCGGCGATCGCTGAGGGATGGGGGCTGCGACCGGAGCTGGTTGCGCCGCTGCTCGACTCACTCCGGCGCCTGGTCGTCCTCGTCCCCACAGAGGACTTCCGTCAGCACCAACTCCGGACCCTCCCGCGCGCGGGAACTCTCAACGTCCCTGTCACTGACCCGGCCCGATCTCAGGCCAACCGCATCGCCCGTGACCGGCTGATTGCCGAGGACGCAGCACAGAACGCCCGCCGCCTCGGCATCCGCGTCATCGAAGTCGACGGGACGCTCGACGCGGTGGCTGTGGCGGCAGAGGTCGCCGGGCATTTCGCCCCTTACCTTGGCACGGCGACGGCTGCGGGATCGCTCGAGTGATCGTGAAAGGAGAGGGCAGGGGCAATTGCTAACCGTTTACGGCACGAACTCTTAATTCCACAGCGCGGCTGCTCTGAGTGCGAAGGTGGGCGGACAGTGATTCGCCGTGCCGTTTGCGGCAGGCTCCGATCGGAGGGCGCATATGACGTCGCTAGGCGAGCGGCCGGGAGTAGCGCAGAAGGAGGGGACTCAGGAGCGGGGCGGGACCGAGCGGCGTGTCGGGCAGGGCTCCCGACTGTTGAACCTGTTGTCGACGACCGATCACAAGGTGATCGGGAACATGTACCTCGTCACCTCGTTCGTCTTCTTCCTGTTCGCCGGGCTGCTGGCGATGCTGATGCGCGCCGAGCTGGCCCGCCCGGGCATGCAGATCGTCTCTTCCGAGCAGTACAACCAACTGTTCACCGTGCACGGGACGGTCATGATGCTGCTGTTCGCCACCCCGACCTTCACGGGGTTCACCAATGCGATCATGCCGTTGCAGATCGGCGCGCCCGACGTGGCCTTTCCCCGGCTGAACGCCTTCACCTATTGGGTCTACCTGTTCGGTGGGCTTCTGGTCGTCTCGGGCTTCCTCACGTCGAACGGCGCGGCGTCCTTCGGGTGGTTCGCGTACGCGCCTCTGAACAGCTCCCCCTTTTCGCCTGGTGCGGGGGCAGACCTCTGGGTGATGGGGCTGGTGGTCTCCGGGCTGAGCACCATCCTCGGATCGGTCAACTTCATCACCACGATCGTCTGTCTGCGGGCTCCCGGCATGACGTTGTTCCGGATGCCGATCTTCACCTGGAACGTGCTGTTCACGTCCATCCTGGCGTTGCTGGCCTTTCCGGTACTGACGGCCGCTCTGTTGGCCCTGGAGGCAGACCGGAAGTTCGGGGCGCACGTTTTCGACGCGTCCAACGGCGGGGCCCTGTTGTGGCAGCACCTGTTCTGGTTCTTCGGGCACCCGGAGGTCTACATCGTGGCTCTGCCGTTCTTCGGGGTGGTCAGTGAGGTCCTGCCGGTGTTCAGCCGGAAGCCGGTATTCGGCTACGTCGGGCTGGTTGGGGCCACGATCGCCATCACGGGGCTGTCGGCAACGGTCTGGGCACACCACATGTTCGCCACCGGAGCGGTGCTGCTCCCGTTCTTCTCCTTGCTGTCCTTCCTGATCGCGGTGCCCACCGGCGTGAAGTTCTTCAACTGGATCGGGACCCTGTGGCGCGGCTCCCTCTCCTTCGAGACGCCGATGCTGTGGTCCATCGGGTTCCTGGTCACCTTCCTGCTCGGCGGGCTGACCGGGGTGCTGGTCGCCTCGCCACCCATGGACTTCCACCTGACGGACAGCTACTTCGTCGTCGCCCATCTGCATTACGTGCTGTTCGGCACGATCGTGTTCGCCACGTTCGCCGGGTTCTACTTCTGGTGGCCCAAGTTCACCGGTCGGATGCTCGACGAGCGGCTGGGCAAGGTGCACTTCTGGACCCTCTTCGTGGGCTTTCAGCTGACCTTTCTCGTCCAGCACTGGCTGGGTGAGCAGGGCATGCCCCGCCGGTACGCGGACTATCTGGCCGCCGACGGGTTCACCGCTCTCAACTCCCTCTCCTCCATCGGAGCGTTCCTGTTGGGCTTGTCCACACTGCCGTTCCTGTACAACGTCTGGAAGACGTCCCGGTACAGGGAGAAGGTGACCTGCGACGATCCGTGGGGGTGGGGCCGTTCTCTGGAGTGGGCCACCAGCTGCCCACCGCCCCGCCACAACTTTCACGCGCTGCCCCGGATCCGCAGCGATTCCCCCGCCTTCGACCTGCACCATCCAGAGGTACGGACCGCATCGGCCCCGGCGAGCCCGACGGTGGGCCCTGACTCCACTCCCGGTCCCGGCTCGACCGCGAAGGTGGACGGATGAAGGGTGAAGCGTGGCTGTTCACAGGCGTGGCGCTGTTCTTCGCCGTGACGGGCTCGGTCTACGTCACGTTCTCCACGGACCCCGCCGGTATCGCCGCGCTTGCGGTGTCCTTCCTGATGTCGGCGCTGATCGCCGCCTTCCTCTGGTGGGGCCACACGCGCGTCGGCCGCAGACCGGCTGACCACAAGGACGCCCTGGTGCAGGAGGCAGGGGGCAAGCGTGCCTACTTTCCGGCTCGGAGCTACTCTCCCGCCCTCGCCGCTGTCGGTACCGCTCTGCTGGGCCTGGGGGTCGTCCAGGGGCTCTGGCTCTTCCTGATCGGCGTCGGCGTACTCGTACCGGGCGTCTACGGGTTCGTCTTCCGGAACCCGGACCTCGCGGACTGAGCCGCACGACAGGGAGTCCGTCAGCCGGTCCGCTCGCCGGGCCTCTCGGGACCGGCCAGGACCTCAGCCGCCTCCCTTTGCAGCTCCTCGGTCACTGGGGGCCGTACCGCGTCCCGGTAGTACCAGCGGCTGAGCGCGATCCGCAGCCGGTCGTTGAGGCGGAAGCGGAGCGGGTCCCGGGGGGCGGTACCCGGGTCCAACGGCCGGGGGAGGTCCCGGGCCATCAGTGCGTACCGCTTGCCGGAGGGCAGTGGCCGGTGCCCGGGGTGGTAGCCGCCCTCGACCGACTGCCGTACCTCTCCGGTCTCCTCGCCCTGCTCCAGCAGGTCGCGGTCCCTTGCCTGCGCGGCGAGGCAGAGCCGCCCGGCCACCAGGAAGGCCAGCGCCGGGAGTACGAAGAGGGCGATGCGAAAGGTCCAGGTCAGGGCGTGGACGGGCACATCGAAGACGAAGGCGAGCACGTCCTGTCCGCCGGCCAGCAACAGCACCGCGTACGCCGTCAGGGCGGCGACGCCCAGGCCTGTACGGACCGGGCGGTCTCGCGGCCGGTCGCACAGGTGGTGCTCGCCGGAGCCCCGGGTGATCCACCGTTCGAAGAAGGGGTAGGCGTACAGCACGAGGAACAGGACGCCCGGCAGTACCACGGCCGGGAGGAGGGGGTTCCACATCAGGGTGTGGCCCCACAGCCGGGTTTCCACCCCGGGCATCAGCCGCAGCGCGCCCTCCAGGAAGCCCACGTACCAGTCGGGCTGGGACCCGCTGGAGACTTGGTCCGGTCTGTAGGGACCGTAGGCCCAGACCGGGTTGATCTGTGCGAGCGCCCCCAGCACGGCCATGACGCCGAAGACGATGAAGAACAGGCCCGCCGACTTCGCCGTGTACTGCGGGAAGAGGGCCTTTCCGACCACGTTGCGGCCGGTACTGCCGGGGCCGGCCCAGTGGGTGTGCTTCAGATGGACGACGAGCAGCAGATGCAGGCTGATCAGGGCGAGGAGCAGTCCTGGGACCAGCAGGATGTGCACCGGGTAGAGCCGGGAGACGATGTCGTCCCCCGGGTACTCGCCCCCGAAGAGGAAGAGGCTCATGTACGTGCCCACGACGGGGATGGACAGCGTGATGCCCTGGGCCGTGCGCAGACCGGTTCCGGACAGCAGGTCGTCGGGGAGGGAGTAGCCGGCGAAGCCCTCCAGCAGCGCGAGGAGGAACATCGTCACCCCCACCACCCAGTTGATCTCGCGCGGTTTGCGGAACGCCCCCGTGAAGAAGACCCGGAACATGTGTACGCCGATGGAGGCCACGAACAGCAGAGCCGCCCAGTGGTGGATCTGGCGCACCAGCAGCCCGCCGCGTACATCGAAGCTGATGCGCAGGGTGCTGGCGTACGCCCCGGAGGTGCGGATGCCCTGCAGCGGACCGTATGAGCCCTGGTACACCACGTCGGTCATCGACGGCTCGAAAAACAGCGTCAGGTAGACACCGGTCACCAGCAGCACGAGGAAGCTGTACAGCGCGAGTTCCCCCATGAGGAAGGACCAGTGGTCGGGGAAGGCCTTGCGCAGCAGCGTCCGCGTCACCTCGGCCAGTGGAAGCCTCGCATCGAGGGCCTCCGCCGTTCTTCCCGCCGCCTTCCGCGCCTTGCTCTTCAGGCGGGCCTTCTTCCTTGCCAGCAGCATGGGTGTGCTCGCTCCAGTCAGCCGATCGGTGCAGATGCCGTAGGTCCCCCGTACCACGATGACGATCCCGCGGCACGGTCACCCCGCCGCCAGCCGGCTGGCCGCGGCAGTAAGTCGCCTGGTCAGCGCAGCCCTCGTCCGCGTTCAGGTCCGCAGCCTTACGGTCACGCACCACCTCCTCCCCGCGCGCCACCAGCCAGCCGACGAGGACGGGGCACCGGCCTTGCGATCCCGGCTGCCTGCCGGGAACCGCACCAGCGCGCGTCTTGAGCCGCGTGGCGCTGGCCGCGCCCCGGTGGCCGCCGTCCTTCTGGCCGGACCAGCTCCGCAGCGGCATGAAGGCGTTCAGGGCCGTTTTGGCTGGTCCGTCCGTGGGGTGCCGGCTAGCCGAATTACTCAGGTGACGCAGTCGGCCAGGTCGGCGACAGAGAGGCAAGCGGGGTGCGCGTCGCCCGCGGGTTCCGCGCTGAGGGTGCGGAAGACGTCCGGCGGGACGGTGAAGACGGCGACCCGGTGGCGCGGCATGACCACTCGGCCCACTTCCCGCTGCAGCACGGCGACCGTTCGGTCGTCCGCCCGGTCCTCCTCGCGGTAGAGGCCGATCGGGACGCGGGCACCGACGGGGTATCCGTAGACCGCGATCCGGTGGTTGCGCTCCCAGCCCTCCACGGTCGCCGCTCCCCGGGGGAGGCGCAGCGGAACCTCGCTCTCGGCGCGGACGGCTCCGGAGCGCGCCGCCACGGTGAACCGTTCGGACCGGGCGAGGTCCGTCAGGGCCGGCTCGGACGGGAGGAAGCGCCAGAGGCCGCTCTGGAGCAGACCCCCGCCGACGTCCTCGACCTCCACCGGATGACCGTTGAACAGGTCGTCCGTCGCCGACGGTGTGGCGCTCAGCTCGGCCACGTGTTTTACGGGCGTGGTGTAGGTGCGCCCCCCGGCCTTGACCGTGACGGTGATCGGGCCGGGCGGAAAGCCGTGGAGGCACAGGAGGGACTCCTCGCCCAGGCCTGCCGCCACAGCGCTGCTCATCCCCGTCGGGTCCTCACCCGAGGTCACCCACACCCGGGGACGGTCGTCCGGGCGGCCATGCGCGAGCTGGGCCAAGTCGTCCGGGCAGCTGACCGGGCCGGCGCCATACGCCTCCATGTCGAACTGCTGGGCCAGCAGGATGTCCCGGGCGTTCGGGCTGGGGCTGGCCGACCGTGATGCGGCCCTGCCGGCGGGGGCTGCCGCCGGCGTGTCGCGGAGCATCGCGCAGCCAGTGCCGAGGAGCAAGGTGAGCACCCACAGCACGGGCGGCCGCCACAGGGGCGGGCGTCGTGTGACCATTCGTCACCTCTCATTGTCCGTGTCATCGGCTGGTCCCGCACCGCTCCTCGGCGCGCCGCAGCTCCGTGGCGAAGGCCTGTTCGTGCTGGCGGACGAGCGCGCTGTCCACCCTGCCCGCGCGTTCCGCCGCGGCCAGCTGGGTCAGGGCGTCCTGCTGCGCTGTACGCCCTGTCGTGAGGTCGCAGCGCGCGAGGCTCCAGGAGGCCAGCAAACCGTGCCAGACGGCGCGTTGAACCGGGTCCTGGCCATGGGCGATGGCGTCCCGGATGCGGTCGACGGCTTCTGCCAGGTCGCCTCGGCCAGCCGCGTTGACGGCGGCGACGGACTCAGCGAAGGCACGCAGGTCCGAGGAGCCGGTGACGTCCGGGGCGGCGCGAACGGTCGCCACGGCGCGCGCCACGGTGCCGTCGTCCTTCACCAGGCCGGCCGTGATGCGGCACTGCTCGACCTGGGCGAGGTTCACGGTGGCCTTGATCCGTCCGAGTTCGGTGATGCCGGGGTCCGCGGCGAGGGTGCGCAGGGCCTGCGATACCTGGGCGAGGTCCGTGGCGCGCACGGTGCCCGGCTTACAGCTGTGTGTGGGGCCGAGGGCCCGTCGGTAGGTGTTGGCCTGCAGGCTGAGGGCGGCGCGGCGGCCGGCCGGGGAGTCCCGGCCAATGGCGAGGTAGTCGGCGCGGGCCGCCGCCAGCAGCTTCTCGCGGGCGGGGCCGCTCTCGCCGGACGCCTGGTCCTCGAGAGCGTGGCCGTGGAAGAGCCGGACCAGGTCGGGCGATACGAAGCTGCTGGCGCCGTCCTGCCGCTCCGCGTCGAGGAGACCGGCGAGGATCCGGCTGGCGTCGGCGGGGTTGCCGTTGCGCCAGGTGTCCAGCGCGTCGACGAACTGCGCGAGGGCGCCGATCCGGCGGGTCAGTTCCCCGGTCAGCTGGGCTCGGGCGCGTGCCGAATCCCAGCCGCGGGCGACGAGGACCGGCGCGCCGAGGAACCATCCGGTGAGCTCGGGCGAATCGGGGATCTGGTCGGCCCGGACGTAGACGGCGGGCCGCAGCGTGGTCTGGCCCGCCTGGTCCTCGCTGACGAGGCCGCCCACGACGATCTCGGCATTGGTCTCGTCGGCGAACCTGGCCGTCTTCCGCTCCAGTGCGCCGCGGCCGGGGCCGGCGAGCTGGGCGAGGGGCAGCGACGCCTCGCCGGCGTAGCTGCGGACGGCAGTCGCGGTGGGGATGCGCGCCGCCATGTCGTGGGCGAAGGCCGCGGCCACGTCGTCCAGGACCTGTCTGCCTTGCCGCCCGCCCTCGGCCGCGAAGCCGACCACGGCAACGTCGCGAGCGCCGCTCATCCGGGTGAGCGGGGGCGGCGGGGGACGGAAGACGAGGAGCACCGCGACGCTGCCGAGGAAGAGCCCCGCGGCGGCCGACCACACCAGGATCCGGGACCGGCGGGGGTGCTGCCCGAACCGCTCCCCCACCACGGTGCGCACCGCCAGCACGTACCCGGCCAGCGCGGCGAGGATGGCGAGGACGAGCGGCACGGGTGGCAAGGCGGAGCCGAGCTTCTCCACGACGAGCAGCGCGCAGGGCACGCAGGCCGCGAACAGGCCGAGCAGCGACCACAGCCAGAGGGAGGCGCGATGGCCGCCGTCCGGGGCCTGACTGGGCGCACCGTCGGGGGCGTGGTCGGGCGCTCGTTCCGGGGAGGGGTCCGGCATACGCCTCCTCACCCCGTTGGCAGGTCAGCGCGGGCCCGCGCCGACCAGCACGGTATGAGGCGCCGCGCAGCGCGGGCGGTCGACACCACCCTGGGGCGCCAGGATTGCGTGTCGAATTCCCCGGATCAGAGGCAGGGCGGACCAGTCTGTCCGGTCTTCGCCGGGGCGGTGGGCGTGCGCAGGTCTTGGGTGCGTGCTGCGGGGACGCGACGCCGTCGCCGCCAGCCATCGGTCGTGCTCATCACCTCTCGCTTTCCGCATACGGGTTCGTCGGCTGATCCACCGACGTGCGCCGAGCTGCCGATGTGCCAGCGCGCCGTGCCCGATCTGGTCATTTGGCCGTCCGGCTGATGCTGGGCTGGATGTCGTCACCGCATGAGCACACCCGCGATCTCGGCAAATGAACGCCGGCGCGAGAGGCGGCTTCGCCAAAGCCCGCAGCTCGCCCCGGCGGCACGACCGCGTCACTCGTCCCTGACCGGGCGGACCCGCTCCAGGGGCGGCTGCCCACGGACGGGCGTCGCCCGACCGGCCCGTCGCGTTGTCCGGTGTGAGGCGGCGTGGCACCGTCGGAATCCTCAACCCCTGCCCCAACACAGAGGAGGCCGCGCATGCCCGACGACCTGGCCGCGGACACCATCCGGAAACTGGAAGACGTCGTGGCGTCCCGCTCCCTGCCGGAACACACCGCCGAACTGCTCCGCGTCTCCCTCAGCCAGGCCAGGGCGGCGAAGACGGCGGGTCACGACCAGGAGGCGATCACCATCGCCGCGCAGGCCCTCCAGATCGCGGAGTCCCCGTCCACGGACCGGTAGCGGCTCACCCCGGCCCCCGGCGCCAGCCGGGGACCGGGGGCGGGGCCGAGCCCATTGGACCGTCAGCAGTGGCCGACGCTGGTCTGGCCGGCCACCGCTGATAATCGACGGCGAACGCGGACGCCGTCGTCGCGTCCGAAACGTCGAGGTGTACGACGGACAGGGTGTTGGCGGTCTTGGACTGACCGCAGGCCAGCCACTTGTCGTAGCCGGTGCGGAAGTGCGGGTCATGCCGGCGGATGTCGGTCATGGTGTGTCCGGCGGAGCTGTTGACGACGACCCGCGCGCCACCCGCGGCGGCCCGCATCGGGTAGAGCTCGCAGGCGGGGGTGAGTGCCCGAAGTGGTTGGCGGCGAGGCGGCCTTCCCAGGCGGGGCCGACGCGCCGCTCCGGGGTCGGGCTGCAGCCGCGCTGCGGCCGAGCCCGGCGGCTCGACCTGCTGGTGGCCGTCGCCGAGGTCATGTCCACCGCCGATGGCGAATCAGGTGGGCAAGGACCTGATCCGGTCGGGTACGTCGTAGACGTCGGCCCGGCCGGAGTCGACGTCGCGGGCGAGGTGTACCAGCGCGTAGTCGGGGGCATGGCGTGGACGGCTTCGCCTGCGGCCTGCGTATAGGCCAGCATGAGGCCCGCTCTGAACAGCGCGTAACGACGGGAAGAGGACGCAGGCGGATGACGGCGTGCGTCAAGGCCTCGGCGCGCCAGGCGTTGTCGACGACGGCGCCGACCGAGGAAGTCTTCTTACGGGCGGTGGCGGACTGCGCACACGACTGTCGACCTGACCGACCCGGCCGCGGCCCTTCGGCTGATCCAAGGCGCTGACGGCCCGCGCCGGGGCGGATGCGACTTCGACACGGTCCCTCGAAGCCACACCGCCCTGACCGGCCCCCCGCGCCAGCCTTCACCGTCGCGGCGTCCTGGTCGGGTCAGTTGATGGATTCGCCGTCGTGACTGCCGCCCGCGCAGATCCACCGGCCGGAACCGGGGTCGTACTGCACCGTTCCATGGCCCTGTTTGCAGCCCGGACCGTCGATACCGGGTGCGGCAGCCTGCACGGCGGGCGCCACGGCACCGAGAGCGGCCAGGATCGCGGCGGCAATGAAAGTGAGAAGTCGTGTACGCATGGGAGTTCCTGTGAGAACGAGCGACACCAACACGTCATGACCAGCTTCACCCAAGGCCGTGTCATGCGCACCCTGGCGTGTGTCCCCCCTGCTGGGGGGCGCTGTGGGGGCGCAGACCTTGCTCCAGAGGCGCCGTCCGCGAACAGACGGCAGGCTGGTGTTATGGCGAACATGCCCGAGGTAACCGTAGGGCCGCCTGATGACCTTGGCTGGCGAAAAGTCTCGCTCAACGGCAAGTGCGCGGGCAAGGCGCGGTCTCCCGGGGAACTCCGAAGAATTCTGCAACGCGCCGGGCTGCAACCCGGGCACCCTGTCCACTGGCTCGGCGGGGACAGCCTCGTCTGGCCGGATAAAACGGCACAGCGGCGAATAATAGGCAGCCTCATGTTCATCGGCTTCCTGTTGACCGCTGGACTGCTCCTCAGGATCGGCTGGATGGACAGCCAGCGCGCCCTGACCTTCGGCGAGCGACTCGCCGGATATTCCGTACTGGCCGGAGGGCTGGTGGAACTGATCGCCGCATTGGCCACCCTCGATTACTGGCGCCAACGGAAGCTGACCTATTCAGGGCCCCTGGTTCTGGTGGGAGTCGGGATCGTCTTCCTCTGCAGCTCCTCGCTCCTTCTCCTGCAGATCGGCGAGCGCTTTACCGGCTGCACCGTGGTCGGGATCTGCTTCCTCATAGGATCCATCCTGGCCGGGATTGAACTCATCAAATCCCGGGCCTGGAAGGGACTTCGCAATCCCCGGCGGATAGCGATCGGCGCGATCGTCCCTACCCTGCTCGCCGGTATCAACCTGGCGTATACGCAGCTCTATGTACCCACCGTAACAGCTCCGCTGATCATGAGTGGTGCCGAATTCAGGGAGGCAAGCCTGGACAGCGCCGGGTCGGTACTGCACGTGACGGTCCATGCTTACGTGAAGAATAACGGCAGCATTCCCGTCTACATTCTGGGCAGTATCTACTGGGTCCACGGTGGGCCCGCGAACGACATCACGCAGGCCAGAGATCCCAGTTTGAAATCTAAATTGATCTACGATGGCGAATTCGTCACACCGGTGGGCCGTGAACTGGATCCGGGAGAAGAAATATCACAAGACTCGGTGGTCGACATCAAGAATCCCGATAAACTCGATTACGAGACGCTCAGGACCCAGACCGAGGTGTACGCGATCAGGAGAGACAGGATGACACTGCCTCCCGAGTACGGTCAATCTCGAACCACTGTCGAGGTACTCAAGAGGGAAGGCAAGTGGAGCTGCGGGGAACCCAAGGACGCAAAGTACAGAGATGAGTCCAAAATCTCGAACAGCAGCGAGATCCTCAACATCACCCGAGGGCCGCAGTACATACGCGCGTGGAGACTGTCCCTCGGCAACTGGTCGCGCATAGACGTGGCCATATCGCCGCCGGGTAGCAGAATCACCTTCGACTCTGATGACCCCCACTACAGGCAGCGCCTCATCGACCGGTACGGCCTCTCGCTGGCACGTGGCTCCATGGACCAGACACCCTTCAAGATGCTCCTGGAAAAGGCCCGCTCCGCCGAGGGGCACCAAAGCTAGGAGCAGTCGGGGCAGTGACGCGCCGTCAGGCCGGTGAGCGGTGTTCCTCCCGAGCGGGACCAACGGAAGCGAGGGAGTGAAGCCCGGCATGCCGCTGGGCTGCGCCGGGCCGGGCCGGGCCGAGCCGAGCCGGTGGCGGGGTATCAGGAGCTTCGGCGGCTCGTCGTCGTAGTCCTCCAAGGGGGGAGACTCCGCAAGACCGATCGGCAAGTTCGACCCGCCACCGCTCTTCTCGCACCTGGACGCCGGGGGTGCGTCGGCGGAGGCAGAACACGCAAAGTGCTTCCGGAGACACCCCGGATCGGTCACCATGTAAGTCGGCGATCCGAGGATGCTGATGAGCGAGGGTGGGGACGTTCCGGACGGGCAACCGGCAGAGGTCGGACCCGCACCATGGCTGGCGCTGGCCTGCCTGGTCGGACTGCTCCTGGCCTACCTCGTGCTGGCGAACTTCACCTCAGAGCTACGGGCAGCGCTGTGGGGCGAGCCCGGGACCGTGGCCGAAGCCAGCTGCCGGACGTACGACAACACCGTGGCCAACGCGGGAACGTCGACGTCCTGCTCGGGCACCTTCACTCCCGACAACGGCGGCTCCTCGTTCAATGTCCCCGTTGAGGGCGACATCAGCTCGCCACCGGTCCATGCGTGGCTGGTGGACGGCGCCTCCGGCACCGCGTACGTCTCACCAACGGCGTGGGCCGGAGTGCTCCCGGTGGGGCTCTCCCTCCTCTTGGCCGGCCTTCCGGTAGCGATCACGGTGAAGTACGCGCACCGCGTCGCCGCCCAGCGCACCAGCGTCCGTCTTCGAAGATTGAATCCAGAACGAGACTGAGGCGCCGGCTTACGCCGTCCCCGAGACAGGAGGACCGCACGTGGCTTACGCCGTCCCCGAGACAGGAGGACCGCACGTACCTGCCCCGTGCGAGGGCTCCGCGGGGGGCGACGGCGGAACGGGACCGGAGTCATACGGCTCGATGACCCGCCCAGGCGGCTGCTTTGCGCAGAACGGCGGTGCGGCCGTGGTTCGGTACCGTCCACAACGTCTGTCCGCGCAGGCCCCACCGTTTGAGCAGGGCGTTCGCTGCCAGGAAGCCGGTCGTGGCCGCCCGTTCCATCAGCGCGACCGGAAGGTCGGTACGCACGGCGTCACCGGCGACGACAAGGCCGGGATCGGCAGTGCGGACGGTGGGGCGATCGGCATAGCCACCGATGGAGAACAGCGGGCAGTCCTCGCGCCATTCGTGGCGGACGTCGACGACCTTGGCGGCGCGGGTCTCCGGGTACACGCGGTGGAGCTGATGAAGGAGTTGCTGCTCCTGGGCGGTGCGCGGAGCAGCCGGGTCGACGGCGTAGGCGTGGAGTTCCACCACGGAGCCCCCGGTGCGTGCTGCCCAGCGGGTGGCTTCGTCTTCCCATAGGTTCAGCACACTGATGTTGTCGAGGCCACCGAAGCCGCTGGTCCCGAGGAAGCCGGGCCGACCCGGGGCGACGGGCCGGTCGAGCCACAGGCGGGTGACGAGGAAGGGCGGAGCCGGGCGCAGGCACGCCATGCGCTCCCGCCAGGCGGAGTCCGCCAGCCGCTCCGAGCGGGCTGCCAGGGACCGCAGGCCGGTGCTGTCGAGGGCGAGCACCACGGCGTCGTGGCGTCGTTCTTCGCCGTCCCCGGCCACTTCGAACCCTCCGTCGCGGGCGGGGGCGACGTTCTCGACGGGGCATCCGGTGCGGATGTCGGTGCCATGCCTTTCCAGGTACGCGGCCAGGGGATCCCACAGCGCAGCCGGGTAGGGCGAGCGGGGCACGTCGAAGAGCAGGCCTTCGGCTGAGCCCAGGAAGTAGATGTGGAACATGAGCGCCATCTCGGCCGCGGACAACTGCCGCGGGTCGGCGAAAAAGCTCCGGGAGAAGACCTCGAAGGCCAGGTGGCGGGCCTGCTCGGGGAAGCCGATGGCCTCCAGCAGGTCGTGGGCGCTGACATCGTCGAGGCGGTGGTAGACGTCGGGTACACAGACGTCCAGCAGCGGCAGGGCCGCGACCGGATCTACGGCGCGCAGGTCCGCCGACCGGAAGGACGGGCTGAGGGCGACGAAGCCGAGCGCGCTCCATGGTGGGGTGCGCGGCACGTGTCGGAAGCTGTCACGCGGTCCGTCCGCGTGCAGCAGCGGATAGTCGGGCAGTTTGGTGAGGTTGGCCAGGGCGGGGTCCGTACGACGGAGCAGGCCACGCAGGTTGTAGTACTGCCGGAAGAAGGCGTGGAAGCCGCGGCTCATCGTTACGGGGCTGCCATCGCTCAGCCGGGTCGGCCAGCCGCCCGCCCGGCCGCCGAGGTACGGCTCGCGCTCGTACAGCGTCACCTTCACGCCTCGCTCGGCCAGTGCGGTGGCGGCGGCGAGACCGGCGATTCCGCCGCCGATCACGGCTGCCGTGTGTCGGCCGTGTGCGTGGCGGGCTCCCGGGTGGGCGGGGAGGATGTGTGCGCGTCGGTCCCTGCCGCGGCGCGCGGGAGGTTGCCGGGGGACGGGGCCGTTCATCGGGGGTCTGCCGGGCGTGTGGCCACGAAGGTGTGGGTGATGCCCGTCTGCCAGCCCGGCAGGGGCAGGGCGCGGACCTCGTGGAAGCCGGCTCGTCGGATCCGGGCGGCGAAGCGGTCGGCCGTATCGAAGTGGACGACGCTGCGCCACAGGTGGCGGTACAGGGGCCCGTCGCCCAGCAGGGTCGCCACGGGCTGGACGATGCCACGGCACACCAGCGTCCACACCGCCCGGTCGGCGCGGCGGCCGCTGAGGCTGTATTCGTGCACGGCGAGCCGGCCGCCCGGTCGCAGCAGGCTGCGGACGGTGCCGAGGACGGCGTCGGGTGCGGTGAGGTTGCGGAAGAGGTAGGCGGCGAATACCGCGTCGAAGGGGCCGTGGACGCCCGTCTCGGTCAGGTGCTCGGCCGGGGCGTGAACGAAGCGCACGTCGTGCGCCCACCGCTTGGCGGCGGCTTTGGCCAGCATGCCGGCCGAGGCGTCGGCGGCCGTGATGTCGGCGGCGGGGAGGACGGAGCGGATCGCGGCTGTCGAGGCTCCGGTTCCGCAGCCGAGGTCCAGGATCCGCAGCCCCTTCCCGGGTGCGGGCAGGCCGAGGCGCCGTACGGAGCGCCGCAGGTGCGCATGGTAGCCGGGGTTGGCGGCGACCAGTGCGTCGTAGGTGCGGGCGGCGTGGTCGAACGCGGCAGAGAGGTCCTCGTCGCGCAGCAGGGTCATACGGTCTCCAGGAACTGGTGGGATCGCAGTGGGGCGGTCAGGGGAAGCGGTCAGGGGAAGGACCGGCGTGGCAGGAAGGGCAGCTCGACGGCGGTGCGCAGCATGGGGCCGAACGGGGCGTGGCGGCCGACGGAGAGGTCTTCGAGCAGGTTCGTGCGCCCGTCCAGGAAGCGCAGCAGCCGGGTCGGCGGGACGCGGGAGAAGAGCCGGCAGAACAGGTCGGGGCCGGCGATGCGGCCGCGGTCCAGGGCGCGCAGGAGCACCGCGTCCATGGTGCGGGCCCGTACGGAGTGGGCGGGTGGCGGAAGCGGTTCGCGGCCCTGCCGCAGCGCGGCGGCGACCGCCCGGGTCTGACGCTGGAGTCCCGCGAAGGTATATCCGGTGGACGGGCGGGTCGCGCCGCCGGCGGCGCCGATCCGGAACACCGATGCGCCGGCCCGCTGCGGCATGGGGGCGTCTGTCATGAGGATCCGGCCGGTTTCCGTCGCGATGATTTCCAGGTCGCCGAGAGACAGGATGTCTGCGGCGTAGTGCCGTAGCGCCGCCTCGTAGCCGCTGTCCGTCAGCACCTGGGGTGAGAACTCGGTGTACTCGACCAGGGCTTCCCGAGGGCCGATGGGCAGCACGTAGCCGAACGAGAGCCCGTCGGCGGCCTGTGGCATACGGAAATCCATCAGTTCGGCGGTGCTCTGGTCGAAGACGGATCGGGCCGTACGGACGAACCATCCGTGGAAGTGCTGGAGCAAGCCGGTGCGCGCGGCCGGCAGGCTGTGCAGGGGACGCGAGTCGAACACCCAGCGGGCCTCGAGTACCTCGTGGCTGCCGTCAGGCCGGGTCATCAGCACCCGGGGCCCGCCGCGGCCCTCTTCCACGGTGTCCACCGTCGCTTCGACGCGCTGCACGTTGCAGCTGGTGGCGAGGTCTTGGGCGATCAGGGATTCGAAGTCGTCGGAGTGGATCATCTTGTACCGCAGCGGTGCGATGTCCCCTTCGATTGCGGGCCCGACGGGCGGCCGTACCCGCAGGTGGCGCCATTGGGCCCGCATCGCCGCGTCGAACCGGCCGGGGCCGGACTCCCAGAAGCACCACGTGCGTGGGGCGGGGCGCATCGGGCCGGGCGGCGCATCGAGGAGGATCACGGACGGGGTCAGGGCTCCGGGTACGTGTCCGTTCAGGCGGTGGGCCAGGGACAAGCCGGCGGCGCCCGCCCCGATGATCGCCACATCCGCCTTCAGCACGGCTGCTGCCTCCGTCCCGCGTCGAAGTTCCTGTCGAAGTTCCTGTCGAAGTTCCTTCGGAGAGCGTTTCCTGCCACGGCCAGGAATCGGATGCGGTCTGTGCCGGGTCACCTGGTCAGGTGCGCCCGCACGAAGGCATTCCCGCGCGCGTCCGGGTAACCGCTCCGGATTCGCATCCGTATCACGGGAAGGGACCGAAGACACGGATGCCAAGTAGTCGACAGCACGACGAGAGGAGCCAGGATGCTGCGCCGGACCCGGGCGAAGGACCAGCACGCGGCCGCACCGTCGCCCGCCCCCCGCCTGGTGGCCCCTGCCCGGCCCGCTGTGCGGCGCCGTCGGGACGGACGGGCGGCCGCAGGCACGGACGGCGCGGACCCCGCGGACGTGGCCTCCGTGTCGGTCGATCCCGACCTCGTGGACGCGGACGTGCCCGCTGCGATCGGGCGGGCGCTGGAGCAGGTGCTCGCTGACCGGCTCACGCGGGCCGGTGTGCTGGACGCCGAGTTCGCCGGTGAGCTGGGTGAGCGGGTCGCGCGCTTCACCAAGGAGGGCGGCAAGCGCACTCGGTCGCAGCTCGTCTGGTGGTCGATGCCCGCCTGTGGCGGCGGCGACGAGGCGACGGCTGCGGCCGCCCTGCAGATCGGCGTGGCGCTCGAACTGATCCAGACCTGCGCCCTGGTCCACGACGACGTGATGGACGGATCGGCTCTGCGGCGCGGCCGCCCGGCATTCCACACCGAAGTACGGGACGGGTGCGACGGTGGTACGTCGCCCGGGCGCGCCGCGCGCTTCGGGGCGGCAGCCGCGGTCCTGGCCGGGGATCTGGCCCTCGCGTCGGCGGACGACGTGGTGGCGGACACGGCGCTCGATCCATGGACGGCGTCCGTGGTGCGCGAAGTCTGGAGCGACATGCGCACCGAGATGGTGGCGGGCCAGTTCCTCGACCTGCGCGGCCAGTTGTCCGCGTCACGCTCCCCGTCGCAGGCGCTGCGGGCCGCCCAGCTCAAGAGCGCCCTCTATTCGGTCGTGCGGCCCCTGGCGCTGGGCGCGGCGGTGGCCGGCGCGGACGGCCGGACCATGGAGGCGCTGTGCTCGGCGGGGCGCCACGTGGGCGCGGCCTTCCAGTTGCGTGACGACCTGGAGGACGTCTTCGGCGACCCGCAGCGCACCGGCAAGGACTGCGGAGGCGACATCCGGGAGGGGAAGCCGACCTATCTGGCGGCCGTGACGGTGGCGCGTGCCAGGGCGAAGGCCGACCTGCCGGCCCTGGAGGTGCTCGAACGGGCACTCGGGAACCGGGACCTGACGCGCGCCGGTCTCGATGAGGTCCGGGAGGTCATGGTACGTACGGGTGCCCGGGCGGCCGTCGAAGCGAAGATCGACCGCCTGTCGGCCCAAGGGCTGCGTCACTTCGACGGCGCCCTGCACGCCGTGGGCCCCGCGAGCCGTTTGCGGGACCTGTTGAGCGCGCATGCAGCCCGCGCCGCGGCGCCGCCTCGTGCCCGCTCGCAACCCGCGTCCGATGCGCCGGTCAGCTCCGAGGCACGGGAAGGAGTGCGATGACTCGTACCGTGGACGGTCGTACGGACCGCGTGGTGATCGTGGGGGCGGGCCTGGCCGGCCTCTCGGCGGCCCTGCACCTGCTGGGCGCCGGGCGCCAGGTCACGGTGGTCGAACGCGACGACCTGCCGGGCGGCCGGGCGGGCCGCCTCCTCCGCGGCGGCTACCGCATCGACACCGGCCCGACCGTGCTCACCAGGCCCGACCTCGCCGAAGAAGCCTTCGCGGCGGTCGGCGACAGCCTGGACCGGCGGGTGGAGCTGATCCCACTGCACCCGGCCTACCGGGCGTCGTTCGCGGACGGCAGCACCTTGGACGTACACACCGACGGCGAGGAGATGGCGTCGGCGGTCGAGCGGTTCGCCGGAGCCGGTGAGGCGGCGGGCTACCGGCGGCTGCGCGCATGGCTGGAGCAGCTCTACCGGGCTCAGATGCGCCGCTTCATCGACGTGAACTTCGACTCGCCACTGGACCTGCTGACCGGTGACCTCGCCCGGCTGGCGGTGCTCGGCGGCTTCGGACGGCTGGACCGGCGCATCGCCGGCTTCCTGAAGGACGAGCGGCTGCAGCGCGTCTTCTCCTTCCAGGCACTGTACGCGGGCGTCCCGCCGGCCCGAGCACTCGCCGCCTACGCCGTCATCGCCTACATGGACACGGTGGCCGGGGTGTTCTTCCCGCGCGGCGGCATGCACGCTCTGCCCCAGGCCATGGCGGACGCCGCCGCCGACGCGGCGGCCGAGCTGCGCTTCGGTGAGCCGGTGACCGCGCTGGAGCGCGTCGGCGAACGGATCACCGCCGTCGTCACGGCGAAGGACCGCATCTCCTGCGACGCGGTCGTCCTCACCCCGGATCTGCCCTGCAGTTACCGGCTTCTCGGCCGCGCGCCCCACAGGCCGGTGAAGATGCGGCACTCCCCCTCGGCCGTCGTGCTGCACGCGGGCACCGACCGCACCTGGCCGCAACTGGCCCACCACACGATCTCGTTCGGCTCCGCCTGGAGCACCACGTTCGACGAACTCACGCGGCAGGGGAAGCTGATGAGCGACCCGTCCCTCCTCATCACCCGGCCCACTGCCACCGACCCCGCTCTCGCCCCACCAGGCCATCATCTGCATTACATCCTCGCGCCCTGCCCCAACACCGAAATCGGACCCGCAGGGGCTGCGTGGGGCGAGCTCGGCCCCCGCTACCGGACCGGCCTGCTGCGCGAGCTGGAACGGCGCGGCCTTCACGGCATCGAGGCCGCCATCGAGGACGAACACCTCGTCACCCCGGCAGACTGGACAGGCCAGGGACATGCCGCGGGCACTCCCTTTTCGGCCGCCCACACGTTCCTGCAGACGGGGCCCTTCCGGCCCCGCAATCTGGTCCGGGGCACGCAGAACGCGGTCCTGGCCGGTTGCGGCACCACCCCCGGCGTGGGCGTGCCGACCGCTTTGGTGTCGGGGAAGCTGGCGGCGGCCAGGATCACGGGCGGCTCCCGACCCGCTCCCGTCCGCAGCACGGGGGTGGCGCGATGACGGGACGTGAACTCGACGCCGCGGGCATCACCGACCCGGGGCTGCGCGCGGCGTACCGCCGCTGCCGCGAGCTCAACGCGGCGCACGGAAAGACGTACTTCCTGGCCACCCGGCTGCTGCCGGCCGACCGCAGACCCGCGGTGCACGCACTGTACGGGTTCGCCCGGTGGGCCGATGACATCGTCGACTCGACCGATCCCGGCGCGGACGCCGGGCAGCGAAGTGCACGACTGGCGGCGCTGCAGCGACGTCTGGACGAGGGGCTGCAACAGAGCGACGGCGACGAACCGGTGGTGGCGGCCCTCGCCGACCCCGCTCGCCGTTACGCCATCGATCACCGCCACTTCCAGGACTTCATGACGGCGATGCGCTCGGACCTCGTGGTGACGGCCTATCCCACCTATGCCGACCTGCGCGGTTACATGCACGGCTCCGCTGCCGTGATCGGTCTGCAGATGCTGCCCGTGTTGGGCACGGTGGTGACTCGGGAGGAAGCCGAGCCGCACGCGGCTGCTCTCGGGGTCGCCTTCCAGCTCACCAACTTCCTGCGGGACGTCGGTGACGATCTCGACCGCGGGCGCGTCTACGTGCCGTGTGATCTGCTGGCCGGGCACGGTGTCGAGCGGGAACTGCTGCACTGGTGCCGGAGCACGGGCCGCCAAGACCGCCGTGTGCTGGCCGCCCTGCGGGAATTCGAGGCACTCACCCGCGGCGTCTACCGAGAAGCGCGGCCCGGACTCGCCATGCTCGACCCGGTGTCCGTGCCCTGCATCCGCACCGCTTACATCCTCTACGGGAGCATCCTGGACGCCGTCGCAAGGGACGGCTATGCCGTGCTGCATCGCCGGGCCGTGGTGCCTCGCCGTAAACGCGCGAGGGTGGCGGCGGGCGCACTGGCCCGGCTGACGGCGATCAGGCTGCGCCACCGCCGGTGCTGCGCGCCGGTGTCCACCCCGGTCTCAGCCCCGGCGCCGTCGGTGAGGCCCGCCGACCCGGCGCTGCCGGTCTCCGAGGAGGCCGTATGAATCGCGGACCGCGGGCACGGCGTACCGGGCTGCCCTTTTCGCTGCGCGGCAGGCCCCTCCCGTGGGAGCGGCAGGAGCCGACCTGGCGCGACGCCAGCCCGAACCTGATCGCGCAAGCGCTGAAGCGGGCGCAGGCCCGTCCGTCAGGGAACTGGTACGTCGTGGGAGCGTCTTCTGCACTGGGCGGCGACCGCCCGGTGGCCCGCACCGTGGGCCACCGTGAGGTCGTGCTCTGGCGCGGCGCCGACGGCGGGCTCCGCGCCGGACCCGGTATCTGCCCCCACCTGGGGGCGCCCCTTGCGGACAGTCCGGTCCGGTGCGGAACGCTCGTGTGCCATTGGCACGGACTCGCCCTGGACGGCACGTCGTTCGCGGGCTGGGAACCCCTGCCGGCCTTCGACGACGGCATCCTGTTGTGGGTGAGGCTCGACGAGGTCGGCGGGGAGGCGCCGCTGGACGCCCCCGTCGTACCGGCCCGGCCGACTCTCGCCCGTGGGGTGGCCGCCGTGTACGAGGGCAGCGGCATCTGCGAGCCCGAGGATGTCGTGGCCAACCGCCTGGATCCGTGGCACGGCGCCTGGTTCCACCCGTACTCGTTCGTGGATCTCACGGTCGTCGGCTCCCCCGGGGTCGACGAGACCGAAGAAGGTTTTACGGTCAACGTCTCCTTCAAGTTGGCCGGTCGCCTGGTCGTGCCCGTGCAGGCGGTCTTCACCGCCCCTGAGCCACGCACCGTCGTCATGCACATCACCGACGGGGAAGGCGCGGGCTCGGTGGTGGAGACGCACGCAACCCCCCTCGAGCCGGGCGAGCGAGGCCGTCCGCGCACGGCAGTGACCGAGGCCGTGGTGGCCGTCTCCGACCGGCCGGGCTTCGCCCTCGCCCGCTGGGCCGCTCCGCTCCTGCGCCCCTTGATGCGTACGGCCGCGGCCCGGCTGTGGAGGGACGACCTGGCGTACGCCGAGCGCCGCTGGCATCTGCGATCCACACGCCGGTTCCCAGGATGAATCGGCTTGCCGATCAGGCAGCTCGTTCAAAGGCCGCGTCGAGGTGCACCGACACACCACGCCCAGGCATCGGCCGGGCTCAGCTCAGGGCGGTGATCACCTCCTTCGCCGCCCGCTCCCCCTCGGTGGCCCCGCCTTCCATGAACCCTTGGAAGTCGTAGCTGCAGTGCTCGCCGCCGATGTGGATCCGGCCCTGAGCCGTGCCTTCGTACTTCGCGTACTTGTGCAAGTAGCCCGTCGGCCAGTACGAGTAAGCGCCCAACGAGTACGGGTTGCGGTGCCAGGCCGACAGCTGGGCCCGCCCGGTCCAGGCCGCCTTGGTGCCCGGGAAGAATCGGTCGATTCCGGTGAGCATCCGGCCCGCGAGGGTGCGTACGTAGGGGTCGGAGTCGGTGGCGAAGGGGCTCCCCGGCGTGAGCGAGCCGGCCAGTGTGCCCCCGCCGTACTGGAGCAGGATGCCCCCGTTGCCCGGCTGGACCTTCGTGGTGTCCCAGGTCTGCTGGACGTCGAGGTCGGTGAAACAGTCGCCGGCGGAGACTCCGGGCCAGGGGCCGGTGCCGCGCCAGGGGCGGCTGGTGAACTGCATGTTGAGCTTGGTGCAGTAGCCCATGCGGGCGTCACGCAGCAAGTTCGTCATCAGTGGGTCGAAGCCGGCACCGGTGATGTCGATCCGCTGGAGGATCGGCAGCGGCACGCACAGGATCGTGTGGTCGGCCGTGACCGTGCGGGTGGCGCCGGCGTCGTTGAAGGTCAGCGTCTGGGTGCCGTCGGCCGCGACGCGGACGGCGACCAGTTCACGGCCCATGACGAGTGAACCGGCGGGAAGGGAGTTGGCGATGGCGTTCGGCAGCTGATCGTTGCCGCCGACGATGTGGTATCGCTCGTTGGACAGGCCCCAGACGTTGAAGTTGCCGGGGTTGGGCTGGTAGCCCATCAACAGGACGAGGGCGAGGGCGGACTGCCGGTCGGTGTCGGCCCCGTACTCGACGTTGTACGCCACGTCGATGAAGCGGCCGAGCTGCGAGCCGTGGCCGCCGGGGATCCTGGTCTCGATCCACTCGTACAAGGTCATGTTGTCGAGGGCGGTACCCGCCGGGGTGGTCGAGTTCCAGGAGACCTCTCCGGCGTTCTGGAGGTCGCGGTGCAACGCCTGGTAGACGGCGTTGAAGTCCACGTCGGCCTGAGCGCGCGGGTAGTAGGTGCCGTTGAACCAGAGCACTTCCTCGGCGCCGTTCGGTCCGCCGCCCAGGAAGTCCTCGGTCGGCAGGTTGAAGCGGCGGCACAGCTCCAGGATCTTCTTGTGGCTGGTGTCGATCAGCTCGCCGCCGATCTCGGAGGTCTGGCCGTAGGCCCACAGGGAGCGCTGGCTCCACATCCGGCCGCCGACCCGGCTCGGATTGGCCTCGTACAGCGTGCAGTCGACGCCCGCGTCCTTGAGCGTGAGGGCGGCGGTCAGCCCCGAGATGCCGGCGCCGACTATGGCCACCCGGGCGGGGGTGACGGGCTTCTTCACGGGGAGGGCATCGACGGCGTGGGCGCTCGTGGAAGCCCCTGCCGCCGAGGCGAAGGCGGTGCCCAGCCCGAGGGCGGCGGCCCGTCCCATGAGCTGTCGCCTGGTGGAGCCGCGGACCTCGTCGACGGGCAGGCCGAGCCGGCGGGCCGCAGCGTGTTCGGCGGCGAGCCGTCGGAGCGCGTGCATCAGGGGCGTGCGTGCCATGGCGGTGGTCCCTTCTCAGACGGTCGCGGCGGAGGGGGCGGGCTCTTCGGTGCGCTCGGCCGCGTCTTCCAGGACGACACGGCCGATGATCTCGTAGCGCTCGGGGGCCTTGAACTTGAGCCACAGGCCCAGTGCCAGGCCACCGAAGAACACCACGCCGACGATCCACGGGATCAGCGTGAAGAAGACGGAGTCGGCGGCGAGTCCGGCAGCCGTCTTCATGTTGAGCAGGAGGAGGACCACCACGGCGGCCATGGCGACGCCGCCGACCAGCGGGGCGGTGAAGGTGCGGAACCAGTGCCGGTCCTCGGGGTGGTTCTTGCGGAAGTAGCCGATCACGGCGAAGGAGCACAGGGTCTGCACGATGAGGATCGCCATCGTGCCGAGGATCGCGAGCAGCGTGTACAGGTGGATGTACGGGTCCTGTCCGGTCAGCCAGAACAGCGCGACCAGGGTGGTGGCGATGACCGTCTGCACCAGGGAGGAGATGTACGGGGAGCCGTGCCTGGCGTGCGTACGACCGAGACCGGGGTGGAGGAAGCCCTCGCGGCCGATGGCGTAGAGGTAGCGCGCGGCGCACTGGTGGAAGGCCATGCCGCAGGCGAAGGAGCCGGTGAGGAGCAGCCACTGGAAGGCGTCCACGGCCCAGGAGCCGATGAAGGTCCGGGTGGGCGCGAAGAAGAGGTCGAGCGGGCTTGCGGAGGCGGAGAGTTCCACGGACTCCGCGAGTCCGTTGCCGGCGATGGTCATCCACGAGACGTAGATGTAGAAGAGGCCGACGCCGACGACGGAGATCAGGGTCGCCTTGGGGATGACCCGCTTCGGGTCGCGCGACTCCTCCCCGTACATGGCGGTGGATTCGAATCCCACCCAGGACCAGAAGGCGAAGAACAGGCCGAGGCCGGCGGAGGTTCCTGTGAAGGCGTTCTTCGGGTTGACGGGCTCGAGCGGGATCCCGTCCGGACCGCCGCCCGCGATCAGTACGGCAGTGGCGACGGCGAAGAGGACGGCGATCTCGGCGACGAGCATTGCGCCCAGTGCCTTGGCGGTGAGGTTGATGTCGAAGTGCGCGAGAGCGGCGGTGATGGCGAGCATGGCGGTCGCGTACACGATCCAGGGCAGGTCGATGCCGAGCTGATCGTGGACGGTGGTCTTGGTGAAGTAGGAGAACACGCCCACGATCGAGGCCTCGAAGACGATGTACGCGAGGACCGCGAGCATGCCGGAGGCCATGCCGGCGATCCGGCCGAGGCCGTGCGAGATGTACCCGTAGAAGGCACCGGCCGCGGTGATCCGCTTGGCCATGGCCACGTAGCCGACGGCGAAGACGGTGAGGACGGCAGTCGCGAAGAGGTACCCGGCGGGAGCGCCGATCCCGTTGCCGAAGCCGACGGCGATGGGGAGGTTGCCGGTCATCGCTGTGATCGGGGCGGCCGTGGCGACGGCCATGAAGACGACGCCCACCAGGCCCACCGAATTGGCTTTGAGCCGCTGGACCTGTGGTGCGCCGCCACCGGTTCTGTTATCCGTGCTCATGGCTCCTCGTTCCTGTCGTGAGGGCGCTCACTCTCTCCTCGCGTGACCTATCCCACAATCGGCATGTAGTCCGGTAATTCCCTTGGCGGGGCGACGGGTTGTCGGGCTTGACGGCGGGCGCTGCGCTCAGCGCCCGAGGACGCCTACGACGACGGAAACCAGGTCGCGTCGGCTCGGCCGGGCACCTCGACACCGGGCTGACCGACGAGCGCGCGGACACCGGGACGCGGCTCACCGGGCCGGCGGAGTCCGCTACGAGCACGACGCCCAGGGCCGTGTGGTAATGCGGCAGGAGACCCGGCTGCCGCAGAAGCCGGACACCGGGCCCCACACATGGGACGCGACGGCCGGCTTACCGGTGTGACGACCGACAGCCGGTCCTTCGCCATGGTCACCGACCTGGTGGCTATTCCGACGGAGGTACTGGACGAGCAGGGCGCGATCACCGGCATGCACGTTCCACGGTGTGGGGCAAGACGACCTGGAACCGCGACGCTGGGGCCGTCGCTGCAAGCGGGGCGGGGCGCCGGGAAGCAAAGGCTCATGCCCAGGGCCGAGCAGGAGCATCGAACCCGTACGGACGCCTTATCTCGTCGCGCATCGCGCATCGCGCAGCCGGGTGAAGAATTCACCATGGGCCTGTCCAAAGGCCAGTCGCCGACCACCCCGGTGGCGGAGAAGCACTACGCCGAGCCGCCGCGGGCCGTCGCGGCGTGGCGGCAGGACGGCGGCACGCTGGTGCTCGTGGTGGAACCGGTCTCCGCGTCGGCTGCTCCGACGGCGCCACCCGCCAGTTCGCCGCCGACGCGCTGGCGGACCAGTGCACTGGGCGATAGCTGATGACGTCCCGGCCCGGCAAAGCCAGGGTCTCGGGCAGTGCTCCCCGCTCCCTGCCGCCAAGGGACGCGACGGACGCCGGGCTCTACGCCTAGGCCGTTTCTTAGCGATCACCTCGCGGCCCAGATGTGGATGGCAGCGAGGTGTAAAGCCGCCTGGTAGATGGTTGCCGTCTTGTCGTAGCGGGTGGCCAGGCCACGCCACTGCTTGAGCTTGTT
>LJCW01000334.1 GCA_001298555.1 Actinobacteria bacterium OV450
GGGCGGGCGGGGCGGGGGGGGGCGGCTTCGGGGTGCGGCATCCCGTCACCCGGGATCAGGGAAGGCTTGGGGGTTTCCCGTCAGCCCCATCGTCCTTCCGGTGCGGGCCGGCCCGTCAAGGGCGCTCCCTGCGGTCGCGTCGCTGCGCGATGGCCTGCGGCCACCCTTGACCGCCCGTCCCACTCCGGAAAGACAAGGACTGCCGAGAAGCCCCCACAGGAACGGCACGGGTCAGGGACGAGGAGCGGGCAGACCAGAGAGCAGCTGCCCGGTCCCAGGGGGCAGCAGCCGGCCAAGGGTCACCGCCCGGCCGGGCCGCGTGGGCCCGGGCCCCCACGCGGGCTTCGGCCCGGGGCTCGCGAACAGGCATCCTCCGCGTCGTCGGCGGCTCTACCCGCACGAAACAGCGACCAGCAGCCCGGCGCAACCCACTGCCCGCACCAGATCGCTACACGCTCCTCACCGACGGCGCCCGCCACCCGTCCGGGGCCGAGCGGCCCCAAAGGCGTGCCGGAGGGCCTCGACGCGCCGGCGCCGACGGCCCTCAGGTGGGAGGGCAGGCTTCGCAGGTGTGACTGTCGATCGCTGCGCCCAGGGCGCGAGCCGCAGCACGTACAGCCGGATCCGAGCCCGTGGCCAGCACGTGCACCGTGTCCCTGCCGGTGAGCACGGCTCGGTGAGCCGCAAGCTGCACCTCGATCTGCGGAGGATTACCGTGTTCGAGGATCGCTTGCAGCAGCTCGATCACTCCGGCCCGACTGCTGACCGGGTCGGCCGTGGCGAGATCCCACAGGAACGGGACCGCCGCGACGGTCGCGTCGAAGACCGCCAGCTCACCGAGCCACAAGCCCAGATCACTCAGCGCGTCGACGCTCGTTCGGACATCTCCCCACGCCACCCGCGAGAGTCGGCCCGGCACGTCCCGTGCGGATCCATAGGCATGCGTCAGCTCGTGCCACCGTATGCGGCTCATGCCTTTGAGGACTGTCCCCACCCTGCGCTCCTCTCCTGCCGACCGACGCCTGCCCCAAGCTCAGCACTTGGAGGCGGACAGGGATTTCGTGGTGTGCCGGTACCGTTCAGGTGTCGAGTCTGAACGGGAGCCAGCATGCACTCTCTATCGAACGACCACACCGGCGCGCGCATGAAGCGCCTGCGCCTCGAACGCCACCTCACCCAGCAGGCGGTCTCGGATCTTTCCCAGGTCCCGTACAGCACCTACACCAAGACCGAACAGGGCGTCATTCCGGCCAGTCCGCACCTGATCGCCGCAGTCGCCCGCGCTCTTCGGGTGTCCGTCGACACGATCACCGGACAGCCGTACGCCACTGAACTGCGTGCTGACGAACTGGACATCCTGATCCGGCCGATCCGCCAGGCCCTCGATGTGTACGACCTCGGTGCCGACCCGGACATCAGTCCGCGCGCCCACCCGCTCCTCGACGAGGACGCCGAGGCACTCCTCGTCGCGGTCCGAGCCGGGGAGATCAAGCAGACTGCCGCCCGGCTCCCCGGTCTCATCCAAGAGGCCACCACGGCGGCCCACGCGCTGCCCGGCCGGGAACGGTGGCTGCTGCTGGCCAGCCTGTACCGCACTTCCTACGACGTCGCCAGCAAGCTCGGCTACTACGACCTCGCCGCGCTGGCCCTGGCCCGTATGGACTGGGCGGCGGAGCGGGCGTCCGACGCTGTCTTCGGCGGCATGTACCGGTACATGCGCGCGCTCACCTACCTGAGGGACGGCGAGTACCGCACGGGGGAGCGCTTGGTGGATCTCGGACTGCGCACTCTGGCACAGGCGGATCCGTCCCGGGAACGGGATGTCGTCACGGGGCAGTTGCACCTCGGCGCAGCGGTGATGGCGGGCCGGTCGAAGGACGGAGGCCTGGCCGAGGGCCACCTCGCCGAAGCGGAGCGCATCGCGTCCGGTACGGGGGAGGCCGTCAGTACGTACTGGCTGGCGTTCGGGCCGACGAACGTTGCCGTGCACCGGGTCAGTGTGCTCGCCGAGCTCGACGAGTACGGCCAGGCCGCGCAGGCGGGACGGAGCGTTGTGATCCCGGCCGACTGGCCGAAGTCCCGTCGATCGCACCACCACGCGGAGCTGGCCCGAGCGCAGATGTGGTCGGGCGACCTCGACGCCTCGTTCCAGAACCTGCTCAAGGCGCGGAAGGCCGCGCCGCAGCAAGCTCGATATCACCAGACCGTCCGCGAGACCTACGCCGGCTTGGAGGCGGCCCGCCGCCAACTGCCCGACTCGTTCCTGTCGTACGGCTCCTGGCTCGGAGCCTAACGCTGTGTGAACCCTCGGCCCCGGCTATCAATATGTCGTGACAGTCGGGGCCTTGTCCTGCTCCCACACTCATCTCAAGGCCCGCAGACGAGGCAGGGAGCGAGACCCCGTGATGCATGAAGCAGTACCCCGTCCCTTCGAGGACGTCCCTCACGCGCTGCTCCACAAGCGGGTGCGGGACATCGCGTCCGGCGTCGAGGGGGAGCTCATGGCGGTGGTCCGGGAGGACGTCTGCGGCACGCCCGTCCGTGAGCACTGGGTGACGCTGGCGTACGTCCGGGGCCCGTCCGGCCGGGAGATCTCCACGGCCGTGGCCAACATCCGGGTTGTCTGATGGACGCCGCCGACCTGTTCCCGCGGTTGCCGGTCCCCCCGGACTCCTGCGCCGAGTGCGCCGCCCACGTCGCGGCCCGCTTCCAGGCCCACGTGGACCGCGACCGTTCGCGCGTCAGCGACATGAACGTACTGATCATGAGACACCACCCCGAACTCCGCGCCCGCAGGACGGACACGCCGTCCGCCCGTACGACTCGGCCACCGCGGCCGCAGGCGGTTGCGGCAGGGTCGGCCGGCTCGGTTCGGGAGGAGACGCGGTGAGGAACCGCTCACCGCCTCCGCCCGTCGTGTACACGGGTGTTGCGAAGACCCAACTCCCTTTACGCTCTTCACCACCGAGGTCCGAGGAGATCCATGGTCGACACCGTCAACTCACTGGCCGCCCGTCTTCACGAACTGCTGGTGGAGGCCATGACCAATGGTCCCGCCACCGTGGGCACCGCGGGCTTCCACGACGTCGTCGTGCGCGCCGCGGCGCTCGGGCCCGACGGTGCCTGGCTCGTCGCCGCGGGTCACGCGAACCTCGGCGTCCTGGCCGTCCTGCGCGGAGAGGCGGACCAGGGGATCTTCCACTTCGACGCCGCGGTGGCGGCCGGATACAACGACTGCGTGGCGCTCCACGTCGGCCCCATACGTCCGCTGCACGGCGATCCCCGTTTCCAGGCCCTGTACCAGCGGATGCGCATCACCCAGGCCGACCTCGACGAGTTCCTCTGGCTGCACCAGGAGATGCAGCTCATGCTGCAGGACGCCCAGACCGCGGCCGTCGACAACATCGGCCGTCTCGACACCGGGGTGTCGCCGCTCCCGCAGGCCCCCATGCCGACCCGGGAACCGGACACCCCCGGCGTCCTGACCGCCCGCATCGACCTCGCCGCGGTCCAGACCGCACTCCAACGGGCCGCCCTGAAAGCGGAGTTCCAGCGCAGCTCCGGCAATACCAGCCTCAGTCTCATCGACGACTCGTGGGACCACGACCGTGCCAGGCGCGACGCCTGGCACGCCGACGGGCTGGATTCCCGGCGCCAGCGGGCCGCCGAGGCCCGGGCTTTCGTCGAACGCCCCGGCGCCGGCACCATGCTCGTCCCCTGCCCGCCGCTGGGCTCGATCGCATACCCGGGGTGAGCGGGACCGCACCCGCACGGTGGTGGCGGGCGCTCAGGCCCGGGTCAGGCAGCCTTCTTCGAGACCGCCCAGAACGAAACCGTTCTCGAAGCGCACCGTGTACCTGATCTGGCCGCCGGCTCCGGCGGCGAGTCCTCCCTGACGGATGATCTGCTGACGGAGGTTGTCGATCACGCCGGCCGTGAAGCCGTCGAACTGGACTCCGCCCACGCTGCGTTCGAACTCCGCGAGCCCCTCCTGGGCCAGGCCGCCGCCGGCTTCCGCTGCCGAGCCCGTGACGATGCCCGCCAAGCCCTCGGCCAGCCAGAGCGGACCGGGGAAGCCGGTCCTGGCCGCCGTGCCCTCCGCCGTGAGCTGCACGTCCCTGGTCAGCTTCACCTTCGCGCCGGTCTCGTACGGCATGGATGTGCCCCCCTCGTTCGATCTTGGTCGTGATCATGGCAAGCGTAGTCGGGATGCCGGGAAGGGAACGGGCGTCCGGCAAGATCGCGCCCCGACAGCCGGAAGGCCCGGCCCCCGTAGGGGTCGGGCCTTCCAACTGCTCAGGTCGGTACAGCGGTTACGCCTCGAAGACCTCGTTCAGCAGGAGCTGCTGCTCCGCCTGGTGGCGCTTCGCCGAGCCCACCGCGGGGGAGGAGCCGTGCGGGCGCGAGATGCGCCGCAGGCGCTCGCCCGCCGGGACGTCCGCGCCGACCGCCAGGTCGAGGTGGTCGATCAGGTTCAGCGCGATGAACGGCCACGCACCCTGGTTCGCCGGCTCCTCCTGCGCCCAGATGTACTTCGCCGCGTTCGGGAACTTGGCGATCTCCGCCTGGATCTCGGCACCCGCCAGCGGGTACAGCCGCTCGATGCGGATGATCGCGGTGTCCGTGATGCCGCGCTTCTCCCGCTCGGCCTCCAGGTCGTAGTAGACCTTGCCGGCGCAGAAGACGACCTTGCGGACCGCGTTCGGGTCCACCGTGGTGTCACCGATGACCGGGCGGAACGAACCGCTCGTGAACTCCTCCGCCTTCGACGCCGCCGCCTTCAGACGCAGCATCGACTTCGGGGTGAAGACGATGAGCGGCTTGTGGTGCGGGTTGTGGACCTGCCAGCGCAGCAGGTGGAAGTAGTTCGACGGCAGGGTAGGCATGGCGACCGTCATGTTGTCCTGCGCGCACATCTGGAGGAAGCGCTCCGGGCGGGCGGACGAGTGGTCCGGGCCCTGGCCCTCGTAGCCGTGCGGCAGGAGCAGCGTGACACCGCTGGTCTGGCCCCACTTCTGCTCGGCCGAGGAGATGAACTCGTCGACGACGGTCTGCGCGCCGTTGACGAAGTCACCGAACTGGGCCTCCCAGAGGACCAGCGCGTCCGGACGGGCCAGCGAGTAGCCGTACTCGAAGCCCATGGCCGCGTACTCGGAGAGCAGCGAGTCGTAGACGTTGTAGCGGGCCTGGTCGTCCGACAGGTACTGCAGCGGGGTGTAGTCCTCGCCGGTCTCCCGGTCGATGAGGACCGCGTGGCGCTGGCCGAACGTGCCGCGGCGGGAGTCCTGGCCGGACAGCCGGACCGGGGTGCCTTCCATGAGCAGCGAGCCGAAGGCCAGGGTCTCGCCCATGCCCCAGTCGATCGTGCCCTCGTCGATCATCGCCGCGCGGCGCTGCAGCTGCGGCAGCAGACGCGGGTGCACGGTGACGTGCTCCGGGATGTTGACCTGGGACTCGGCGATCCGCTTGACCACGTCCTGGGAGATCGCGGTGTTCACGGGGACCGGGAACTCCTGCGCGGTCTGCGCGGGCGTCGCCGGGGTGCCGGCGGCCGGGGAGGTCGCGGCCTCGCGGACCTCCGCGAAGACCTTCTCCAGCTGGCCCTGGAAGTCCTGGAGCGCCTGCTCGGCCTCTTCCAGCGTGATGTCGCCGCGACCGATGAGGGACTCGGTGTACAGCTTGCGCACCGAGCGCTTCTTGTCGATCAGGTCGTACATCAGCGGCTGCGTGAACGCCGGGTTGTCCGACTCGTTGTGACCGCGGCGGCGGTAGCAGATGAGGTCGATGACGACGTCCTTGTTGAACGCCTGACGGAACTCGAAGGCGAGCCGCGCGATGCGGACCACGGCCTCCGGGTCGTCGCCGTTCACGTGGAAGATCGGCGCCTCGATCATCCGGGCCACGTCGGTCGCGTACATGGAGGAACGCGAGGACTCCGGGGCGGCGGTGAAGCCGACCTGGTTGTTGATGACGACGTGGACGGTGCCGCCGGTGCGGTAGCCGCGCAGCTGCGACATGTTCAGGGTCTCGGCGACGACACCCTGGCCGGCGAAGGCCGCGTCACCGTGCAGGGCGACGGGCAGGACCGTGAAGTCCGTGCCGCCCTTGTTGATGACGTCCTGCTTGGCGCGGGCGACGCCCTCCAGGACCGGGTCGACGGCCTCCAGGTGGGAGGGGTTGGCGACGAGCGAGACCTTGATCTGCTCCCCGTCCAAGCCCGTGAAGGTGCCCTCGGCGCCCAGGTGGTACTTGACGTCGCCGGAGCCGTGCATGGACTTCGGGTCGAGGTTGCCCTCGAACTCGCGGAAGATCTGCGCGTACGACTTGCCGACGATGTTGGCGAGGACGTTCAGGCGGCCACGGTGGGCCATGCCGATGACGACCTCGTCGAGGCGGGCCTCGGCGGCCGAGTCGATGACGGCGTCGAGCAGCGGGATGACGGACTCGCCGCCCTCCAGGGAGAAGCGCTTCTGGCCGACGTACTTCGTCTGCAGGAAGGTCTCGAAGGCCTCCGCCGCGTTCAGGCGGCGCAGGATGCGCAGCTGCTCCTCGCGCTCCGGCTTGGAGTGCGGGCGCTCGATGCGGTCCTGGATCCAGCGGCGCTGCTTCGGGTCCTGGATGTGCATGAACTCGACGCCGGTGGTGCGGCAGTACGAGTCGCGCAGCACGCCGAGGATGTCGCGGAGCTTCATCATCGACTTGCCGGAGAAGCCGCCGACCGCGAACTCGCGCTCCAGGTCCCACAGGGTGAGGCCGTGCTCGGTGATGTCGAGGTCGGGGTGCTTGCGCTGCTTGTACTCCAGCGGGTCGGTGTCGGCCATGACGTGGCCGCGGACCCGGTAGGAGTGGATCAGCTCGAAGACGCGGGCGGCCTTCGTGACGTCGTCGTCGTGCGAGGCGTCGATGTCCCGGAGCCAGCGGACCGGCTCGTACGGGATGCGCAGGGCCTCGAAGACGTCGTCGTAGAAGCCGTTCTCGCCGAGGAGGAAGTTCGCGACGATGCGCAGGAACTCGCCGGAGGCCGCGCCCTGGATGACCCGGTGGTCGTAGGTCGAGGTCAGGGTCATGACCTTGGAGATGCCCAGCTTGTTCAGGGTGTCCTGGGAGGTGCCCTGGAACTCGGCCGGGTAGTCCATGGAGCCGACGCCCATGATGACGGACTGTCCGGGCATCAGGCGGGGCACGGAGTGGACGGTGCCCAGGCCGCCGGGGTTGGTCAGCGAGACGGTGACGCCGGTGAAGTCGTCCATCGTCAGCTTGCCGACGCGGGCGCGGCGGACGATGTCCTCGTACGCCTGCCAGAACTCGAAGAAGTTGAGGGTCTCGGCCTTCTTGATGCCGGCGACGACGAGCTGGCGGTCGCCGTTGGGCTTCACGAGGTCGATCGCGAGGCCGAAGTTCACGTGCTCCGGCTTGACCAGGGTCGGCTTGCCGTCCTTCTCCTGGAAGGAGTAGTTCATCGACGGCATGGCCTTGATGGCCTGCACCATCGCGTAGCCGATCAGGTGCGTGAAGGAGATCTTCCCGCCCCGGGCGCGCTTCAGGTGGTTGTTGATGACGATGCGGTTGTCGAACAGCAGCTTCACCGGGACGGCGCGGACGGAGGTGGCCGTCGGCACGTCGAGGGAGGCGTTCATGTTCTTCGCGACGGCGGCCGCCGGGCCGCGGAGCGTCACCAGCTCGGGGCCCGCGGGGGCCTCGGTGGCGGGCGCGGCCTTCTGCGGGGCTACGGCGGAGGAGGCGGGTGCGGCCGGTGCGGCGGCCGGGGCCTGGGAGGTGACAGTCACAGCAGGGGCACCAGAGGGGGTGGCAGGAGCAGGGGCAGGAGCGGTCACAGGCGCGGGCGCGGGAGTCGGAGCGGGGGCCGCGGCGCGCGCCGCCCCCGTGGCGGCTGCGTCGGTGGCCTGCGGCGCCGCGGCGACGGGGGTGGCGGCCTGTGCGGAGGCGCCGTCCGTCGTCGTCGCGGGCTTCTCGGGACCGTCCGACTTCACCGGAGCGACAGCGCCCCCCGGCTTGTAGTCGGCGAAGAAGTCCCACCAGGCCCGGTCGACCGAATTCGGGTCCTGGAGGTACTGCTGATAGATCTCGTCGACGAGCCACTCGTTGGCACCGAAGCCTGAGGCAGGGGTCTTCCCGCCCTCTGCTGCTTCGGTCGTGGTGCTCGGGTTACTGGGGGACTGTGGCGACACGGCGGCAACCGCCCTCTTCCGCTTCACAAGGTATGGACAGCGGGAATAAAGGCTACGCCTCCCTGACCGCTGGATGCAGACCGGGCGGGACTTACGTCACGTAGGTCACATCGAACGGCGGGTTTCGGCGCTCTGAATGGCGGGAAACGAGCCTGGTTCGGGTAGGGGGCAGCGTGGTTGCGGCCCCCTGGCTTCGCACCCCTGACGGACCCCGGGCACATGTGGCCGAGATCATGTCCTACGCACTCGAACCCTACGTCAATGTGACGCCGGGGAGCTGCCCGGAAGCGTGACGAGGATGCGGCAGCCGCGTGACGATTCGGCCACCCCGATATGCCCTCCGTGCAGGCCGACGGCCCAGCGGGCGATGGCGAGCCCCAGTCCGGTGCCGCCGTCGCCGCCGTTCGCGCTGCCCCGGTTGAACCGCTCGAAGACGCGGTGGCGCTCGGCCTCCGGGATGCCGGGGCCTTCGTCCCGGACCTCCAGCGCGAGGCTCCCGGGGGTGTCACCGGCCCGGGCCCGGACGGTGACCCGGCCGTGCGGGGGGCTGTGCTTGACCGCGTTGTCGATCAGGTTCGCCACCACCTGGTGCAGCCGCTCGGCGTCCGCGTACGCCGTCAGTTCGGGCGGGAACACGTCGAGGTGCAGGTGGACGTCGTTGCGGGTGTGCCCGCCGGATCCGGAGAGCAGGCCCGGCCGGCCGGCGGCCGCCAGACCCGACTCCTTCAGGACCCCGGACAGGTACGGCCACACCTCGAAGCGGCGGGCCTTCAGCGGTACCACCCCGTTGTCGACCCGGGACAGGTCCAGCAGGGTCTCCACGAGCCGGCCCAGGCGCTCGGTCTGCTTGAGCATCGTCCGCATGGTCTCCGGGTCGGCCTCGGAGACCCCGTCCACCACGTTCTCCAGCACCGCCCGCAGGGCCGCGATCGGCGTGCGCAGCTCGTGCGAGACGTTGGCGACCAGCTCCTTGCGGTGCCGGTCCACGGCCTCCAGGTCGTCCGCCATCAGGTTGATCGTGGACGCCAGGTCGCCCAGCTCGTCGCGGCGCCCGGCCCCGCGCACCCGGCGCGTGTAGTCGCCGTGGGAGATCGCCCGGGCCACCCGGGTCATGTCGTCCAGCGGCGCCGTCAGGCCGTGCGCCACGAACTGGGTGATCAGCATCGAGGCGATCACCGAGAAGACCGTGATGAACCGCAGCTCCGTGTCCGTGCGCAGCGCCACCATCAGCAGCCCCGTGGTGATGAACACCGAGACCACGACGAGCGTGCCCAGCTTCGTCTTGATCGAGAACGGCGAGAACGGCCGGAGCCCCCCGTCGGGGCGCCCGCCGCTCACGCCTGCGCCGGGGTCTCCAGGGCGTACCCGACGCCGTGGACCGTACGGATCCGCTCCGCCCCGATCTTCCGGCGCAGGGCCTTGATGTGGCTGTCGACCGTACGGGTCCCGGAGGCGTCGGCCCAGTCCCACACCTCGGCGAGCAGCTGCTCGCGCGAGAGCACCGCCCGAGGGGTGCCGGCCAGGCACACCAGCAGGTCGAACTCGGTGGGCGTCAGGTGGACGTCCTCGGCCTGGACCCGGACCCGCCGCTGCGCGTGGTCGATCTCCAGGTCGCCCAGGCGCAGGGTGGCCCCGCGCGGGGTGGTGGCGGCCAGGGTGGCCCGCTCCACGCGGCGCAGCAGGACGTGGACCCGCGCCGCGAGCTCGCGCATCGAGAACGGCTTGGTCATGTAGTCGTCGGCGCCGACGCCGAGCCCGACCAGCATGTCGGTCTCGTCGTCCCGCGCGGTGAGCATCAGCACCGGGACCGGCCGCTGCGCCTGGACCCGGCGGCAGACCTCCAGGCCGTCGAAGCCGGGCAGCATCACGTCGAGGACCAGCAGCTCGGGCTGCCAGCTCTCGGCCGCCGCCACGGCGGCCGGGCCGTCGAAGGCGGCCTGCACCTGGAAGCCCTCGGCGCGCAGCCGGGCCGCGATCGCGTCGGCGATCGTGCGATCGTCCTCGACCACGAGCACGCGCCGCTGGGCGCCGGGGGTGGCCGCGGCGCCGCCGTGGGTGGTGTGTGTCTGTTCCATTTCCCGCCCCTGAAGATCCGCGTGGTAGGGGTGCAGCGTAGAGGAGGCACCGGCCTGCGGCTATGCGGGGTTCAGACAGGGAAACTGGCGGAACCGACTATTCCGATTATGGCGTGAATGGGGATATGGGCGGTGATGCCGGGTGGCCGTCCCCCCACCGCACGGCCACCCGGTGCGCGGTGATCGTCGGCCACCGCGCGCTTTTGTCGACCCCCTACAGGGCCAGGCCGTGCCCGTACGGGAACACCTGGCCGACCGTGCCGTTCGGCACGTGCGCGGCTCGTACGGGGTGCGCAGCCGCAGCACCGCCGGCTCCGCCGCGCCCGCTCGGCCGCCAGCCCGCCGTACGCCGGGGCGGCAGCCGGGTCGATCGCCGCCGGGTCGGCAGGCCCGCCGGGTCGGCAGCCAGCCGGGGCTGCCGGCGAACGCCGGGGGCGGCCGCCGCCGGGTCGGCAGGCGGGGCGGCGGCCGTCCGGACCGTCCTAGCCGGCCTCGAACGGGGGCAGCTCGTCGAGCGCGCTGCGCAGGGCCGGCGTCAGTGACTCCTGGCCGGTCGCCACCTCGTGGCCCTCGTGCACGAAGGCGTAGCGGAATCCGTCGAACACCGTCGCGCCGCCCTTGGGGACCTTCGGCAGGTGCGCGAAATCCGCCTGCCCCAGCGCGGTGCGCAGCCTGGCCAGCCGCTCCGGCGGGAGCTTCCCGGAGCCGGCCGGGCGCGCCTGCCCGTCCAGCCGGGTCCACGCCCCGTCGCCCTTGATCAGCAGCGTGCTCGTCCTGCCCGCGATGCCGCCGCTGCGGGTGACCGTGAGCAGGCGCTCCCCCGCCGAGGACGGCCCCGGTGAGACGGGGGAGCCGGGCGCGGACGAGCCCGCCGGGGAGCCGCTGGGCTTCCCCGGCGCCGGCTGGGCTCCCGTCGCACCCGAGGAGGGCCCCGGGGACGGCTGCGCAGGTCCCGACGCGGTCGTGCCGCCACCGGACGAGGTGCCGGCGGCCGGACCGGCCGACGTGCCGCCGCCTCCGGATCCGCATCCCGCCAGGACCACCGCACTCAGCAGCACCACCGCCGCCGCTCGTGACGCGCGCACACCCACCCCCGGAGGTTTTCGGGCCGACCCCCGAGTATGGAGCGGACACGGCTCGTACGGATAGCACCAGGAGGACGACATCCGCCGCACCCCCGCCGCCTGGCGCTGGCTGCCGCCGCTGCTCGCCGTCCTCCTCGGCCTCTGGGGGCTGCGCCGCGGCGGCAGCATGTGGCGCGACGAGTCCGTCACCTGGCAGGTGGCGCACCGGCCCCTCGGCGGGACGGCGGAGCTCCTCGGCCGGGTCGACGCCGTGCACGGGCTGTACTACCTGCTGATGCACGCCGTCTTCCAGGCCTGGGACGGCGGCCTGTGGGCGCTGCGGCTGCCGTCCGTCGCCGCCACCGCCCTCGCGGCCGCAGGGGTGGCCGCGATCGCCCACCGGCTCGCGGGGGAGCGGGCCGCGCTGTGCTCCGGGGCCGTCTACGCCGTGCTGCCGCCCGTGCAGATGTACGCGCAGGAGGGCCGCTCGTACGCCCTCGTCGCGGCCGCCGTGGTGTGGGCGACGTACCTGATGCTGCGCGAGCGGTGGGCCGCGTACACCGCGGTCCTGCTGGTGGGCTGCTGGCTGCACGAGTTCGCCGCCCTGGCCCTGCTCGCGCACGCGGTCACCGCGCGGCGCTCGCGCGGCTGGCGGTGGAGCGCCGCCGTGGTGGTGCTCCTGCTGCTGCCGCTGGCCGCCGTGAGCGTCCGGCAGGCGGAACGGCAGCTGGGCTGGCTCGGGCGGCCCGGCTGGCAGGACTGGGCGGCGTACGGGGTGCTCGCGGCGGCCGTGCTGCTGCTCGCCCGGGGCGCCGCCGCGCCCAGGGAGCTCGTACGGGTGGCCGTGCCGCTGGCACTGCTGCCGCCCGGCCTGCTCATGGCGATCTCCCTCGTCCACCCCTGGTACGTCGACCGGTACGTGCTCTACGCCCTGGCCGGGCTCGCCCTGCTGGCCGGAACCCGCCTCGCCGCGGCCCGGCGCCGCCGGCCCTGGCTGCTCACGGCCGCCCTGCTGGTGCCGTTCGGCTGGTGGTCGGTCTGGCTGCGCACGCCCGAGAGCCGCAAGGACGACGCGCTCGCGGTGGCCGCCGCGGTCCGGGAGCGGGCCCGGCCGGGTGACGCGGTGCTGTTCATGCCGTCACGGCGGCGCGAGTGGCTGCTGTCCTCGCCGGAGCTCTACGGGACCCTGGACGACCTGGCCCTGGCCCGCACCCCGGCGGCTTCGCGCAGCCTCCAGGGCACGGAACTCCCGGCGGAGCAGATCTGGGCCCGCCTGGTGGACGCCCCCCGGGTGGTGGCCCTGCTCGATCCGGCGGACCAGCCGCTGGACGCGTACCCCGGGGAAGCGGTCAAACGGCAGACGCTGGCCTCGCACTTCGACCTCTGCTCGATGGACGAGGTCCGGGGAGCCCGCATCGCGGTCTACGCGCAGCCGGGGCAGTGCCCGTGAGGGGCCGCTCTTCGGCGTTCGCCGGCCGGGCGGCTACCGCCCGCCCCGGGTGCGGAGGTCGTTCATGTGGAACACCTTGTCGTAGCGGCGCTCTCCGACGGCGACGAAGTCCGGGAGGCGGCCGTACTCGGTGAAGCCGAGTGAGCGGTACAGCGCCAGGGCGCGGGTGTTGTCGCCCCGGGCGTCCAGGGTGAGGACCTCGATGCCCGCGGCCGCGGCGTCCGCGACCAGGGCCGCGGTGAGCGCCCGGCCGATGCCGCGCCCGTGGGCGGCGGCGTCCACCGCGACCTTCTCCAGATCGGCGTGCGGGCGGTGCGTCGGCCGGGCGTAGCGCCGCCAGTAGCCCAGCCCGACGAGGCGGCCGCCCAGGTGGGCGACGCGCAGGGCCGCGTCCCCGGCCCGGGCCTGCGACAGCACCTCGTCGAGCAACTCGGCGACCTCGTCGGACGAGGGCGGGTCGACCCAGCCGAGCGCCGCGCCGCCGGCGACCAGGTCCGCCAGGATGCGGTGGACCGCCTCCGGATCGGGAGTCCACTCGGAGTGGTCCAGGACGGTGATCGTTTCCGGCTCCATGTCCGCACCCTAGGCCCCGTCGTCAAACTCCCGTCGTCGCCCGGAGGGCGGCCCAGCGGCGTCTGGTGCGTGCCAGGCGTCGCGGGGCAGACGGCAGTTTGACGACAGGGCCTGGAGGACGGGAGGCGGGTCGGCCCCACCCGCACCTTCGTCCCCCCGGAGCAGGCGGGCCCGGAACGCGGGCAGAGGGGAGGGCGTATCAGGTCCGAGGGGCGAGCGGCTCCCCCGATGCCCCGGTGTCCGGCACGGGATCCTCGCGAACTCCCGCACCGGCAAGGCGCTTTGCGGGCGACTTCGGGTCCCGTAGGAAGATGTCCGGCGGGCCCCGGAAGCGAAGGCCCACCGACCCGACCGGAGGTGCCGCATGACCACGCCCCGCCCCGCCACCGCCCTGCCCGGACCCTTGCCCGGACCGCTGGTCGGGGCGGACTGGCTGGCCGGCCGCCTCGGCGAGCCGGGGACCGTCGTGTTCGACGCCTCCGTCGGCGCCCACCGCGGCGCCGGCCGGCGGATCCCCGGCGCCCGGCCCTTCGACCTCGACGGCGCCCTGTCCGACCACGACGCCCCCGCCCCGCACACCATGCCCGGCGCCGCCGCGTTCGAGGACGCGATACGCGCGCTCGGCGTCGACGACACCGACACCGTCGTCGTCTACGACGGCGCCGGCGTCTACTCCAGCGCCCGGGCCTGGTGGATGCTGCGCGCCATGGGCTTCGACCGGGCCGCCGTCCTGGACGGCGGCCTGCCCGCCTGGACCGCCGCCGGGCTGCCCGTCGAGGAGTGCGGACCCGCGTACGAGGGGCCGCGCGGCTCCTTCACCGCCCGGCCCCGGACCGGGCTGCTGGTCGACGCCGGTGCGGTCCGCGCGGCCCTGGCCGATCCGTCCGCCGTCGTACTGGACGCCCGTACCCGCGGGCGCTTCACCGGCACGGCTCCGGAACCGCGGGGCGGCCTGCGCGGCGGCCACATGCCGGGCGCGGTGAACCTGCCGTTCGGGGACCTCCAGCGCGACGGCCTGATGCGGCCCGCCGCGGAACTCCGCGCGGCCTTCACCGCGCTGACCGGGAACAGGGGGCGGCTGTACTTCAGCTGCGGCTCGGGCGTGACGGCGTGCGTCCTGGCCCTGGGCGCCACGCTGGCCGGGTACGAGTCGCTCGCCGTGTACGACGGCTCGTGGACCGACTGGGCGATGCGCCCGGAGCTGCCCGCGGTGACCGGCCGGCGGGGCCAGCTCTTCGACGGCGCCGCGTCCGGGGACCGGTTCGCCACGCCCGCGACGGGCGACGAGCGGGTCCTGCTCACCGACTTCCTGGCGGCGCAGCGCGCGACGCTGGAGCTGAAGTGCGCGGGCCTGGAGGCCGAGCTGGCCCTGCGGTCGGTGGAGCCGTCCACGCTCTCGCTGCTCGGCCTGGTCCGCCACCTCGCCGACATGGAGCGCCGCTGGTTCCGCCGGGTCCTGGCCGGGCAGCACGCGCCCGCCCTGTTCTCCTCGGACGCGGACCCGGACGGCGACTTCGACGGGGCGGTGTCCGGTCCGGAAGCCGTCGCGACGGCGTGGGAGGCATGGCGGGACGAGGTCGCGTTCGCGCAGTCGTTCACGGCCGCGGCGCCGGACCTGGACGTGGAGGCCGACGACGAGTGGCGCGGGAAGGTGTCCCTGCGCTGGGTGCTCATCCACATGATCGAGGAGTACGCCCGCCACAACGGGCACGCCGACCTGCTGCGCGAACGGATCGACGGCGCGATCGGCATCTGAAACGGTGGCGCAGGGGGGACAACCCCCCACGGTGCCCGGGTACGGCCCCCATCGTGAGACGGGTCCGCCGACAGGACACTGGAGCGCATGTCCTCTCACATCACGTCATTGCGGTTCAGCCGGACGGTGGTCGTCGTCCTCGCCGCCGGACTGCTCTTCTACGGCTGCTCCTCCGAGGACGAGCAGGACAGGACGGCGACCGCCGACGCGACGGTCGCAGGGGCCGTGACCGCGGTCGAGGTGAAGAGCGTGCGGCGCGGCTCCATCGAGGTCGTCGCCGGCCCCGGGCCGGCGGTGTCCGTGCAGCGCACGGTCCACTACCGGGGCGACAGCGCGCCGAAGCCGGGAGGCGAACAGGTCTCGGGAGGCGTCCTGCGCCTCACGGACGGCTGCTCGGACGCCTGCTTCGTCGACTACCGCCTCCAGGTCCCGGCCTCGGTCACGGTCAGACTGGAGAGCGGCAGCGGCCGCATCGCCGTGGCCGGGGTGGCGGGGGCCGAGCTCTCGTCCTCCTCCGGCGAGGTCACGGCCGACCGGATCGCGGGCCCGCTGAAGGTCCGTACGTCGTCCGGGTCGGTCACCGCCACCGGCCTGACGGGCCCGACCGCGGAGGTCCACGCCTCCTCGGGTGACGCCCGCCTGACGTTCGCGATGCCGCCGGTGTCGGTGTCCGCGCAGAGCAGCTCCGGGGACGTCGCGCTCCGGCTCCCGCAGGGCCCGTACCGGATCACGGCCGCCACCTCATCGGGCAGGCGGGACATCCCCCTCCCGTCCACCCCGACGGCCCCGTCCCACCTCTCGGTCCGGACCTCCTCGGGTGACATCCGCATCGAGGGCGTTTAGGGCCTGTCTTCCGGATCGGGCCCGAGGGGTGTTCCAGGGGTGTTCCAGGGGCGCATGCGCCGCGCGAGTGCGCTCCGCAATGCCTCACCCCGTGTGCCACTTTTAGGCCAACCCCCGGTCGGCGCCGGCGCCCCGGTGCCAGCATCGGCCGCTATGACGCCGTATGCGCTCGCCGCCCCGCCGCCGTTCGTACCGGACAACTGCCAGAACGGGCCGGGGGACTGGAGCGCGGTCGGGTCGGCCAGTGCGATGAGCGCGTTCTGCGGGATCTTCGCCGGCTTCGTCTTCGCCGGGGTCGTCGTGGTGATCGGCGAGAAGAACCCGCCGGGCGGGGACGGCCACGCCTCGCGAGGCCTGCGGCTCCTGCTGCCCTGCTTCTTCGGCCTCGCGGCGGCCTCGTACCTGTACGCGCTGGCCTCCGGCGAGCTGGTGTGCCTGCGCGCCACGACAGAGCAGCTGTTCTCCGGGGCGATCCTCGCGGCGGACGCCGTCGTGGTGATCGCCGGACTGGCCTGGCTGCTGCCCGCGTACCAACGCAACCGGCACGGCGAGGTCCACTTCTTCCGCGGCCTGGTCCAGTTCGCCGCGCAGTTCTCGGTGCTGATGCTGATCGTGTCGTCCATCGGCTTCGACAACGCGGTACTGCGCCGGCACGCGTCCCCCTGGTCCGACGCGGCGTCATGGGTGAGCGGGGCCGCGCTGATGCTGCTGGTCCTCCTGTGCTGGTGGCGGCCCGCCCCCCCCCCGCCCCCGCCCCCTCCCTTCGCGCAGGACCACTGGCGGGACGAGACCACCCTCAACCGCCGGGTCTCGGCGTGCGCCTGGACGACCCTCCTGCTCAGCGGCCTGCTCGCGGTGGCCAGCGGTATCGCCGTGGGCATCCCCTACGAGGCCTGGACCGACATGCCGCACTGGCTGGTCTATGCACTGGGCGAAGCGGGCCTGCTGATCCCGGGAGCGGTGGTCGTGGCCGCGGTCCGGTCCCTGCCCCGCCCCTGACGCGGCTCGGAGCGGAGCGGATCGAGCGGATCGGATCGCAGTGTTCACCCCGGGCGAACGGACGTGGGGAACATTGGGAGGCGCACATGCATTGAGTCGGCATAGCTCAACTTCACTGCCGGAGGGAAGATCATGGCTTCGACGTCCGTAACGCTCACTCTGCCCGTACTGCCGCTCGACGACGAGGTCGTGCTGCCGGGGATGGTCGTTCCGCTGGACCTGTCCGATGCCGAGGTGCGGGGAGCCGTCGAAGCCGCCCAGGCGGCGGTCCGCAGCGGAAAGCCCCGGGTGCTGCTCGTGCCGCGGGTCGACGGGAAGTACGCCGGCACCGGTGTGCTCGGGACCGTCGAGCAGGTGGGGCGGCTCTCCGACGGGGACCCCGGGGCGCTGATCCGCGGTGTCGGCCGCGTCCGGATCGGAGCCGGGACCACCGGCCCCGGCGCGGCGCTCTGGGTCGAGGGCGAGAGCGTCGACGAACGGCTCGCGGATCCGCTGCCCGGGGCCGTCACCGAACTCGTCAAGGAGTACAAGGCGCTCGCCACCACCTGGCTCAAGAAGCGCGGAGCCTGGCAGGTCGTGGACCGGGTCCAGCAGATCGAGGGCGTGTCGGCGCTCGCCGACAATTCCGGGTACTCGCCGTTCCTGACCGTTGCCCAGAAGGTCGAGCTGCTGGAGACCGCCGACCCGGTGGCCCGCCTGAAGCTCGCCGTCACCTGGCTCCGCGACCACCTCGCAGAACAGGACGTCGCCGAGTCCATCGCCAAGGACGTCCAGGACGGCGTCGACAAGCAGCAGCGCGAGTTCCTGCTGCGCCGCCAGCTCGAGGCCGTGCGCAAGGAACTGCGCGAACTGAACGGCGAGAAGGACGGCGAGGAGTCCGACGACTACCGGGCCCGCGTCGAGGGGGCCGACCTCCCCGAGAAGGTCCGCGAGGCCGCGCTCAAGGAGGTCGACAAGCTGGAGCGGTCCAGCGACCAGTCCCCGGAGGGCTCCTGGATCCGCACCTGGCTGGACACCGTGCTGGAACTGCCCTGGAACGAGCGGACCGAGGACGAGTACGACATCCGCGGCGCCCGGGCCGTCCTGGACGCCGAGCACGCCGGGCTCAGCGACGTGAAGGACCGCATCACCGAGTACCTGGCCGTGCGCAAGCGGCGCAGCGAGCGCGGCATGGGCGTCATCGGCGGGCGGCGCGGCGGAGCCGTGCTCGCCCTCGTCGGACCCCCCGGCGTCGGCAAGACCTCCCTCGGGGAGTCCGTCGCGCACGCCATGGGCCGCAAGTTCGTCCGCGTCGCCCTCGGCGGCGTCCGCGACGAGGCCGAGATCCGCGGCCACCGCCGTACGTACGTCGGCGCGCTGCCCGGCCGGATCGTCCGCGCCATCAAGGAAGCCGGGTCCATGAACCCCGTGGTCCTGCTCGACGAGATCGACAAGGTGGGCTCCGACTTCCGCGGAGACCCGGCCGCGGCCCTGCTGGAGGTCCTGGACCCGGCCCAGAACCACACCTTCCGGGACCACTACCTGGAGGTAGAGCTGGACCTGAGCGACGTGGTGTTCCTGGCCACCGCCAACGTCCTGGAGTCCATCCCGGAGGCCCTCGCCGACCGCATGGAGCTCGTCCGTCTCGACGGTTACACCGAGGACGAGAAGGTCGTCATCGCCCGCGACCACCTGCTGCCCCGCCAGCTGGAGCGCGCCGGCCTCGGCGCCGACGAGGTGGTCCTGGAGGAGGACGCCCTGCGCAAGCTGGCCGGCGAGTACACCCGCGAGGCCGGCGTGCGCACCCTGGAGCGCTCCATCGCCCGGCTCCTGCGCAAGGTGGCCTCCCAGCACGAGCTGGGGGAGATGCAGCTGCCGCTGCGCATCGGCGCCGACGACCTGCGCGCGCTCATCGGGCGCCCGCACCACGTCCCGGAATCCGCACAGGACCCCGCCGAGCGGCGCACCGCGGTCCCCGGCGTGGCCACCGGGCTCGCGGTGACCGGCGCGGGCGGTGACGTCCTCTTCGTCGAGGCCTCGCTGGCCGACCCGGAGACGGGCGCCGCAGGGCTCACCCTGACCGGGCAGCTCGGCGACGTGATGAAGGAGTCCGCGCAGATCGCGCTCAGCTTCCTGCGCTCCCACGGCGCCGAACTGGAGCTCCCGGTGGGCGACCTGAAGGACCGGGGCGTGCACATCCACTTCCCGGCCGGCGCCGTCCCCAAGGACGGGCCGAGCGCGGGCATCACCATGACGACCGCGCTGGCCTCGCTGCTGTCGGGGCGGCAGGTCCGCACCGACGTCGCCATGACCGGCGAGGTCTCGCTGACCGGGCGCGTCCTGCCCATCGGCGGGGTCAAGCAGAAGCTGCTCGCCGCGCACCGGGCCGGACTCACCACGGTGATCATCCCGAAGCGCAACGAGGCCGACCTGGACGACGTCCCGTCCGAGGTGCTGGAGGGCCTGGAGGTGCACCCGGTGACGGACGTGCGGCAGGTCCTGGAACTGGCCCTCGCGGTGGACGCCGTCCCGGTGGCCGCGGCTGCCTGACCGGCGCCCGGCGTACACGCCCCCGGCCCGGAGCCCTCCCCCCCCGGACTCCGTCCGGGGGCCCCGGGGAGGGTCCCGGGCCGGGGGCGTGCGGGCTGCGAAATACTGGTGCCCCCGGACACCATCGATGGGAGCAGACGTGCACGGAAGCGAAGACCAGGAGTTCCTTGCCCTGGAGCGGGAGCTGTCCGTCTTCCTCCGGCGCGCCAGGGCCTCCTCGGGGGAGATGGCGCGCGCCCTGCACCCCGAGCTGGAGCCGGCCGCGTACGGGCTGCTCGTCCGCCTGGAGGCCGCGGGCCGGCAGCGCGCCACCGAGCTCGCCGCCTACTTCGGGGTCGGCAAGGCCACCATGAGCCGGCAGCTGCGCGCCCTGGAGTTGCTCGGCCTGGTCGCGCGCGAACCCGATCCGGCCGACGGGCGGGCCTTCCTGGTCGGCCTCACGGACGAGGGGCGCGAGCGCTTCCTGCGCGTACGGGGGGCCCGGCGCGAGCAGTACATGCGCAAGCTCGCCGACTGGGACCGGGGCGAGGTCGCCGAACTGGCCCGGCTGCTGAACCAGTTGAACCAGGGCGAGGAATAGCCCTACGGGACCGCCCTCAGAGCTCCGCGTAGGCCGCCGAGGCGTCGTCGTGGCGCTTGCCGCGGGTGAGGGGTCGGGCCGGGTCCGACTCCAGGGTGCGGACCCGGGCGATCAGGCCCTGCGCGCCCTCCTTCCGCAGCACCGCCAGGCACTGGGCCCAGTCGCCCTCCCCGAACGTGTCCGTCCACCGGCTCGCCCCGTCGGTGAGCGCCGCCACCGCCCGCACCCGCGCGCGCGGGCTGCGGCCGGTCACCGCCCGCGCGGCGACCGCCGGGTCCGCGGCCGCCGTGAAGAAGCCGCCCTCCGCGTTGCGCAGCGCGTCCGCCGAGGCCCGCGTGCGCAGCAGCTCGCGCGGGATCCGGTCCAGCCGGTCGTCGAGCACCGCCGTCACCCCGCCCCCGGGCGCTTCGAGGAGCAGTACGGAATCCGAGAGCACGAGGTGCTCCACGTACGCCTCGTCCCAGCGGACCACCACCACCGTCGCCTGCGGGGTCCGTACGTGAGAAAGGTCACAGGTGTCCCGGTGTGCGTCGGCGGTGCCGCGGATGGCCTCGGCCAGGATCCGGTCCAGCGGCATGTCCCGCCGCGATCCGGACAGTTCGGTCAATCGCCCTCCGAGCCGGGCCGCGAACCAGGGCACGCCGTGCGTGCAGCCCACCTCGCCGCCCGGCGGGGTGACCCCGTCCAGGGCGACGAGGACTCCGCCGCCCATGGCGGGCATCGCCGCCGATAGCCAGTCCTCGTTGGGGCGTTCCGGGTTGCCGGGGGCCGAGGCGAGGTCGATGCGCATACGGACATTCTGCCCGCCGGGCGCACCCCGGGCGGCTGCGGCGGGGTGGAAAGTTCGTACCAATGCGGAGGGGGTGGAGCCGGCGCCGCCCGCCCGTCCGCACGGGGGCCCGGCGGGCCCGGGACGGGATGTGGGCGCGCATATTGCCAAAGCCCCCGTCTATCTTTCAACCACCCGTCCATGGCGACCCTCTGACGGCGCCCCGCCGAGTTGGTCGCCAACTCATCCGTGATGTTCACTCGTTCGAGTGGCCGGGTGGGCGATGTCAGGCTCTCTCCCCAACACACTGCAAAGGTCTGAGGCGGTACGAGGGGGCAGGGGGCGTTTACTTGTTGACCGGCCGTTACCTCGGCCACACGAGTAGACGAGCACGAGCACACGTACAGGATTGCGAGCACCGGTGCAGAAGAAGCGGTCTCGGAAGAACGGCACCGCCACCGACGGACCCGCCCCCGCAGGACGCCGCGTCCGCGTGCGCAGCAGGCTCGTCCTCGGCGTCGCCGTCGCCGGCCTCACCGTCCTCACGGCCGGCGCTCCCGCCGTGGTCTCCGCGACACGGGAGCTGAACGACTCCCAGCAGCTGGTCACGCTCGCCGAGCAGGCCCAGCACACCCTCACCCTCGCGCACCTCCTCGGCGACGAGCGCGACGCCGTCGTCGAGTACGTGGCCAAGGGCCGCCCCGGCGCCCAGGCGAAGGGCCCCGTCCAGGAGCGCACCGCGCTCACCGACCGCCAGCTCGCCGAGGTCCAGGACGAGGCCGACGAGACGCTCGCCCGCGCCCTCGCCCGCGTCCAGACCGTCCGCAACGAGGCCGTCGACGGCAAGGGCACCGCCCTCGCCGCCCAGCAGGCGTACACCGGCGTCATCGCGGAACTCCTCGCCCCCGGCGACCGGCTCGCCGTGCTGACCCCGCCGCGCGCCGTGGCCGCCCTCGCCACCACCCGCCCGCTGGCCCCCCTCGGCCAGGCCGTCGAACAGGCCTCGGCCACCCGCGGGCTGCTGCTGGCCGCGCTGGCCGTCCCCCGCGGCGAGCAGCCCTCCGGCACCCCGGCCGTGGACGAACTGACCACCGCCGCCCAGCGGGCCCGCGTACGCGAACAGGCCGCCCTCGACGACTTCTCCCGGGTCGCCCGCCCCGACGTGCGCCAGACCCTCGCCGCCACCGTCACCGGCCCCGAGGTCAAGACGGCCGACGACCACCTCAAGCGGCTCACCGAACGTCCCACGCTGTCCACGGCCGACCGCAAGCTCGACGGCGCCACCATCGCCCCCGCGCTGACCGCCCGCATCGACCGCATGCGGTCCGTGGAGTCCACCCTCGCGGGGCAGCGGGCCACCGCGCTCGCGACCCTGCGCGACGACGACGTGACCCGGCTCGAAATGCTGGTCGCCGTCCTCGGCCTGCTGTTCCTCGTCGCCGTCGGGTTCTCGACCGCCGTCGCACGCTCCCTGACCCGGCCGCTGTCCGTACTGCGCCGCGGCGCGGCCGGCCTCGGGACCCCCGAAGGCTCGGTGGAACCGGTCCGCTTCACCGGCCGCAACGACGAGTTCGCCGAAGTCGTCCGCCACCTCAACGCCGTCCGCGACCAGACCGTCGCCCTGCACACCCGGATCGCCGGCCTCGACGCGGACGGCCGCCGCCTCATCGGCCGCAACGAGGCACTGACCGCGGGCCGCGACGCGCTGGAGAAGGAGCTCACCGAGCTGCGGACCGGCCTCGAAGAGCACCGCCGCATCATGTCGACGACCTCCGTGTCGCTGTCGCTGCGCACGCTCGGCCTGGTCGAGCGCCAGCTCGCCGTCATCGAGGAACTGGAGTCCAGGGAACAGGACCCGGACCGCCTCGCGACCCTGTTCAAGATGGACCACCTGGCGACGGTCATGCGCCGCCACAACGAGAACCTGCTGGTCCTCGCCGGACAGGAGCACGGCCACGGCGCCGGGGCCGTCCCCGTCCCGCTGATCGACGTCATGCGCGCCGCGGTCAGCGAGATCGAGCGCTACGAACGCGTCGACCTCACGACGCTTCCCCCGTTCACGCACGTGGCGGGGCACGCCGCCGACGACATCTCGCACGTCCTCGCCGAGCTGCTGGAGAACGCGACGACGTTCTCGCCGCCCGAGGCCAAGGTCAAGGTGTCCGGCCGGCTGCTCGACTCCGGCGACGTCGTGCTGTCCGTCGTCGACGAGGGCATCGGGATCAGCGGCGACCGCCTGGAGGCGCTGAACGCCCGCCTGGCCACCCCCGAGGCGTACGACGAGGAACCGGAAGCGGAACACGGCCTGGGCCTCGGCCTGTACGTGGCGGGACGCCTCGCGGCCCGGCACGGGGTCACGGCGGAGCTGCGCCCCGGGCGCCCCGGCGGCACGGAGGCCCTCGTGGTCGTCCCGGCCGCGCTGCTCCCGGCCACCGCGCCGACCTCGCCCGTCCACACCTTCGCCACGCCGGGCGTGCCCGAGATCCGGCTGCCGGGCGTCATCGCCGAGGCGAACGAGAACACCATCCCGCCGCGCCGGACGCCTCCGGCGGCGGAACGGGACGCGGAGCCGCAGGCCCGGGCCGGGGTACGGGCCGAGCCCGGGCCCGACGCCGGACCCGCCGCCGGGCCCGGGCCCTTCACGGACCCGGGACCGGAGGAGGACGCCGAGCTCCTGCGCGCCATGGAGTGGGACCCCACCCCGTCGCCCGCCGCCGAAGGGACCGAGCCGGTGCCCGAGGCCGAGGCCGCCACCTCGGACCTGGGCGCGGAGCTGGCCGGGGAGTTCGGCCCCGACCTGGCCGGCGGCCTGGACCCCGACGCGGACACCCCCGCCCCGTCGGCCGAAGACGCACTGCCGCCCGCCGAGCAGGTGTTCACGGCCCGGGCGCCGGAGGAGGATGCGGATCCGGTCCCGGGCGGCCACGCCTTCGCGGACCCGGAGGCCGGGGCCGCACTGCCTCCGGCCGACCAGGTGTTCACCGCGGCGAGCGGACCGGGCGAGGAGCTGCTGGCCCGGGTCGTCCCCGACGCGGCCCCCATAGCGGAACCCGAGCCGGAGTTCGAGGCCGCTCCGGAGTCCGAGGCCGCGCCGCAGCCGGAGTTCGAAGCCGCCCCCGAGTTCGAGCCCGCCCCCGAGTTCGAGCCCGCCCCCGAGTCGGAGGCCGCGCCCGGGTTCGAGCCCGCGCCGGAGCCGGAGGTCGAGGCCGGCCCCGAGGCCGAGGCCGCGCCCGTATTCGACGCCGGGCCGGAGCCGGAGGCCGAGCTGCCCGGCGGCGACCGTCTGTTCACCGCGGCCGCCCCGGCCGCGGAGGTCCCGGGCGACCGGGATCCGGGCGACGAGCTGCTCGCGCGGGTCGTCCCCGACGCAGGACCGGAGGGCTTCGCGGGACCCGGCGCCGAGCCGGTGTCCCCCGGTCCGCTGCCCGATGCCGGGCTCCGGGCCGACGTACCGGAAGAACGCCCGTCCCTGCCCGTGCGGCCCGCCCCCGCGGTCGCCCCCGACGGCCCCGCGGAGCCCCACCGGCACGCACCCGACGAGGCCGACTGGGTCCCCCGCCAGGGGAGCCACCCCGACGCCGGACCGGACGCCGTCACCGGCAAGGGCCTGCCCAAGCGGACCCCGCGCACGGTGGGCGCCCCCCGGCCCGGCCGCACCGACGCCGTACGGCCCGAGCCGGCGCGCCGCGTCGACGCGGAGGAGCTGCGCCGCCGGCTCGGCGGCTTCTACCAGGGGACGCGGGACGGACGGCGGGTCGTGGCCGCCGAGCTCGCACAGGACACCGACCAGGGGGACACCGCACAGGAGGCACGCACATGACCGCGCCCAGTACGTACGGACTGAGCACCCAGGCCCGCAACCTGCAGTGGCTGCTGACCGACCTGGTCGAGGAGGTGCCCGGCGTCAACTCCGTCGCCGTCGTGTCCTCGGACGGCCTCCTGCTGCTGTCCTCCGACCCCGGAGGAGCCGCAGCCGGGAACCCCGCGCGCACCAAGGGCCCGCGCGGCGCCTCCGCCGACCTGGCCACCATCGTCTCCGGCCTCGGCGGCCTCACCACCGGCGCCGCCGAACTCATGGACGGCGGAGCGGTCAAGCAGACGATGGTCGCGATGGAGTACGGTTCCGTCTTCGTCATGGCCATCAGCGACGGCTCGCTCCTCGGCGTGCACGCCACACCCGACTGCGACATGAGCGTCGTGGCCTACCACATGGCGCTGTTCGTCGGCCGTGCCGGCCACGTCCTGACCCCGGAAGTCCGCAGCGAGCTGCGCCAGTCGATGGAGAAGACCACGTGAGGAGCACGGCCTCGGCGGCCGACCGGCTGCCGATACGCGGAGCCGACCGCCGGCCCGCACGCGTCCGCCCGTACTCCCTCACGGGCGGCCGCACGCGCTTCACGCAGGTCCTGCACGTGGAGACGTTCGTCGCCGCCCTCGACACCCGCGCCTCGGACCCCCAGGACCCCGCGGCGGCCACCGACCGCACGCCCGAGATGCCCGCCATCGTCGAGGTCTGCCGCCGCATGCGCACCATCGCCGAGATATCCGCGCTGCTGAAGCTGCCGCTGGGGGTGGTCCGCGTGCTGGTCAGCGACCTCGCCGACCAGGGACGCATACGCGTCTACGGGACGGGGCACGGCCCCGGCCGCCCCGAACGCGCGCTGCTGGAAAGGGTGCTCAGTGGTCTTCGCCGTCTCTGACCCGCCCGTCCGGCCCGCCGCCCCGGACGACGAGCCCGTCCAGCCCTGGCAGTACGACCGCTCCCGCGCGCCCGTCGCCGTCAAGGTGCTCGTCGCCGGAGGCTTCGGCGTCGGCAAGACCACCTTCGTCTCGTCCGTCTCCGAGATCACCCCGCTGCGCACCGAGGCGGTGATGACCCAGGCCAGCCTCCCCACGGACGACCTCTCCGCCACGCCGGACAAGGGCACCACCACCGTCGCGATGGACTTCGGCCGCGTCACCCTCGACGACGACCTCGTGCTGTACGTGTACGGGACCCCGGGCCAGGAGCGGTTCTGGTTCATGTGGGACGACCTGGTGCGCGGTGCCATCGGCGGCATCGTCCTGGCCGACACGCGCCGGCTGCGCGACTGTTTCCCGGCCCTCGACTACTTCGAGAGCTGCGGGCTCCCGTACGCCGTCGCCGTCAACCACTTCGAGGGCTCGCACGCGTACGAACCGCAGGACGTGCGCGAGGCGCTGACCATCCCGGCGCACGTACCGGTGGAGATCATGGACGCGCGGCGCCGGGAGACGGTCGTCGCCTCCCTGCTGACGCTGGTGGGACACGCCCTCGACGCGACGCCCGCGTAGGCTCCCGGGCCCCCGGAACCGCCCAGCCTCGCGAACCGCCCGGCCTCCCGAACCGCCCGGCTTCCGGATCCGCTGAGCCTCCGGATCCGCCGAACCGCCGTACTGCCGACCCCTCACCCGAATCGAGAACGTGAGATGCGCAAGATACTCGTCGTGGGGGCCGGCCAGTCCGGTCTCCAGCTCGCCCTCGGCCTCCAGTCGAAGGGGTACGAGATCACCCTCATGTCCAACCGGACGGCGGACGAGATCCGCACCGGGCGGATCATGTCCACGCAGGTCATGTTCGACACGGCGCTCCAGCACGAGCGTGACCTCGAACTGAACTTCTGGGAGCGGTACGCCCCGCGGATCGAGGGCATCGGCGTCTCCGTCGCCGCCCCGGACAGCTCGCGACCCGTCGACTGGCTCGGCCGCCTCAAGGGGTACGCGCAGTCCGTCGACCAGCGCCTGAAGATGGCCGGCTGGCTCGACGCCTTCGTGCAGCGCGGCGGACAGCTGGTCATCCACGGCGCGTCCGTCGCCGACCTCGACTACTTCTCCCGTACGTACGACCTGGTCCTCGTCGCCGCCGGGAAGGGCGAGCTGGTGTCGATGTTCGGCCGGGACGCGGCGCGCTCCCCGTACGACGCGCCGCAGCGCGCGCTGGCCGTCTCGTACGTGCACGGGCTCGCACCGCGCCCCGAGCACCCCGACACGGAGGCGGTGCGCTGCAACCTCGTCCCGGGCGTGGGCGAACTGTTCGTGATGCCGGCGCTGACGACGTCGGGGCGGGCGGACATCCTGTTCTGGGAGGGGCTCCCGGGCGGCCCGCTCGACGTGTTCCGCGGGGTCGCCGGCCCGGCCGAACACCTGGCGCTGACGCTGGAACTGATGGAGAAGTTCACGCCCTGGGAGTACGCGCGGGCGAGGAACGTGGAGCTGACGGACGCGGGCGGCACGCTGGCCGGCCGGTACGCGCCGGTCGTCCGCAACCCGGTCGGGCGGCTGCCGGGCGGCGGGCTGGTGCTGGGCGTCGCCGACGTGGTCGTCGCGAACGACCCGATCACCGGCCAGGGCTCGAACGCGGCGTCCAAGTGCGCGGCCTCCTACCTGTCGTCGATCCTGATGCACGGGGACAAGCCGTTCGACGAGGCGTGGATGAAGGCCACCTTCGACAAGTTCTGGTTCACGACGGGCAAGCCGGTGACCCGGTGGACGAACGCGATGCTGGGCGTCCCGCCGGAGCACGTACTGAACCTGATCGGGGCCGCCGGGCGGCTCCAGCCGGTGGCGGACCGTTTCGCCAACGGCTTCGACAACCCGGCCGACTTCGACGCGTACTTCTACGACCCCGAGGACGCACAGGACTACTTGGACGAGGTCGCGTCGTCGTCGGCCGGATCCGGTGCCACCGCGGCGGAGTAGCCGGCGTCGCCGCCCTCCGGTGCCTCCGGCAGGGACGGCGGCGTGAACTCGGTCAGCGGGGCCGCGTCGGCGTCGGGCCGAACGGCGCCGAGCAGCGGATTGGCGGCGATCGGGGACACCTTGACCTTCGCCCCCGGCCGAGGCGCCTGGATCACCTTCCCGTCGCCGACGTACAGGGCCACATGGGTGGCGGTGGGGAAGTACACCACCAGATCGCCGGGCCGCAGCTCGTCCAGCGGCACCTTGGGGAGCTGCGCCCACTGCTCCTGACTGGTCCGGGGGATGGACCGGCCGGCGTGCGCCCAGGCCTGTGAGGTCAGTCCGGAGCAGTCGAAGGAGCCCGGCCCCTCGGCACCCCAGACGTACGGTTTGCCGATCTGCTCCGTGGCGTAGGTCAGGGCGGCCCCGCCGGCCGCCGTCGGCGTACGGGGGGTGGCGGCGAGCCGGCCCGAATCGACCAGCGTGCGCTGGGCGGTGGCGGTGTCCGCGGCCTCGCGGGCCCCGAGCCGGGTGAGCTGCTCGGGGGTGAGCGAGGCCAGTACGGCCTCGACCTGCTTGAGCTTCAGGTCGACCTGCTGCTTGTGCAGTCTGCGCTGCGCGGTCAGGGTCTGGCGGGCGTCGAGGGTCTTGCGGGCGGCGGTGGCGAGGAGGTCGGCCCGGTGGACGTCCCGGGTGAGCCGGGCCAGCACCCCGGCCCGGCGGGCGCCCTCACGGGCGGCGAGCCGGCGCTGTTCCACGGCGGCCTGGGCGTCACCGGTGAGCAGCATGCGGGCGTACGGGGAGAAGCCGACGCCGGCGGCGTGCTGGTACTGCTCCCGGGCCAGCCGCCCGGCCGCCGCCTTCTCCGCGCCGAGGGCGGTACGGGCCTTGCCCAGCTCGGCGCTGAGCCGGTGCTCCTCGTCCTGGCCGGCCTTGAGGGCGACCTCGGTGGCGTTGTAGGCCTCGGAGGCCTCTTCGGCTTGCCGGTACAGCCCCTGCAACCGGGTGAGCAGGGCCCCCACGGACTGCTCGGGCCCGGGCAGGGCACTGCCACCGGAGTCCGCTGCCGGACGGGGGCTCGGGGCGGTGGTGGCGGTGGGGGAAGAAGGGGTGGCGGGGGGGGATGTGGTGGCGGGGGTGCGGATCGCGTCGGCCGGGCCGGGGCTTCGGGTGGCGGGGGGCGCCTGCGAGGGGGTGTGGCTGTGGGTGCGGGCGTCGGGCAGGGGGTCGGGCAGGGGGTCGGCGGCGTGGGTGGTGGCCGGCGGGCCCGCCGTGACGAGCACGGCGGCGATGCAGGCGGCGCGGAGCAGGCGGCATGACAATGTGATCACCTCCAGGCGGCCGATGCTGCCACGCCCGGTATGACAAATCCCCGACCGGGAACGGCCAGTTCCGCGCGCTCACCCGACCGGCCCATCCCCGCGAGCCGAGCCTGCCGCAGCCCCGGGTCAGGGGTGGAGGAGGCGGGTTTTGGCCTCCTTGAACTCCTGCGGTGTCAGGACGCCCTCGCGAGCCAGCTCGGCCAGCTGCGCCAGTTCGGCCGCCAGCCCGCCGGTGGTGCCGCCGGGTCGGGCGGCCGGCCGGGCCTCCGCCCCGGGGGCCGGTTCGGCCGGCGGGGTCTGCGGGGGCGGGGGGCCCGGGGCGTGGCCCGCGGCCCGGGACAGGAGGCCGGCCAGGAGGGGGTGGCCCGAGGGACGCCGGGCCGGTTCGACTCTCGCTCCGATCGGGCGGATGAACATCAGGCCGCCCCCGTCCGCTCCGGCGGGATCCGGACCGAGCCCACGATCCGTCCGCCCGCCGCCCGGACGCCGCTCGCCGCGTCCTCGGCCCACACGTGCTCCACCACCAGCAGCAGCGCGCAGCTGCCCCGTTCCAGCAGCTCCGCCGACTCCGTGACGTCCTCCGCCCCGATCAGCTGCGCGGCCTCCCGGTGCCGCAGCAGGCCCTGGAGTTCCATGAACTCGTCGAACTCCGCCGCCAGCACCTCACCGCCCGCGGTCTTCGTGACCACGAGCCCGTCGATGAGCCGTACGACCCCCGCCTTGCGCAGTCCCATCACGGCCTCGACCGCGGGTACCCGCAGCTGTTCCTCCGGGAAGGCGAGGACGATGAATTCCACTGGTCCCATGTGCCGCGGCTCCCACTCGTGACCGTTTCTGACGACTCTTCGGCACTCTATGACATAAGCGGACATACCATCCGTCCGCTTGCTACGTTTCCCGCATGACCGCTCTGACGGCAGAGGTGGCGGAGCCCGCCCCGCCCCCGCCCCCCGACGGCCCCGCGTCCCCGCGCAGGGGTGTCGAGCTGACGCTCCTCGCCGGAGCCGTCCTCATCTCGGTCCTCGGCCACCTCTACGTCGGCCTCGCCACCACCGGCCGCGTTCCCGGGACCGCCGGCCGGTACGCCGCCGGCCTCGCCGGGACCGCCCTGCTCGCGCACCTCGCAGTCCGGTTCCGGGCCCCGTACGCCGATCCGCTCGTGCTGCCCATCGCGGTCCTGCTCAACGGACTCGGCCTGGTCCTGATCCAGCGGCTCGACCTGGCCACCCCCGCCCATCTCGCCGCCGGTGACCAACTGCGCTGGTCGGCGCTGGGCGTGGCCCTCTTCGTCCTCGTCGTCGTGCTGCTGCGCGACCACCGGGTGCTCCAGAGGTACGCGTACCTCTCCGTGGCCGCTGCGCTCGCGCTGATGCTCGTCCCCGTGTTCTTCCCGGCCGTCAACGGCGCCCACATCTGGATCCGGTTCGCCGGACTCTCCTTCCAGCCCGGGGAGTTCGCGAAGATCCTGCTCGCCGTGTTCTTCGCCGCCTACCTCGCCGCGAACCGCACCGCGCTCGCCCTCACCGGGCGCCGGCTCTTCTGGAAACTGCGGCTGCTGCCCGGCCGGGTCCTCGGCCCGATCCTGGCGATCTGGCTGCTCAGTGTCGGCGTGCTCGTCCTGGAGCGGGACCTGGGGACGTCGCTGCTCTTCTTCGGGCTGTTCGTCGTCATGCTGTTCACCGCGACCGGCCGGATCGGCTGGATCGCGATCGGCCTGCTGCTCGCCGCCGCGGGGGCGTACGCAGTCGGCACCCTGGAGCCGCACGTGCACAGCCGGGTCGGGGACTGGATGAATCCTTTCGCCTCCATCGACCGCGGCGAGGGCCCCGGACAGCTCGCGCAGTCCCTGTTCGCCTTCGGGGCCGGCGGGCTCCTCGGCTCAGGGCTCGGCCACGGCCAGTCCTTCCTGATCGGGTTCGCCGCCAAGTCGGACTTCATCCTGGCCACCGCCGGCGAGGAGCTCGGCCTGGCCGGCCTCACCGCGATCCTGCTGCTGTACGGGCTCCTCGTCGACCGCGGCTTCCGCGCCGGGCTCTCGCTGCGCGATCCCTTCGGGCGCCTGCTCGCCACCGGACTCGCCTCGACCGTCGCGCTCCAGGTCTTCGTCATCGCCGGGGGAGTGACCGGGCTGATCCCGCTCACCGGCATGGCCATGCCCTTCCTCGCCCAGGGCGGCTCCTCCGTCGTCACCAACTGGATCATGGTCGCGCTGCTCGTCCGGCTCGGCGACAGTGCCCGCCGGCCCCGCCCGGCCGGAGCGGAGGGCGCTGCGTGATCCGGTACATCCGCTGGTGCGGGTACTTCTGTGCGCTGCTGCTCCTCGCCCTGCTCGTCAACGTGGCCCGGGTGCAGGTCTGGGAGGCCGCCGCGTACGGGGCGAACCCGGCCAACAAGCGCCCCGCCATCGAGCGCTACGCCCGGCCCCGCGGGGACATCCTGGTCGACGGGAGGCCCGTCACCGGCTCCCGGGACAGCGGGCAGCTGCTGCGTTACGAGCGGACGTACGCGAACGGCCCGCTGTACGCGCCGGTCACCGGGTTCTCCTCGCAGACGTTCGGGACCAGCCTCGTCGAACGCGCCGAGGACGCGGTCCTCGCCGGCACCGATCCGGGGCTCTCGGCCTTCCCCCTCTGGTACGACCTGACGCGCGGCCGCCCGGCCGGCGGGAACGCGGAGACCGCCGTCCGGGCCGGCCTCCAGCGGGCCGCGTACACCGGGCTGGCGGGCCGGCGCGGCGCGGCGGTCGCCCTGGAGCCCGCCACCGGAAGGATCCTCGCCCTGGTCAGCAGCCCCTCGTACGACCCGGCGGTCCTCTCCGGCACCGGCGCGGGGGTCAAGGCGGCCTGGGCGCGGCTGAACGCGGACCCCGCCCGGCCGATGCTGAACCGGGCGCTGCGCGAGACGTACCCGCCCGGCTCCACCTTCAAGATCGTCACGGCGGCCGCGGCCCTGGACGCGGGGGTGGTCACCGATGTGGACGCGCCCACCCGGACGCCGGACCCGTACCCGCTGCCGGGCACCAGCACGCTGCTGCCGAACGCGATCACCGGCTGCGAGGACGCCTCGATGGCGGAAGCGGTGCAGTGGTCCTGCAACACGGTGATGGCGAAGATCGGGGTCCGGGTCGGGCTGCGCGCGATGGTGGACACGGCGCGCCGGTTCGGGTTCGACGACGACGGGCTGCGGGTGCCGGCCTGGGTGTCCCGGTCGAACTTCGACACCGACATGAGCCCCGACCAGCTGGCGCTGTCCTCGATCGGGCAGTTCAACACGACGGCGACGCCGCTCCAGATGGCGATGGTGGCGGCGGCGGTCGCGAACGGCGGCGACCTCAAGTCCCCGTACCTGGTCGACGGGACCACCCAGGACGACGGTGACCGGATCCGGCGCGGGCAGCAGCGCAGCCTGGGCCGGGCGATGAACCCGGCGACGGCGCTGCGGCTCCAGGAGCTGATGGTGGAGGTCGTGGAGAACGGGACCGGGCGCAACGCCGCGATCCCCGGTGCTGTGGTGGGCGGCAAGACCGGCACCGCCCAGCACGGGGTCGGCAACGCGGGGACCCCGTACGCCTGGTTCATCGGATGGGCCAGGGCCGAGGACGCGCCGCTCCCGGGAGTGGCGGTGGCGGGGGTCGTCGAGGACGCGGAGGCGCGCCGCGGCGACATCAGCGGCAACGGCGCGGCGGCCCCGATCGCCCGGGCGGTGATGGAGGCCGCGCTGTACGGACCGCCGCCACCCCCCTCCACCCGCTGAGACGCCTTAAGAGGTTCCGGGCCTCTCGCCGGCGGGCCCGTCCGCGGTGGTGCCCGCGGAGGGGTCCGCGGTGGTGCCCGCGCCTTCGGCGACGGTCGCCGCGACCTCCGCGACCCGGTCGGCCTCCTCGGCCGCGAAGCGTTCGCGGTCGAGGGCCTCGGCGATCTCCTCGTCCTGGGTCATCAGCAGGTCCAGGTTGGAGTCGCCCATCTCGAAGACGCCCATGTCCAGGTACGCCTTCTGGAGCCGCTCGCCCCACAGCCCGATGTCCTTCACGCACGGCACGATCCGGCTGAACAGCAGCTTGCGGAACAGGTGCAGGAACTCGGACTGCTCGGTGAACTGCTCGGCCTCCTTGCGCGGGATGCCGAAGTTCTCCAGCACCTCCACCCCGCGCAGCCGGTCCCGCATCAGGTAGCAGCCCTCGATGACGAACTCCTCGCGCTCGCGCAGCTCGGCGTCCGTCAACTGCTTGTAGTAGTCGCGCAGCGCCATCCGCCCGAACGCCACGTGCCGGGCCTCGTCCTGCATCACGTACGCCAGGATCTGCTTGGGCAGCGGCTGGTCGGTCGTGTCGCGGATCATCCCGAAGGCGGCCAGCGCCAGCCCCTCGATGAGCACCTGCATGCCCAGGTACGGCATGTCCCAGCGGGAGTCGCGCAGGGTGTCGCCGAGCAGGCCCTGGAGGCTGTCGTTGATCGGGTACAGCATCCCGACCTTCTCGTGCAGGAACCGCCCGAAGACCTCGGCGTGCCGGGCCTCGTCCATCGTCTGGGTGGCGGAGTAGAACTTCGCGTCGAGGTCCGGCACCGACTCCACGATGCGCGCCGCGCACACCATCGCGCCCTGCTCGCCGTGCAGGAACTGGCTGAAGTTCCAGGCGGCGTAGTGCCGGCGCAGCTCGCCCTTGTCCTTCTCGGTGAGTCCGGCCCAGTGGCGGGTGCCGTAGAGCGTCAGCGCCTCGTCCGGGGTGCCGAGCGGGTTGTACGGGTCCACCTCCAGCTCCCAGTCGATGCGCTTGGCGCCGTCCCACTGTTTGTCCTTGCCCTTCTGGTACAGGGCGAGGAGCCGCTCGCGGCCTTCGTCGTACTCCCAGCTGAAGCGGGCCGCGCCGGAGGCCGGAACCTGCCAGACGTCCGCGCCCGGGTCCTTGGTGTAGAGCTCGTGCGTCGACACTGACGCCCCCTCGGCTCGTTTACTTCCGTACAGGACTGGATGGTTGGCAGCGTCACACGTTGGTAGACGCGGGGTCAACAAGTCGTGCGCAGGGGATTGACGGGCTTGCTGACAAGCAGTCTCATAACAGGAGACCGCAGCAGTGCCCTCCCACTGACCACCGGAACCGGGCGAGGTGCCCCCGCCATGACGACCACCACCGACCGCGCCGACGGCACGGATCACCGAATCCTCCAGGACGCCCTCGGCCTCCTCAAGGACCGCGAGCAGATCGCCGCGCGGCTGCTGGAGTCCTCGGCCAAGCACTCCTTCGACCCCGACAAGGAACTCGACTGGGACGCCCCGGCGGTCGACGGCAAGTACTACTGGCCGCCCGAGCTGCTCTCCCTCTACGACACCCCGCTGTGGAGGAAGATGGGCGAGGAGCAGCGCATCGACCTCTCCCGGCACGAGGCGGCGGCGCTGGGCTCGCTCGGCATCTGGTTCGAGATCATCCTGATGCAGCTGCTCGTCCGGCACATCTACGACAAGTCCCTGACCAGCAATCACGTCCGCTACGCCCTGACCGAGATAGCCGACGAGTGCCGCCACTCGATGATGTTCGCCCGCATGATCCAGAAGGCCGGCACCCCGGCCTACCCGGTCTCCCGGGTCAACCACAACCTCGCCCGCATCCTCAAGACCGTCTCCACCACCCCGGGTTCCTTCGCCTGCACCCTGCTCGGCGAGGAGATCCTCGACTGGATGCAGCGGCTCACCTTCCCCGACGAGCGCATCCAGCCGCTGGTGCGCGGGGTCACCCGCATCCACGTCATCGAGGAGGCCCGGCACGTCCGGTACGCCCGCGAGGAACTGCGCCGGCAGATGCTGACCGCCCCGCGCTGGGAGCAGGAGCTGACCCGCATCAGCTGCGGCGAGGCCGCCCGCGTCTTCTCCCTGGCCTTCGTCAACCCCCAGGTCTACGAGAACATCGGCCTCGACCGGCGCGAGGCCGTCGCCCAGGTCAAGGCGAGCGGCCACCGCCGCGAGGTCATGCAGACGGGGGCCAAGCGGCTCACGGACTTCCTCGACGACATCGGCGTGATGCGCGGAGTCGGCCGCAGGCTCTGGAAGAGCTCGGGACTGCTCGCGTAGACGTGAATCGGCCCCGGAGGACCGGGTTCGGAGGCGGGGTGCGGCCGGCTGCCGCGTGACCGCCTCCGTCTGAGCCACCCGAGGGTGAACCGGCTGTTTCGGGGCTACCCTGCGGGCATGACGACCGTACGCGCGTACCGCAGGCTGAGCGTCGAGGAGCGGCGGGCCCAGCTCCTCGACGCCGCCTTGTCGCTGTTCGCGCACCGGGCCCCGGAAGAGGTCTCGCTCGACGACGTCGCCGAGGCGGCGGGCGTCTCGCGGCCCCTGGTCTACCGCTACTTCCCCGGGGGCAAGCAGCAGCTCTACGAGGCGGCCCTGCGCTCCGCGGCCGACCTCCTGGAGCAGTGCTTCGCCGAACCGCAGGCCGGCCCGCTCACCCAGCGCCTGTCCCGGGCCCTGGACCGCTATCTGGCCTTCGTGGACGAGCACGACGCGGGCTTCTCGGCGCTCCTGCAGGGCGGCAGCGTCGTCGAGACCTCCCGGACGACGGCGACGGTGGACGGCATCCGCCGGGCCGCGGCCCAGCAGATCCTCCACCACCTGGCCGTCCCGTCCCCCGGCCCGCGGCTGCGGATGATGGTCCGCACCTGGATCACGGCGGTCGAGGCGGCCTCCCTGATCTGGATCGACGAGGGCAAACAGCCGGAGGTCACCGTGCTGCGCGACTGGCTGGTCGACCAGTTCATAGCCCTCCTGACGGCGACGGCCGCCACCGACCCGGAGACCGCCGCCGCGGCACGGGCGGCGCTGGCCCTGGAGGCGGCGGACGGACCGGTCGGCGTACTGGCCCGACGTGTGATCCCCGTGGTCTCCGAGGCCGCCCACCTGCTGTGACACTGGTGGGGTGAGAAGCGAACCCACCCCCTTCGAGGGCGGCCCGATGGACGGCCGGGTCCTTGCGGTCCTGCTCGGCCCGACCGGGCACCCGCCGAAGTGGTACCAGATTCCGGTCCCGTCGGCCGACGGCGGCCCCGCCACCGTCCTGCTGTACGAGCGGGTCCCGGCGGGCTACAGCAAACGGCTGCACCTCCAGAAGGGCTGGAAGTACACCTACTCCCCGTCCGGCCGCCGGCCCCGGCTGCGCTGGCCCTGGACCAAGCCGACCCCGCCCCCCGCCTGACCGGGGAACGGGCCCGGGGCGCAGGGGCTCGGCGGCTTCGGGCTACCGACGGCTACCGGGCTACGGGGCAAGGGCTTTCCGGCTACGGCCACGGCCACGGCTACGGCTGTGGCTGTGGCGGGGGCTCCGGGAGCGTCAGGACGGCCAGCGCGCCCCCGCCCTCCGCGGCCCGGAACTCCAGCCGAGCCCCGATGACCTCGGCCTGCCCGACCGCGATCGTCAGCCCCAGTCCGTGCCCCTTGCCCGTCCCCACGCCCCCGGTCCGGAAGCGCTGCGGGCCGTGCGCCCTCAGGTACCCGGGGAAGCCGTCCCCGTGGTCCCGTACGGTCACCACCGGCCCGTCCACCGTCAGCACCACCGGCGGGCGCCCGTGCTTGTGGGCGTTGGCCACCAGATTGCCCAGCACCCGCTCCAGCCGGCGCCGGTCCGTCTCCACGTGCGCGTCCCGGACGATCACCACCTGCGTCTGCGTCCCGGACGCCCGGACCACCCGCAGCGCGAGGCGGCCCAGCTGGTGCAGGTCCGTCTCCACCACCTCGCGCCCCGAGTCCAGCCGCGAGATCTCCAGCAGGTCCTCCGTCAGCCCGCGCATCGTGCGCACCCGCTCCTGCACCAGCTGCGTCGCCCGCCCCTCCGGCAGCAGCTCCGACGCCGCCTGCAGCCCCGTCAGCGGAGTGCGCAGCTCGTGCGCGACGTCGGCCGTGAACCGCTGCTCGCTCAGCAGCTTGGCCTGCAGCGTCCCGGCCATGGTGTCCAGGGCCGCCGCCACCGTCGCCACCTCGTCCTGGGGTCGTGAAGGGTCCTTCGTCCGCGGATCGTCCACGCGCGCGTCCAGATCGCCCTGCGTGATCCGCCGGGCCACGGTCGCCGTCTGGTGCAGCCTCCGTGTCACCCGGGTCACCGCGAAGGCGCCCACCAGCAGCGTCCCGCCGATCGCCAGCACCGACGACCCGATGATCGCGTTGTCCAGGCCGGTGATGGTCCGGGCGCTCTGGGCGTAGTCGACGGCCGTGGCCAGCGCCTTGCCGTCGGCCGGGGCCGCCGCCCACATCGTCGGCCGGTCCTCGTACTCGGCCACCATCGTCCCCCGGTGCCCGGACACCGCCAGCGCCCGCAGCGCGGGCGGCAGCCCCGGCGGGTCGATGCCCGTGCCGGGCGGCAGGGGGTCGCCGGCCTCGTAGTCGCGGGTCACGTCGTGCAGCTTCTCCAGGGCCTTGTCGCGCGCCGACGAGACGGTCTGCCGGGTCACCTCCACGTGCACCAGCGCCCCGAGCACGGCCGCGAGCGAGCAGCACATCACGACGATGAAGCACCCCGACTTCCACGTCAGGGTGGCCGTCCACGCGGGCAGCCGCCTCAGGACGCCCCTCACGGCGCGCTCCCGGCGGACGTCCCGGACGGCTTCGGCGACTGCGCCGGACCGGACGGCCCCGGCGGCTGGGACGCCGGTGCGGACGGGCTCTGGGCGGCCCCCGGGAGCCGGACGATCTGCTCGCGCGTCGGCAGCATCGTCCGCTGCTTCTCGTCCCACGACCACGCGGTGATCAGCTCGTAGCCCGGATTGCCGCTCGGCATGCGGAGGATCACGTCGCGTCCCGCCAGCTCGACGGCGACGAGGGTCTGCGTGGTCGCCATGATCCGGTTGAGGCGCCCGTCCGCGTCGGCGGTGTAGGCCCGGACGGACATCATCCGGTCCGGCATCTCGATGCCGACGACGAGCTCGTCGCGGCCGTTGCCCGTCAGGTCCCGGTAGTACGGGGCGAGCACCGGGCAGTCCTTCGGCGGCCGCCCCTCCTTCCCGCACGCCTCGACCGCGGCGACGGTCTCCGGGGGCATCCCGTCGGGGCCGACGTCGGCGCCGGGATGGGCGCGCAGCTCCGCCTGGACGAGCGCCAGCGGATCGACTTCGTGGACGTTCTGGTCGTGGACGGGCGCCAGCCCCGGCACGTACTCCGGCGGCGCGCCTCCCGGCTCGGCGGGCGGTACGGAAGCCCCCTTGCGCTCCGGCCACAGGTGTACGGGACCGCTCGCGGTCGGGGTCGGACCGGCGCCCACCAGGCCTCCGGTGTCGCCGCAGCCCGCGAGCAGGGGGAGTGCCGTCAGGCAGAGCAGGGCGGGCAGCGCGCGCACAGCCGACCGGACCTCCTCTCAACGGCACGACACCGCGCCGTGCACACCAACCTTATGCGGAGATATGCCCGTTTTCTTTGAGGGGGTCCCAGGGGCCCGACGGGGTCCGTGGGAAAGGCGGCGGATCAGCCCTCCGTGCGGCCGCGACGCAGCATCGCGAAGCCGAGCCCGGCGGCGCCCACCGCCGCGATGCCCGCGCCCGCGGCGAGCAGCAGCACCCCGTCCCCCGGCCCGCCGGCCAGCGTGTCCAGCGTCCCGCCGGCGACCGTACGGGCGTGCGCGGCCGAGGCCCGGACGACCTTGCCGTCCCGGGTTCCGGTCTTATACCCGTCGCCGGCGGGCGTACCGGTGCGGTCGCCCCCGTCACCCGTCCCGCCGGCCCAGGAGGACAGCCGGCCGTCGGGCTGGAGCGCCGCGTGCAGCGGGCCCGACCCGCCGAAGCCCGCGACGCCGTCACGGCTGGTCAGGGTGGCCGCCTTGGTGCCGTCGGCGGTCAGGATGTCGGCCTGGTAACCGCCCGCGGCCACCCGGTAGACGTTCGCCCTGGACACCCCGTCCGCGAGGGCGAGGCTCTTGACCAGCGTCCGGGGCGCGCCGACGGAACGTGCCGCCGACGCGGCGGGCACCCCGTCGGCGAGGGCCGCCGCGGCGGGCAGCGCAAGGAGGGTTCCGGCGCAGACGGTCACTGCGGCGGCTCGTACCAGAGTGCTGCGGTTGACGGTGCTCACGGGAGATCCTTCGGTCCGGTCCAGGTGCGACAAACCTAGGAACCCGCTGTTGCAGCCCAGTGATGGCCTTGTAACAGGCACCCGGCGGAGTCCCGTAGAAGCTGTTACACATCCGAGGGATTGCCGCGGGGCGTCCGGGCTGCTCCCATGTACGGCGGGGGGTGAGGTCCATGCGGGGACTCAAGGTGCTGCCGAGCGGGCGCCCGGGGCGCGGCCGGCTCTACGTCAACCTGCCCGACGGCCAGGCCGTGGCCTGGTACGACCGGCAGACCAACCGGATCAGCGTGCTCGCCGACCAGCACCGCGATGCGGTCCTGGCGGCGTTGCGCCCCTACCTGGCCGGCCCGTACACGGTCGGGCCGCCGCCGGTGCCCACACCGGCCGACCTGCGCAGACTCGCCCTGCCGCCGGACGAGGACCTGGCCCCGAACCGGCCGGGCGAGGACCTGCTGGGCGAACTGGAACTCGGTTCGGGCGGCACCAGGGCGCGGCACCGGCTGCGCCAGGACCTGACCGCGCAGCAGCGCATGGGCGACCTCCTGGACTCCCTCGAACCGGACGGCTGGCGGGTCCTGCACGGCATCCCGCTCCCGGGCCTGGGCCGCATCGACCACCTGGTGATGGGCCCGGCGGGGATCTTCGGCGTCCGTACCGTCCCGGGTCGCCGGCAGCGCGCGGCCGTCGGCGACCTGCTGCTCGCGGTGGGCCGCGCCGAGCCGCGCCCGGACCCGCGCTGGATCCGCCGGGCGGCCGCCGCGGCCACCCGGGCCCTGGCGGCCCCCGTCCTGCCGGCCCTGGCGGTGGTCGACGCCTCGCGCGTCGAGGTGGCCCCGACGGTCCGCGACATACGGATCCTCGAACCGGCCACGGCCGCGGCGCACCTCGCGGCGGCCCCGGCCACCCTCAAACCCCCGGACGTGGAGGCCCTGTTCACCCAGGCCCGCGACGCCCGCACCTGGCTCCCGCCGCTCCCGCACCGCCCCCGCGCGCGGGCCTTCACGGCCCGAAAGCCCCGCAGCGGCCGCTGAAGGCCGCCCCGCCTTCCGGATCGGGCCGGGCCTGCGGGCCGCAGCGCGTGCGGGCGCTTGCCCGGGCGGCGGTGCAGCAGGGTCCGCAGGGCGCCCGGGCTCTCGTACCCTGCGGGCGACCGCCGCCGGCGGCAGACCTGCGGTGCGGCGCAGCAGGCGCTCGGCCTGCTCCGCCCGCAGGTCCAGCACCAGCCGGACCGGTGGGCAGCCGGGCGTACGGGCGACCGTGCGCTGCAGGGTGCGTTCGCTGAGCCCGAGAGCGCGGGTCGCCTCGGCGGGGGACAGCGGCTCCGCGATGCGCGCCGGGACCCACTGCTCGAACGCGGCCACCGGCGGATCGTGGCGGGCGAGGGCGCTCGGGACGGCGCCGACACCCACGCTGCGGTGCGAGGGGACGGCCCTGCACGAGCCCTCAGGCCGAGGCCCGCTTGCGCGGACTCGCCTTCTTCGTCGTGGCGGCGGTCTTCTTCGCCGAGGCCGCCTTCGACGTGGACTTGGCGGTGGATCTGGCGGTGGATTTGGAAGTGGACTTCACGGCTGCCGACTTGGCGGCACCGGACCTGGCCGAAGTCGACTTGGCCGACGTGGTCTTCTTCGTGCCGGAGGCCGCCGTCTTCTTCGTCGCGGCCGTCGACTTCTTCCCGCCCACCGCCTTCGGTGCGGCCGCCGTCTTCGGTGCGGCCCCCGTCCTGCGCCGGATCGGGGTGACCTCCGCCTCCGGGCCCGCCTCCCCCCGCGAGGCCTTCGCCGCCCGCACGCTGTTCTCCAGCGCCGCCATCAGATCGATGACCTTGCCACCGGCCGGCTCGACCTCCGCCTCCGCCGGGGGCTCGAACGCGCCCTCCGACTTCGCCGTGATCATCGCCTCCACGGCCTCCCGGTACTCGTCCTTCAGCGAGGCCATCTCCACCTCGCCCAGCGTCGCCATCAGGGCGTCCGCCAGGTCCAGCTCGGCGTCCCGCACCGACACCCTCCCCTCCGGAGCCACCCCTTCCGGCGCGCGGATCTCATCCGGCCAGAGCAGCCCGTGCATCGCGATCACGTCGTCCACGACCCGCAGCATGCCCAGCCGCTCCCGCCCGCGCAGCGCGTACTTGGCGATCGCGACCCGCCGGCTCCGCTTCAGCGCCTCCCGCAGCAGCGTGTACGGCTTCGCCGCCGTCGGCCCGTTCGCCGCGAGGTAGTACGCCGCGTCCATCTGCAGCGGGTCGATCTCGTCCGCCGGTACGAAGGACACGATCTCGATCGTCTTCGCCGTGGCGATCGGCAGCTGCGCCAGGTCCTCGTCCGTGATCGGGATGATCGATCCGTCCGCCTCCTCGTACCCCTTGCCGATCTCCGCCGCCGGCACCTCCTCGCCGTCCAGCTCGCACACCTTGCGGTAGCGGATGCGCCCGCCGTCGCTCAGGTGGATCTGGCGAAAGGAGATCGAGTGGCTCTCGGTGGCGTTCACCAGCTTGATCGGGATGCTGACCAAGCCGAAGGAGATTGCCCCATTCCAGATGGATCGCACGGTTCCTCCCGTTTCATGGCAGTCTCATCGTATGACGCCGATCACGATGGTGGAGGGGCGGCGCATCCCGCTCAGCAACCTCGACAAGGTCCTCTACCCCGGGACCGGATTCACCAAGGGCGAGGTGCTGCACTACTACGCCACCGTCGCGGATTCGCTGCTGGCGCACGTCCACAACCGGCCGGTGTCGTTCCTGCGCTACCCCGACGGCCCGGACGGCCAGCTCTTCTTCACCAAGAACCCGCCGCCCGGTACACCCGCCTGGGTGAAAACCACCCCGGTTCCCCGCTCCGAGGACCTCTCCGCCGAGCAGGTGGTCGTCGCGGACCTGCCCTCCCTCATGTGGGCCGCCAACCTCGTCGTCGAGTTCCACACCCCCCAGTGGCCGGTGGGCAGCCCGGGCGTCGCCGACCGGCTGATCCTCGACCTCGACCCCGGTGCGCCCGCCTCCGTCGTCGAGTGCTGCGCCGTCGCGCTGTGGCTGCGCAAGCGACTCGCCGCCGACGGCCTGGAGGCGTACGCCAAGACCTCCGGCTCCAAGGGCATGCACCTGGCCGTGCCCCTGGAGCCGACCCCGTCCGGCGTCGTGTCGGCGTACGCGAAGGACCTCGCCCAGGAGGCCGAGCGCGCGCTGCCCGACCTCGCCCTGCACCGCATGGCCAAGGCCCTGCGGCCCGGCAAGGTCTTCGTCGACCACAGCCAGAACGCCGCCGCCAAGACCACCGCCGCCGCCTACACACTGCGTGCACGGGCCCGGCCCACGGTCTCCGCACCCGTGTCCTGGGAAGAGGTCGCCGCCTGCCGCACCCCCTCCGACCTGGTCTTCCTCGCCGACGACATCCCGCCCCGGCTCGCCCGCGACGGGGACCTCTTCGGCCCGCTGACCGACCCCGGCCGGGCCCGCCCGCTGCCCGCAGCCCCCGGAGGCCGGCCGTGATCCGCGTCGCCCTCGCCGCCGCCGTACGCACGCTGCCGCGCGGGGCGGGCCTCGCGTACGAGCCGAAGTTCGACGGCCACCGCCTGGTCGTCGTGCGCACGGCCGAGGACGTGGTGCTGCAGGCGCGCTCCGGCCGCATCGTCACCGCAGCCTTCCCCGATCTGGCGGCAGCGGCCCGGCAGTTGCCCGCCGGAACCGTCCTCGACGGCGAGGTGGTGGTCTGGCGCGGCGGCCGCACCGACTTCGCCCTCGTCCAGCGGCGGGCCGCGGCCACGGCGGCCCGGGCCGCCGTGCTCGCCCAGAGCCTGCCGGCCTCGTACGCGGCGTTCGACGTGCTGGAACTGGCGGGGCTGGACCTGCGCGGACGCCCCTACGAGCGGCGCCGGACCCTCCTGGTCGACCTGCTGACGCCGCTGGGCCCGCCGCTGCAGCCCGTCCCGATGACGACCGACCCGGAACTGGCCGCCACCTGGTACGAGACCCTGCCCGCCAGCGGGATCGAGGGCCTGGTCGTCAAGCGGCTGGACCAGACGTACCCGGCGGGCCGGCGCGGCTGGCAGAAGCTGCGGCACACGGAGGTGCGGGACGCGGCGGTCGTCGGCTACACCGGCACCCCGCGTCGCCCCCTCGCCCTGGTCCTGGTCCTGCCGGTCGGGGACGAGACCCCGCTGGTGTCGAGCCCGCTGACCGCCGCGCTGCGGGCGGACGTGGCGGTGGCGGTGGCGGAGGCGGAGGCTGCGGGGGCCGCGGCCGGAACCCCGGCCCGGGCCGCCAGGGGCGCAGCCGGGGCGGGCCCCCCGGGGCCGGGCGGGGCCACGGTCACCGCGATCGGGCTCGGGGAGGTCCCGTACCGGGTGCTGGACCCGCCGCTGACGGCGGAGGTCCGGTGCACCTCGACCCGGCACCCGCCCCCGGAGGTGCTCAGGCTGCGCACGGAGCTCTGACCGCGCACAGAGCTCCGACCTGCGCCGTGGGGTGGTGCAGGTCAGAGGGGCCGGGTGGCGGCCCAGACTCCGGGTGACGGGTCAGACGGGGTCACACGTCATGCGTTCCCGCTCGGTTTGAATGCGGGCGGCTCGCCCTTCGGAGGCTGCTGCGGCCCCGGGTACGAAGGCGGGTTGCGGTACCCGGCCTCCCGCTCGGACCGGGCCTCCTCCTGCTGGTGGTGGCGCGTGGACCCGAAGTTCCCGTAGCCCTGCATCTCGTGCGGGCGCAGCCCGCCCTCCGGGATCTCCACCGCCTCGCGTTCCTCGCGGACCTCGTAGACCGCGCCGCCGTCCGGCAGGTGCGGCTGGCTCTCGGCGGTGGGCGGCGGCGGCTCCTTGGCCCGGACCCGCTGGCCGAGCTTGAAGCCGGCCAGCAGGAAGCCGGCCACGGCGATCCCGACGACCAGGAACCACGCGATGTGGGTCAGGGTCGCGTCCAGACTCAGGGTCATTTCCATACGTACTATTTTCCCCGATAAGGGCTGTTTCATCGTGGAGCCGGGAAGACCCTCCGTCCGGCCTGCACATGACTATCGGGGTGGATCCAGGGCAGGCGCCGGGACGACCGCTCCGAAGGGAGCCTGAAAATGCCCCGCGGATCTTCACCCAAACGAGAACGCCAGTACGAGCACATCAAGGAGAGCGCCGAGGCGCGCGGCGTGCCCGAGAAGCGGGCGGAGGAGATCGCCGCCCGGACCGTCAACAAGGAACGGGCCCGGGCCGGCGAATCCGAGACCGCGAGCAAGCTGTCGCTGGAGGACGTGTCCTCCGGCCGGCGCGGTGGCCTGCGCTCCCACACGGGTGCCCAGGGGCCGACGTACGAGCAGCTCTACGCGGAGGCCAGGCGCCGGGGCATCCGCGGCCGCTCCGACATGAACAAGACGCAACTCAGGCGGGCACTCGGCAAGGACTGAGGGCCGTCCCGTAATCCATCCCCGGCGGACACCCCCTCAGCGCAGCGGCCCGTCGGAGTCCCGCAGCCCCCGGACCTCGTGGCCCCCGAGCACGGCCAGGATCTCGGCGCAGATGGCCAGCGCCGTCTCCGCGGGCGTCCGGGCCCCGAGGTCCAGCCCGATCGGCCCGTGCACCCGCGCGAGGTCCGCCTCGGACACCCCGGAGGCCAGCAGCCCCTCGCGCCGGCGCGCGGTGGTCTTGCGGGAGCCGAGCGTGCCCACGTACGGGATGCCGAGCGCGAGCGCGGTGCGCACGGTCGGCACGTCGAACTCCGGATCGTGGCTCAGCATCACCAGGCAGGCGGCGTCCCGGCGCGCCGCCAGCTGCTTCCCGGCCTCCGCGACGGAGCCGACCGGGCAGGCGCCCCAGCCCAGCAGCAGGGCCTGCGCCTCGATGATCTCGGCGAGTTCGCCGGCCCCGCCGATGACGACGTACGGCGCGGACGGGTATGCCTCGACGAACACCAGCCCGCGCTCCCCGTACAGGGCGTCCCGCCCGGGCCGTCGGGTGGCCAGCAGCTCCCCGGCCCGCCGCCCGGCATCGTCGGCGGGCACGTCCACGGCCCGCACCACCTCGCTCACCGCGTGCCCGGCCTGCGCGTCGAGCCGGGTCACCAGCGCGACCCCCGCACCGTCCCCGAGCAGGTCCCACCACTCGGCGGGGACCGCCGACAGCGGCTGGAGCAGGATCTCGGCGCGCCCGCCGCAGGTCAGCTTGGCCTCGACGGCCTCGTCGGCGCCCACCGAGACGTCGCACACCCGTGCGGTGGCACCGGCGGTCATGGCCGCCGCCTCCGCCGCCAGCTCGGCGTCGAAGACCCCCCGGTACAGGGCGCCGACGCACTCCCCGCGGGCGTCCACGAGCAGGGCCCCGGCCGGGTCCCGCGGCCCGAACCCCTGCTCGGCCACCGGCCTGGCCAGGAACGCGGCCCGCCCCTCGGCCGTCCACCGCCGCGCCGTCTCCACCAGTTCACGCATCGCGCCGCCCCATCCTCGTCGTCAGAGCCCACCGCAAAGCACCAGGTCAGCGGCGCAATGCGGCCTCATGGCCAACCTACGCACGCACCCCACCCCTACCCACCCCCCAAAACCCACAGACCCGGACCCACCTCCCTCGTACAGACCACCGGACCCGAGTTGCACGCGGGCGCCGGGAGGGGTTGGTTCGAAGTACGGCAGGCAACGTTGGGGATGACCTGAAATGCTCTACACAGACCGCGACGACGCGGGACGGCGGCTCGGCACGGCACTGGGCCCGTACGCGGCGGACCGGCCCGTGGTCCTGGGACTGCCGCGGGGCGGGGTTCCGGTCGCCTTCCACGTGGCTCGCGCCCTCGGCGCCCCCCTCGACGTGATCGTCGTCCGCAAGCTGGGGGTCCCGTACCAGCCCGAGCTGGCGTTCGGTGCCATCGGCGAGGGCGGCGTCCGCGTCATCAGCGACGACATCGTCCGCCGGGGCCGGCTCGCAGCGCAGGACATCGCGTCCGTGGAGCGGTCGGAACAGGCGGAACTCGTGCGCCGGGCCGCCCGCTACCGCGCGGACCGGCCCCGGGAGGACCTCAGCGGCCGCACGGTGATCGTGGTGGACGACGGCATCGCCACGGGGGCGACGGCGGCCGCCGCCTGCCGGGTCGTACGGGCGCAGGGCGCGGCCCGGGTGGTGATGGCGGCCCCGGTGGCCCCGCCGGATGCGCTGAACCGGGTGGCCGAGGTGGCCGACGAGGTGGTCTGCCTCTCCACGCCGCCGGGCTTCTCCTCGGTCGGCCAGTGGTACCGCGACTTCTCCCAGACCCCGGACGAGGAGGTCGTCTCCCTCCTGGCGCGGGCGCCGCGCGGGCCGGCCGCGGCGCAGCAGGCCGACGCGCAGGTGGTGGTGGAGGCGTCGGGCCTCCGGCTCCCGGGCGAGCTCAGCCTTCCCCCGGGCGCGCGGGCCGTGGTCGTCTTCGCGCACGGTTCGGGCAGCAGCCGCCACAGCCCCCGCAACCGCCGGGTCGCCACCGACCTGAACCGGGCGGGCCTGGGCACCCTGCTGTTCGACCTGCTCACCCCCGACGAGGAGGCGGACCGCTCGAACGTCTTCGACATCGCGACCCTCGCCGCCCGTCTCGGCGCCGCCACGGCCTGGCTCGGCGCCCTGACCCCGCTCCCGCAGGCCTACTTCGGTGCCAGTACGGGCGCGGCGGCCGCCCTGGCAGCGGCGGCGGCCCCGGACTCACCGGTGTTCGCGGTGGTCTCCCGCGGCGGCCGCCCGGACCTGGCGGGCCCCCTCCTTCCGGCGGTCCGCGCCCCGACGCTTCTGATCGTCGGCTCGGAGGACCACCTCGTGCTCACCCTCAACCGCGAGGCGCAGGCCAGGCTGCGCTGTGAGAACCGGCTGGAGGTCGTCGAGGGAGCCACCCACCTCTTCGAGGAACCCGGAACGCTCGAAGCGGTGTCCGTGCTCACCGAACGCTGGTTCACCGCGCACGGGCCGGCGTCCGGCCCGGCCTGAGAGCGGGCGTCAGACCAGCCAGCCCGCATCGCGGGCGATGCGGATGGCGTCGACCCGGTTGCGTGCCTTGAGCTTCATCACCACGGTCGTCAGGTAGTTGCGCACGGTCCCGGTGGACAGGTGGAGTTCCCCGGCGATCTCTGTGGCCTCCGAGCCCTGGGCCGCCATGCGCAGCACCTCGGTCTCGCGGTCGGTCAGCGGGCTCTCCAGACCGTTCCACGCGGCCACGGCCAGCTTGGAGTCGATGACCCGCTGGCCGGCCACCACCCGGCGGATGGCGCTGGCCAGTTCCTTGGGGGAGTCGTCCTTGAGGAGGTAGCCGGAGACCTGGGCCGCCAGGGCCCTGCGCAGGGTGCCGGGGCGGCCGAGGCTGGTGAGCATCAGCGTCCGGCATTCAGGGAGGTGCTCGTGGATCTGCATGGCGGCGCTCAGCCCGTCGAGCCCGGGCAGGTCTATGTCGATGATCGCGATGTCCGGCCGGACGTCCAGGGCCGCGGCCAGGATCTCGTCGCCGCGCGAGAGTTCGCTGACGACCTCCAGGTCGTCTTCCAGGTCGAGCAGGGCGACGAGCGCTCCGCGCACCATGTTCATGTCTTCGGCCAACAGGATCCTGATCACCGTGACGAGCCCCCCGTTCGCGCGGTCGATCTTTCAACAGATCATAGCAACCTGCCCGGTTCCGGAGCCGGGACGGCCCGGCGCACCGTCGGTTCAGGCCACGAGCCAGCTGCGTTCACCCTCGGGCGATTCGTCCAGGTCGGGGTCGACGTCCCCGTGCGCGGGGACCCGTGCGACCAGGCGGAACACATGGCCGGGGCCCCGGTCGACCGTCAGCTCCCCGCCCACCGCCCGCACGCGCAGCCCCAGGTTGCCCAGGCCGCTGCCGCTGTGCGGCGAGCTGTCCCGGTACCCCTCGGTGACGCCGTCGTTGGTGACCGAGAGCGTCATCAGTCCGCCCTCTTCGACGGCGGTGATCTCGCAGTGCGCGGCCCGGCTGTGGCGCAGCACGTTCGTGACGGCCTCCCTGAGCACGGTGGCCAGCACCGTGTCCACGGGTGAACTGACCTCGCCCATGCGGATGTCGGTCACCGCTTCGACCTCGGCGGCGCCCAGGACCGACCGGGCCGAGGCGATCTCCTCCTCCAGCGACATGTCCCGGTACCCGCTCGCCACCCGGCGCACGTCGGCCAGTGACTGGCGGGAGATGGCCAGGACGTCCTCGATCTCGCCCATGGCCCGGGCCGGATGGGCCGGGATCAGGCGGTGGATGAGTTCGCCCTTGAGCTGGATCGCGGACAGGCTGTACCCGAGCAGGTCGTGCAAGTCCCTTGCGAAGCGCAGGCGTTCGCGGGTCACGGCGGCGCGGGTGAGTTCGCCGCGGCTCTCGTGCAGGACGCGGACCAGCTCCGAGAGCCGGGTCAGGCCGAACGTCACCAGCCCGGTCAGCAGGGTGGTCTGCACGAGGTAGATGCTGTCGAGCACGGGCCGCCCCTCCTGCAGCGGGGGCACGAGCATGCTGACGCCCACGCACCCGTACAGGATCCAGCCCAGGCGCGGGGGCAGGAGCAGCAGCAGGGAGCCGGCGAGGAAGCCGGCCATCGCGCCCCACTGCGATTTCAGGGCGAACAGCGGCAGATAGGTGAACGCGGCCTGGGCCCCCAGCGTCAGGGCCCGGCGGGCCGCGGGCACGTGCTGGGTGCTCGTCCGCGAGTGCAGGAGCTGGAGGGCGAAGACCGCGCCCAGGCAGCCCAGGGCGGCGGCCAGGGCGGGTCCTTCGACTCCGGCACTGAGGATGTTCAGGGCGGTGATGCCGACATAGCACAGGAGCGCGGCGATCAGGATGACCTGGGCCATCCGGGGCGCGGGTAAGTCCCGGCTCCGTCGCAGAATGCCCTCGACCAGGACCGCCTCCGACGGTCCATCCGAGGACTTGAGGCGGCCAGGCATGTCAATCCCCCTTTGGTGTTTCCGTGTTACATGCCAGGTGTGAGCATAGGCGAGGGGTGTGACCGGGGGGCGTGAATCGATCGCTCACACGAACAGCGGAATGGGGTTGAGCTGGTCGTACGGAGTGGCCTCGGACAGCCGCCCGAGGCGCACCGGAACGTCGAAGAGCCGGCCGGGCGCGAACCGCGCCCAGAAGTGCCGCAGTCCCGGTACGACCACTTTCGTCACGGGAATATTGAGGTCAGGTCGGCTCTGGTCGAGCACCAGCAGATCCATCCCCTTGGTCCGGACCATCTCCGTGATCATGTGGACGTCGTCCAGCAGATCCGGGGTGCGGACCGACGGCCAGTGGGCCGCTGTCCGGGACTCCGTCATGGGATCGGGCGCCAGATATGGCTGGTTGGCGACGGTGGCCCCGCGCCACCACGACAGCGGCTCCGGGTCGGTGATCCGGTAACCGGTGCCGTCGGCCCGTACGTCGCCGACGGCGGGCAGCAGCTGCCCCATCTCCGCCAGGGCCCGGCACAGTGCCACCCGGGGGTCGAAGTGCGCCCCGAAGCCGAAGACGATGTCCTCGTCGGGCTTGTCGGTGCGCCGCGACAGCGCCGCGAAGACCGGGACGCCCAGGTCGGAGCTGACGTCCAGCGCCCACACCTCGCGGTTCGCCCGGCGCAGCCCGTGCCGGAACCGCTCGATCCACTCGTCCCCGAAGGACGCCAGGTCCACTCCGGGCTGACGGGTGCGGTTGTACCACCACAGGGCCACCGCGTCCCGCTCCACCAGCTCCAGGAAGCCCTGCACCAGCGCGTCCTCGGGGCTGCTGCCCGCCGCGTTGCCGTTGGAGTCGGCCCACGGCTCGTCGGGGGAGCCGGCGCCACGCCCGAAGTACAGCATCGAGGTCGGCAGCAGCCGCTGGACGCCCCCGGTGAGCGACCACACCGGCGTCCACTCGATGGGACGGTCCTCGTCGAACGGCGCGGGCACGTGGTGGAACCGGGAGTGCCGGGCGTTCCACTGCTCCCGCTCCGCGTACTGGCGCGCGCCGTACAGCTGGCAGTCGTCGGGGTGCACGGCGTCCTTGCCCAGGCCCCGCAGGGAGTCGCGGACCACCGGCTCGTCGCCGTGCCGCGTACCGCTGTAGCGCTCGACCGCCTCGCACAGGGCGCTGGTGCGCGCCTCCTCCTCGGTGCGGCCCTTTCCGCCGCTGAGCGCCCGCAGACCGCAGCGCAGGCCCGCGAAGGACGCCGACTCCATGGCCAGGTTGTGCCCGGAGGTGAACGCGTGGACGAAGCCGGGGGCGCCGGGGGCCCTGCGGATCTCCTTGACCACCCCGGTCACCGGGTCCACGAGGTGCCCGTGCGTCCGCAGCATCTGCGCCGCCGTCAGGGCGCGGTCCCCGCCGCCGGTCGCCGCCGCCTTGGGCCGGGACACGGGGACGAACGGGTCCCGGACCCGGCGGGCCACCAGCCCGGGGTCCCCGCAGGCCGCGCACTGCGGGCGCCGGGCCACCGGGTGGCTGGCGGTGCGCAGGCGCAGCGTGTCGAAGGTGTGGACGTTCCCCTGCTCCGGATCGCGGAGCCCGGCCAGCCACTTCGCGCTCTCCAGCACGGCGAGGTTCACCGCGAGCGCCGTCCCGGCCGCCAGCCCGGCGGGCGGCCGCGGCACCGGGCCGTCCAGGCCGAGCGCGCGCCGCACCGGCACCTCGGAGTGGCGGTGGCCGCGCAGCCGCACGGCCAGGCAGTGCCAGCAGGGGCCGGTGCCGGGCCGGAAGAACGGGCCCACCCAGGGGTCCGTCCCGCACAGCTTGGCGAGGACCCACGGCCGGCCGGCGGCGCGGTGGGCGGCGTCCACGGAGGCCAGCTCGGGGGAGAGGTAGTCGTCGCACAGCACGAGTACCAGGTCGGCGGTCCGCAGGTCCCCGGAGACCGGGACCCCGGACGCCCGGCAGGCCTCGGCCACCGGCGCCGGGGCCAGCCCGGGGAGCGCCTCGATCGCCACGCGGGCCCGGGCCAGGCCGGCGGCGGCCAGTCCGCCGTCGAGCCCGGCCAGGTCCCAGTACGCCTCCGCCTCGGTGCCGGCGCCGGGGGAGAGCGCCGCCCCGGACGCCGCGGGCGCGGGCGCCGGGGCGGCGGAGCGGATCAGCCCGGCGTCGGCCAGGGAGCGCAGGGCCGCCTCGGTGTCCTGGACGCCCAGGATCCGGGCGGCCTCCTGCCGGACCGCCCCGACGGTCCGCGTCCCGTCGAGCAGCGGCACGAGGACCTCCGCCTCGCTCCCGCTCAGCGCGGTCACCCCGCGCCGGGACACCAGGTAGGCGGCGTCGCCGGGGACCACGGTCGGCCGCAGATGGGACTTGAAACCCACCAGCGCGGCCGGCCGTTCGAGCTCGGCAGCGCTCATGCTCCCAGCCGCCCGGCGATCGGCGCCGCCGGGCCCGCGATCTGCGTCTGGCTGCAGACGGTGAACAGGGCGTACGCGGTGTCGGGCAGGGCGTCGAGGTTCTCGATCACCAGGCCCGGCTTCGAGGAGCGGGCGGGCAGCGGCGCCGCCCGGGTGCCGGGGCTGATGCGGGCGTTGGCCGAAATGCTGGTCATGGCGGTGAAGTTCCCTCTGCGTCGTCGTGGCGCGGGTTCGATCCGTTCACGACGATTCTGCGAGGATCCGGTGATCGCAGGACAGTGCCCCGGTCACCACCGGAAGGTGAAGATTTCACATGGTCCGGTGCCTCCCCCACCTTGCGGGACTCACGGCAGCCACCGGACCGGCAGGCTCCGGGGGCCCCGGATGAGCAGACCCGTGCGCCAGGAGAGGTCTGCGGGGTGGCCGGCCAACCACAGGGCCGGGCACCGCTCCAGGAGGGCCGTGATCGCCGTACGGGTCTGGAGCCGGGCCAGCGGCGCACCCAGGCAGTAGTGGATGCCGTGGCCGAACGCGATGTGACCGCCCGCCGGCCGCCGGATGTCGAAGCGGTCCGGATCCGGGAAGCGCGCCGGGTCCCGGTCGGCGTCGGCCAGGGCGACCAGCACCAGCTCGCCGCCCCCGGGGATCACCGCGCCGGCGATCTCGACCGGCCCGGTGGTGAAGCGGTACGTGGTGGTCTCGACCGGCCCCTCCCAACGCAGCACCTCCTCCACCGCGTTGTCGATGAGCGAGGGGTCGGCGCGCAGGGCGGCGAGCTGCCCGGGGTGGCACAGCAGGGCCAGGACACCCGTCGCGATGAGGTGCGCGGTGGTCTCGAAACCGGTGACGAGCAGGAGCCAGGCCATGCCGATGAGCTCGTCGGGGGAGAGCCGGTCTCCGTCCTCGTCGGTGGTGCGGACCAGGGCGCTCAGCAGGTCGTCGCCCGCCCGCCCGCGCACCTCGTCCACCATGCCGACGAGGTACCGCGTCATCGCCTCCGTCGCGGCCGCCCGGGCCTCCCGGTCCGCGCTGCTCAGCGCCTGTTCGGCCCAGCCGCGGAACGCGGCGCGGTCCAGGGCGGGCACCCCGAGGAGCTCACAGATGATGCCCATGGCCAGCGGGAAGGCCAGGGCCTCGACGAGATCGGCCTCCCCGGCCGGCCGGGCGAGCATGGCGTCGAGGAGCTCGCCGGTCAGCGCCCGCACCCTCGGCGCGAGCGCCTCGACCCGGCGGGGCGTGAACTCCCTCGCCACGAGCCGCCGCAGCCGGGTGTGGTCCGGCGGGTTGGAGCTCAGCAGGTTCTCGCCCGCGGAGAGCCGGGCCAGCGGCAGCGCGGGCGAGGCGTCCCTCCAGGACTTCGACAGGGTGGGCGCGGTGAGCGCCGCCCGGCACGCCTCGTGGCCGACGACCAGCCAGGCCTCGGCGCCCTCGGGCACCCGGACCCGGTGCACAGGGCCCCGGGCGCGGAGCGCGGCGTACACCGGATGGGGGTTCCTGGTGAAGTCCGCGCCGAGCGCCCCGAAGTCCACGACGACGTCCGACGCGATGTCCGTTCCCACAGTGACTGCATTCCTCTCGACGGTTCCGGACAACACACCTAGAGCGCCGACGTCCGCCGCTTCTCGAACACCTCCCGGGCCACCGCGATGGCGTTCAGGGCCCGCGGGAACCCGACGTACGGCACCACGTGGATCAGCGTCTCCACGACCTGAGCCGGACTCAGGCCGACGTTCAGGGCGGCCCCGATGTGCACGCGCAGCTGGGGGGCGGTGTCACCGAACGCCGTCAGTGCGGCGACGGTGACGAGCTGACGGCGCCTCGGCGTGAGCCACGGCCGCTGGTAGACGTCACCGAAGGTGAACTCGACGATGTACCGGCCGAGGTCCGGGGCGATGTCCCCCAGCGACTCGATCACCTCCAGGCCGTGGTGACCGTCGATCTCCACCAGCTTCTCGGTTCCCCGCTGGTAGCGGTCGCGGGAGTCGTTCGCGACCGGCGGCTCGAAGGTGACGCCCCGGTCGGCGAAGACCGTACGGGCGACGCCGACCGCGTTGAGCGCGCGGGGGAAGCCCATGAAGGGCACGAGGTGGATCAGGGCCTCGACGACCTCCTCGGGGCGCACGCCGACGTGCAGCGCCGCGTCGATGTGGAAGTTCAGCTGCGGCGCGGTGTCGCCCTGCGCGGTCAGTGCGGCGACCGTCGACAGCTCCCGCTCCCGCAGATCGAGTCCCGGCCGGGCGTAGACGTCGCCGTACGCGAACTCGACGACGTAGCGCCCGAGGTCCGGGGCGATGTCCCGCAGCGACTCGATCACGGCCGCCCCGCGGTCGCCCGAGGTCTCGTGCAGGACGGCCAGTCCCCTCTCGTAGCGGGCGTCGTCGCCGGTGACGGCCGCGGCGGCCACCGGTGTCGAGGTCAGCAGGCCCTCCGCGAGGCCGATGCCGACGAGGGCGCCCCCGGTCAGCGTGGCGCGGCGGGTCATCTCGGCGGTGCTTCGTGCTTCCTTCATGGTGTCCGTCCCGGTTCCTGTCCGTTGGTGTCCGTCGATTCGAAAGGTGCGGGGCGCGGGCCCGCGGGCACCGTGCCGACCGCGATGACATTGCCCTCGCTGATGTATCCGTCCGGGTCGCGCAACGGGTGGGCCGGACCGTCGGGGTCCAGGAAGGGCGCCCAGTCCCCTGCGATGCCCTCCGCCGCCGCCTGCCGGGCGAAACGCGCGCACGCGTTCCCGTAGAACCGCAGGGCGGACGGCGTCAGCGGAGCGTGGTGCTCCATGAGGATCGTGCGCTGGCGGACCGCGGTCAGCCCGGCCGCGCGCAGCCGGCGGTACAGCTCACGGCCCCTGAGCAACTGGCGGGCGTACCCGGGCGCCCCGGCGGACGCCCGGAGGAAATCGGTGATCAGGAACGGGTCCGCCGGGCACACGGTGCTCAGCGTGCCGTCCACGTCCTTGACCGCGACGAGCCCGCCCGGGCGGGTGACCCGGCGCAGCTCCGCCAGCGCCCGCGCCAGCTCCCCGTCGTCGAGGTACTGCGTCGTGTTCGCACACCAGACGGCATCGAACGTGCCGTCCGCGTACGGCAGGTCGAGGACGCTGCCGTGGCGCACCTCCACCCGTGCCGCCGCGGGACGTTCCCGCATCCGGGCGGCGGCGCGCTCCGCGCTCTCCGGGGCCAGGTCGACGGCCGAGACCCGGCCACGGGCGCCGACGCGCTCCGCGATCAGCGGAAGGAACGCGCCGCTGCCGCAGCCCGCGTCCAGCACGTGCCAGCCGGGCCGGATCCCGACGCCGTCCAGCGCCTCCCGGTAGTGGGCGGCACACGCCTCGAAGTGCGGGTCCACGATCTCCTCGTGGGTGAACGGCAGCCCGGTGGAGGTCGTGTACCCCCACGCGGAGTGGTCCGCCGTCAGCATGCCGCCACCCCCGCCCCCGCCGTGATTCCCGCCTGGGCCAGCAGGCCCGAGAGGACCTCCGCCGTGGCCCGGGGCGCCTCCAGGGGAGCGAGGTGGCCGACCCCCGGAAGGGCCACGAGCCGGCCTTCCGGCAGCTCCCCGGCCGTCGCGCAGGCCTCGTCGAGGGAGACGAGCTCGTCCTCGGCGCCGATGACGACCACGGCGGGCACCGCGGCCGCGCGCAGGACGGCGGCGGAGTCCGCACGGGCCGCGATGGCCCGCTGCGCCCAGGCGACGGCCCGCGGCGGGGCCGCCAGCGCCAGCTCGGTGAGCCGGGCCGTCAGCCCCGGCCGCCGGGCGCGGCTGGTGGCGCCCAGCAGCGAGGGCGTGGTCGCGGTGACGAGCGGGCCGCGCGCGGCGGCGTCGAGGACCGCGTCGGCGAAGCGCAGGCGCTGTGCGGCCGCCTCCGGGGTGTCGGCCGTGCTCCTGGCCGCCAGCAGGGCCAGCGCCCGGACCCGGTCGGGGTGTCGGCGCAGGAAGGCCATGGCCGCGTAGCCGCCCATCGAGCAGCCGGCGAGGGCGACGGCGCCGATGCCCTGCCGGTCGAGCTCCCGGGCCAGGTCGTCCGCCACGAGGTCGAGCGAGGGGGCGCGGTCCGGGAGCGGTGCGGCGCCGAAACCGCACTGGTCGGGGGTGAGGACCCGGTGGCCGCGGGCGCGCAGCTCCCGGGCCGTCCCCTCCCACATGGACGAGTCGAGGGGCAGGGCGTGCAGCAGGACGACCGGGAGCCGGCCGGCGCCGGGGTCCGGGCCGCGGTGCGGGCCCGGGGCGTCGTGCGGGCGGGGGCCGGCGCCGTGGTCCGGGGCCCGGTGCGCGCTCATCGCCGCGCCGCCCGCTGCGCATCGGCGACGAACCGCCGTACGTGCTCAGCCGGTTCGGCGGTGCGCAGCCGGCCGAACGCCACCGGCGAGGGCGGCAGGTCGTGCACCGGGACCACCTTGATGTCCGGCGGGACGACCGCGTCCAGGGACCGGAACGACACGTGGACCGCGGAGGTGCTCCGGAGCAGGTCCGCCATCGCGGTGAGCGTCGTCATCGGGTGGACCCGGCGGATCGTCCGGCCCCCGGGGGTCCGGGGCGGCACCACCAGGTCCCAGACGTGCGGCGGGAAGTCGCCGGGGCACCGGAAGCCCTCGTACGCGGCGACCTCCTCGACCGACACCGAGGCGCGGCCGGCCAGCGGGTGGTGGTCCGCGACGAGGACGGCCCGCCCGTCGAAGCCGACGGGATCGCTCACGGCGATGTCCGGCTCCAGCGGGTCGTACTTGACGATCATGATGTCCGTCTGTCCGGCGCGCAGCGGGCCGAACGGCTCGGTGACCTCGTAGGGGACGTACTCCACCGCCGTCGGCGGGTATCCGGCGGCCTCGACGAGGCGCGAGGCCAGGTGCGTGGAGCCGTGCACGCCGAGACGGACGGGGCGCAGCGCGGTGGTGGTGCGGGGGGACGGCATGTCAGACCTCCGTGGTCAGGGCGGCATAGGCCTGGAGTTCGTCCGGGCGGTGGACGTCGGTGTCGACGCGGAGCATCGCGAGCCGGGGGCCCGGGCCGGTCAGGCGCGGCACGAACCGCAGCGTCAGCCGGTCCCCGGGACCGATCAGACCGTCCAGGACGGCCTCGGCCAGCAGGTGGTTGAGGTGGACGAGCGCGTCCGTGACCGTCACCCGGGCGGTGGCGATGAACAGCTCGCGGTGGACCGGGGTCCGCGGCCCCGGACGGCCGGGCACGGTCACCGTCGCCGGCGGCCGGCCGGCCAGCTCGTGCGGGGCCTCGAAGGACTTCAGCAGCCGGCGCAGCGTGGCCGTCGCCGCGGCGGGCGCCGGGCCCGCCCAGGCGGCCGAGCCGTCGTCGGCGACGTGGTCGAAGGCGAAGCGGTCCCGCAGGTTGGCCGGGCTGCCGGCCAGGTAGACGGTACGGGTGAACGAGCGCCGCCACGCGTCCCGCGCCCCGGGTTCCACGCCGAGGGCGAAGGCGCACGTCTCGCGGACCCACCGGGGCAGGTCGAGCCGGCCGACGACGACCACGGCCAGCAGCTCGTCGCCCTCCCCGGGACGCCCGCCGTGGAACGCGGCCCGGACGGCGCGCAGCGCCTGCGCGCTGGACAGGTCGAGCCGGTCCGCGAGCTCCGGGCGGGCCGAGCGCACGCGGTCCGCGGCCGATGCGAGCAGGGCCGCCGAGGACAGCGGGAAGGACGGCGGCGACGGCGGGTGCGGTGCGAGGGCCGCGGCCGCCACGAGGTCCGGGGAGCCGGTCACAGGAACACCGCCGAGAGCAGTCCGGGATCGGGGGCGGGCCGGCCCCTGCCCAGCAGCGAACAGGCAAGCCGGTAGGGGTCGACGTACGTGTGGTCCCGCCGGTGCCGCCCCAGCGCGTCGGCCAGCCCGCCCGCACCGGAGGCGGCGGCGGCCGCCGACCGCCGCAGGAGCCGGACGGCCACCGTCAGGCAGTGCCGCAGCAGGTCGTGGCGGAAGGACTGCTGCTGTCCCGGGCCGAGCGTCGCGATGAAGTACAGGCGCATGCCGAGCCGCAGCGCACCCTCGGCGTCCTCGCCGGCGTCCTCGCAGGCCTCGGCCGAGGCCCGCAGCAGCGCACCGGCCGTGTGGTCGTGCCAGCCGCCGTGCCGAGCCGAGGTGATCTTGCCGTCGATGGGGACCCGGCCGATCGGCACCCGGCGCACCGTCGGCCCCAGCCGGGTGAGCACCCGGTTCAGCAGCTGGTAGTCCGCGTCGAGTTCCCGGTCGTAGAGCAGGACGACCTCGTCGTACCGGGGGACCAGCGGCAGCAGTTCACGCAGTGCGCAGGCCAGGTAGTTGGGGCGGCCGTCCGCCGTGACGATCCGGCGCAGCGGCATCCCGTACCGGGTGAGGTCCAGGTACACGGGGCCTCCGCAGTGCCGCTGGTCCAGGACCAGGCCCACGGCGGCCAGCCGCTCCAGCATCTCCTCCAGCCCGAGGCCGGGGGGCTGGTGCTCCCGCAGGCCGGGGTCGTGCATGCCGAGGCGCTCGTAGTGCCCGGTCCACAGCCGCAGCATCCGCTCGCTCGCGGGATGGACCCAGCCGCCGTGCTCGACGGCGTCACGGTAGGGGCGCAGGACGTCGGCGCCCTGGCGCTGCCCGTCGGCGCGGTAGCGCACGTAGAGGTCCCCGATCTCCTCCTCGGAGAGCCGGGCGTAGTCGGCCGCCCCGTGGGTGCGGTCGAGGTACTCCCAGAAGCCGACCGTCTGCTCGGTGACGTGGTACGTGGTGTGGCTGTAGCGGTAGGTCACGGCGGCGAGCGGCGCGGTGGCCCGGAACATCACGTCGGTCCACAGCAGGCCCTTGAGGTGGCTGGGGGTCAGCGGTTTGGTGGGGGTGACCGTGACCGGTGCCAGCAGGACGTTCTTGCGGGGGAGCACCGTCATCCTTTCTCCTGGGCGGCGAGGGCGTGCCGGAGTACGGCGGGTGCGGGCGGGCGGGGAC
>LJCW01000335.1 GCA_001298555.1 Actinobacteria bacterium OV450
CCCGTGTCGCCCGCCGCCTGCCCTCCCTGCACCAGCTGGCTCCCGACTACGCGTGCATGGCCGGCCCGGACGGCCCGGTCCACGCCCGCGACCTGCCGGGGCTGCCCGGCGTGGACGCCGCCCTGCTGGCGGATGCCGCCCGCTTCCACGCGGACCTGCGCAGCGGGCCGTCGCGGGCCGAGCTCCTGGTGATCGCCGGGGCCGGGCAGCCCACGGCGACGGCCGCGGCCTGCGACGGGGACCGCCTGACCCTCCTGCGGGAGGCCGACGGCGACGGAGCGGTCCCCCGCGAGGTGGCCCTCCCGGCGCGGGCTCACGGCGACGGCGAGGGCGACGCGGGCGCCGGGTCCGTGGCCCGGCCCGCGGCCGAACCCTTCGCCGGAGCGTTCGCCGAACCCTTCGCCGAGCCCTTCGCCGTGTACGAGCAGCACGGCTCGCTCCAGAACAACCTGGCCGTACGGGCCGCCCTGCGGGGCCTCCTGGGCCACGGTCGGGACCGGACCGGGGGACCCGCGGACCCGGCGGCCCGGCTGGGCGTGCGGGCGCCCGCCGTGCTGGCCGCGGGGGCCCCGTACGAGGTCACGGTCACGGCACCCGGCGAGGGGCTGCGCCTGATGGCGCAGCTGCGCCCGGCCGACGGCGGCCGGGCGAGCGCCCGCCCGCTGCGGGGCCTGGGCGGTGGCCGCTACAGCGTCTCGTTCGCGCCGCCGCGGCCGGGTCCGTACCGCCTGACGGTGGGTCCGGTCACGGCTCTTGTAACCAGCCTCACCCAACGGCCCTGACCAGGAAGGCATCCCGGCGGGCTACTGCGCCGTATTGTCTACGCATCGAAGCGATGCGTGCCGTCACAGGAGATGAAGCCCGGATGATCACCCCACCCGTCGTGCACTCGCTGCGCGAGCAGATCCGCGAGCACATCGTGGAGGGGATCGTCAGCGGGCGCTGGAAGCCCGGCGAGCGGATCGTGGAGCGCCGGATCGCCGTCGAGCTGGAGGTCAGCCAGACGCCGGTGCGGGAGGCGCTGCGCGAGCTGGAGACGCTGCGGCTGATCGAGTCGGCGCCCAACAAGGGCGTGCGCGTACGGAACCTGTCGGCGGCCGACCTGGAGGAGATCTACCCGGTGCGGGCGGGCCTGGAGCAGATCGCGGCCGAGCTGGCCGCGCCCCGGCTGGCGGCGGACTGCTCGGCGCTGGAGCCGCACGTGGCGGCGCTGTGGGAGGCGGACCGCATCGAGGACGGGACCGCGCAGGTGCGGCACACCGTGGGGTTCCACCGGGAGCTGGTGCGGGCGGCCGGGAACAGCGTGCTGCTGCACACCTGGGAGAGCCTGGGCATCGAGGTCTTCACGGCCCTGTCCATCCGCTGGCTGGGAACCGTCCAGAAGTCGTACGCGGAGGAGCACGCGGCCCTGGTGGAGGCGTTCCGCAATCAGGATCCGGACATCGGCGTGCTGGTCAAGCGGCATGTCCTGGGGTGCGCCCCGCGCGCCTGACGGGGTCGTTCTGCCCTGTTTTGCCCGGCACCGGGTGCCTATTTTCATGGCACCCGGTGCCGACTTTCGCCCGCTGGACATTTCTTGGCCACATTCGTTTGATCGATCATCGATCAGCGATTTACAGTCGACGACGGACCCCACCCGGGTCCGCCGACCCTGTCCTGCCCGTCAGGGATTTTTCACCACCTCTCCTTTGTCCGGAAGGCGGCGCACACCGATGTCCGACCCCGTAGGAAAGCTTCCGAGCGAGCTCGACCAGCTCCCGGACCGCGACACGGAGGAGACCGCCGAATGGGCGGCCTCCCTCGACGCCGTCGCCAAGGCCGCCGGTACGCGCCGCGCCGAATACCTGCTCCGCCGCACCCTCCAGCACGCCGAGGCCGCCGGCCTGGCCCTGCCGAAGCTGCTGGAGACGGACTACGTCAACACCATCCCCACCGCCGCGGAGCCCGAGTTCCCCGGTGACGAGGAGATGGAAGCCAAGATCACCGCCTGGAACCGCTGGAACGCGGCCGCCATGGTGACGCGCGGCTCCAAGTACGGCGTCGGCGGCCACATCGCCACCTTCGCCTCGGCGGCCTGGCTCTACGAGACCGGCTTCCAGCACTTCTTCCGCGGGAAGGAGGCCGACGGATCGGGCGACCAGCTCTACATCCAGGGCCACGCCTCCCCCGGCATCTACGCCCGCGCCTTCCTCGACGGGCGCATCTCCGAGCAGCAGCTCGACAACTTCCGCCAGGAGTCCGGCGGCAACGGCCTGCCGTCCTACCCGCACCCGCGGCGCCTGCCGTGGCTGTGGGAGTTCCCGACGGTCTCCATGGGCCTCGGCCCGCTCTCCGCGATCTACCAGGCGCGCTTCAACCGCTACCTGCAGAACCGGAACATCAAGGACACCTCCAACTCGCACGTCTGGGCCTTCCTCGGCGACGGCGAGATGGACGAGCCCGAGTCGACCGCCGCCCTGGCCCTGGCCTCCCGCGAGCAGCTCGACAACCTGACCTTCGTCATCAACTGCAACCTGCAGCGCCTCGACGGTCCGGTCCGCGCCAACTTCCGCGTGGTCCAGGAGCTGGAGGCCCAGTTCCGCGGCGCCGGCTGGAACGTCATCAAGACCCTGTGGGGCTCCGCCTGGGACGAGCTCTTCCAGCTCGACACCACGGGCGCCCTGGTCCGCCGCATCCGCGAGGTGCCGGACGCGCAGTTCCAGACGTACGCGACCCGCGACGTGGCCTACATCCGCCAGCACTTCTTCGGTGCCAACGCCGATCTCGTACAGCTGGCCGGCGTGCTCTCCGACGCGAAGATCGCCGAGTGCTTCCACTCCTCGCGCGGCGGCCACGAGCCCCGCAAGGTCTACGCCGCGTACAAGGCCGCCCTGGCGCACAAGGGCGCGCCGACGGTCATCCTGGCGCAGACCGTCAAGGGCCACACGCTGGGTGCCGGGTTCGAGTCGAAGAACGCGAACCACCAGATGAAGAAGCTGACGATCGACGAGTTCAAGGACATGCGTGACCTCCTTGGCCTCCCGATCCCGGACAGCGCCTTCGCCGACGGCAAGGTCCCGTACGGCCACCCGGGCGCGAACAGCCCCGAGGTGCAGTACCTGCACGAGCGCCGGGCGGCCCTCGGTGGTCCCGCCCCGGCCCGCAAGGTCCACCACGTGGCCCTGCCGGCTCCGGCCGAGCGCTCCTTCGCCCCGCTGCTCAAGGGCTCCGGCAAGCAGGAGATGGCCACCACCATGGCCTTCGTCCGCCTGGTCAAGGACCTGATGCGGGACAAGGAGACCGGCAAGCGCTGGGTTCCGATCGTCCCCGACGAGGCCCGCACCTTCGGTATGGAGTCCCTGTTCCCGTCGGCCGGCATCTACTCGCCGCTGGGTCAGACGTACGAGCCGGTCGACCGCGACCAGCTCATGTACTACAAGGAAGCCAAGGACGGCCAGATCCTCAACGAGGGGATCACCGAGGCCGGCGCCATGGCCGACTTCATCGCCGCCTGCACGTCGTACGCGACGCACGGCGAGCCGATGATCCCCTTCTACATCTTCTACTCGATGTTCGGCTGGCAGCGCACCGCCGACCAGATGTGGCAGCTCGCCGACCAGCTCGGCAAGGGCTTCATCGTCGGCGCCACCGCCGGCCGCACCACGCTGACCGGTGAGGGCCTCCAGCACGCCGACGGCCACTCGCACCTGATCGCGTCCACGAACCCGGCGTCGCTCAACTACGACCCCGCGTTCGCGTACGAGATCGCGGTGATCGTCAAGGACGGTCTGCGCCGGATGTACGGCGAGAAGCCGGAAGACGTCTTCTACTACCTGACCGTCTACAACGAGCCGAAGCCGCAGCCGGCGATGCCCGAGGGCGTCGAAGAGGGCATCCTGCGCGGTCTCTACCGCTTCAACACGGCGGCGGACCTGGCGGAGGCGGCCCCCGCCGCGGACGCCCCGAAGATCCAGCTGATGGCCTCGGGTACGGCGATCCACTGGGCCCTGGAGGCGCAGCGGCTGCTCGCCGCCGACTGGAACGTGGCCGCCGACGTGTGGTCCGCCACCTCCTGGGGCGAGCTGCGGCGCGACGCGCTGGAGTGCGACGAGGCGCTGCTGCGCGGCGAGATGCGCACCCCGTACGTCACGCGCGCGCTGGAGGGCGTCACGAGCCCGGTCCTCGCGGTGTCCGACTGGATGCGCCAGGTCCCGGACCAGATCAGCCAGTGGGTGGAGCAGGACTGGACCTCGCTCGGCACGGACGGCTTCGGCCTGTCCGACACCCGCGAGGGCGCCCGCCGCCACTTCGGCGTCGACGCGCAGTCGATCGTGGTGGCCGCGCTGGCCCAGCTCGCCCGCCGCGGCGAGGTGCCGGCGTCCGCCATCAAGGAGGCGCGCGAGCGCTACGGCCTGTAGCCGGCAGGCACAGGCACGGCACGCCGAAGGCCGGTGTCCGACCCGTGGGGGGTCGGACACCGGCCTTTGGCCGTATGCGCGGTGGCGGCGAGGGGGCGCACCCGTGATGCTGGAGCGGTGATGGACGAGACGGAGTTCTGGGAGATCGTCGACCGTACCCGCGAGGCCGCCGAGGGCGACCCCGAGGAGCATGCCGAGCTGCTCGTGGAGCGGCTGGCCCAGCTCGACCCGGACTCCGTACTGGACTTCGCCCGGCACTTCGAGTCCCGGTACAACCGGGCGTACACCTGGGACCTGTGGGGCGCGGCCTGGGTGCTGCTCGACGGGGCGAGCGACGACGCGTTCGACTACTTCCGGTGCTGGCTGATCGGCCAGGGCCGGGAGGTCTTCGAGGGCGGGGTCCACGAACCGGACGCCCTCGCGGAGCTCCTGGAGGAGTTCGACGAGGAGATCGACGGGGACGGCGAGGAGTTGGGGTACGCGGCCGACGAGGCGTACGAGCAGCTGACCGGGGCGGTGGCGCCCGATCTGGGGATCCCGCTGCAGGCCGCCGAGCCGGAGGGCACCCCGCTGGACTTCGAGAACGAAGCCGTGCTCGCGGAGCGCTTCCCCCGGCTGTGGGACCGCTTCAGGGGCTGAGCAGGCGGCGGGGGCCGGCTGGTCGGCTGGTCGGCTGGTCGGCTGGTCGGCTAGTAGTGCGTACCGCCGTCGATGCGGATCTCGGTGCCGGTGATGAAGGCGCCGTCCTCGGAGCCCAGCATGGCGACGACGCCGGCGACGGTCTGCGGGCCGGCGAAGCCCTGGCCGATGGCCGGGGCCAGCTTGGCGAACAGGCTCCAGTCGGTGTCCTCGGGCAGACCGGGGCCGTTGCCGGTGGTCATGCCGCTCTCGATGGAGCCGGGCGCGACGGCGACGAAGCGCAGGCCCTGCTTGCTGTACTCGGCGGCCAGGGCGTGGGTCATGGACTGGATGCCGCCCTTGCTGGCCGCGTAGGCGGACATGTAGGGGTGCGCGAAGGACGCCGAGGTGGAGCTGAAGTTCACGACGACCGGCTGGTCGCCCTCCAGCAGCGCCGGGAGCGACTCGCGGATCACCAGGAAGGTGCCCGTGAGGTTGACGGCGATGACCTTGTTCCAGAAGTCGAGCGTGGTCTGGTGGGTGTGCGCGGAGCGCAGGATGCCGGCCGCGTTGACCAGGACGTCGAGCCCGCCGAGGGACTCGACGGCGGCGGCGACACCGCTGCGTACGGCCGCCTCGTCGGATATGTCGAGGACGGCGGTGGTGAGCCGGCCGGCGTGCCCGTCGGCGGCGGCCCGGTCGGCGGTCGCCTTCAGGCCGGCCTCGTTGACGTCCACGGTGTGGACGCGGCCGCCCTCGGCGAGGATGCGGTGGACGGTGGCCTGGCCGATGCCGGAGCCGCCGCCGGTGATGAGGACGCGACGTCCTTCGTAACGGTTCATGGGGCGAGCGTATCGAGAGCGCGACACGTTTTGCCAGAGCGTCAAAGCATGCAATCCATCTCATTTCCGGGAGGTAGGCTTCATCCGTGAGATCCCCGCGTCCGTACTCCCCCCTGGCAGGCCCCGGAGCCCAGTCGCTGACCGAGCGCCGCAAGGCCGCCACCCAGCTGGACATCGCCCGCGCGGCCTGCGCCCTGTTCGGCGAACACGGTCCCGACGGCACCACCGCCGAGGACATCGCGCACCGCGCCGGAGTGGCGCTGCGCACGTTCTACCGGTACTTCCGCAACAAGCAGGAGGCCGTCGCCCCGCTGCTCGCCGGAGGCGGCGACGCCTGGCGCGCCCTGCTCGCCGAGGAGGACCCCGGCACCCCGCTCGCCGAGGCCCTGGAACGCGCGGTGACCCGCTCGCTCAGCGACTCCCGCACGGTCGAGGAGGGCCTGGAGGTCACCCGCGGCCTGCTCCGCGCGGCCCAGGCCGACGAGGCGCTGCGCGCGGTCTGGTACCGGGTGAACCAGGACTCCGAGGAACGCCTGGTCCCGGTGATCGCCCGGCTGGCCGGCGAGGAGGCCGACCCCCTGGGCGTGCGCCTCCTGGCGGCGGCCGCCACGGACGCCATCCGCATCTCCCTGGAGCTCTGGTCGACCACGGACGCCCCGGTCGCGGGCCCCGGCTCCCCCGCGGAACTCGCGGTCCGCTGCCTGCGCGACCTGACGGGCGCGATGCCCCTGCTCCACCGGCCCGGGGGAACGGCTGCGGCACCGGCGGCCCCCGGCGCCTGAACGCGAACGGCCCCGCCGCTCTCCGGAGAGAGTGGCGGGGCCGCTGCTGCATGTTCTTCTTAGATGTCGAAGTACATCTCGAACTCGTGCGGGTGCGGGCGCAGGGCGATCGGGGCGATCTCGTGCGTGCGCTTGTAGTCGATCCAGGTCTCGATCAGGTCCGGGGTGAAGACACCGCCGGCCAGGAGGTACTCGTGGTCCTCCTCCAGGGCCTTGAGGACGGCGTCCAGGCTGGTCGGGACCTGCGGGACGCTCGCGTGCTCGTCGGGCGAGAGCTCGTAGAGGTCCTTGTCGATCGGCTCCATCGGCTCGATCTTGTTCTTCACACCGTCGAGGCCGGCCAGCAGCAGGGCCGAGAACGCCAGGTACGGGTTCGAGGACGGGTCCGGGGCGCGGAACTCGACGCGCTTGGCCTTCGGGTTCGAGCCCGTGATCGGGATGCGCATGGCGGCGGAGCGGTTGCGCTGCGAGTACACCATGTTGACCGGCGCCTCGAAGCCCGGGACCAGGCGGTGGTACGAGTTCACCGTCGGGTTGGTGAAGGCGAGCAGCGACGGGGCGTGCTTGAGGATGCCGCCGATGTAGTAGCGGGCGGTGTCCGACAGGCCCGCGTAGCCGGCCTCGTCGTAGAACAGCGGCTCGCCGTTCGCCCAGAGCGACTGGTGCACGTGCATGCCCGAGCCGTTGTCACCGAAGATCGGCTTCGGCATGAAGGTCGCGGTCTTGCCGTTGCGCCAGGCGACGTTCTTCACGATGTACTTGAAGAGCATCAGGTCGTCGGCCGCGGCCAGCAGCGTGTTGAACTTGTAGTTGATCTCGGCCTGGCCGCCGGTGCCGACCTCGTGGTGCTGGCGCTCGACCTGGAGGCCCTGGGCGTCCAGTTCGAGGGAGATCTCGGCGCGCAGGTCGGCGAAGTGGTCGACCGGGGCGACCGGGAAGTAACCGCCCTTGTAGCGGACCTTGTAGCCGCGGTTGTTCTCCTCGGAACCGGTGTTCCAGGCGCCGGCCTCGGAGTCGATGTGGTAGAAGCCCTCGTTCGCGGAGGTCGCGAAGCGCACGCTGTCGAACACGTAGAACTCGGCCTCGGGGCCGAAGAACGCGGTGTCGGCGATGCCGGTGGAGGCGAGGTACGCCTCGGCCTTCTTCGCGATGTTGCGCGGGTCGCGGCTGTAGGCCTCGCCCGTGATCGGGTCGTGGATGAAGAAGTTGATGTTGAGCGTCTTGTCCTTGCGGAACGGGTCCAGGCGCGCGGTGGTGATGTCGGCGCGCAGCGCCATGTCGGACTCGTGGATCGCCTGGAAGCCGCGGATCGAGGATCCGTCGAAGGCGAGCTCCTCCGCCGGGTCGAATGCCCGAGCCGGGATGGTGAAGTGCTGCATCACACCAGGCAGGTCGCAGAAGCGGACGTCGACGAACTTGACGTCGTTCTCCTCGATGTACTGCTTCACTTCGTCGGCGTTCTGGAACATCCAACTCCTCCTACTCCCGACCCCGGGGCAGGGCGGGCTTTATAGCTCGTGGTGCGTCAGTGCGGTGCCGCACGCTGACCCGACCATAAGCAGGCGGGATTTCTCAAGCATGACCCATTTGTTTCGCTCAAGTTAACCAGGGTCCCGCGGGAAGGCCGTGGAGCCGCACAGGTACCGTGGTCGGGTGGACAACAGGCAAGCACTCGGATCCTGGCTCTCCGGCCCCCGCGCGGCCGCCGAGGACATGGGCGTCGACTTCGGCTACCCGGGTCAGCGGCTCGGCCTGCCCCGGCAGGGGCCCGGCTCCGCGGCCCGCTTCGGCCGCCGTCTCGGCGGGGTCGCCGTCGACTGGGTCGGCTGCCAGCTGATCGCATACGGGCTGATCACCGGCGGCAACGCGACCGCGACGGGCAACTGGACGCTCGCGCTCTTCGTCCTGCTGAGCATCCTCACCGTCGGCACCGTGGGGTTCACCCCCGGGAAGCGGCTCGTGGGCCTGCGGGTCGCCGTGGAGGGCGGCGGCCGCCTCGGCTTCGGCCGGGTCGTGCTGCGCACGGTGCTGCTCGCCCTCGTCATCCCGGCGCTGGTCTGGGACCGCGACGGACGCGGCCTGCACGACCGTCTCGCCCGCGCCGTCCAGGTCCGCATCTGAGACCTCGCACGACAGAACCCCCACAGAACATCGCAGAAGGGGCGCCCCCGGACCGTCCGGTCCGGGGGCGCCCCTTCTGTCGTATACGAAGATCGGCTGCGCGGGTCAGCGCATCTTTCCGCCGCGCGGCATCCGCGTGCCCTTGGGCATCGGACCCTTCGGCAGCGGCATGTTGCTCATGAGGTCACCCATGGCGCGCAGCTTGTCGTTGACCTGGGTGATCTGCGGGCCGGCCAGCACGCGCGGCAGCTTGAGCAGCGTCGTGCGGAGCTTCTTGAGCGGGACCTCGCCCTCACCGGTGCCCACGATGAAGTCGTGGACCGGGATGTCCGGCATGATCCGGGCCAGCTTCTTCTTCTCGGCGGCGAGCATCGGCTTGAGCCGGTTCGCGTTGCCCTCGGCGATCAGTACGACGCCGGCCTTGCCCACGGCCCGGTGGACGATGTCCTGGCTGCGGTTCATCGCGATGGCGGGGGTGGTCGTCCAGCCCCGTCCCACGTTGTCCAGTACGGCCGCGGCCGCGCCCGGCTGTCCCTCCATCTGCCCGAAGGCAGCCCGCTCGGCCCGTCGTCCGAAGACGATCGCCATCGCGAGGAACGCCACCAGGAAGCCCAGGATGCCCAGGTAGACCGGGTGGTCGATCAGGAAGCCGATCGCAAGAAAGACACCGAAGGTGACGATTCCCACGCCCGCGACGATCAGACCGACCTTCGGGTCGGCCTTGCGCGTCATCTTGTACGTCAGGGCGATCTGCTTCAGTCGCCCGGGGTTCGCAGCAGTCTCTGCGTTTGACTTCCTCGCCATAGAGCGAAGTTTACGTGGCCTGCGGGGTCCGGGTCGCCGCGGCCTCGAGTACGTGCTCGGTTTCGACCCGATCCTTGGCTCTGCGGCGGTCCTCCAGAACGGCGGTCCACGCGTTGCGGCGGGCGCCGCTCATGAGCAGCGACTCGAAGCCCCGGAAGGCGTCGGTGAACGACGGAATGGCAATGGCGCGTACGGGCGCGGCCTGCATGATGTCGATCCCTTTCACAGTGCTCACGGTGTTCATCGGGGGGCGGGCGGGCACGGCGGGACGGCGCGACGGTGTGCGCCGGCGTGTGCGGTGCGTCGCATTATCGTCACTGACTGGTGTTACCAGGGCATGACCGGCCGGTCAAACGGTGATGAAACATTTACGCGGCCCGCCGGGCTCTTCGTTACAAAGAGCCTAGGGGCCGCGTCGATGCGGTGTTACCGGGTGGTAAGACTTTGTGCGTGAGTTCACACAGTCCGTGTGGTAGCGCGCGTCACACCGCCGCGCGCCACTCCCCTGCGATCAGACCCGGCTGCGCTTCTCCATCGCCTGGGCGTAGAGGCGGCCCGCGCGGTACGAGGAGCGGACCAGCGGGCCCGACATCACGCCGGAGAAGCCGATCTCCTCGGCCTCCTTCGCCAGCTCCACGAACTCGGCGGGCTTCACCCAGCGCTCGACGGGGTGGTGCCGCGGCGAGGGCCGCAGGTACTGGGTGATGGTGATGAGTTCGCAGCCGGCCTCGTGCAGCTCCTTCAGTGCCTCCGAGACCTCCTCGCGCTCCTCGCCCATGCCCAGGATCAGGTTGGACTTGGTGACGAGGCCGTAGGCGCGGGCCTGGCGGATCACGTCGAGCGAGCGCTCGTAGCGGAAACCGGGGCGGATCCGCTTGAAGATCCGCGGCACGGTCTCGACGTTGTGCGCGAAGACCTCGGGGCGGGAGGCGAAGACCTCCTCCAGGAGCTCCGGGACCGCGTTGAAGTCGGGGGCCAGCAGCTCGACCTTGGTGTGGCCGCCCTCGCGGCCCGCCGTCTGCTGGTGGATCTGGCGCACGGTCTCCGCGTACAGCCAGGCGCCGCCGTCGGCCAGGTCGTCGCGCGCGACGCCGGTGATGGTGGCGTAGTTCAGGTCCATCGTGACGACCGACTCGCCGACGCGGCGCGGCTCGTCCCGGTCCAGGGCCTCGGGCTTGCCCGTGTCGATCTGGCAGAAGTCACAGCGCCGGGTGCACTGGTCACCGCCGATGAGGAAGGTGGCCTCGCGGTCCTCCCAGCATTCGTAGATGTTGGGGCAGCCGGCCTCCTGGCACACGGTGTGCAGTCCTTCGCCCTTCACCAGGGCCTGCATCTTCGTGTACTCGGGACCCATCTTCGCCCGGGTCTTGATCCACTCGGGCTTGCGCTCGATGGGGGTCTGGCTGTTACGGACCTCCAGGCGCAGCATCTTGCGTCCGTCGGGTGCGACTGCGGACACGACCGGCTCCCTGTGACTTCGATTCTTCGGCGCCCACCAGGGTACGCCCGTAATTTCATACGCTCTTACGTCGGCCAACCTGGGGGCGGCCGGACGCATTCCCCCGGTCGTCAGCCCGCGGCGGGCTCGATCTCCCGGGGTCGCAGCTCGGCCTGCTCCAGTACGTCCTTCAGGTGGCGTTCGACGACCGGCAGCACGTCGGCGATGGTGATCTCGCGGCCCAGTTCGTACGAGAGCGAGGTCACACCGGCGTCCCGGATCCCGCAGGGCACGATCCGGTCGAACCAGGTGTTGTCCGGGTTCACGTTGATCGCGAAGCCGTGCATGGTGACGCCCTTGGCCACGCGGATGCCGATGGCCGCGAGCTTGCGGTCCTCACGGCGCTGCCCGGCGTTGGAGGGGGCGTACTCGGGGCCGTTCAGGCGGGCGTCGAACTCCTCGTCCGTCAGCCGCGGGTCGAGGTCGAGCGAGAGGCCGCCGATCTTGGGGCGCTCCTCGATCGGGTCGCCGAGCACCCAGACCCCGGAGCGGCCCTCGACGCGGGTGGTCTCCAGTCCGAACTCGGCGGCGGTGCGGATCAGCGCCTCCTCCAGACGGCGGACGTGCGCGACGACGTCGACCGGGCGGGGCAGCTTCATGATCGGGTAGCCGACCAGCTGGCCGGGGCCGTGCCAAGTGATCTTGCCGCCGCGGTCCACGTCCACGACGGGGGTCCCGTCCAGCGGGCGCTCGCTGTCCGCGGTGCGCCGGCCGGCGGTGTACACGGGCGCGTGCTCCAGCAGGAGGCAGGTGTCGCCGATCTGGTCCGCGAAGCGCGCGGCGTGGACCCGCCGCTGCTCCTCCCAGGCCTGGGTGTACTCGACGTAATCGGGTCCGAAGCCCAGATGGACAAACCCAAGCTCAGCCACCGCAGCGCCTCCTCGTTGAACCTGCCGTGTGCACGTATCGCACCAGCCAAGGGTACGGCGGCCGGTTTCCGGCCCCTCGGTCGCCTTCCGACCCCTCAGTAACCCGGGGGCGGATCCTCCCCGGGGCCCGGGGGCAGCGGCCTGGGCCGCCTGCGCCCCCGGGGCGGGCGGTCCGGATCCTCGTCCGCCCGCGGCAGCCGCCGGTGGCCCTCCGAGTGGTCGTTGACCCAGCCGCACACCCCGCACGCGTACCGGCCGTCGAGCCCCGCGATGTACGTACCGCAGCGACGGCACTCGGCCTCGGTCAGTTCGGGCGCGGGCAGCGGCGCGGTGGCGTCGGCGGAGGTCTCCGCCCCGGTGGGCCTGCGGGTCATGTCGCGCAGCGTACGCGGACGGAGGGGGCCAGTCCGTAAAGGGCCCTACCGATTCTGCACACGATCGGATGAATGTGGGACAGAGAGGGCGGTATGAGCGGTGTTCGCCGCTACATTCACGCCGTTCACAGGGCCGGGACTCCGGTCCGTCACGTCAGGAAACCGTGGAGCCGATGACGGAACGACCTGCCCAGCGCGTCCCCAACCGGCAGCTCGCGGCGCTGATCGCGGAAGCCGGGTTCTCCAACGCCGGTCTGGCCCGCCGGGTCGACCAGCTCGGCCTGGAACACGGTCTCGATCTGCGGTACGACAAGACCTCCGTGACCCGGTGGCTGCGCGGGCAGCAGCCGCGCGGGACCACTCCGGCGCTGATCGCCGAGGTCTTCACCCGGCGCCTGGGCCGGCGGCTCTCGGCACAGGACCTGGGCCTGGACGCCTGCGCGCCCGTCTACGCCGGCCTGGAGTTCGCGGCCACCCCGGAGGAGGCCGTCGACATCGCCAGCGGGCTGTGGCGCAAGGACTCCGGCTCCCACGCGGAGCTGCGGAAGATCGCGTTCACCCCGGCCGGACTGGTCGTGCCCAGCCGGGACTGGCTCATCGGGCGCCCCGACGAGCGGGTGGGCCGGGGCGCCGATCCCGCGGCCGCGGCCCGGGTCCCGGTGCAGGGCCGTGCCGCGGTGCCCCGGCAGCGGCAGATCGACCGCGGCCCCGGCCAGCGGGTGACCGGCGGGGACATCGCGGCGCTGCGGTCGGTGAGCGAGCTGTTCCGGACCCTGGACCAGACGTACGGCGGCGGGCACGCCCGGCAGGCCCTGGTGCGCTACCTGGAGCACGAGGCCGAGCCGATGCTCCGCGGCACGTACGGGGAGACCACCGGCCGGCGGCTGTTCGCGGCCGCCGCCGACCTGACCCGGCTGGCCGGCTGGACCTCGTACGACATCGCCGCGCACGGGCTCGCCCAGCGGTACTTCGTCCAGGCCCTGCGCCTCGCGCAGGCCGCAGGGGACCGGCCGTACGGCTCGTACGTGCTGGTCACCATGAGCCGGCAGGCCGTCTACCTGGGCCACGGCCGGGAGGCGGTGCAGCTGGCGCGCGTCGCGCAGCAGGGCGTCGGCTCGGGGCCGCCGCCGGTGGTGCAGGCGCTCCTGCACTCGGCCGAGGCGCGCGGGCACGCGGTGATGGGCGAGGTCCGGGCCGCGACGGCCTCGCTGGTACGTGCCGAGCGGGCGCTGGGCGCGGCCCGGCCGGGGGACGACGTACCGCACTGGGCGCGGCTCTTCGACGAGGCGCAGCTGGCGGACGAGTTCGGGCACTGCCACCGGGACCTCCAGCAGTACCGGGCCTCGGCGCAGCACGCGGAGCGCTCGCTCCAGTTGCGGGCGCCGGGTTTCGCGCGCTCGCGGCTGTTCTGCCGGGTGGTGCTGGCCACCGCCCGGCTGGGGCTGGGCGAGCTGGACCAGGCGTGCGCGCTGGGAGCGGAGGCGGCTCAGCAGGCGATGGAGATGCGGTCGGTGCGGGCGGTGGAGTACGTACGGGACTTCGAGCGCAGGCTGGAGCCGTACCGGGACGCCTCGGCGGTCCGCACGTACCGCGACCGGGTCGCGGCACTGTCCTGATCACGGCGCGCCCGGCGGTCGGCGGGTGCCTGCACCGGGCTCGGTCCCCGACGGGGACCGGGCCCGGTCCGGAGGGTTCTCAGGCCACCGCCGGAAGGGCGGGTTCCGCGCTCGCGGGGAGGCGGATGCCGAAGTCGCGCAGGACGGCCGTGGCGGCGCGGCGGGCCGAGTGCAGCGCCCCCTGGACGGTGTTGACGTCGCGGTGGTCGCCGCACACGTACAGCCCGGCCAGGACCCGGACCGGACGGCGCAGGTCGTACGGCGGGGGCATCGCGGGGACGGCCTCCGGGACGTGGTGGACGGCCAGCAGCTCCCAGTCCCGGGTGCCGGTCTCGTACAGCCGGGCGAGGCGCGAGGCGACCGTGCGGGCGGGCGGCGGCGGGCCGAGCACCGTGGTGGTGACCAGGCTGCGGCCGGCCGGAGCCCGCACCGGGTCGACCGCGCTCATCACCGCGGTGTGGGCGACGGGCCACCGGGGATCGCCGTCGAGCAGGAGCGAGCCGTCCCACGGCAGCGGCGCGGTGGTGGCGTGGTGGATGACGGTGACCTCGTGGAACGCCGGCACCCGCAGCCCGGGCAGCAGTTCGGCGGCGGCCCGCGCCCCGGTGGCCAGGACGGCGGAGCGACAGCTGAAGTCGCCGTGCTCCTCGGTGGTCACCAGGTTCGTCGCCACCGACCGGACCCGGACCCCGGTGCGCACGGTGCCGGGCGGCAGTGCGGCGGCGAGCAGGTCGGGCAGGGCCGCGGCGCCGCCCTCGGGCACGGCGGGCCGGCCGCGGGCGAACGTGCGCAGGGCCAGGTCGGCGACCCGGCTGGAGGTCGTGAGCTCCGGATCGCGGAGCAGCGCGGAGAGCAGGGGCCGCAGGGTGGCGCCGAGGGCCCGGGAGCGCAGGGCGGCCAGCGCCGTGCGCTCGGGGCGGGCCAGTACGCGGTCCACCGGCAGGGCGGCGAGCCGGCCCAGGTAGGCGCTGAGCCGGGCCTGGTCGAAGGATCCGCTGGCCAGCGCGCGGGCCGGGGTCAGCGCCCCGGCCCGCAGCTGCCTGCCGTCGGCGTGGACGAGCACCCCCGCCGCGAAGGGCCGCAGGGCCAGGCCGGCCAGGCCCGGGGTCCGGTCGAGCTCCGTGTACGAGGTGTTGAGCAACTGCCCGACGCGGTCCAGCCGGAACCCGTCGACGTGCTCGGTGGCCATCCGTCCGCCGGGATCACCGGCGGCCTCCAGGACGGTGACCGCGACCCCTGCCGCGATCAGGTGGTGTGCCGCCGCGAGTCCTGAGACCCCGGCTCCTACGATGACGACGTCCGCATGCTGTGCGGCGCGGTGCGAGCTGCTGAGCACGTGCCCCTCCCCGAGGTCGGCGCGGCTGTGTGGGAATCCTCCTTCCCCCAACTGGCTCCATGGGAACCCGAGTTCGGTCGGGTATTGCGCTCCGGTCCGGTCGCACGCCGGTCGCATCCGGGTCACGGACGGTCGCACGGGGGCGGGGGCGGGGCCCGTCACCGGTCGAGGGCGGACCTGATCGCCTCGTCGATCCCGGGGTGGCGGAAGGTGAATCCGGACTCCAGCAGCCGGGCGGGCAGCACCCGCTGACTGCCCAGCACGTCCCCGGCGAACTCCCCGACCACCACGCGCAGGACCGGCGCCGGAACGGGGAACGGCGTCGGACGGTGCAGCACGCGGCCCATCGCCGCGGTGACCTCACGGTTCGTCAGCGGCTCGGGGGCGGTCAGGTTGACGGGGCCGGACAGCTCCGGGGTGTCGATGGCGTACCGCAGCGCTGCGATCTCGTCGTGCAGCGAGATGAAGGACCAGTACTGCCGGCCGTTGCCCAGCCGGCCGCCGATCCCGGCCCGGAAGACGGGGAACAGCTTGTGCCAGGCCCCGCCCTCGGCGGCGACCACCAGTCCGGTCCTGGCGAAGACCGTGCGGACGCCCGCCTCCTGGGCGGGAGCGGCGGCCGCCTCCCATGCGATGCAGACCTCCGGCAGGAAGCCCCGCCCCGCCGGGGCGTACTCGTCGACGGCGTGCTCGCCGGTGTCCCCGTAGTAGCCGATGGCGCTGCCGCAGACGAAGACGGCCGGCGGCGCGTCGAGCGCGGCGATCGCCCGGGCCATCGCGCCGGTGCCGCGGACCCGGCTGTCCCGGATCTCCTTCTTGTACGCGGCGCTCCACCGGCGGTCCCCGACCCCGGCCCCGGCGAGGTGGACGACGGCCCCGCAGCCGGCGAGCCCGGCGGGGTCGACGTACCCGCGGCCCGGATCCCAGGCCGCCTCGTCGGGGGTGGCGGGCGCGCGGCGCACGAAACGCACCACCTCGTGCCCGTCCGCCCGCAGGGATCGTACGAGGGCCTGCCCGATGAGCCCGTTCGCTCCGGTGATCGCGATACGCATGCCCCCATGATGCAGCGCCGCCCCGCGCCGGGGGTGCGGCGCGACGCGGTCAGGTGCCGCCCAGCCAGGTGCCCACCGCGTACGTGACCGCCATCGCCAGGGCGCCGCCCGTGACGTTGCGCAGGACCGCCCGCGGAACCGGGGCCCCGCCCAGGCGTGCACTGGTCACCCCGCACAGCGTGAGCGCCCCCAGCACCGCCACCACCGTCACCGGCACCCGCTGCGTCGGGCCCGGCAGCACGATCGCCAGCAGCGGCAGCACCGCCCCCACCGTGAACGCGACCAGGCTGGCGAACGCCGCGTGCCACGGGTTGACCAGCTCGTCGGGGTTGATCCCGAGCTCGACCCGCGCGTGCGCCTTCAGCGCGTCGCGCTCCGTCAGCTGCACCGCCGCCTCCCTGGCGAGCTCCCGGTCCAGCCCCCTGGCCTCCAGCAGATCGGTCAGCTCCGCGAGCTCCGCCTCCGGCTCCTCCGCCAGCTCCCGCCGCTCGGCCTCCAGCGCGGCCCGTTCCGAGTCCCGCTGGGAGCTCACCGAGACGTACTCCCCCGCCGCCATCGACAGCGATCCCGCCAGCAGTCCGGCCACCCCCGCCTCCAGGATCGACGCGCGCGAGGTGGTGGCCCCGGCCACGCCCACCACCAGCCCGGCGGTGGAGATGATCCCGTCGTTCGCGCCGAGCACCCCCGCCCGCAACCAGTTCAGCCGTGTGCTGATCGCCGCGCTCTGCTCCGCCGGCCCGTGCGCACCCGTACCCGTACCCGCTCCCGCATCCGTCACGGGACCACTGTCGGCGCCCGGCCCCCGCAGGGCCACCCGGCGGGCCGGTCCGGGGTGCGCGGCCACCGCCCCCGTACCAGGGTGGAGGGGTGAGACGCCGACGCGAGGAGCCTGGCTGGCTGCACGGAAAGCCGCCACCGCGCTGGGCCCGTATTGCCCCCGTGGTGGCCCTCGTGGTGCTGGTGCTCGTGCAACGGCTGACCCGGGGCGAAGCGGAGGTGGGCTTCTTCCTGGCCGGCGTGCCCCCGGTGGCCGCCTTCGCCTACGGGGCCGCCGGCACCGCCGTCTTCGCCGCGATCGTGCTCGCGCTGCTCAGCGCGCCGTTCGCGGGATCCGCGCACCCGCGGGGCGCGGACCTGGCCACCGTGGCCGCGATCGGGCTGCTCAGCGTGGTGATCGCCTGGGTCCGCAGGCGCCGTGACGCGCAGCTGGTCAGCGTGCGGACCGTCGCGGAGGCGGCGCAGCTAGCCGTCCTGCCGCCGGTGCCGGACCGGGTCGGTCCGGTGCGCTGCGCCGGGCTGTACCGGGCCGCCCAGCGCGGCACCCTGGTCGGCGGCGACCTGTACGACGTACGGGCCGGGCCGTACGGGGTGCGGGCGCTGGTCGGGGACGTGCAGGGGCACGGCCTGGCGGCGGTCGGCACGGTGGCCGCACTGCTCGGCGCCTTCCGCGAGGGGGTGCTGGACGATCCCGAGCTGGCGGGCGTGGCGGCCCGGCTGGACCGCAGGCTGCTGGCCGACGCCGCGGGCCCGGCGACCCCGGCCGAATCGGCGCGGGCGGGACCGGGCGATCGGCCGGGCGATCACCCGGGCCGCGACGACCGGGCGGATCCGTCCTTCCGGGGCGAGCCGGGGGCCCCGCAGGACCGCGCCACGGGCCAGCCGGAGCTGTTCGCGACGGCGCTGCTGCTGGAGTTCCCTCCCGGGCTGGAGCTCGTGCGGATCGTTTCGTGCGGGCATCCGCCGGCGCTGCTGCTGCGGGCCTCGACGGTGTCGGAGGTGGCCGTGGAGCCGGGGCCGCCGCTCGGGCTCGGGCTCGCCGGGGCGGAGCTCGCGGTGGTGGCCGCCGTACCGCTGCTGCCGGGCGACCGGCTGCTCGCACACACGGACGGGGTGACCGAGGCCCGGGACACGGCGGGCGAGTTCTACCCGCTGGCGGCCCGGGTCCCGGGCCTGGCGAAGGATCCGAAGGAGCTGGTCGAGGCGGTGTGGCAGGACCTGGTGGAGTTCACGGACGGCGGCCCGCGCGACGACGTGGCCCTGCTGGTGCTGTCCCTTCCGGACTCCGCGGACGGCAGCCGGTGACCGGCCGGGCCGGACGCGCCGGGCCGGACGCGTCGGGTCCGGCCCGGCCGGGCGGTGCGGTGCGGTGCGGTGCTCAGGCTCCGTTGCTGATGATGAAGGCGCGGACCATCTTGCAGGTGACGTTCGACGGGCGGTGGATGCCCGTGCGGACCGCCATCGTGCGGATCTTCCGGTTGGTCGCGCGGCGGGCGTCGTACGTCCCCGAGTCGAGCAGGGATATCGCCAGCCGCATCGCCTTCAGCCGGCGGTTGTGGCTCTCGTACCACTCGCGGGGCAGGCCCGCCGGAAGCGGCTTCTTCTTGACGGGCCCAGCGGTCATGGCAGTGGCCATCTACAGCCTCCCAAACGGTAGTTGGCTTCCTGTCGTTCTCCTTCGATTTTACCGGGGAGCACTGACAAAAGCCCCTGGCCAGACAGGCTCCGGATAGGCTGCGGGCCATGGAGATCTGGATCAACCCCGCCTGTTCGAAGTGCCGCAGCGCGCTGACGCTGCTGGACGCCGAGGGGGCCGAGTACACGGTGCGCCGCTACCTGGAGGACGTGCCGACCGAGGCCGAGATCCGCGAGGTCCTGGGCCGGCTCGGCCTGGAGCCGTGGGACATCACGCGCACCTCGGACCCGCTCGCGGCGGAGACCGGCGTACGGGAACTGCCGCGCGAGGAGACGGACGCGGTCCGCGGGCTCTGGATCGCCCACCTGGCGGCGCACCCGAAGCTGATCCAGCGTCCGATCATCACCGCCGAGGACGGCACGGCGGTGGTGGGCCGCTCGGAGGAGGCGGTCCGCGAGGCCCTGTCCCGCCGGGCCTGAACCGTCCGGCCTGAGCCGTCCTGGCTCAACCGTCCGGCCTGAACCGTCCGGCCTGAGCCGTGCTGGCTCACCCGTCCGGCCTCAACCGTCCGGCCTGGGCCGCCCGTTCTGAACCGGCGTTCTGAACCGTCCGGGCTGAACCGTCCGGGCTGAACCGTCCGGTCGAGCCGTATCGCCTGAACCGTCCGGCCTGGACGGGCGTCCGACGGCGCTCCCGGCTGCGGCCCATGCGGCGCCCGGGGGCGGCCCGGCGCGGCCGCCTACGCTCGCCCGTATGACGTCCGACGACACCGCCCCCGCCTCCGCCGCGGGCACCGGACCAGGCAGCGGCTCCGGCACCGGCTCCGGCGGAGCCGACCTGCACCTCGATCTTCCCCCGCACGGGGCCCGGCGGACCGTCCTGGCCCGGGCCCTGCGGGACGCCGTGCGCAGCGGCCGGCTCACCGGCGGGACCCGGCTGCCGCCGTACCGGGCGCTGGCCGCCGATCTCGGGCTGGCCCGCAACGCCGTCGCCGACGCGTACGCCGAGCTGGTGGCCGAGGGCTGGTTCACCGCCCGGCAGGGCTCCGGCACCCGTGTCGCCGAGGGCGTGGCCGTCCCCGCCGCCCCCGCCGCCCCCGCCGCGGCCGCCCCCGAGGGTCCCCTTCACGACCTGCTCCAGGGCAAACCGGATCCCGCGTCCTTCCCGCGGGGCGCCTGGTCCGCGAGTGCCCGGCGGGCCCTGGCCGAGGCTCCCAGCGAGGCCTTCGGGCCCGGCGATCCCCGGGGCCGCCCGGAGCTGAGGCGGGCGCTGGCGGCGTACCTCTCCCGGGCCCGGGGCGTGCGCACCGGCCCGGGGAACATCGTGGTGTGCTCGGGCTTCGCGAACGGGCTGCGGCTCCTCGCGTCGCTGCGGCCCCGCGACTGGGCCGTGGAGGAGTACGGGCTCCCCTTCCACCACGGCATCCTCGAAGCCGCCGGGGTCCGCCCGCACCCCGTGGCCGTCGACGAGGACGGAGCCCGCACGGACGCGGTCCCGGACCGGGCGCGCACGCTGCTGCTGACACCGGCCCACCAGTTCCCGACGGGCGCCCGGTTGCTTCCGGCGCGGCGGGCCGCCGCCGAGGACGTGGCCCGTACGACGGGGTCGCTGATCGTGGAGGACGACTACGACGGCGAGTTCCGCTACGACCGCAAGCCGGTCGGTGCAGTCCAGGGGCTGGCCCCCGGGCACGTCGTGTACGCGGGCTCGCTGAGCAAGTCCCTCTCCCCCGCGATCCGCCTGGGCTGGCTGGTGCTGCCGGACCACCTGGTCGACCGGGTCGTGGCGGCGAAGGGCCTGCGGGAGTCCTGGGCGAGCACCCTGGACCAGCTGGCACTGGCCGACTTCATCGAGTGCGGCGCGTACGACCGCCACATCCGCCGCATGCGCCACCGCTACCGCGACCGGCGCGACCGGCTGGTCTCCGTACTGGCGTCCCGCACCCCGGAGTTGCGGGTGACCGGCATCTCGGCCGGCCTGCACGCGGTGCTGGAGCTTCCCCCGGGTACGGAGGCCGCGGTGCTGGAGGCGGCCGGGGCGGCGGGTCTGGCCCTGGACGGCCTCTCGGGGTACCGGCATCCGGCCGCGGCGGGGACGGGCGCGGGCAGGGAGGGGCTGGTGGTGGGGTACGCGGCGCCGCCGGAAGCGGCGTTCGGCCGGGCGCTGGAAGCGCTGGCGGGGGCGGTGGGAGCCGTGGGCGCGCCCCGGCCCTAGGCCCTGTCGTCAAACTGCCGTCTGCCCCGCGACGCCTGGCACGCGCTCTCGCCGCACCGGGCGAAATCCAAGTACGTCCAGTACGCGGTCTTCCGCCCGGCACGCCGAGAGCACGCACCAGACGCCGCGGGGCCGCCCTCCGGGCGACGACGGCAGTTTGACGACAGGGCCTAGGCGCCGGCTAGGCGGCGAGGGTGCCCTCCGGTTCCATCCGGACGTCCACGACACCCTCGACTGCGCGGATCGCCCGTGCGAGGAGGGGCACCAGGGCCCGGTCCCGCAGCGGGCCGCGCAGAGTGACCACCCCGTCCTCCACGGCGAAGTCCACGTTCACGCCCGGTGTCAGCTCGCTGAGCACGCTCTGGCGGATCTCCTCCTCGAGCTCCTCGTCGGGCCGCAGGAACACCTTGAGGAGGTCGCTGCGGCTGACCACGCCTTCCAGCATGCCGAGCGCGTTCACCACGGGCAGGCGCTTGACGTGCTTGCGCGCCATGATCCGGGCGGCTTCGGCGACGGGCGCGCCGGGGTGCACGGTGATGGCCGGGCTCGACATGAGCTCCTCCGCCAGCACCGCGGCGGCTTTCGACGCTTCCTCCTCCTGATCGGGCAGGGCGGGGTCCGTACCCCGGAATTCCTCCTTCGGCAGCAGGTCCGCCTCGGAGACCACCCCGACGACGCGGCCCTCGCCTTCCAGGACGGGGACCGCGCTGACCTTCCACTCGTGCATCAGCTCGACGATCTCCTTGTACGACGCCTCGCGGCCGATGGCGACGGCCGTGTGCGTCATGACGTCACTGACGGTGTAGCGGGGTGCGGGCACGACCGGCTCCTTGGGCGTACGGGCGATCAGAGGAAGCTGCCGCTGCCGTAGGGCGCGTACAGATCGAGGAGGCGCACGCGAGCTGCCTGCAGCCGGTTGGCGAGGACCTGCCCGACCCAGTGGCCCAGGGCAGAGCCGAAAGCGGCGTCGGCGTCCATCAGCGCCCGCACGCGCTCCGCGTCGAACTCGTACGCCCGGACGGGGGTCATCGCCTCGGCGCCCAGGCGCCAGCAGTACGGCCTGAAGAGCCACGAGCAGCCGACCAGCTGGCCGGCACCGAGGTTATCGATGACCGCGGCGCGCCGCCCGGGCACATGGACGTCCAAGGTCACGGTGCCGGACCGGACGATCCAGAACCGGTCCGCGTGGCCGCCCTCGCGGAAGAGACGCGTCCCTTCCGCGAAGTTGACCTCGCGGGCCCGTTCCATCAGACGGGAACGGCAGTCGGCGGGCAGTGCCTCGGAGATACGGGTGGGTGTAGGGATGCTCATGGACGGCCTCCTGTTCGAGTCCGTCTTCAGTCTTGGCCCTCCCGCCGGTGCCGGGCATGGGCCCTGTGGTCCCGTCCAGGGGCCGAACGGCCCATGCCCGGGACCTCCCTCACCACACCGTCCGTCCGGACTGCCGTCCGTGCGGCAGGACCGCAGAGGGAAGAGCCCGGCGCCGACGATGACGGCGACTCGTCGTTCGCGTCCAGGACGGACCGCAGTCGGCTGCGCTGCTCGCGACCCGACCCCGTCACTGACTGAAGATTCCGTCAAGACGTGCGTGGAGTGGAAGCCCCGCGGGGCCGGGAGTCCGGGTCGGGGCGGTTACCCGTCCGGCTGCGCCAGGTACCGGAGCTCGGCCGCGATAGCGGTGGTCGTCAGTTCGCGCGCGTGGGCCAAGGGCAGGCTGCCGCTCAGCCAGCGCGAGCTCAGGCCCTCGACCAGAGCTGTCAGTCGCTCGGCGGCGCCGGCGAGCGCCGCGGCTCCCGCCATGGGCCGGACCCGCCCCAGCAGCTCGCCCACCTCCTGCACCCAGACGAGCGTCGCGCGGGCCAGGTCCTCGCGCAGGTCGGGGTCGAAGACCGCGGTCGCCCGCAGCTCTCCCCAAGCCGTGCTGTTCTCCCGCACCGCGGGGTCGTCCTGGAATTCGAGGAGGAGGGTCTCCTCCAGCTCGCCCCGGGCGTCGAGCGGGGGAGCGCCGGGCCCGCGCTCCGTGGTGTACCTTCCCGCGCGGTCGTTGATGAACTCCAGGGTCGCGCGCAGGATCCCGGCGCGGTCCTTGAAGTGGTAATAGATCAACGCCGTGGACACGCCCGCCTCCGCGGCGAGTTCCTCCACGCGCAGGCCGCGCACGCCGCGACGGGCGATGACCCGCGCGGCCCCTTCCATGATTGCTGTTCGACGGTCCGCCACAAGGCGACACCCTACCGGGGCGCCCGGGGCGCGTACGACAGCGTTCCTGACTGAAATTGCAGTCGGATGGGCTCCGAGGCCGTCGGGCACCGCACAGCCGCGATCCGCCCTCGTCGCCGGGAGAGCCATGAGGACACGACACCCGGGTGCCGCCCCGCACCGTGTCCGTGGACTGCTACCACCGCAGAGGACCGTGCGTCGGATTGACTGAATATTCAGTCAGTGTCACAGTGAGGACCATGAGCTCCCCTTCCCCCATCTCCCGTCGTACCGCCCTGCGGGCCTTCGCCGGTGCCGGCGGTGCGCTCGCCCTCGGAGCCGCCGCCTGCGCCCCCGCTGATTCCGGTGGTGCCGGGGCCGACGCCTCGGCCACCCCCGGTACGGGTGCGAACCCGGCCGCGGGGCGCAGGTTCCCCGCGGAATGGGAGAGCCACGCGCGGACGTTCATGTCCTGGCCCGCCCTGGACCGGGTCTGGTACGAGCAACTGCCCGCGGTCCGCGAGGACATCGCGCGCGTGGCCCGTGCGGTCGCCGCGTACGAACCCGTCGTGATGCTCGCCCGGTCCGACCAGCAGGCGGCGGCGCAGAGGGCGTGCGGCTCGGACGTCGAGGTGATCGCGGTACCGGTGGACGACCTCTGGGCGCGGGACACCGTGCCGGTGTTCGTCGAGGAGCCCGGCAGGCCGCTCGGCGTCGACTTCAACTTCAGCGGGTGGGGCAACAAGCAGGAGCACCGCAACGACGCCCAGGTCGGGCGGGTGCTGCTCGCCAAGTACGGGGTCGAGCGGCTGCAGGCCCCGCTGGTCGCCGAAGGCGGTTCCTTCGAGACCGACGGCCAGGGCACCCTGCTGGTCACCGAGAGCTCGGTGGTCAACGGGAACCGCAACCCCGGAAAGAGCCGCGACCGGATCGAGGCCGAGCTCAAGAGCACCCTCGGCATCATGAAGGTGATCTGGCTCGCCGGAGTGCGCGGCCAGGACATCACCGACGCGCACGTCGACAGCCTCGTCCGGTTCACCGCCCCGGGCGTCGTGCTCCTGGACCAGGCGTTCCCCGGCACCCCGCCCGACGTGTGGTCGCGCGCGGCCGACCAGGCGCGGACGGTGTTCAAGGACGCGACCGACGCGCAGGGCAGGCGCCTGGAGGTCATCGACCTGCCCCAGCCCGATCTGGACAGGATCACCGGTCACGGAGACGCGTTCGTGTCCACCTACGCGAACTTCTACGTCGCCAACGGCGCGGTCTTCATGCCCCGGTTCGGGGACGCCAAGGCCGACGACCGGGCGAAGGGCATCCTCCAGGAGCACTTCCCCCAGCGCGACATCGTGCCCGTGAGGATCGACACCATCGCCTCCGGGGGTGGCGGCATCCACTGCTCGACGCACGACCAGCCCGGCAAGCCGGCGGCCGGGTAGGTGCACCCCTCAAAGGGCGCGCGGGGTGGCGCGGTGCACGGCGGTGCGCTTCCGCAGGCCGGGTGCGCTTGCGCACGCCGGGGTCCGGCCTCCTGGCGCGCCGGTGGGCGCCGGACCGGAACCGGTCGCCCGCGGGCCGTTTCCGGCCCGTGCCGCACCACCGTTTCCGGCTCGTGCCGCACCCCCAGATCAGGGTCGGCCGCTGCGCGTGACCCGGCTCGCACCTCTGCCCGGGCCCGCCGTGCCTCGGTAGGCTGGAGCGCAGGCGACACGGGAGGTACGGGAATGGCCGCGACCCGGGACGGCGCACCGGCCCCGTCCGCGCCCGACCCGGGGCTCTACGGGCCCTCGTCCGTCACCTGGCAGTGCCACGGGGACCCGATCATGTGGATCGCCGGAGTCCGCGCGCTCTACCTCCAGGCCCTGCACCCCCGCGCGGTCCGCGGGGTCATGGAGAACAGCGACTTCCACGCCGACGCCTGGGGCCGTCTGCTGCGCACCGCCGACTTCGTCGGCACGCTCACCTACGGCACCACCGAGGCCGCCGAGCGCGCCGGAGCCCGCGTCCGCCGGATCCACCGCACGCTGTACGCCACCGATCCGGCCACCGGCGAGCGGTTCCCCGTCGACGACCCCGAGCTGCTGCTCTGGGTGCACTGCGCGCAGATCGACAGCTTCCTGCACGTCCTGCGCCGCTCCGGCGTCCCGCTCACCGCCGTCCAGGCCGACCGCTACGTCGACGAGAACCGGGTGAACGCCCGCCTCGTGGGCCTCGACCCGGCCCGCGTCCCGGCCGGCACGGCGGCCCTCGCCGCGTACTTCGAAGAGGTCCGGCCGCGGCTGGCCGCCGGACCCGACGCCCGTGCGGTCGACGCGTTCCTGCGCAATCCGCCCACCCCTGCCCTTCTCGTCCCTGGCCGAAACCTGCTGTGGCGCCCTGTCGCGGCTCTGGCCTACGGTTCCCTCCCCGGATACGCGCACCGGCTGTACGGGCGGACGCCGCCGCCGACGCCCGTCATCACCCGACGCCTGCGCCTCACCGGTACCCTGCTGCGCAGCATTCCCGCAGGTCTACGGTGGCAGCTGCCTCCAGGTCACATCTTGAAGCGATGCGCCGCATGGGCCCCGGGAGCCGCCCCTCGGCGTACACACTGCGTACATCAGCGGCCATACTGGACCGGCCGGGGAGGGCGTAGGACGGAGCACGACAACGGGGGCGGCTTTAAGACATGGCGGAGTCCAGACTGATCCAGGGCCGTTACCGGTCACTCGATCTGATCGGGCGCGGCGGCATGGGCGAGGTGTGGCGCGCCCGGGACGAGTCGCTGGGCCGGCAGGTCGCCGTGAAGTGCCTCAAACCGCTCGGGCCCGAGCAGGACAAGCACTTCGTCCAGGTCCTGCGCGAACGCTTCCGCCGCGAGGCGCGCGTCGCCGCCTCCCTCCAGCACCGGGGCGTCACCGTCGTCCACGACTTCGGCGACGACAGCGCCGCGGGTGGTCCCCTCTACCTCGTCATGGAACTCCTCGACGGCCGCAACCTGAGCCAGCTCCTGGAGGAGAACGAGGCGCACCCGCTGCCCGTGGACGTCGTCGTCGACATCGCCGAGCAGCTGGCCGCAGCCCTCGGCTACACCCACGACCAGGGCGTCGTCCACCGCGACCTGAAACCCGCCAACATCATGCGGCTCACCGACGGCACGGTGAAGATCTGCGACTTCGGCATCGCCCGCCTCGCCCACGACATCGGCTTCACCGCCAAACTCACCGGCGGCGCCATGGCCATGGGCACCCCGCACTACATGTCGCCCGAGCAGATCGCGGGCGGCGAGGTCGACCACCGCAGCGACCTCTACTCGCTCGGCTGCGTCCTGTACGAGATCGCCACCGGCGCCCCGCCCTTCGACCTCGGCGACTCCTGGTCGGTGCTGGTCGGTCACCGCGACAACGCGCCCGTGCCGCTGCGCGAGCACCGCCCCGAGCTGCCCGCGTACTTCGAGCAGGTCGTGCTGGACCTGCTGGCCAAGCGCCCCGAGGACCGCCCCGGCGACGCCCGCCACCTGCACCGGCGGCTCGTCGAGGCCCGCCTCGGTCCGGGCGGCCTGCCCGGCGCCCACGCCCCGCTGCCCGCCTGGGCCCGCGCGATGACCGCCGGCCGCAAGGCGGGCATCGACGCACGCCCCGCCAGCGGCGCCTGGGCCGTGCTCACCGGCTCCTGGACCGCCGCGAGGCCCGGCGGCGGCCACCGGATCGTGCGCCCCGCCGCCGCCGAGGACCCGCGGCTCACCGCCCCGTACGGGGTCCCGTACGCCTTCGGCTCCGAGGGGAGCGGCCTGCGCGGGGCAGGCCCCGACGCGCTCGCCGCCGGCCACGCCCGGGCGTTCGCCCTCAGCCGCGCGGGTCGGCCCGAGGAGGCTCTGGCCGCGTACGAGGCCGTCGCCGAGGGGCGCACCGGGGCACTCGGCGCCGACCACCCCGACACCCTCGCGGCGCGTCAGGAGGCGGCGTACGAACTGGGCCGGCTCGGACGCCACCGCGAGGCCCACGACGTCTACCGTGCGGTGCTCGTCGCCCGGGAGCGCAGCACGGGACCGCTCCATCCCGACACGCTGCGCTGCCGCCACAACCTCGCCTGCACCCTCGGGGCGCTGGGCCGCTTCGAGGACGCCCACCGCACCGCGGCCGAGGTCGCCGCCGATCGGGCCGCCGTCCTGGGCGCCGAGCACCCCGACACGCTGCTGACCCGGTACGAGGCCGCCTACGCGCTGGGCCGCCTCGACCGCTGGCACGAGGCCCTCGACGGGTTCCGGCAGGTCGCCGCCGTCCGGGACCGGGTGCTGGGCCGGGACCATCCGGACACCCTCGCCGCCCGCTACGAGGTCGGCATCGCGCTCGGCCGGACCGGGCACGCCGCCCAGGCCCTGGACCTGTTCCGGGGCCTGGTCCGCGACCGCACGCGGGCGTACGGCGCCGCCGACCCCGAGACGCTCCGCGCGCGGCACGTCCTCGGCGTCAACCTGGGCCGGCTGGACCGCTGGGAGGAGGCGGTGGCCGAAGCCCGGCAGGTGGCCGCGGCCCGGGCCGAAGCGCTCGGCGCCGAACATCCCGACACCCTCGTCAGCCGCCGCGAACTGGCCGTCGGGCTGGGCCGGCTGGGCCGCTGGGACGAGGCCCTGCCCGTCTACCGCGACCTCTCCGGCATCCGCGAACGCGCCCTCGGCGACGACCATCCGGACACGGTCGCGGCCCACGCCGACGAGGCGCACTGCCTGGAGCAGCTCGGCCAGGTGTGCTACCAAGAGCCATGACGAGCTTCGGGCACGATGTATACGACGACGTGATCGTGGGCGGCGGACACAACGGGCTGGTCGCCGCGGCGTACCTGGCCCGGGCGGGCCGTTCGGTGCTGGTCCTGGAGCGGCTGGGGAACACCGGCGGTGCCGCGATCTCCACGCGTCCCTTCGCCGGCGTCGACGCCCGGCTCTCCCGGTACTCCTACCTCGTCTCCCTCCTCCCGGCGAAGATCGTGCGGGATCTGGGGCTGGACTTCGCCGTCCGCAAGCGCACGGTCTCCTCGTACACGCCCGTCGAACGCGACGGCCGGCCCGGCGGGCTCCTCGTCGGCGCAGGCGAGGCCCGCACCCGGGAGTCCTTCGCGCGGCTGACCGGCTCGGAGCGGGAGTACGACAGCTGGCGCGCGTTCTACGGGCGGACCGGGCGGCTCGCCGAGAAGGTGTTCCCGACGCTGACCGAGCCGCTGCCCACACGGGCGGAGCTGCGGGCCCGCATCGACGACGAGGCGGCCTGGCGGATGCTGTTCGAGGAGCCGCTCGGGCGGGCCGTCGAGGAGCACTTCGCCGACGACCTGGTGCGGGGCGTGGTGCTGACCGACGCCCTGATCGGCACCTTCGCGGACGCGCACGACGCCTCGCTCGTGCAGAACCGCTGCTTCCTCTACCACGTCATCGGCGGCGGCACGGGGGACTGGGACGTTCCGGTCGGCGGCATGGGCGCGCTCACCGGTGCCCTGGCGACGGCCGCCCGCGCGGCCGGTGCCGAGATCGCGACCGGCCACGAGGTGCTCCGGATCGAGACGGACGGACGGACGCCGGCCGAGGTGACGTTCCGCACGGCGACCGGCGAAGGACGGGTCGTCGGGCGGACGGTACTGGTCAACGCCTCACCGCGGGCGCTGGGTGAACTGCTGGGGGAGGCGGCGGCTCCGGGCCCGGCGCCCGAGGGGGCACAGCTCAAGGTGAACATGCTGCTGCGGCGGCTGCCGCGGCTGCGGGACACCTCGGTGGACCCGCGTGAGGCCTTCGGCGGCACGTTCCACATCGCCGAGGGGTACGCGCAGCTGGCGCGGGCCTACGCCGAGGCGGCCACCGGCGAACTGCCGTCCGTGCCGCCCTCGGAGATCTACTGCCACTCGCTGACCGACCCCTCGATCCTCGGGCCGGAGCTCGTGGCGCAGGGGTACCAGACGCTCACCCTGTTCGGCCTGCACACCCCGGCCCGGCTGTTCGAGAAGGACAACCAGGGGGCGCGGGAGGTGCTGCTGGCCGGCACGCTCGCCCAGCTGGACGCGCACCTGGCCGAGCCGATCACCGACTGCCTGGCCTTCGACGCGGACGGCCGCCCGTGCATCGAGGCGAAGACCCCGCTGGACCTGGAGCGCGAACTGCGGCTGCCCGGCGGGCACATCTTCCACCGGGACCTCTCGTGGCCGCACGGGGACGACCACGACGACGCCGAGGGCGTCGAGGGGGCCGCCCGGAGCGGCGCGGGCCGCTGGGGCGTGGGGACCCCGTACGCCAACGTCCTGCTGTGCGGCGCGGGCGCCGTGCGCGGAGGCGGCGTCAGCGGGGTCCCCGGCCACAACGCGGCGATGGCCGTGCTGGGGCACTGACCGCCGTTACGCGGCGGGTTCGTTCGCCTCGATCACGACGATCGGGATCTCGCGATCGGTCTTGCCCTGGTACTCGTCGTACGCCGGCCAGTGCTTCACCATCACGGGCCAGTACGCGGCACGCTCCTCGGAGGAGGCGGTGCGGGCCGTGCCCTGGAGTACCTTCGGGCCGACCTGGATGCGGACCTCGGGATGCGCCGTCAGGTTCTTGTACCAGAGCGGGTGCTCGGGGTCGCCGCCCTTGGAGGCGACGACGAGGTAGCGGCCGTCCGCCTCGCCGTAGATCAGCGGGGTGCGCACGGCGTTGCCGGAGACCCGGCCCACGGTGGTGAGCAGCAGGGTCTGGGTGCCGTTCCAGTACTGGCCCTCGGCCCCGTTCGATCCGACGTACTGCTTGACGTGGTCGAGCTGCCAACTGCCCGGCTTGGGGTCCTTGGGGTGGTCCCAGTCGATGTCCGTGGTCGCCATGTCCGTGTACCTGCCTTCGCTGCCGAGCTGATTGCGGGGGCTGAACCGTCAACGAAACTCAACGACTGGCAACCGGGGCGGGCACGGTTTTATGCCCCCGGGAGCGTGAAGCCGTCGAACAGGTCGTCCAGGGCGCGCCGGGTGACGCGGGCCGGGGTGGCCCGTACGGCGAGGTCACGCACGGCCACCGCGAGGGGATGGGCGAGCGCGGCGACCCGGCCGGCCCGGCGCGACCGGATCCGGATGGCGTCGGTACGGGAGCACCGGGCGGCGCTGTAGGCGGCCAGCGCGGCCGGTACCCCGGCTCCGCGGTCGAGGAGGTGCGCGAGGACGACGGCGTCCTCGACGGCCTGGCAGCCGCCCTGGCCGAGGTTGGGGGTCATGGCGTGCGCGGCGTCGCCGAGCCAGGCGATCCGGCCGTGGTGCAGACGGGGGAGCGCGGCGGCCAGGTCGTACAGGTCGTGCTGGAGGACGGCCGCGGGGTCGATCCGCTCCAGCAGCGCGGGGACCGGGTCGTGCCAGGAGCCGAAGCGGCGCAGGAGTTCGCCGCGGACGTCGGCGGGGCGGTGGCCCTCCGGGGCGACGGCGGTGGCGTACACGTACACGCGGCCGTCGGCGAGGGGGACGACGCCGAAGCGCTCGCCGCGGCCCCAGGTCTCGGCGGTGTCCAGCGGCCGCCCGGCCGGGCCGTCACCGGACAGGACGGTGCGCCAGGCAGTCGCCCCGCCGTGGAGCAGGCCCGGGTGGTCCGGGAAGTGCGCGCGGCGCAGCCCGCTGTGGATGCCGTCGGCGGCGAGGACGACGTCGGCGGTGAGGTCCCCGGCCGAGGTGCGCACCACGGGCGCGTCGGGGGAGCCGGGTTCGTGGTCGACGCATGTGACGCGGGCCCCGTAGTGGATCGCGGCGGCCGGGAGCGCGGCGGACAGGGCCTCGGCCAGGGCCGGCCGGTACACGGCGAGCGGGGGCCTTCCGTACCGGGCCGTCAGCGCGGCGGTGTCGGCCCGGTGCAGCCAGCGGCCGTCCGGTCGGCGCAGTCCCATCGCGGCGGGGACGGCGCGGCCCGCGGCGCGGTCGGCGTCGAAGCCGATGGCGTCGAAGGCGCGCAGGGCGTTGGGGGCGAGGACGATCCCGGCGCCGGCGGCCGACGGCTGCGGGGAGCGCTCGCAGACGGTGACCCGCCAGCCGCGGCGGTGCAGGGCCACCGCTGCCGTGAGTCCGCCGATCCCGGCTCCTGCCACGACGGCGTGCGGTGAGGACATGGCGAGTTCCTCCCTTTCTCCCCTTCGGCCTCTACATCCGTAGAGGGTCCGTGAGAGTCACTCTACAGCTGTAGAGTGACTCCATGTCCACCCCCGACCGCAGGACCCTGATCGCGGACACGGCGATCGCCCTCGTCGCCGCCGCCGGCCTGCGCGGCCTGACCCACCGGGCCGTCGACGGCGCGGCGCGGCTGCCGGCCGGCAGCACCTCGTACTACTTCCGTACGAGGACGGCGCTGATCGGCGCCTGCTACCAGCGGCTGGCCGAACTGGACCTCGGCGACGTCGAGGCGGACCTCGGCGCGGAGTTCGGCGTGGACGCCGGCGCCGGCGTCGGCTTGGACGTCGGCGGGGACGTCGGCTTGGACGTCGGCTTGGGCCCGGGTGCGGACCCGGGTGTGGACCCGGGTGGGGACCGCGGGCAGACCGAGGGCGGCGCCGTCGCCGCACCGCATGGGCCGGCCGGCCGGGAGGCGGCCGCGGAAGCGCTGGCCGAGGTCCTGCACCGGTGGCTGACCACCGGCCGGACGCGCCAGCTGGCCCGCTTCGAGCTCAGCCTGGAGGCCGCACGGAACCCCGAACTGGAGCCGGAGTTGCACCGGGCCGGGCAGGGCGCCCGGGCGCGGGCCGCCCGACTCCTCGCGGCACTGGGCGCGCAGCGGCCGCAGGAGTCCGCCGAGCTGCTGGCCGCGTGGACCGACGGACTCCTCTACGACCGCCTCGTCGGCGCCCTCGCGCGCTCCCGCCCGGCCCCGGACCGGACCGAACTGGCCACCGTCGCCCGCCGGATGCTCGACGCGGCGCTGGCCGGGAACGACGTGCAGGGCTCCAGCGCGGTCCGGGAACCCGGAGCTTAGGATCAGGGCGTGACAGCCGAATTTCAGTGTGTGGTGCTGGACTGCCCCGATCCGCTGCGCCTTGCCGAGTTCTACCGGGAGGTGCTGGGCGGGACCGTCAACCGGCCGGACCCGCGCTGGACGGTCGACGAGCACTGGGCGACGCTGCACGTTCCGTCGGGTCAGGTCCTCGCTTTCCAGCGGGTGGCGGACCACCGGCCGCCGCGCTGGCCCGACCCCGCGCACCCCCAGCAGGTCCACCTGGACTTCGCGGTGCCGGACCTGGACCGGGCGCAGGAGCAGGTGCTGGCCTGCGGCGCGAAGCTCCTGGACGCGCGCAGCGGCGCGGTCCCGGACGACTGGCGCGTCTACGCCGACCCGGCGGGGCACCCGTTCTGCCTCATCCGCAAGGCCTGACCGCCGCCTGACGCTCCCGCCGGGGGACCCGCCGGACCCGCGCTGAACGTGCCAAACCGCCGGACGCGCCGGACCCGCGCTGAACGTGCCAAACCGCCGGACGCGCCGGACCCGCGCTGAACGCGCCAAACCCGCCGGACGCGCTGGGCCCCGCCCGCGCCCGCCCGCCCAGCCGACCGTGTGAGGCCGTGGCGGGGGCCGGGCGCCCGGCGCCTCAGTCCGTGGAGCGGGACCAGCCGGCGGCCTCGATCCGGGACGCGTCGGCCGGACGGTCCTCCGCGAACAGGAGCCGGCCCGGTTCCGCCACCCGTACGACGTCGACGTACACCCCGCGCCCGACGTAGCGGCCGGTCGCGGCATGCCGGAAGCGCAGGTGGACCGGGCGCCCCGCCCAGGCGCCGAGCGGGGCTTCGAGGCGGTGCCAGATGCGGCCGGACCAGCCGCCGGCACTGCCGCGCGGCCACTGCTCGGGCGTCCCGCCCGTCGACCGCAGCGTGCTGAACGGCAGCGGCTCCCAGGACTCCCCGTCGGCCGAGGCCTCCAGGTGGAAGGCGCCCTCGCCGGGCACGGTGTCCCACCACACGGCGCAGCGCAGCCGGGCCGCGCCGGTGGCCGGGGTCAGCGGCGGCAGGGTGAGGGTGCCGGAGCCGCCGGTCTCCATGCCCGAGTACCACGCCGGACCGCCGTGCTTCGTACGGACCGGGACGGCGCGGGCGAAGCGGTTGCCGACCGCGACCCGTGGTGCGCTGCCGGCCCGCCAGGTGCGCACGGGGTGGACGGAGTTGCCGAGCAGGACGAGGAAGGAGTCGGTGGAGGGGTCCAGGACCAGGGAGGTGCCCGTGAAACCGGTGTGGCCGGCGGAGTGCGGGGTGGCCATGGCGCCCATGTACCAGTGCTGGTAGAGCTCGAAGCCCAGGCCGTGGTCGTCGCCGGGGAAGGCGGTGTTGAAGTCGGTGAAGAGCAGTTCCACGGAGGCGGGCCGCAGGATGCGCCGGCCGGCGTAGACCCCGCCGTCGAGGAGGGTGCGGGCGAGGACGGCCAGGTCCCAGGCCGTGCCGAAGACGCCGGCGTGGCCGGCGACGCCGCCGAGGGCGTGGGCGTTCTCGTCGTGGACCTCGCCCCACACCAGCCCGCGGTCCAGGCCGGACCACGGAGGCCGCTGCACCTCGGTGGCGGCGGTGACGCGGCGCCAGGAGAGCGGTGGCCTGAAACGCGTGCGGTGCATCCCGAGCGGAGCGGTGATCTCGTCCTGGAGCAGGAGGTCCAGAGTGTGACCGGTGATCCGTTCCAGGAGCAGCTGAAGCGCTATCAGGTTCAGATCGGAGTACCGGTACACCGACCCCGGCGTTTCCTGCGGACGCACCGACCACAGCATCCGCAACTGTCCCTCGCGGGAGGACTGCTGGTAGAACGGCGCCCAGGAGCGCAGCCCGGAGGTGTGCGTCAGCAGCTGGCGGACCGTGATCAGCTCCTTGCCGCCCCCGGTGAACTCGGGCAGGTACCGGTCCACCGGAGCCTCCAGCTCCAGGTTCCCGCGCTCCATCTGCTGCACGGCGATCAGCGAGGTGAACAGCTTGGTCAGCGAGGCGAGGTCGAAGACGGTGTCCTCGGTCATCGGGATCCGCTGGGCCGCCGGGAACTCCCGCACCCGGTCGGTGCGGCCGTCGTAGTCCGCGTACCGCACGGCCTCGCCCATCGCGCGGTGCAGGGCGACCGTGCGGCCCCGGCCGGCGAGCACCACGGCTCCGGCGTAGTAAGGATGTGCGGGGGAGGGGCCCAGGAACCTCCGCGCCTCGTCGGCCGCCGCCTCCAGGTGCCTTTCGACCAGTCCCGCCTGCCGTGCGGACCCGTACCGCAGGCGCAGTCCCTGGAGGGCACGCCGCTCGGCCGCACCGCCCGCGGCCCCCGCGGCCCCGGGCAGTGCGGCGTGCAGGGCGAGCACCCCGCCGAGCCACAGCAGCCGTCCCGCGAGCCGCCGCCGGCTCGGCCCCCGCCCGCGCGCGGCCGCCGGCCCCTGCGGCGCGCGGCTCCCGTGTCCGTCCGGGACGCCCCCGGTCCCGTCGAGGGGAGCCGCCGACGCCTCTGCGGCCACCCTCCTGCCTGTCGCCCCGTGGTCCTCCATGACCGGTCCTCCCGTCCACCGCCGCGCCCTCCGGAAGTATCTGCCCGCGGGCGCGGCGGGCCCCGCACCGACGGACCGTCAAAGAATCTGACGATGCATCAGAAAACCTCTTCCCTCGGCCGCGGGGCTGCGGCATGCTGCCGCCCATGGAGACGGAGCTGAGCAGGAAACTGGGAGTCGAGTACGCCATCTTCGGTTTCACGCCCTTCCCGGCGGTCGCCGCGGCCATCACCCGCGCCGGCGGCTTCGGCGTCCTGGGCGCCGTCCGGTACACGGCCCCCGACGACCTCAAACGCGACCTCGACTGGATGCAGGAGCACACCGACGGCAAGCCGTACGGCCTCGACGTCGTCATGCCCGCCAAGAAGGCCGTCGACGGCATCAGCGAGGCCGGCGTCGAGGCGATGATCCCGGCCGGGCACCGCGCCTTCGTCCGCGACACCCTCGCCAAGCACCACGTCCCCGAACTGGCGGAGGGCGAGGCCTCCGGCTGGCGGATCACCGGCTGGATGGAGCAGGTCGCCCGCAACCAGCTCGACGTCGCCTTCGACTACCCCATCAAACTCCTGGCGAACGCCCTCGGTTCCCCGCCCGCCGACGTCATCGCCCGCGCCCACGACCACGGCGTCCTCGTCGCGGCTCTCGCCGGGAGCGCCAAGCACGCCCGCCGCCACGCCGAAGCCGGCATCGACATCGTCGTCGCCCAGGGCTACGAGGCCGGCGGCCACACCGGCGACATCGCCACCATGGTCCTCGTCCCCGAGATCACCGAGGCCGTCGCCCCGCTCCCCGTCCTCGCCGCCGGCGGCATCGGCAGCGGCGAACAGATCGCCGCCGGCCTCGCCCTCGGCGCCCAGGGCGCCTGGCTCGGCTCCCTCTGGCTCACCACCACAGAAGCCGACCTGCACTCCCGCGCGCTCACCGAGAAGCTCCTCGCCGCCGGCTCCGGTGACACCGTCCGCTCCCGCGCCCTCACCGGCAAACCCGCCCGCCAGCTGCGCACCGAGTGGACCGACGCATGGGACGACCCCGACGGCCCCGGTGCGCTCCCGATGCCGCTCCAGGGACTGCTGGTCGCCGAGGCCGTCTCCCGGATCCAGAAGTACGAGGTCAAGCCGCTGCTGGGGACACCCGTCGGCCAGATCGTCGGCCGGATGAACTCCGAACGCAGCGTCCAGGCCGTCTTCGACGAGCTCACCGTCGGCTTCGAGCGCGCCATCGACCGCATCAACCGCATCGCCGGCCGGGCCTGAGAGGTGTGATCAGCATGAGTGGCACGAGTGAGCAGCCCTGGGGGTCCCCCCGGACGAACTCCGGGGGAGGATTCTGGGCCCAGGCGGCCGCCGACCCCGGGCGCACCGTACTGGTCACCCCCGAGGGCGAGGAGTGGAGCGCCGGCCGGCTGCACGCCGACGCCAACCGCCTCGTCCACGGACTGCGCGCCGCCGGCCTGGAGAGGGGCGACGTCTTCGCCGTCGTCCTGCCCAACGGCGTCGAGTTCCTGACCGCCTACCTCGCCGCCACCCAGGCCGGCTTCTACCTGGTCCCGGTCAACCACCACCTCGTCGGCCCCGAGATCGCCTGGATCGTCTCCGACTCCGGCGCCAAGGTCCTCATCGCCCACGAGCGGTTCGCCGACGCCGCCACCGCCGCGGCCGACGAGGCGGGCCTGCCCGCGAGCCACCGCTACGCGGTCGGAGCGGTCGCCGGCTTCCACCCGTACGCCGAACTCCTCGGCGGACACCCCGCGCAGCCCCCGGCGGACCGCACCCTGGGCTGGGTGATGAACTACACCTCCGGCACCACGGGACGTCCGCGCGGCATCCGCCGCCCGCTGCCCGGCAGGCTCCCGGAGGAGACGTACCTCGGCGGATTCCTCGGAATCTTCGGCATCCGCCCGTTCGACGGCAACGTGCACCTCGTGTGCTCCCCGCTGTACCACACCGCGGTCCTCCAGTTTGCCGGCGCCGCCCTGCACATCGGGCACCCGCTGGTCCTGATGGACCGCTGGACGCCGCAGGAGATGCTGCGGCTCATCGACACCCACGCGTGCACGCACACCCACATGGTCCCGACGCAGTTCCACCGGCTCCTCGCCCTCCCGCAGGAGACGAAGGACGCGTACGACGTCTCCTCGATGCGGCACGCCATCCACGGCGCCGCGCCCTGCCCGGACCACGTCAAGCGGGCGATGATCGACTGGTGGGGCACGTGCGTGGAGGAGTACTACGCGGCCAGCGAGGGCGGCGGTGCCTTCGCCACCGCCGAGGACTGGCTGAAGAAGCCGGGAACGGTCGGCAAGGCCTGGCCGATCAGCGAACTCGCCGTCTTCGACGACGACGGGAACCGGCTGCCGCCCGGCGAACTCGGCACCGTCTACATCAAGATGAACACCGGAGGGTTCAGCTACCACAAGGACGAGGACAAGACGAAGAAGAACCGCATCGGCGAGTTCTTCACGGTCGGCGACCTCGGGCTGCTGGACGAGGAGGGCTACCTCTTCCTTCGCGACCGCAAGATCGACATGATCATCTCGGGCGGGGTGAACATCTACCCGGCCGAGATCGAATCGGCCCTGCTCACCCATCCGGCCGTCGCCGACGCCGCCGCCTTCGGCATCCCGCACGCGGACTGGGGCGAGGAGGTGAAGGCGGTCGTCGAACCGGCCGAGGGCTTCGCGGCCGGGGACGCCCTCGCCGCGGAGATCCTGCACCACTGCGAGCGGCAGCTGGCCGGCTTCAAACGGCCGAAGTCGGTCGACTTCATCGAGACGATGCCGCGCGACCCCAACGGCAAGCTGTACAAACGGCGGCTGCGCGACCCCTACTGGGAGGGCCGCGAACGCGCCATGTGAGCGCCCCCGGTGTGGCGGACCGGGATCCGAGCCCCGAGCTCCGGGCCCGGGGCTCCGGGTCCCGCGACCCGACCTCCGGGTCCCGGGTCCCGGTCCGCCACGCCCGACGTTTCGTGAGAAGCGCCACGTCAGAGCTCCGGTCGCGCCCCATGCGCCGCACATCGCGGACACTTCTGGCAAGTTGGCTGATATGAGTACAGCTACCCGCAGATTCCCCCTGACCGACTGGACCGTCGTGGTCCCCGTGGTGGCGCTCCTCGCGCTCGTCTTCAGCTGGGGACGCGATCTGCCCGGATTCGCCGTGGGCCTGGTCGCCCTGTGTCTCGGGGGCGCCGTGCTGGCGGCCGTCCACCATGCCGAGGTCGTCGCCCATCGGGTGGGCGAACCCTTCGGCTCGCTCGTCCTGGCCGTCGCCGTCACCATCATCGAAGTGGCCCTCATCGTCACCCTGATGGCCGACGGGGGCGACAAGACCGCCTCCCTCGCCCGGGACACCGTCTTCGCCGCCGTCATGATCACCTGCAACGGCATCGTCGGGCTGTCCCTGCTCGTGGGCGCCCTGCGCAACCGGGTCGCCGTCTTCAACGCCGAGGGTTCCGGGGCGGCCCTGGCCACGGTGGCGACCCTGGCCGTCCTCAGCCTGGTCCTGCCGACGTTCACCACCAGCAAGCCGGGGCCGGAGTTCTCCACCGCACAGCTGGCCTTCGCCGCGGTGGCCTCGCTCGCCCTGTACGGGCTGTTCATCGCCGTCCAGACGGTCCGTCACCGGGACTACTTCCTGCCCGTGGACACCGGGGCCGGCGCGCCCGCCGCGTCCGCCGCGTCCGGAGTGTCCGCCGCGCCCGGTCCGAAGAAGGCGGACGGCGGGGACGGCGACGGGAAGCACGCCGCGCCGCCGACCGCCCGCGCCGCCCTCGTCAGCCTCGGCCTGCTGCTGGCCGCGCTCATCGCCGTCGTCGGCGACGCCAAGGCCGTCTCGCCCACCATCGAGGCGGCCGTGGCCGGTGCAGGCCTGCCCAACGCCGTCGTCGGTGTGATCATCGCCCTGCTGGTGCTGGCCCCCGAGACCCTCGCCGCCGTCCGCGCCGCGCGCCGCGACCGCGTCCAGACCAGCCTCAACCTGGGCTACGGCTCCGCCATCGCCAGCATCGGCCTGACCATCCCCGCCATCGCGCTGGCCTCCGTCTGGCTGTCCGGCCCGCTGCTGCTGGGCCTGGGGCCGGTCCACATGGTGCTGCTCGCCCTGACCGTCGTAGTCAGCGCCCTCACCATCGCCCCGGGCCGGGCCACGCTGCTCCAAGGCGGCGTCCACCTCGTGGTGCTGGCCGCGTACCTGTTCCTCGCCGTCAGCCCCTGAGCGCACGCGGCGGGCCCGGACCAACCGGACCCGCCGCGCACCGCGCGGTTCCGGTCAGCGGCGCTCGTGCGGCCGGACCACCTTCAGCTGCGGCGAGGTGAGGATGTCCCGCTCGCAGAACCGCGAGGTCACCCACCGCTCCTGCGAGAACAGCCGGGTCTGGTCGGCGTAGTGCGGCGAGGCAGGGTCCGACGACTGGCCGTACGTCAGCAGCGTGCGCGCCACCGGACAGCGGCTGCCGTCCCAGCCGACCGCCTGGATGTGGCTGGAGCCGTGCACGACCTCCGGGTAGCCCCCGGCCGCCGCGTTCCACGGCGCCTCCACCTTGTTCCACACGCCCAGCGCCTCGGTCCCGCCCGGGACCGGCAGCCTCTGGCCGGCGCGCACCACGAACTGGTGCTCGCCGAGCGGCGCGTCCGGCGCGATCCCGGCCGCCGTCAGCTCCGCGACCGTGTCCGCGAGCGCCCGGCCGATCCCGGGTGCCGCCCGGTTGAGCGTACGGGGGGTGTGGACCGGATCGGCCGCGGAGAACGGCACCAGCCACAGGTCCCTGGCCGCCGTGCCCGCCGTGAGCCTGCGCCAGAACCGGTCGAAGAGCAGCGCGCCGCGGCTGCCGGTGTCGGCCGTGCGGTCCCAGCCCGCCAGCACCGGGCAGGCCGCCGAGACGTCCACCGTCCGGCCGTCGCTCGCGGTCGCCGCGCCACCGGGCAGTGCCGCGCAGGCCCTCGCGGCGTCGGCCGCGGCCAGATCGCCGGCGGGGACCCGGTTCGCGAACTGCTGCGTCTGCAGATCGGCCACGGTCAGCCGGCCCTTCGCGGCCATCGCCGCGACGTCCTCGACGGCGCCGCGGGTGCGCAGCGACCGCGGAGCGCCGGTACTGCCCCAGATCCGCTCGTACCCGGTCAGCGGCCGGTCGGCATTGGCCAGCCAAGCGCTGTCGTTGGAGTTCTCCGCGTACGGGGCGTCGCGCAGCGTCGGTGCCGCGGCCGGGCCGAACACCCCGGGCTGGACCGCGTCCGGGTCCGAGCCGAGCGCGCAGTCGCCGCGCGCGCCGTCGAGGACCGCGAGCCCGGACGCCGGGTAGGTGGCCCTGCCGAGCGGGGTGGAGCAGCGGGCGGCGAGCTCGTCGGTGATCCGGGGGAGCACCTGGGACTGGGTGAACAGCGTGCCGCCGGCGGAGTCCGCGGCGATCGTGTTCACCCAGGGCAGGCCCTGGGTGCGCTTCAGTGCGTCCTGGATCCCGGCGACCGAGCGGGCCCTGCCCATGGCGAGGGCGGTGTCGGAGCCGCGCAGGTTGGCCGCGTTCGGGTCGTTCAGCGCGTACGCCGTGGTCGCCGTCCAGGGCAGCGGGAGCCCGGGGCCCAGGCCGGTGATCACCGGCCCGTAGCGGGTCCACCACTGGGTGCGGGTGACGGGGGCGCCGCCGGCCACCTGGACGCTGACCGTGCGCTGCGTCATCCTCTCCGGCGCGCCGTCGACCAGATAGGTGGTCGGGTCGGCCGGGTCCAGGGTGAGCTGGTGCAGGTTGACGGGGGTGCCGGTGGCCACGGTGTGGCTCCAGGCCACCTTCTCGTTGAAGCCGATGTTGACCACGGCAGTGCCCAGCAGGGAGCCGCCGGAGACGTTCAGTTCGCCCGGTATGGTCTGCTGCGACTGCCAGAACCGGCGGCCCCCCTTCCAGGGGTAGTGCGGGTTGCCGAGCAGCAGACCGCGGCCGTTCGCGGTGGTCGGGCCGCCGAACGCCACCGCGTTGGAGCCCATGTCGTAGCGGCTCGTGTCGAAGAACGCCCGGGCGGCCTCGGCGGCTGCCGCCGGGTCGGTCCCGGTGGCAGGCCCGGTACGGGTGACGGTGCCACCTCCCGCCGCCGCCCCGGCCGGCGGCCGGGCCGCGGCGATGTCGTCGACGGCGCGCCCCTGCCCGCCGAGCACCGAGACGGCGAACCCGCGGGAGGCCACGTCGAGCGTGGTGACCGGGCGGACCCAGGCGGCGCCCTTGCAGGCCGGATCGGTGATCTTGTTCTGGGCGAGCCAGGCGTTGTACCCGGCGGCCCAGCCGCGCATCAGCTCCCTGAGGTCCCGGCTGGGGCCGACCGGGGCGGGCGTGGCGAGGAGCCTCTCGACGGTGCCGGCCTCCCGCACCCCCTTGAAGTACAGATCGCTGGAGAGGTTCCCGGTCGCGGAGGACAGCGAGCCGTCGGGCGCCGCGCCCGCGCCGAACCAGCGGGAGCGCTCGCCGGCGACGGTCACGAACCCGTCGGCGAGCACGCAGACCTGGTCGGCTGCCTGCGCCCAGCCCGTGCCGAAGCCGAGGTGGGCGTAGTCCTGGGCCAGGATGTGCGGGATGCCGTTCTCGGTGTACCGGATGACGGCGGACAGGCCGCCGCCGGACGGCCCGCGGTCGGCGGCGGCCGTCGCGGCCGAGGCCTGCGGGGCCGCGGCGGTGACGGCGAGCAGGGCCGCGCCGGTGAGCGCGGCGCGCCGGAGCAGCGGGCGGGTGCGGGAATGTCCGTGGAGTAAGCGCAACGTGCCTCCCAAGTGGCCTGCGAAGGGGCGTGGTTGCCCGTGGTGCAGGAGGTGCTTGCGTGCCCCCACACTCATGCAGGCAGTCTGATGATCTGTCAACATCCCGTTTGGTATCCGGTCGTTCCGGTCCTTGACCCCGGGCGCACGCGGAGACGAGGATCGCGCCATGACGGCAGCGCAGTCGGGGCGGGCAGGGCGGTCGGTACGGGGGAACACGGTCGACGGGCTGGTGCGCGACAGCGCGCTACGGGTCCCCGGCCGGCCGGCGGTCCACTACCGGGACCGCACCTGGACGTACGCGCAACTCGACGCCGCCGTCTCCACCGGGGCCGCCGTGCTGCGGGAGCGGTACGGGCTGTCCGCCGGCGACCGGGTCGCGGCCTTCGCCCACAACTCCGACGCCTACCTGCTGGCCTTCCTCGCCTGCGCCCGGGCCGGGCTCACCCACGTTCCGGTCAACCAGAACCTCACCGGCGAGGACCTCGCGCACATCCTGGACGACTGCACCAGCGCGCTGGTCCTCGCCGACCCCGACCTGTCCGGGCGGATCCCCGGGGGCCACGCCGTACGGCCGCTGCGCGACGCCCCCGGCTCCTTCCTGGCGGAGCTCGCCGACCCGCAGCCCTTCGCGGCGGACGTCGACGCGGACGCCGTGGTCCAGCTGCTCTACACCTCGGGGACCACCGCGCTGCCCAAGGGCGCAATGATGACGCACCGGGCGCTGGTCCACGAGTACGAGAGCGCGATCGAGGCGCTGGACCTGGCCGAGGAGGACCGGCCGGTGCACTCGCTGCCGCTCTACCACTCGGCGCAGATGCACGTCTTCCTGCTGCCCTGTCTGGCGGTGGGCGCGCAGAACACGATCCTGGACGCGCCGGCCGCCGAGGAGATCTTCGGGCTGGTGGAGGAGGGGCGGGCCGACAGCCTCTTCGCGCCGCCCACGGTGTGGATCGCACTCGCGGGCCACCCCGACTTCGGGCGCCGCGAGCTGGGCGCGCTGCGCAAGGCGTACTACGGGGCCTCGATCATGCCGGTGCCCGTACTGGAGCGGCTGCGGGCGCGGCTGCCCGGACTCGGCTTCTACAACTGCTTCGGGCAGAGCGAGATCGGGCCGCTGGCCACCGTCCTGGGACCGGACGAGCACGAGGGGCGGATGGAGTCCTGCGGGCGGCCCGTCCGCCACGTCGAGGCGAAGGTCGTCGACGAGGACGGGTCGGAGGTGCCCGACGGCACGGCCGGCGAGGTGGTGTACCGCTCGCCCCAGCTCTGCCTGGGCTACTGGAACGACCCCGAGGCGACGAGGAAGGCCTTCAGGGACGGCTGGTTCCGCTCCGGTGACCTCGCGGTGCGCGACGCCGAGGGGTACTTCACGGTCGTCGACCGGGTGAAGGACGTCATCAAATCGGGCGGGGTACTGGTGGCGTCCCGGCAGGTCGAGGACGTGCTCTACACCCATCCGGGGGTCGCCGAGGCGGCGGTGGTGGGCCTGCCCGACGAACGGTGGATCGAGGCGGTCACGGCCGTCGTGGTGCCGCGCGGCGAGGTGACGGAGGCGGAGCTGCTGGCGTACGCGCGGGAGAGGCTGGCCGGTTTCAAGGCCCCGAAGCGGGTCCTGTTCGTGGACGCCCTCCCGCGCAACGCCAGCGGCAAGATCCTCAAGCGGGAACTGCGCGACCGTTTCGGGCAGGAGCCCCGGCCCAACCCGTGACGCCGCGCCGCGGGGACGGTCCGGCGAGGGCCCGCGCGCCCCGGCCGAACCCCTGACGCCGCGCCGCGGCGCCGGTCCGGCGAGGGCCCGCGCGCGTCACTCGGGCGGCAGGCCGGTGTCCCGGAGGCGGCGGGCCGTCAGGTGTTCGTGGACCAGGCGGCCGACGAGGGCGCCGCCGTAGACGACGAAGCCGACGCCCACCAGCCAGGACTGGACGACCAGCAGCGTGCCGAACGGGCCGTACGTGACGGCGTTGGACGCGATCAGCGGGGAGAACACCAGCTGGGAGAAGACCCGCAGTCCGAGCAGGCCCAGGCTGGTCGCCACCGCCCCCGGCAGCAGGGCCCGCCAGCGGACCCGGCCGCCGAGCAGCAGCCGCTGGGAGCCCCAGAAGAACAGGCAGGTGCCGACGAGGTCGCCGGTGGTGCCGAGGATCGCGCCGATGGCGTCGTCGGACGGCGCGGGGATCCCGACCAGCAGCCCGAGGTAGCAGACCAGCAGGGCGAGCCAGACGACGTGTCGCCACATGGTGTGCCAGCGGGCGGTGGGCAGGTCCCACACCTTCTCGTACCCGGTCTGCACGGCCGAGCCGAAGGTCAGGCCGAAGACGGCCAGGGCCGCGAGGCCGAAGGCCGTGGTCCGTTCGAGGGCCAGGTCGGCCGCACCGAACAGCATCTCGACCCGGGCCCGTGACGACGCGGTGACCCCGAGGGCCTGGCCGAGCCAGCGCCCGAAGCCGGACCCGCTGCCCGGGGCGGCGGCCGCGACGACGACCAGCAGCGGGACCAGGGTCAGGAACCCGAGGGCGGCGAAGCCCATGGCCCGGTGCATGAGCTCCATCTCCCGCCCCCGGCTCCACGCCAGCCCGGCCGGGGAGGCCTGGAGCCGGTCATGGAGCCGGCGGAAGATCGAGGTCACGCCTCATGGACTACCCGGAGGCGCCCGCCGGGTCCCGGAGGCTCCCCCGAAGTAGGCCCGAAGGGGTGGTTCCGGCGTCCCCGGGGAAGTCGCCCCGGGCCCGTGCGGCGGCTACCCGGCCCCTCTGAGGTCCACCATCCGCTTGATCTTGCCCACCGAGCGCTCCAGGGTCTCCGGCTCGACCACCTCGACGGCCACGGAGACCCCGACACCCTCCTTGACCGCGCGGACCACGGCCGCCGCCGCAGCCTGCCGCTGACCGGGGTCCGCCTCCCGGCGGGCCTCCACCCGTACGGTCAGGGCGTCCATCCGGCCCTCGCGGGTCAGCCGCAGCTGGAAGTGCGGCGCCAGGCCGGGCGTGCGCAGCAGGATCTCCTCGATCTGCGTCGGGTACAGGTTGACGCCCCGCAGGATGATCATGTCGTCGCTGCGGCCCGTCACCTTCTCCATCCGCCGGAAGGCCGGCCGCGCCGTACCCGGCAGCAGCCGGGTCAGGTCCCTGGTCCGGTAGCGGACGACCGGCATGGCCTCCTTGGTCAGCGAGGTGAACACCAGTTCCCCGGACTCGCCCTCCGGCAGCACCTCACCGGTGAACGGGTCGACGACCTCCGGATAGAAGTGGTCCTCCCAGATGTGCAGACCGTCCTTGGTCTCCACGCATTCCTGGGCCACGCCCGGCCCCATCACCTCGGACAGCCCGTAGATGTCCACCGCGTCGATGCCGAGCCGCTGCTCGATCTCCCGGCGCATCTCCTCGGTCCACGGCTCCGCGCCGAATATGCCCGTCCGCAGCGAGGTGCTGCGCGGGTCGATCCCCTGGCGCTCCATCTCGTCCAGCAGCGTCAGCATGTAGGAGGGGGTCACCATGATGATCTCCGGCCGGAAGTCCTGGATCAGCCGGACCTGGCGGTCGGTCATCCCGCCCGACGCGGGGACGACCGTACAGCCGAGCCGCTCCGCGCCGTAGTGCGCGCCGAGCCCGCCGGTGAACAGGCCGTACCCGTACGCGATGTGCACCGTCTGGCCCGGTCTGCCGCCCGCCGCCCGGATGGACCGGGCCACGACGTCCGCCCAGGTGGACAGGTCCCCGTCGGTGTACCCGACGACGGTGGGGCGGCCCGTCGTACCGCTGGAGGCGTGGACGCGGCGCACCTCGGAGCGGGGCACCGCGAACATGCCGAAGGGGTACTGGTCGCGCAGGTCGGCCTTGGTGGTGAACGGGAAGAGGGACAGGTCGGCGAGGGAGCGGCAGTCGTCGGGGTGCACGCCGGCCTTGTCGAAGGCCTGCCGGTAGTGGGGCACCCGCTCGTAGGCACGGCTCAGGGTGGCGCGCAGCCGCCTCAGCTGGAGCGCCGCCAGCTCGTCGCCGCTCAGCCGCTCGCCGTCGTCGTGGTCATCGCCGTACGCCGTCATGCCGTCACCCCATCGTGAGCGTGGTCCGGGCCTGCGCCCGAGCCCGGCCCGCCTAGAACCGACCGATCATTCGGTAGATTGCCCCAGCGCGGCGGCTAAATCAATGACTCGAACGAGTGATCGCATGATGGGATGGCCCCATGCCGATCTTCACCTCTTACGACGGAACCGAGCTGGCCTACCACGTCAAGGGTGAGGGCGAGCCGCTCGTCTGCCTCCCGGGCGGCGCCATGCGGGCCTCCGCCTACCTGGGCGACCTCGGGAGGCTGACCGCCGGACGCCGGCTGGTCCTCCTCGATCTGCGGGGTACGGGCGACTCGCAGGTCCCGGCCGACGAGTCCACGTACCGGGTCGACCACCAGGTCGCCGACGTCGAGGCGCTGCGGATCCACCTCGGACTGGAGCACATGGACGTACTGGCCCACTCCGCCGCCGGCAACCTCGCCCTGCTCTACGCGGCGGCGCACCCGGCCCGGCTGCGCCGCCTGGCCCTGGTCACCCCCACCTGCTGGGCCGTGGGCCTCGACTCGACCCCCGAGCAGCGCCTGGAGGTGGTCCGGAAGCGGGCGGGCGGCGAGCCGTACGACAGTGCCGTCGCCGCCTACGAGGAGATCCTCGGCGCCCTCGCGGCCGGCGGCACCCCGGCCCCGGCGGACTGGAGCCGGGCGATGCCCCTCGCATACGGGCGCTGGGACGCGCAGGTGCGCGCCCACATCGACGCGAGCGACCGCGAGAAGAACGCGGCGGCCTCTGCCGCCTTCGCGGGCCCCGGCGCCTTCGACCCGCCCGCCACCCGGGCCGCCCTGCGGAGCGTGAGCGGCGAAGTGCTGGTGCTGGCCGGGGAGCTGGACAGCAACCCCACGGCCGGCCTCGCCGCCGAACTCGCGGCGCTCTTCCCCCGGGGACTGGCCGACGTCCAGCCAGGCGGCGCGCACTTCCCGTGGCTGGACGACCCGAAGTGGTTCGCGGCCCGTGTGGAGCGCTTCCTGGCCGCCGGAGTCTGAGCGCCGGTGGCGCAGGATCCGGGGGCGCAGGGTCCGGGGCACGCAGCACCTCCGGACCCCGCGGCCGCGGACCGCGCCGGGCGGTGGGCGGGGCCCGGGGGGACCCGGCTGGACCTGCCCACCGCCTGCCGCGACCCCGCTCGTCAGCGCCCCGCGTCCGCCTCCGTCGCCACCGACTTCGCCCAGCGGTAGTCCGCCTTGCCGCTCGGCGAGCGCTGGATGGCCGGCGCCACCACCAGCTGGCGCGGAATCTTGTACCCCGCGAGCCTGGTCCGGCAGTGCCGCTGGATGTCGTCCAGGGTCGGCTCGGGCGCGCCCGCCCGCACCTGCACCACCGCCGCCACGTGATTGCCCCACTTCGCGTCCGGCACCCCCGCGACCAGGGCGTCGTACACGTCCGGATGGGACTTCAGCGCCTGCTCGACCTCCTCCGGATACACCTTCTCGCCGCCCGTGTTGATGCACTGGGAGCCGCGCCCGAGGACCGTGACGATGCCCTCCTCGTCCACCGTCGCCATGTCCCCGAGCAGCACCCACCGCTCGGAGCCCTTCCGGAAGAAGGTCTCGGCGGTCTTCTGCGCGTCGTTGTAGTAGCCGAGCGGGACGTGGCCGCGCTGCGCGAGCCGCCCCGGTACGCCCACCGGCACCGGCTCGTGCGTCACCGGGTCCACCACCTGCGTACGGTCGTTGACCACGAGGCGGAAGCCCCTCTCCGGGCCCGAGTCGTCGGCCGCCCTGCCGTTCGACCCCGACTCCGAGGAGCCGAAGTTGTTCAGCAGCAGCACGTGCGGCACGAGCCGCTGGAACTCCGCCCGGACCGTCTCCGACATGATCGCCCCGGACGAGGAGACGCTGAACAGCGAGGACAGGTCGGTCCCCTTGAGCGGGCCCTTCAGGGCGTCGATGAGCGGCCGGAGCATCGCGTCGCCCACCAGCGACACGCTCGACACCTTCTCCTTCTCGATCGTGCGGAGCACCTCCTCCGGCGCGTACTTGCGGTGGATGACCACCCGCTGGCCGTAGTTGAAGGCGATGAACGAGGTCAGTGTCGACGTTCCGTGCATCAGCGGGGGAGCGGGGAAGAAGGTCAGCCCCGCACCCTTCGACGCCACCCGCTCGGCCAGCTCCTCGGGCCGCTTCACCGGCTCGCCCGAGGGCTCGCCGCCGAACAGCCCCGCGAAGAACAGGTCCTCCGCGCGCCACATGACGCCCTTGGGCATGCCGGTGGTGCCGCCCGTGTAGATGATGAAGAGGTCGTCGGGGGAGCGGGGCGCGAAACCGCGCCCGGGTGAACCGGCCGCTTCGGCGTCCGCGTACGCGACCGGGGTGAGCGACGGCTCCGGCGCTCCCCCGGGGACCGGCCCGACGCGGATCAGGTGGCGCAGCTTGGGCGTCTGCGGCAGGGCGGCGGCCACCCGGTCGGTGAACTCGCCCTCGAAGACGAGCGCGGCGAGGTCGGCGTCGTTGTAGAGGTAGACCAGTTCCTCCTCCACGTAACGGTAGTTGACGTTCACCGGTACGAGGCGGGCCTTGAGGCAGGCCAGGACGGTCTGGAGGTACTCGATCCCGTTGTAGAGGTGCAGTCCCAGGTGCTCGCCGGCCGTCAGCCCGCTGTCCAGCAGGTGGTGTGCGATGCGGTTCGCCGCGGCGTCCAGCTCCGCGTACGTGAGGCGGCGCTCGGCGCCGGTGCCGGGGTGGTCCACGTACACCAGGGCCTCGCGGTCCGGGACCACGTCGACGACCGACTCGAACAGGTCGGCAAGGTTGTACTCCACCGTTCCTCCTCACCCCCGAGGTATCCCGTTTCCGGGCCGTGGCCGTGCAGCCCGGCGGTCATTAGAGCGCCGCTCAGCCCAAGTGGGAAGGGCGCGGCCCAAAAATCTGACTGGGTGTCAGAAAACTATTGAACTGCACCCTGCCCTCCTGCAACCTGTTCTAGGTCTTGAGACGGGAGGACGGCAATGGGTGGGACCGAACACCTGACCGTGGAGCGCCACGGCGCCACGCTGGTGCTCACCATGAACAGGCCCGAGGCGAAGAACGCGCTCTCGCTGCCGCTGCTGGTGGGGCTCTACGACGGCTGGCTGGAGGCGGACGCCGACGACACGGTCCGCTCCGTGATCCTGACCGGTGCGGGCGGCGACTTCTGCGCCGGAATGGACCTCAAGGCGCTGGCCGGCAAGGGGATGGCGGGCGACGAGTACCGGGACCGGCTGAAGGCCGACCCCGACCTGCACTGGAAGGCGATGCTCCGCCACCACCGGCCGCGCAAGCCGGTGATCGCGGCCGTGGAGGGCTACTGCGTGGCCGGCGGGACCGAGATCCTCCAGGGCACGGACATCCGGATCGCGGGCGAAGGCGCCACCTTCGGGCTGTTCGAGGTCCGGCGGGGCCTGTTCCCGATCGGCGGCTCGACCGTACGGCTGCCCCGGCAGATCCCGCGGACGCACGCACTGGAGATGCTGCTGACCGGGCGGCCCTACTCCGCCGAGGAGGCCGCCCGGATCGGGCTCATCGGGCGGGTGGTCCCGCAGGGGGGTGCGTTGGAGGCGGCGTTGGGAATCGCCGAGCAGGTCAACGCGTGCGGGCCGCTGGCCGTCGAGGCCGTCAAGGCCTCCGTCTACGAGACGGCCGAAATGACCGAGCGGGAGGGGCTGGCCTCCGAACTGGTGCGGGGGTGGCCGGTCTTCGACACGGCCGACGCGAAGGAGGGGGCGCGGGCGTTCGCCGAGAGGCGGCCCGCCCTGTACCGGCGGGAGTAGCCGGACCCCCGGCCGCACCCCCGGCCGCCCCCGACGCCCCCGCTCCCGCGGGGGGCGCCGACGACCGCCGGTGGAAGAAGTGACCGCCCCACACCCCACCGAGCGCGCCGCTGCGCCCCGCTCGGCCGTCGACCAGCTGAACGCTCTCCTCGTCCGGCTCTCCGGCCCCCCGGAC
>LJCW01000346.1 GCA_001298555.1 Actinobacteria bacterium OV450
CCGGGCGGGCGGGGCGGGGGGGGGCGCCGGCTTGCGGGGTGCGGCCGGGGCCTCGTCGAAGTACACGGGGGAGGGCTTCTCCCCGCTCTCCACGGCCCGTACGGCGGCCAGCAGGTCGGCGGCCTTGCCGCTGAGCTTCGCTCCCGCCTCGACGGGACCCTGGCGTTCCGCCTTGCGGCGGGCGATGCGCTCCCGCTCGATCTTCTGCGCGGCCAGCTCGGCCTCGGCCTCGCTGAGCACCGGCTGCGCGGCGCCGGCATCCCCGGCCCCCGCCCCGGCGCCTGCCCCGGCGGCCCCGTCCGCACCGGCCTCGCCTGTACCGGCCTCGCCTGTACCGGCCTCGCCTGTACCGGCCTCGCCTGTACCGGCCTCGTCCGTACCGGCCTCGTCCGTACCGGCCCCGTCCGTACCGGCCTCGTCCGTACCGGCCTCGTCCGTACCGGCCTCGTCCGTACCGGCCTCGTCCGTACCGGCGTCGGCGTCTGCCCCGGCGGCTCCATCCGTGCCGGCTCCATCCGTGCCGGCCTCGTCCGTGCCGGCCCCGTCCGTACCGGGCGTGTCCGGCTCGGAGGCGGGGTCCTGGTCCGGGTGGGTGGCGCCGGAGCCGGTACCTGCGGGGCTTTCCCCGCCCCCGGCCCTTGCCGGAACCGGCGGCTCCGCCGCCTCGGCCTCGTCCGGTTCCGCGGCTGCCGGGTCCCCCGGCACGCTCACCTCCGGCCCCGCCGGTTCCGCGCCCGTGTCCGTGTCGGCCGCTGTGCGCCCGTCCTGCGGCTGCGCCGGGTCCGGGTCGGTGGCCGCCTGGGGGCCGGGGGTGGCCGGGTGGTCCGCGGAAGCGGGGTGGCGGTCCGTACTCACAGCGTGCTCCAGTCCTGATCGGGATAGCGATGCACCGGCGCCGAAACATCGTCCAGCGCACGGCAGATCTCCTCGGGAAGACTAAGGGCCTCCACCGACAAAGCCGCCGCGAGCTGCTCGGACGTCCGTGCGCCCACGATGGGTGCGACCACCCCCGGCCGGTCCCGGATCCAGGCCAGGGCCACCTGGAGCGGGGTCACCGCCAGGCCCTGGGCCGCGGTCGCCACCGCGTCCACGATCCGGCCGGCCGCATCGTCCAGGTACGGCTCGACGAAGCCGGCCATGGTCGGTGAGGCGCCCCGTGAGTCCGCCGGGGTGCCGTCCCGGTACTTGCCCGTGAGGACGCCGCGGCCCAGCGGGGAGGACGGGAGCAGTCCCACGCCCAGGTCCCGCGCCGCCGGGAGCACCTCGCGCTCCACGCCCCGCTGGAGGAGGGAGTACTCCATCTGCGTCGACGCCAGCCGGGTCCGCACCCCCGGGGCTGCGAGCTGCCACGTCGCTGCCTTCGCGAGCTGCCAGCCGCTGAAGTTCGACACCCCCGCGTACCGCGCCCGGCCACTGCTCACCGCGAGGTCCAGCGCCTGGAGGGTCTCCTCCAGCGGGGTCCCGGGGTCGAACGCGTGGACCTGCCAGAGGTCCACGTGATCGGTGCCCAGCCGGGCCAGCGAATCGTCGAGCGCCGACAGCAGGTGGCCGCGCGAGGCGTCGAACCGGCGGTCCGGATCGGGTACGGAGCCCGACTTGGTGGCGATCACCAGCTCCCGGCGCGGGACCAGCCCGCCCATCAGCTGCCCCAGCAGGTACTCCGCCTCGCCGCCCCCGTACACGTCGGCGGTGTCGACGAGCGTGCCGCCCGCCTCCCAGAACGTCTTCAACTGCTCGGCAGCGCCCGACTCGTCCGGCCCCTCCGCGGAACGGCCCCAGGTCAAGGTGCCGAGGCCGATCCGGGACACGCGCAGTCCCGTGCGGCCGAGATGCCTCTGCTCCATGAGCGCTGAGACTACTGGGGCACTGCCGCGGCGGGCCCGGGCGCGCTACAGTCCCCCGCAGACCTACGTTACTGATCGGTAAACCGGTAAGGGGACGACACATGCGGCTCGGCATCAATCTCGGCTACTGGGGCGCTGGCATGGACGCCGACAACCTCGCCGTGGCCCAGGAAGCGGACCGCCTGGGCTACGACGTCTGCTGGGCCGCGGAGGCCTACGGCTCCGACGCCCCGACCGTGCTCGCCTGGGTCGCCGCCCAGACCGAGCGCATCGACGTCGGCTCCGCGATCCTGCAGATCCCGGCCCGCCAGCCCGCGATGACCGCCATGACGGCCGCCACCCTCGACTCCCTGACCAAGGGCCGCTTCCGGCTCGGCCTCGGCGTCTCCGGACCGCAGGTCTCCGAGGGCTGGTACGGCGTCAAGTTCGACAAGCCGCTCGCCCGCACCCGCGAGTACGTGGAGATCGTCCGCAAGGCGATGAGCCGTGAGCGCCTCAGCTACGAGGGTGAGCACTGGACCCTCCCGCTGCCCGGCGGCCCCGGCAAGCCGATCAAGCTCACCGTGCACCCCGAGCGCGAGCACATCCCGCTCTACATCGCCGCCATCGGACCCAAGAACCTGGAGCAGACCGGCGAGATCGCCGACGGCGCCCTGCTGATCTTCCCGGCCGCCGAGCACCTGGAGGCCACCGCGCTCACCCACATCCGGGCGGGCCGCGAGAAGGCCGGGCTGACCATGGACGGCTTCGACGTCTGCCCGACCGTGCCGCTGGCCGTCGGCGACGACGTGAACGCCCTCGCCGACATGTTCCGCCCGTACACGGCCCTGTACGTCGGCGGCATGGGCAGCCGGAAGCAGAACTTCTACAACCAGCTCGCCCAGCGCATGGGTTACGAGAAGGAAGCCGCCGAGATCCAGGACAAGTACCTGGCGGGCGACAAGGCGGGCGCCGCCGAGGCGGTCCCGCACTCGCTCATCGACTCGACCACCCTGCTCGGGTCCGTCGAGCGGATCGCGGACGGCATGCGGGCCTACGCCGAGGCCGGGGTCACCACCCTCACGCTCGCCCCGGCCGGGTTCACCCTCGACGAGCGGATCACCGCGCTGCGGGCCGGCACCGAGGCGATGGAGCGCGCCGGCCTGGCATAACGCGTCCCACGACGACCGCCCCCCGCACCGAGCGGGTGCGGGGGGCGGCGTCCGGAAAGGCCCTGCGGCCGTGGTGGGGGCTCGGGGGTCTTCCCCGCCACGGCCGACACAGTCAACAACGCGTGCGGCACCCTCCGGGTTACGCCCCGGCTCCCACCCTCCGGGTCACGCCCCGGCTTCACCCCTCCACCCCTTCACGTCCTTCGTTCGGCCGAGTCGCACGACGCCTCGGTTGCCGGGCCCCCGCCTCGGCCGTTGACTCGATGCATGCTCTCTGCCCGCAGCCTGTTCCAGGAGATCGTCGACCACGACGACTCGTTCCAGCTGTTCTGCTCCATCGCCGCCAGCGGGGAGTCGCAGGGTGGCTGGGAGAACGCCCGGATCGCGGCCCTGGTGCCCGACGGCATGCGCGAGCTCGCGCCCAAGATCACCCGGCACGGGGCCGACGAGGACAAGCACGGCCGGATCTTCCAGGCCCTGCTGCGCAAGCGCGGCCTGCCCCCGGTGCCCGTGCCGCCCGAGACCGACTACACGATGCTGCTGGAGCGGCGCGGCATCGGTCTCGCACACGAGAAGCTGCGCCGCGACGAGCAGCTGACCGAGCGGGACATCGTCGTCTACCTCGCGCACAGCCGGGTCACCGAACAGCGCGCCGCCGACCAGATGGACATGCTCCTGCGCCGGTTCGGGGACCACCCCGAGGTCGGCAAGGCGATCCGCATGATCAGCCACGACGAGGACAACCACCTCGCCTACTGCCACGAGGAGCTGCTCCGCCTGGTCCGCGGGGGACACGGCCGGATCATCCAGAGGGTGCTGCGCGACAGCGCCCTCGCCGAGATCCGCGTCTACCGGGACGTGAGCCTCGCCGTCATGGACCACATGGGCCGGCTGCTGCACTGGCCCGCGCCCAAGAGGGCCGCGCTGGCCGCCGGGATCCACGCCGTGTACGCGTACGAGCGCTTCGCCGGCTGGCACCGGATGATCAGCCTGCGCCTGCCGGAGCGGCGCAACGCGCTGGGCGGCGCACCGTTGACCTCGCCCGAGTACGCGTAGCGGCCGGCGGCGGCCGGGCCGGCGGCCGCTGCCGCCCGCTACAGCCAGCCGCGGGACTTGAACAACCGGTGCAGGCCCAGACAGACGCCCACCATCACCAGCAGCACCGCCGGATAGCCCCAGACCTGCCGGAGCTCCGGCATGTGGTCGAAGTTCATACCGTAGATCCCCGCCACCATCGTCGGCACGGCCGCCATCGCCGCCCAGGCCGAGATCTTGCGCATGTCGTCGTTCTGCCGGACGCCCATCTGCGCCAGGTGAGCGGACAGCGCGTCCGACAGCAGCCGGTCCAGGCCCTCGATGTACTCGCTCGCCTTGATCAGGTGGTCCGCGACGTCGCGGAAGAACGGCTGCGCGTGCTCGTGAACGAAGGGCACGCTCCCGAACGCCAGCCGGTTCATCGGCTGCAGCAGCGGGTTCGTCGCCCGGCGGAACTCCAGCACCTGCCGCTTGAAGCCGTAGATCCGGGCGGCGGTGTTCTTGGTGTCGGTGGCGTTCGGCGCGAAGACCTCGGCCTCCACCTCCTCCAGGTCGACCTGGAGCTCGGCCGCGACCTCGATGTAGTGGTCGACCACCGCGTCGGACACCGCGTACAGCACCGCCGTGGGGCCGTGCCGCAGCACCTCCGGCTCCTGCTCCAGCCGGTGGCGCACGGCGGCCAGCGCCGCCCCCTCGCCGTGCCGGACCGTGACCACGAAGGAGTCGCCGATGAAGAGCATCAGCTCGCCCGCGGTCACCGTGTCCGCGTCGTCGTCGTACTCCACGGGCTTGAGCACGACGAACAGCGAGTCGTCGTACACCTCCAGCTTGGGGCGCTGGTGCGCGGTCAGCGCGTCCTCCACCGCCAGCTTGTGCAGCCGGAACTCCCGGCTGACGTGTTCGAACTCTTCTTCCGTGGGCTCGTACATGCCGACCCACAGGAAGGCGTCACCGCTGGCCCGCGCCTCGTCGAGCGCGTCGGAGAGGTCCTCGGGCGCAGGAGAGCGGCGGCCGTCCCGGTACATGGCGCAGTCGACTATCACGCAGGGCATTGTCTCCCGCCCACCCCCGCCCCGCACGCGCCGACCACCGCCTAGGCTTGCGTCATGGCCACGCTGATCCTCGTACGACACGGGCGGTCCACCGCCAACACCGCAGGGCTGCTCGCCGGATGGACCCCGGGAGTGGCCCTTGACGAGCGCGGTACCGAACAGGCGGCGGAGCTGCCTTCACGGCTCGCCGCGGTGCCGCTGGCCGCCGCCGTCAGCAGCCCGCTCCAGCGCTGCCGGGAGACCCTCGCGCCGCTGCTGGCCGCCCGCCCGGAGCTGGCGCTGCACACCGACGACCGGATCGGCGAATGCCACTACGGCGACTGGTCGAACCGCAAACTCTCCGAGCTCTCCGATGAACCCCTGATGAAGATCGTGCAGCAGCACCCCTCGGCCGCCGCGTTCCCCGGCGGCGAGTCCATGCGCGCCATGCAGGCGCGCGCGGTGGACGCCGTACGGGAGTGGAACGCGCGGATCGAGGAGGAGCACGGGAGCGACGCCGTGTTCCTCATGTGCTCGCACGGGGACATCATCAAGTCCCTTGTCGCGGACGCCCTGGGCATGCACCTGGACCTCTTCCAGCGCATCCACGTGGACCCCTGCTCGGTCACGGCCGTCCGCTACACACCGACGCGGCCGTTCCTGCTCCGGCTCGGCGACACCGGGGACTTCGGCTCGCTCGCCCCCCGTCCGGCCCGCGCACCGGAGGCCGACGCGGCCGCGGCGGACACGCAGACCTTCGAAAGCGCGACCGAGGACGGGGGGAACGCGGTCGTGGGGGGCGGTGCGGGCGCGGCGTGATCGAACGGAGCAGTAGGGTGGACTGGCCCAAATAAACCACCGCCACAGAGCAGAAGAGCACCGCCGCACGCGTGCAGCCCTGCCCCCTGCCGCCGAGACTTGGAGACTGGACGTGCCCCGTCAGGTGTTCCTCTACGACCCGCCGGACCGCTTCGTGGCCGGCACGGTCGGCCTTCCGGGACGCCGTACGTTCTTCCTGCAGGCCTCATCCGGCCCCCGCGTCACCAGCGTCTCCCTGGAGAAGACCCAGGTCGCGGCGCTGGCCGAACGGATGGACGAGCTGCTGGACGAGGTCGTACGGCGCACCGGGGGCAACGCCCCCGTCCCGGCCATGGCCCCCGCCGAGGCCGCCGACACCGCGCCGCTCGACGTCCCGGTCGACGAGGAGTTCCGCGTCGGCACCATGGCCCTGGCCTGGGACGGCGAGGAACAGCGGATGATCGTCGAGGCGCAGGCCCTGGTGGAACTCGACGCCGACTCGGAGGAGGACCTCGCCGAGGCGGAGGAGCGGCTCCTCCAGGACGAGGAGAACGGCCCGCCGATGCTCCGGGTCCGCCTCACCGGCGCCCAGGCCCGGGCGTTCGCCAAGCGGGCCCTGGACGTCGTCAATGCGGGCCGCCCGCCCTGCCCGCTGTGCAGCCTCCCGCTGGACCCGGAGGGGCACGTGTGCCCGCGCCAGAACGGCTACCGGCGCCAGGCGTGAGCGCCATGGGGGAACACGAGGAGCTGCTCGCCAAGGGAGAGCTGACGGTCGTCGGCAGGATCCGCGAGGCGTCCAACGCCGTGCTGCTGTGCACGGTGACGTACGGGGGCGTGAGCGCCGACTGCGTGTACAAGCCGGTCAAGGGCGAGCGCCCGCTGTGGGACTTCCCCGACGGCAACCTGGCCCGGCGCGAGGTGGCCGCCTACCTGGTCTCCGAGGCCACCGGATGGGGCCTGGTCCCGCCGACCGTGCTGCGCGAGGGACCGTACGGCGAGGGCATGGTCCAGCTGTGGATCGCGTCAGGAGCCGCCGGGGACGGGGGCACGCCCGCCGACGGGACCGGGGCCGACGGTGCCGCGGACGACGGTGCTGCGGACGACGGCTCCGGCGACGCGAGCGGCCTGCTGGCTCTCGTCGAGGGCGAGGAGGCGGGGGAGGGCTGGAAGCCGGTGGCCCTCGCCGACGTCGGGGAGGGCCGCACCGCGCTGCTCGTGCACGCCGACGACCCCCGGCTGCGCCGGCTCGCCGTCCTCGACGCCGTGATCAACAACGGCGACCGCAAGGGCGGCCACCTGCTGCCCGCGCCCGACGGACGGCTCTACGGCATCGACCACGGGGTCACCTTCCACCGCGAGGACAAGCTGCGGACCCTGCTGTGGGGCTGGGCGGGCGAACCGCTGACCGGCGAGGCCCGCGAGGTGCTCGGCTCCCTCGCCGCCCGGCTGGCCGAAGGCGAACCGCTCGCCACCCGGCTGGCCGAACTGATCACCCCGGCCGAGCTGGCCGCCGTACGGGCCCGGGTGGCCGGTCTGCTGCGCACCGGAGTCCACCCGCAGCCGTCCGGGCAGTGGCCGGCGATCCCCTGGCCGCCGGTCTGAGCAGGCCCGGCCGCGCCGGCTGCGGGACAGGCACACAATCAGCCGGACCGCAAGACCGCCGATCAAGCCAACAGTGCAGGTCCGGTTCGTTTTCGGAACACGCGTCCGGTTAGGCTCGACACATGCATGCCTGGCCCGCTTCTGAGGTCCCCGCCCTGCCCGGCAAGGGCCGCGACCTCCAGATCCACGACACCGCGACCCAGGGGACGATCACCCTCGCCCCCGGTCCCGTCGCCCGTATCTACGTCTGCGGCATCACCCCGTACGACGCGACCCACATCGGTCACGCGGCGACCTACAACGCGTTCGACCTCGTACAGCGCGTGTGGCTCGACACCAAGCGGCAGGTCCACTACGTCCAGAACGTGACGGACGTCGACGATCCGCTGCTGGAGCGGGCTCAGCGGGACGGACACGACTGGACCGAGCTCGCCGAGCGCGAGACGGCCCTCTTCCGCGAGGACATGACCGCACTGCGGATGCTGCCCCCGCAGCACTACATCGGCGCCGTCGAGGCCATACCGGGCATCGTGCCGCTGGTGGAGCGGCTGCGCGACGCCGGCGCCGCGTACGAGCTGGACGGCGACGTCTACTTCTCGGTGGAGTCCGACGCGAACTTCGGCAAGGTCTCCAACCTCGACGCCGAGGCGATGCGGCTGCTCTCCGCGGAGCGCGGCGGCGACCCGGAACGCCCGGGGAAGAAGAACCCCCTCGACCCGATGCTGTGGATGGCCGCCCGCCCGGGCGAGCCGAGCTGGGACGGCGGCTCGCTGGGCCGCGGCCGGCCCGGCTGGCACATCGAGTGCGTCGCCATCGCCCTGGACCACCTGGGCATGGGCTTCGACATCCAGGGCGGCGGCTCCGACCTGGCCTTCCCGCACCACGAGATGGGCGCCTCGCACGCGCAGGTCCTGACGGGCGAGTTCCCGATGGCCAAGGCGTACGTGCACGCGGGCATGGTCGCGCTGCACGGCGAGAAGATGTCGAAGTCGAAGGGCAACCTGGTCTTCGTCTCCGCGCTGCGGCGCGCCGGCGTGGACCCGGCGGCGATCCGGCTGGCCCTGCTGTCCCACCACTACCGGGCGGACTGGGAGTGGACGGACGAGGTCCTGGAGCAGGCGGTGGCCCGCCTGGAGCGCTGGCGCGCGGCCGTGTCCCGACCCGACGGCCTGCCGGCGGACGCCCTCGTCGAGGAGGTCCGCGAGGCCCTGGCGAACGACCTGGACGCCCCGGCCGCGCTGGCGGCCGTGGACCGCTGGGTGGACGCGCAGAACGCCTCCGACGGGGACGACGAGTCCGCGCCGGGCCTGGTGTCCCGCACGGTCGACGCCCTGCTCGGGGTGGCCCTGTAACCCGCGGCGGAGAACTACGGACGCCGGCCCGGCCGCTGATGCGGCCGGGCCGGCGTCCCTGTTCCCGGGCCGGGCGGGGCTCGGGTCGCTCGCGCCGCGGCGCCGCGCGGGCCGGCACGATCCGGAAGGCAGGCCTCAGGCCTCCGGCGGCTCCGGGGCGTCGTCCTCGCCCGGCTCGGTGTCGGCCCCCGGCTCGGGGTCCGGCTTGCGCTTCGGGGGCCGGGTCAGCCCGCTGGAGGTGTCCCGCAGGTACGACCCGTCACCCGGCTCCGCCCCGGCGGACGGATCCCGCCGCCGCAGGTACCGCTCGAACTCCCGCGCGATGGCGTCACCCGACGCCTCCGGCAGATCGGCCGTGTCCCGCGCCTCCTCCAGCGTCTGGACGTACTCCGCCACCTCGCTGTCCTCCGCGGCCAGTTGGTCCACCCCGAGCTGCCACGCCCGTGCGTCCTCGGGGAGTTCGCCCAGCGGGATCCGGATGTCGATCAGATCCTCCAGCCGGTTCAGCAGGGCCAGCGTCGCCTTGGGGTTCGGCGGCTGGGAGACGTAGTGCGGGACGGCCGCCCACAGGGACACCGCCGGCACCCCGGCGTGGGTGCAGGCCTCCTGGAGGATGCCCACGATCCCCGTCGGGCCTTCGTACTTGGTCTCCTCCAGGTCCATCGTCCGCGCCAGGTCCGGGTCCGAGGTGACCCCGCTGACCGGCACCGGCCGCGTGTGCGGCGTGTCCCCGAGCAGCGCCCCCAGGATCACGACCATCTCCACGCCCAGTTCGTGCGCGAAGCCGAGGATCTCGTTGCAGAACGACCGCCACCGCATGGACGGTTCGATGCCCCGCACGAGCACGAGGTCCCGCGGCTTCGCGCCGCCGATCCGCACCACCGACAGTCTCGTCGTCGGCCACGTGATCTTCCGTACCCCGTTGTCCAGCCACACCGTCGGCCGGTTGACCTGGAAGTCGTAGTAGTCCTCGGCGTCCAGCGCCGCGAAGACCTCGCCCTTCCACTCCCGGTCCAGGTGCGCGACCGCGCCGGAGGCCGCGTCACCCGCGTCGTTCCAGCCCTCGAACGCGGCCACCATGACCGGGTCGATCAGCTCGGGCACGCCCTCAAGCTCGATCACCCAGGTCTCCTTCCGAAGTTCCTTGCGTACGAGGGTCAGCCTAAGCCTTGAGACGACACCAGCCACAGCCCACGACAGAGGGGCGGTTCCCCTCGGAACCGCCCCTCTTCCCCACCTGCGCAGGAGCTATGCCTTGCGGCTCAGCATCTCCTCGACCCGTGCGCGCACGGAGTCGTCGTCCAGGCCGCGGACCGTCACGGTGGTGCGACGGCGCAGTACGTCGTCGACCGTCTCGGCCCACTCGTTGTCCCGGGCGTAGGCGACCTGCGCCCAGATCTCAGGGCCGTCCGGGTGGATCCGCTCGGCCAGTGCCGGGTCCTCGTTCGCGAGGCGCGCGATGTCGAAGGCCAGCGAGCCGTAGTGCGAGGCCAGGTGGCGGGCCGTCAGCGGGTCCATACGCGCACCGGGGTCGCGGTCCACCAGCAGGCGGTGCGCGACGGCGTTCGGGTTGGCGACACCGGGCAGCGGGACCCGGCGTACGAGCGACTTCACCGGCTCCATGTCGTCGGTGAGGGGGCTGCCGGGCAGCTTGGCCAGCTTGTCCATGACCACGCGGCCGATGTGGCGGTACGTGGTCCACTTGCCGCCGGCCACCGACAGCATGCCGCCGGCGCCCTCGGAGACGACCGTCTCGCGCTTGGCCTTCTCGACGCCGCCGGGGCCGCCGGGCAGCACCCGCAGGCCGGCGAAGGCGTACGTCATCAGCGAGCGGTCCAGGTCGGCGTCCTTGATCGAGAAAGCCGCCTCGTCCAGGATCTGCTGGATGTCCTTCTCGGTGGCGCGCACGTCCGCCGGGTCGCCCTCGTACACCTCGTCCGTGGTGCCGAGCAGCAGCTGGTCCTCCCACGGAAGGGCGAACGTGATGCGGTACTTGTCGATCGGGGTGGCCATGGCGGCCTTCCACGGCGACTTGCGCTTCATGACGATGTGCGCGCCCTTGGAGAGGCGGATCGACGGCATCGAGTGCTTGTCTTCCATGCGCCGCAGGTGGTCCACCCACGGGCCGGTGGCGTTGAGCACGACGCGCGCGTCGACGCCGAACTCGGTGCCGTCGAGGCGGTCCTTGAGCTCGGCGCCCGAGACCCGGCCGCGCGTCATGCGCAGCCCGGTGACCTCGGCGTGGTTGAGGACGACGGCACCCGACTCGACGGCCGCGCGGACCGTCATCACGGCGACGCGGGAGTCGTTCATCTGGTGGTCGTAGTAGACCGCGACGGCCTTCAGGTTGTCCGTCTTCAGGCCGGGGTTGTCGGCGGCGGCACGGGCGGGGGATATGACCTTGCCCATGCCGTCGCCGAAGGCCGAGAGGGCGGAGTAGGCGAAGACGCCCGCGCCCAGCTTGGCCGCACCCACCGGACCGCCCTTGTAGACCGGCAGGTAGAACGTGAGCGGGTTGACCAGGTGCGGGGCCACGTCCTTGGCCAGGACCCGCCGCTCGTGGTGGTTCTCGGCCACCAGCTTGACCGCGCCGGTCTGCAGGTAGCGCAGACCGCCGTGGACGAGCTTGGAGGAGGCGGAGGAGGTGGCGCCGGCGAAGTCGCCGGCGTCCACCATGGCAACCCGCAGACCCGACTGCGCGGCGTGCCAGGCCACCGAGGTGCCCAGGATTCCACCGCCGATGACCAGCAGGTCGTACGTGGCCTTCGCCAGCTGCTCGCGGGTCTCGGCGCGGCCCGGGTTCGAGCCGGCGGTCGGGTGCGTGCCCAGCGCGGGGACGCTCTGCAGGGTGCTCATATCTCTTAGCTCCTCGTCGATTGACTCAGCTGGTGCGTCAGCTGGCGTCTTCGTCGTCGATCCAGCCCATGGACCGCTCGACGGCCTTGAGCCAGTTCTTGTACTCGCGGTCCCGCTGGTCGGCGGGCATCCGCGGGGTCCACTCCGCCGCGCGGCGCCAGTTGGCGCGCAGGGCGTCGGTGTCGGGCCAGAAGCCGACGGCCAGGCCGGCGGCGTAGGCGGCGCCGAGACAGGTGGTCTCCGCGACCATGGGACGGACCACGGGGGCGTCCACGAAGTCGGAGAGGGTCTGCATCAGCAGGTTGTTGGAGGTCATGCCGCCGTCGACCTTGAGGGCCGTGAGCTCGACGCCCGAGTCCTTGGTCATGGCGTCGGTGATCTCGCGGGTCTGCCAGGCGGTGGCCTCCAGGACGGCACGGGCGATGTGCGCCTTGGTGACGTACCGGGTGAGGCCGGCGATCACACCGCGGGCGTCGGAGCGCCAGTACGGGGCGAACAGGCCGGAGAAGGCCGGCACGAAGTAGGCGCCGCCGTTGTCCTCGACCGAGAGCGCGAGCGTCTCGATCTCGGCCGCGGTCTTGATCATGCCCATCTGGTCGCGCATCCACTGGACGAGCGAGCCGGTGACGGCGATGGAGCCCTCCAGCGCGTAGACCGGCTTCTGGTCGCCGATCTGGTAGCCGACGGTGGTCAGCAGGCCGCTGTAGGAGTTGATGACCTTGTCACCGGTGTTCATCAGCATGAACGTGCCGGTGCCGTACGTGGACTTGGCCTCGCCCTCGGCGAAACACGTCTGGCCGAACAGCGCGGCCTGCTGGTCGCCGAGCGCCGAGGCGACCGGGACACCGGCGAGGACGCCTTCCTTGACGTGGCCGTAGACCTCGGCGGAGGACCGGATCTCGGGGAGGACGTTGAGCGGGACGCCCATCGACTCCGCGATCTTCTCGTCCCAGGCCAGCGTGTGCAGGTTCATCAGCATGGTGCGCGAGGCGTTGGTGACGTCGGTGACGTGCACGCCGCCCTGGGCACCGCCGGTGAGGTTCCAGATGACCCACGAGTCCATGGTGCCGAAGAGGATGTCCCCGGCCTCGGCGCGCTCGCGCAGGCCCTCGACGTTGTCGAGCAGCCAGCGGACCTTCGGGCCGGCGAAGTACGACGCGAGGGGCAGGCCCGTCTCGCGGCGGAAGCGGTCCTGGCCGACGTTGCGGCCGAGCTCCTTGCACAGGGCGTCGGTGCGGGTGTCCTGCCAGACCAGCGCGTTGTGCACCGGCTCGCCGGTGTGACGGTCCCACAGGAGGGTGGTCTCGCGCTGGTTGGTGATGCCGACGGCCTTGACGTCGGCGGCGGTGATCTCGGCCTTCGCGATGGCGCCGGCGACGACCTCCTGGACGTTGGTCCAGATCTCGGCGGCGTCGTGCTCGACCCAGCCCGGCTTCGGGAAGATCTGCTCGTGCTCCTTCTGGTCGACGGCGACGATGCGGCCGTCGCGGTCGAAGACGATGCAGCGGGAGGAGGTGGTGCCCTGGTCGATCGCGGCGATGAACGGGCCGGTGCTGGTGGTCATGTGGCTGCTCCTGGCAGGTCTCTTGGTTGGCGTATCAGGGGGCGGTGCGGATCTTGCGATTCGTGCCGATGCTGATCAGGCGAACGCGATGTTGTACAGACCGCCGGCGAGTGCGGCACCGACGAGCGGGCCGACCACCGGGATCCAGGAGTATCCCCAGTCGGAGCCGCCCTTGTTGGGAAGCGGCAGCAGGGCGTGGACTATTCGGGGGCCGAGGTCACGGACCGGGTTGATGGCGTAGCCGGTCGGACCGCCGAGCGAGAGGCCGATGCCGACGACGACGAACGAGGTGATCAGGACGCCGATGACGCCGAGGCCCTTGCCGTCGGCCTGGAGGCCCTGGGTCAGGATCGCCAGGACCAGGACGGCCGTACCGATGATCTCGGTCGCGAGGTTCTGGACGACGTTGCGGATCTCGGGGCCGGTGGAGAAGACGCCCAGGACCGGGCCGGCCTGGTCGTGCGGGTGCGGGTCCTCGGGGCCGAGCTTGGCGTCACGGATGTGCTCGGGGTCCGAGAGGTGCGCCGCGAACTGTCCGTAGTAGGTGACCCACATCAGGACCGCGCCGAGCATGGCGCCGAGGAGCTGTCCGGCGAGGTAGACCGGAACGTCGCTCCAGTCGCTGTTCTTGACGGCCAGGCCGACGGTGACCGCCGGGTTGAGGTGCGCACCGGAGAGCGGGGCGGACACGTAGGCGGCGATCAGAACGGCGAAACCCCAGCCGAACGTGATCGCGAGCCAGCCCGCATTGCGGGCCTTGGAGCTCTTGAGCGTCACGGCGGCGCAGACGCCACCGCCGAGCAGTGTGAGCAGGGCGGTACCGATGGTCTCGCCGATGAAGATGTCGGAGGTGGACACCCGCGACTCCTTTGCCTTGCGTCCAGGGGGTGGCGGCCACCGGGTCCCGTCCGGTGTGCCGCGCACTCGGTGAGTGGTTCACCGGTCCTTGGCCTTGCCACCCCACCCTAGCGCGTATTGCCGGTAGGTGTTCGACAATGCCGACCGATGAACGGCAGTTTTCCGCCCAGGTGAAGAACGCGTCAAGGGTTGGCCTGGCCAAAGTGTCGGATCGTTACCACTCGGTGCGATCAGCCAAATCCAGCCATCCCATGGCCGGGATATGCCCACATCAGGGCAGAAAGCGGCCAGGCGGTGGCCGAGAAGGGCTGTAGGGGGCCTAGAACCGGCCCGCGCCGAGATCGCGTGAAACAGCGCGCGCACAGTCCCGTACGGACGCCACGAGGCTCGCCCGGGGCTCCCCGGCCTCCCCGCACACCCGCTCGACCGCACCCGCGACCGCGACCGCGCCCACCGGCATCCGCCGCCGGTCGTGGATCGGCGCCGCCACCGAGGCGATGCCGTCCCAGGTCTCCTCGACGTCCGCGGCCCAGCCGCGCGCCCGGGTCAGGTCGAGGATCTCCTCGAAGCCCGCGGCGTCGGTGACCGTCCGGGGCGTGAACGCCTCGCGCTCCGCCTCCAGGGCCTCCGTGTGGGCGACCGGGTCGAACGCGGACAGCACCTTGCCCAGGGCCGTGGAGTGCAGCGGCTGCATGGCCCCCACCTCCAGCACCTGGCGGCTGTCGTCCGGGCGGAAGACGTGGTGCATGATCAGCACCCCGCTCTGGTGGAGTACGCCCACGTAGACGCTCTCGCCGCTCGCCCGGGCCAGGTCGTCCGTCCACACCAGCGCGCGGGCGCGCAGCTCGTGCACGTCCAGATAGCTGTTGCCCAGACGGAGCAGCTCGGCGCCCAGCTGGTAGCGGCCCGAGGCGGGGTCCTGCTCGACGAAGCCCTCGGCCTGGAGCGTGCGCAGGATCCCGTGCGCCGTCCCCTTGGCCAGGCCCAGGGAGGACGCCACGTCCGAGAGGCCCAGCCGGCGTTCCCCGCCCGCCAGGAGTCGCAGCATCGCAGCGGCTCGTTCGAGCGACTGGATGTTCCGTGCCATCGCGCAGCCTCCTGCTGACGTAGTTCGACAATGCTGAACAGTATCGGTCGATGTCGACCTTGTGCATGGTTGGGCAACTGTTCAGGCCTCCGTCGGCCAGGACACCCCTGCCAGATCCCCGCGCACAGAATGCAGTCCGCCACGTGGGACGACCGCACCGGGGTTGCCACCTCGCGGTTACCCTGACCGCGTGCGCCCTTGACACAGCGAGGGTGCAAAGCCGACAGCCGTCGCACTCCAGGGAGCTCAACCATGGCCTCGTTGCCGAACCCGCCCGCAGACACCCAGACCCGGGCCGATGCCCTCCGAGAGGCGCTCGCCACCCGTGTGGTCGTCGCCGACGGAGCCATGGGAACGATGCTCCAGGCGCAGGACCCCAGCCTCGAGGACTTCCAGCAGCTCGAAGGCTGCAACGAGGTCCTGAACCTCACCCGCCCCGACATCGTGCGCTCCGTCCACGACGCGTACTTCGCGGTGGGCGTGGACTGCGTCGAGACCAACACCTTCGGTGCGAACTTCGCGGCGCTCGCCGAGTACGACATCCCCGAACGCAATTTCGAACTGTCGGAGTCCGGCGCCCGCATCGCCCGCGAGGTCGCCGACGAGTACACCGCGAAGACCGGGCGGCAGCGCTGGGTCCTCGGCTCCATGGGCCCCGGCACCAAGCTGCCCACCCTCGGCCACATCGACTACGCGACCATCCGCGACGCCTACCAGGTCAACGCCGAGGGCCTGCTCTCCGGCGGGGCCGACGCCCTGCTCGTCGAGACCACCCAGGACCTGCTGCAGACCAAGTCCTCCGTCATCGGCGCCCGCCGCGCGATGGAGGCCCTGGGCGTCAGCGTCCCGCTGATCTGCTCCGTCACCGTCGAGACCACCGGCACCATGCTGCTCGGCTCCGAGATCGGCGCCGCGCTCACCGCGCTGGAGCCGCTCGGCGTCGACATGATCGGCCTGAACTGCGCCACCGGCCCCGCCGAGATGAGCGAGCACCTGCGCTACCTCGCCCGCAACGCGCGCGTCCCGCTCTCCTGCATGCCCAACGCCGGCCTGCCCATCCTCGGCAAGAACGGCGCGCACTACCCGCTGTCCGCCCCCGAGCTCGCCGACGCCCAGGAGACCTTCGTCCGCGAGTACGGGCTCTCCCTCGTCGGCGGCTGCTGCGGCACGACGCCGGAGCACCTGCGCCAGGTCGTCGAGCGGGTCCGCGAGCTGAGCCCGGCCGTCCGCGAGCCCCGGCCGGAGCCCGGCGCGTCCTCGCTGTACCAGACCGTCCCGTTCCGCCAGGACACCGCGTACATGGCGATCGGCGAGCGGACGAACGCGAACGGCTCGAAGAAGTTCCGCGAGGCCATGCTCGACGCCCGCTGGGACGACTGCGTCGAGATGGCCCGCGACCAGATCCGCGAGGGCGCGCACATGCTCGACCTGTGCGTGGACTACGTCGGCCGCGACGGCGTCGCCGACATGAAGGAGCTCGCCGGGCGCTTCGCGACGGCCTCGACGCTCCCGATCGTCCTGGACTCCACCGAGGTCCCCGTGATCCAGGCGGGCCTGGAGAAGCTGGGCGGCCGCGCCGTCATCAACTCGGTGAACTACGAGGACGGCGACGGCCCGGACTCCCGCTTCGCGAAGGTGACCCGGCTGGCCAAGGAGCACGGCGCCGCGCTGATCGCGCTGACCATCGACGAGGAGGGCCAGGCCCGCACCGCCGAGCACAAGGTCGCCATCGCCGAGCGCCTGATCGCCGACCTGACCGGCAACTGGGGCATCCGCGAGTCCGACATCCTGATCGACACCCTCACCTTCACCATCTGCACCGGCCAGGAGGAGTCCCGCAGGGACGGTATCGCCACCATCGAGGCGATCCGCGAGCTCAAGCGCCGCCGCCCGGACGTGCAGACCACCCTCGGCCTGTCCAACATCTCCTTCGGCCTGAACCCGGCCGCCCGCGTGCTGCTGAACTCGGTCTTCCTCGACGAGTGCGTCAAGGCCGGCCTGGACTCGGCGATCGTCCACGCCTCGAAGATCCTGCCCATCGCGCGCTTCGACGAGGAACAGGTCAACACCGCCCTCGACCTCATCTACGACCGCCGCACCGATGGCTACGACCCCCTCCAGAAGCTGATGGCCCTCTTCGAGGGTGTCAACACCAAGTCCCTCAAGGCCGGCCGCGCCGAGGAGCTCCTCGCACTCCCGCTCGACGAGCGGCTCCAGCGCCGCATCATCGACGGCGAGAAGAACGGCCTGGAAGCCGACCTCGACGAGGCGCTGCAGACCAGGGCCGCCCTCGACATCGTCAACGACACCCTTCTGGAGGGCATGAAGGTCGTCGGCGAGCTGTTCGGCTCCGGCCAGATGCAGCTGCCGTTCGTCCTCCAGTCCGCCGAGGTCATGAAGACGGCGGTCGCCTACCTCGAACCGCACATGGAGAAGACCGATGACGAGGGCAAGGGCACCATCGTGCTCGCCACCGTCCGCGGCGACGTCCACGACATCGGCAAGAACCTCGTCGACATCATCCTGACCAACAACGGCTACAACGTCGTCAACATCGGCATCAAGCAGCCGGTCTCCGCGATCCTCGAAGCCGCCCAGGAGCACAAGGCCGACGTCATCGGCATGTCCGGCCTCCTCGTGAAGTCGACCGTGATCATGAAGGAGAACCTGGAGGAGCTCAACCAGCGCAAGCTGGCGGCGGACTACCCGGTCATCCTCGGCGGCGCGGCCCTCACCCGTGCCTACGTCGAGCAGGACCTCCACGAGATCTACGAGGGCGAGGTCCGCTACGCCCGCGACGCGTTCGAGGGCCTGCGCCTGATGGACGCCCTGATCGCCGTCAAGCGCGGTGTCCCCGGTGCCGCACTGCCCGAGCTCAAGCAGCGCCGGGTCGCCAAGCGGGACACCCCGGTCGCTGCGGCGGACGAGCCGCAGGAGCCCGGCGGCCGCTCCGACGTGGCCGTGGACAACCCGGTTCCCACCCCGCCGTTCTGGGGCACCCGCGTGGTCAAGGGCATCCCACTCAAGGACTACGCCTCCTGGCTGGACGAGGGCGCGCTGTTCAAGGGCCAGTGGGGCCTCAAGCAGGCCCGCGCCGGCGGGGCCACGTACGAGGAGCTCGTCGAGAGCGAGGGCCGGCCGCGGCTGCGCGGCCTGCTGGAGAAGCTGCACACCGAGAACCTGCTCGAAGCCGCGGTCGTCTACGGGTACTTCCCCTGCGTGTCCAAGGGCGACGACCTGATCATCCTGGACGAACAGGGCAACGAGCGGACCCGCTTCACCTTCCCGCGCCAGCGCCGCGGCCGCCGGCTGTGCCTCGCGGACTTCTTCCGCCCGGAGGAGTCCGGCGAGACCGACGTGGTCGGCCTCCAGGTGGTGACCGTCGGGTCGAAGATCGGCGAGGCCACCGCCAAGCTGTTCGAGTCCGACTCGTACCGCGAGTACCTGGAGCTGCACGGCCTGTCGGTCCAGCTCGCCGAGGCCATGGCCGAGTACTGGCACGCCCGCGTCCGCGCCGAGCTCGGCTTCGGCGGCGAGGACCCGGCCGCGGTGGAGGACATGTTCGACCTGAAGTACCGCGGCGCACGCTTCTCGCTGGGCTACGGCGCCTGCCCCGACCTGGAGGACCGCGCGAAGATCGCCGACCTCCTCCAGCCGGAGCGGATCGGGGTCCACCTCTCCGAGGAGTTCCAGCTCCACCCGGAGCAGTCCACGGACGCGATCGTCATCCACCACCCCGAAGCGAAGTATTTCAACGCACGCTGAGGCCGAGCGACGTACACTTGACGGTCCCACAGGCCGGTCGCCTGATCACCGGGGGAGTTCCCCACGGGAAGAAGGCGGCCGGCCTTCTCGTCCTCTGAGAAAGGTGTGCCGGATGACCAGCACCGTTCCCGCCCCCGTCGCCCGTACGGCCGACGGGCACGCCCTCCAGGCGGTGTTGCTGGACATGGACGGCACCCTCGTCGACACCGAGGGCTTCTGGTGGGAGATCGAGGTGGACGTCTTCGGCGCACTCGGTCACCAGCTCGACGAGGCCTGGCGCGACGTGGTCGTCGGCGGCCCCATGACCCGCAGCGCGGCCTTCCTCATCGAGTCCACCGGCGCCGCCATCACCCTGGCGGAGCTGACCGTCCTGCTCAACGAGCGCTTCGAGGAGCGGATCGCCGAGCAGGTCCCGCTGATGCCGGGCGCCGAGCGGCTGCTGGCCGAGCTGGCGCGGCACAACGTGCCCACCGCCCTGGTCTCCGCCTCGCACCGCCGGGTCATCGACCGGGTGCTGCTCACCCTGGGCCCCGAGCGGTTCGCGCTCAGCGTGGCCGGGGACGAGGTGGCCCGTACCAAGCCCCACCCCGACCCGTACCTGCTCGCCGCCAGCACCCTCGGCGCCCACCCCTCGCGCTGCGCGGTCATCGAGGACACCGCGACCGGCGTCGCCTCCGCCGAGGCGGCCGGCTGCCGGGTCGTGGCCGTGCCCTCCGTCGGCGTCATCCCGCCGGGCCCGGGCCGCACCATCGTCCGCTCGCTGGAGGACGTCGACCTCCCGTTCCTGCGCGCCCTCATCACTCCGATGAACTAACCGCACACGCTCAGTGCCGAACGGAATGACCCCCTGCCCCTGGTCCCGCGGAAGGATCTTCCGTTCCATGGCCCGGAGGCTGAAATTCCATCCTTTCGGTGGCCGTTCTCCCGGGTGACCTTTGTCACCCGCCAAGCCCCCGACGGACCTGTCGGGGGCCTTGGAAACCTTCCCTTGTGTCCGGATTGATCAGCTCCTGACCGAATCTGCGGTGACTCCTACATAGACAGGCAGTCCGCACCCATCACCGTGCGATTACGCCCCAAGTCCTGCCAGTTCAAGCCATCCCGTCCCAGGCCACTAATGTCGACGCGGGCACTACGCCGCACCTCTGCCGCACCGGACGCACACCCACGTGCCGGGACGGCGTGGACCGATCGTCACAACACCGGCCCGATCGTTCCGCCCTGAACGGGCGACCGCCGCGAAGTGCCCTTTACGCCGCTTTGAGCAAGTAAGTGCCGGTCAAGGGAGTACTTCCAGCATGAACCGCAAGACCCTGGTGCTGACGGCTGCGGCCGGACTGCTCACCCCCGCGCTCGCCGCATGCGGCAGCACGAGCGGCGGCGGAGCGGGATCCGGAGCGATCGTCGTCGGAACCACCGACCGGTTCGAGGCAGCTGACTACGCTCCCGCACCGTTCGACCCGGCCTACGCCTACGACGCCGGCGCCTGGAACGTCCTGCGGCAGACCGTCCAGACGCTGATGCACACCCCCCGCGGCGGCGGCCAGCCCGTCCCCGAAGCAGCCTCCGACTGCCGCTTCACCGACACGGGCAACGAAAGCTACCGCTGCACCCTGCGCCCCGGCCTGAAGTTCGCCGACGGCGAGCCGCTCACCGCCAAGGACGTCAAGTTCTCCATCGAGCGCGTCCTCGCCATCAAGGACGAGAACGGCCCCTCCTCGCTGCTGTCCACCATCGACACCATCGAGGCCAAGGCCGCCGACACCGTCGTCTTCCACCTGAAGACCCCGGACGCGACCTTCCCGTACAAGCTCTCCACCCCCGCCACCGGCATCGTCAGCGAGAAGAACTACGACGCCAAGAAGCTCCGCGAGGGCTTCACCGTCGACGGTTCCGGCCCCTACACGATGAAGGCCGAGGTCAAGGACAACCACCTCGTCCGGGCGGTCTTCACCAAGAACCCGAACTACAAGGGCGACCTCAAGCTGCAGAACGACAAGGTCGAACTGCGCACCTTCGACGACTCCGCGGCCATGGGCAGGGCACTCACCGCCGGATCCATCTCCATGGTCTCCCGCACCCTGTCGCCCGCCCAGCTCACCGAGTTCGCCGCCAAGCCGCCCAAGGGCGTCAAGCTGGTCCCGATGCCCGGCCTGGAGATCCGCTACATCGGCTTCAACACCGACGCCCCGACCGTCAAGGACAAGGCCGTCCGCCAGGCCCTCGCCGCCGCCGTCGACCGCAACGCGATCATCGACAAGGTCTACGGCAAGGCCGCGCAGCCCCTGTACTCGCTGGTCCCCACCGCCGTCACCGGACACGTCAACTCCTTCTTCAACAAGTACGGCGAGGCCAACACCGCGAAGGCCGCCGACCTGCTGAAGGGCGCCGGCATCAAGACCCCGGTCAAGCTGACGCTGAACTACACCAAGGACCACTACGGCGACGGCACGGCCACCGAGTTCGAGACCCTGAAGAACCAGCTGAACTCCACCCAGCTGTTCGACGTCACCGTCCAGGGCTCCGACTGGTCCGACTTCCGGCCCGCGCAGAAGAAGGGCGACTACGCCGCCTACGGGCTCGGCTGGTTCCCCGACTACCCGGACGCCGACAACTTCCTCGCTCCCTTCCTGGAGCAGGACAACTTCCTGGGCACGCCGTACGCCAACAACACGGTGCGCACCAAGCTCATCCCCGAATCCCGGCGCGCCGTCGACCGCAACGTCGCCGTCCCCGCGATCACGGAGATGCAGGACATCGTCGCCGAGGACGTGCCCGTCCTGCCCCTGTGGCAGGGCAAGCAGTACGTCGCCGCACGCGACGGGATCACCGGAGTGGAGTGGTCGGTCAACGCCATCTCCGACCTCCAGCTGTGGGAACTCGGCCGCGGTGTCAGCGGCTGAGACCGGCAGCAACCGGCAGCAACCGGCGGCGGGTGTCGCAGGCCGGCGCAACGAAACAGTTCGACTGTGAAGGACGTTCGCGTGATGAGACGTAACCAGTGGCTGGCGGCCCCGCTCGGCGCAGCCACCGCCGCCGCGCTGCTCAGCGGTTGCGGTTCGACCGATGGCCCCGCCGCCGAGGGCGGCAAGGGCGTGGTCATGGGCATATCCGACAAGGTGAAGTCCATCGACCCCGCCTCCGGTTACGACCCGGGATCCTGGCTGCTGTTCAACAACGTCTTCCAGTCCCTGCTGAGCTTCCCCAAGGGCGGCACCACGCCGGAGCCGGACGCCGCGCAGAGCTGCAACTTCGAAGGCGCCGACAGCAAGGTCTACAAGTGCACCCTGCGCGCCGGCCTGAAGTTCAGCAACGGCAACGCCCTCACCTCCAAGGACGTCAAGTTCTCCTTCGAGCGCACGCTGAAGATCAATGACGCCAACGGCCCCGCCGTGATGCTGTCGTCGATCGCCGGCATCGACACCCCCGACGACAAGTCCGTCGTCTTCCGCCTCAAGACGTCCGACGCGACCTTCCCCAGCAAGATCGCGTCCGGCGCGGGCTCCATCGTCGACCACAGCGAGTACCCGGCCGACAAGCTCCGCACCGACGGCAAGGCCATCGGTTCCGGCGTCTACAAGCTGGACTCGATCAACGAGAAGAGCGCCAACTTCTCCGTCAACAGCTCCTACAGCGGCAAGGCCAAGGCGAAGAACACCGGCGTCACCCTCAAGTTCTTCAACGAGGACCAGGCCGCCCTCAAGAGGGTCCTCGAAAGCGGAGAGGTCGACTTCGCCTTCCGCGGACTCGCCGCCAAGGACATCGCCAGCCTGTCCTCCACCAAGACCGGCGACCACAAGGTCGAGGTCGTCCAGGGCACCGGCGCCGAAGTCGAGCACCTCGTCTTCAACATGAACGACCCGGTCGCCGGAAAGCTCCCCATCCGCAAGGCCATCGCCTACCTCGTCGACCGCGAAGCGCTCGTCAAGGACGTCTACGACGGCACCGCGACCTCGCTGTACTCGATCGTCCCCGCCGGCATCGGCTCGCACAACACCGCCTTCTTCGACCGCTACGGCGGCAGCCCCCAGCCGAAGAAGGCCGAAGCCGTCCTGCGCGCCGCGGGCATCAAGGACAAGGTGAAGATCACCCTGTACTCGACGCCCTCCCGCTACGGTCCGTCCACGGACCAGGAGTTCCAGCTCATCGCGAAGCAGCTCAACGAGAGCGGACTCTTCGACGCCGACGTCAAGTCCATCGAGTTCGCGCAGTACGAGAAGGACATCCAGGACGGCAAGTACGGCGTGTACGTGAAGGGCTGGGTCCCCGACTACCCGGACGCCGACAACTTCACCCAGCCGTTCTTCGGCCCGGACAACGTCCTGCGCAACAACTACGACAACAAGGAGATCAGCGGGTCCATCATCCCGTCGACCTCCGCGAAGTCCGACCGCACCGCGGCCACCACCGACTACAACCGCCTCCAGGACATCGTCGCCGACGAGATCCCGATCCTCCCGCTCTGGCAGGGCAAGCAGTACGCCGTCACCCGCCAGAACGTGACCGGCCTGCAGTGGTCGCTCGACGCCTCCACCGTCTTCCGCTTCTGGGAGATCAGCAAGGGCTGAGCCACACCCGCACCACCGAAGGGGCCGGCAACCGCACACAGCGGCTGCCGGCCCCTTCGGCCTGCCCCGTACGCGCCGCGCACCGACCGGGCGCGTGCGCTACTGACCCGCCCCCGGCCGCACCAGACCGCTCTCGTACGCGTACACCGCCGCCTGGACCCGGTCACGCAGACCCAGCTTCGTCAGCACGTGCCCCACATGCGTCTTCACCGTCGTCTCGCTCACGAACAGGTCCGCCGCGATCTCCGCGTTCGACAGACCCCGCGCCACCAGCTTCAGCACCTCGACCTCCCGCTCGGTCAACGTGCCCAGCGTGTCCGGCACGCTCTCCTCACCCGACGGCAGATGCCCCGCGTACTTGTCCAGCAGCCGCCGCGTGATGCTCGGCGCGAGCATCGCCTCACCGCCCGCCACCACCCGGATCGCCTGCACCAGCTCCACGGCCGGCGCATCCTTCAGCAGGAACCCGCTCGCCCCCGCCCGCAGCGCCTCCACCACGTACTCGTCCAGATCGAACGTGGTCAGCACCAGCACCTTCGCCGGACCGTCCCGCCCCGGACCCGTGATCTGCCGCGTCGCCTCCACCCCGTCCATCCGCGGCATCCGGATGTCCATCAGCACCACATCGGGCTGCAACGCCCGCACCTGGTCCAGCGCCTGCAGACCGTCCCCGGCCTCACCGACGACCGCCAGGTCCTGCTCGGCCTCCAGGATCATCCGGAAACCGGTGCGCAGCAGCGGCTGGTCGTCGACCAATAGGACGCGGATCGCCACGGAAGGTACCTCGAATTCGAACGGCGGCATCGACGGACGCCGCCCATTCTGCCCTGACCGGCCCGTCAGAATTCCTCCGGGCGGCCCGCCCCCGCCCCCTCGCCCGACGCGGGCCTCGGGATCACCGCCAGCGGATACACCGGGGGAGTCCCGCCGAACTCCGGACACACCGCCCGATGATCACACCAGCCGCACAGCTTCGTCGGCCGCGGCCGCCACTCACCCGTCTGCGTCGCCTCCCTGATCGCATCCCACAGCGCCAGCAGCTTGCGCTCCACCCGCTCCAGATCCGCGACCACCGGGTCGTACGTCAGCACGTCCCCACTGCCCAGATACACCAGCTGCAGCCGCCGCGGCACCACCTGCTTCAGCCGCCACACCACCAGCGCGTAGAACTTCATCTGGAACAGCGCACCCTCGGCGTACTCCGGCCGCGGCGCCTTGCCCGTCTTGTAGTCGACGATCCGCACCTCACCCGACGGAGCCACGTCCACCCGGTCGATGATCCCCCGCAGACGCAGCCCCGAATCCAGCTCCGTCTCCACGAAGAACTCCCGCTCCACCGGCTCCAGCCGCGTCGGGTCCTCCAGCGTGAACCACCGCTCCACCAGCGCCTCGGCCTCCGTCAGCCACCGCGCCAGAGCCGCCCCCCCATCCCCCTCGGGAAACAGCTCCACCAGCTCCGGCCTCGACTCCAGCAGCCGGTCCCACTGCCCCGGGACCAGCGCCTTCGCCCGCGGCGCCGTCCGCTCCTGCGCCGGATGGTCGAACAACCGCTCCAGCACCGCATGCACCAGCGTCCCCCGCGTCGCCGCCGCACTCGGCTTCTCCGGAAGCTTGTCGATCACCCGGAACCGGTACAGCAGCGGGCACTGCATGAAATCGCTCGCCCGCGAAGGGGAGAGCGAGGAAGGCGCCACAGCGCGCGGGGCTGCATCCGCAGCCGCATCTGCATCGGCGGCATCGGCTGCGCCAGGAACCGGACCGGGGCTCGTCGTCATGGACAAAACCCTACGACCCGCCACCGACAGCACGCGCATACCATCGACGCCGAACCCCATCGCACTGCATGATCGGAGCATCACACCGCGCCACCGGCCACCCCGCCCCGCACCGACCGTGCACCTGGACCACACTGAAAGCACCGCCGGCCGCAACCCGCCGGACAGCACCGAACGAAGGACAGCCGTGCCAGACACCGACGAAACCGGCGAGCGCGCAGACAAGCGCTCCGGACCGGGCGGCGGCATCCTCATGGGCCGCCCCTTCGGCGTACCCGTCTACGTCTCGCCCAGCTGGTTCCTCGTCGCCGCCCTCATCACCTGGGTCTTCGGCGACCAGCTCGACCGCGTCCTGCCCGACCTCGGTCCCGCCCGCTACCTCGTCTCCCTCTTCTTCGCCGTCGCCTTCTACGCATCCGTCCTGGTCCACGAACTCGCCCACACCGTCGCCGCCCTGCGCTTCGGCCTGCCCGTACGCCGGATCCAGCTCCAGTTCTTCGGCGGCGTCTCCGAGATCGAGAAGGAATCCGAGACCCCCGGCCGCGAATTCGTCCTCGCCTTCGTTGGCCCCCTCCTCTCCCTCCTGCTCGCCGGCGCCTTCTACCTCGGCATGGAGCTCGTCGACCCGGCCACCGTCCCCGGCGTCCTCCTCGCCGGCCTGATGATCTCCAACCTGCTCGTCGCCGCGTTCAACCTGCTCCCCGGCCTCCCCCTCGACGGCGGCCGCATGCTCCGCGCCGTCATCTGGGCCATCACCGGCAAACCCATGGCCGGCACCGTCGCCGCCGCCTGGGTCGGCCGCGCCCTCGCCGTCACCGTCCTCATCGGCCTCCCGATGATCACCCACACCGGCATCCTCGGCACCGACGGCGGCGCCGTCGAGTCGACCGGCATGAACACCGTCATGGACGCCCTGCTCGCCGCGATCCTCGCCGCCATCATCTGGACCGGCGCCGGCAACAGCCTGCGCATGGCCCGGCTCCGCGAACACCTCCCCGAACTACGCGCCCGCACCCTCACCCGCCGCGCCGTCCCCGTCGAGAACGCCACCCCCCTCTCCGAAGCCCTGCGCCGCGCCAACGCCCACGGCGCCCGCGCCATCGTCGTCGTCGACGGCCACGGCGCCCCGCTCTCCATCGTCCGCGAGACCGCCATCGCCTCCGTCCCCGAACACCGCCGCCCCTGGGTCGCCGTCAGCACCCTCGCCCAGGAGCTCACCGACGGCATGAGGGTCTCCGCCGAACTCTCCGGCGAAGAGCTCCTCGACCACCTCCGCGCCACCCCCGCCACCGAATACCTCGTCCTCGAACCCGGCGGCGAAATCTACGGCGTCCTGTCCACCCTCGACGTCGAGAAGGCCTTCGTGAAGGCCATGGCACGGCCCCAGCCCTGAAGCCAATACACTGGTCACATGTCCGAACCGACCGGTGCCGCCCGCCGACGCGGGCCCTTCGAGGTCGGGGACCAGGTTCAGCTCACCGACCCCAAGGGCCGCCACTACACGTTCACGCTCGAAGCAGGGAAGAATTTCCACACCCACAAGGGTTCCTTCCCCCACGACGAGCTGATCGGCTCCCCCGAAGGAAGCGTCGTCCGTACCACGGGCAACGTCGCCTACCTCGCGCTGCGTCCCCTGCTCCCCGACTATGTCCTGTCCATGCCCCGCGGCGCCGCCGTGGTCTACCCCAAGGACGCGGGCCAGATCCTGGCCTTCGCCGACATCTTCCCCGGCGCCCGCGTCGTGGAAGCGGGCGTGGGCTCCGGCTCCCTGAGCAGCTTCCTGCTGCGCGCCATCGGCGACCAGGGCATGCTCCACAGCTACGAGCGCCGCGCGGACTTCGCCGAGATCGCCACCGCCAACGTCGAGCGCTACTTCGGCGGCCCCCACCCGGCGTGGAAGCTGACCGTGGGCGACCTCCAGGACAACCTGGACGAGACCGACGTCGACCGCGTGATCCTCGACATGCTCGCCCCCTGGGAGTGCCTGGACGCGGTCAAGAAGGCCCTCGTCCCCGGCGGCATCCTCTGCTGCTACGTGGCCACCACCACCCAGCTCTCCAAGACCGTCGAGTCCATCCGCGAGATCGGCTGCTTCGCCGAGCCGCAGCCCTGGGAATCGATGATCCGCAACTGGCACGTGGAAGGCCTCGCCGTCCGCCCCGACCACCGGATGATCGGGCACACCGGCTTCCTCGTCACCGCCCGCCGCCTCGCCGACGGCGTCGAGCCCCCCATGCGCCGCCGCCGCCCCGCCAAGGGCGCCTACGGCGAGGACTACGACGGACCCGGCAGCGACCGCTCCGCCTAGACAACGGCGAGGCCGCACGGCCGAACCAACACCAAGGCGCTGTGGCGCAGTTCCCCCGACAACCCGGGAACTGCGCCACAGCGCCTTTTCGTTGTCCCACCAGCGACCCCCCATACCGGCCCCGGCCGACACGGACCCGGCCGTTCCACCCCGGTGTGAGGTGTGGCACGATGCTGGCTCCCCGTCACCGTTCGCACAGGAGACACCCCGCGTGCCGCACCGCCCCGCCGAGCTGACGCCGACCCTGGACACCCTGGCCCACAGCGGCGCCAGGCCCCTCCACTGGCTCGCCACGGCCACCGCCATGGCCGCCGTCATCGCCGCCGCGGGACTCATCCAGCCGGCCGCCTCCGCCACCGGCCCCACCCCCGCCCCCGCGAGCGGCCCCCGGGCCTCCGCCGCCCCCGCACCGGACCCCGCCCGGGCCACCTACCCCCTCGACTGCAAGGGCCTGCCCGTGGCCGTCACGGCCACCGCCCAGGGCGACCTCGACGGCGACGGCCGGCCCGAGACCGTCACAGCCGTCCGCTGCGACGCCGGATCCGGCACCCCGCCCCACGCGATCTACGTACTCGCCCAGGACAAGGCCCCCGGCTCCGCGCCCAGGGTCGTGGCGACCCTGCTGGAGGCCGCCAAGAAGCAGACCGCCACCGACCTCGCCGTCCGCGACGGAGTCGTCACCGCCAGTCTCCTCGGCTACTCCTCGCCCCAGGTGCCCCGCTACAGCCCCGACGTGAAGCAGCTCGCCAAGTGGCGCTGGACCGGCGGAAAATTCCGCCAGGAGCTGACGAACTCAGACGCCAGGAGTGTTTGAACCGTCACTCCGCGTCCGGACCGTACACCTCGACCCTGTCCGAAACGCGCCTTACGTGGATGCAGTCGCCCGGGCACTCCTTCGCCGAGTCCACCACGTCCTGCAGCAGCGTCAGAGGAACCGGAGTCGTCGCCCCCGCGTCCACCAGAAGCTCGTCCTCCGGGCTCTTCACATACGCCAGACCATCGATGTCCAGCTCGAACACCTCCGGCGCGTACTGCACGCAGATGCCGTCACCGGTGCAGAGGTCCTGATCGATCCAGACCTCAAGCGGCTCTCCGGCCTGCCCGGCACCACCCGTGGGAGCCTCCTGCTGCACGGTCATATCTCCTGCCGTTCCCTGCGCTCAGTGATCCGTTTCCGCCACAAGCCGCGGCAAGTCGCGCGAGCCCTGACGGGTGTTGAACACTTCGACCTTACAACCGGCCGCTTTCCGATGTTGATGGGTGGGTATTTCCTTGGCGTGAGGGAGTACGCAAGGGTGAAGATCGGACACACCTCTACCGTCTTTGTGATCTAGGGGTTTCAATCACCACCAGCCCAGGTAGGGTCAGGAAGCGTCCAGCTCCCCTTGGAGGAGGTGAGGACCGTGGCAGCCCACGACGACGACATCAACCGCGGCATCCGGCCGGGGCGAGGGTCTGAGGACCCCGCCGGCCAGGTTGCCTATCTCGAGCAGGAAATCGCCGTCCTGCGACGTAAGCTCGCCGACTCTCCGCGGCACACGAGGATTCTCGAAGAGCGGATCGTCGAGCTCCAGACAAACCTGGCCGGCGTCTCCGCGCAAAACGAGCGACTGGCAAATACGCTCCGTGAGGCCCGCGACCAGATCGTCGCCCTCAAGGAGGAAGTCGACCGGCTCGCACAGCCGCCGGCCGGCTTCGGTGTCTTCCTTCAGGCGAACGAGGACGGCACCGTCGACATCTTCACGGGGGGCCGCAAGCTCCGCGTGAACGTCAGCCCCAGCGTCGAACCGGAAGACCTCCGGCGCGGCCAGGAGGTCATGCTCAACGAGGCCCTCAACGTGGTCGAGGCCATGGAGTTCGAACGGGCCGGGGACATCGTCACCCTCAAGGAGATCCTCGAGGACGGCGAGCGCGCCCTGGTGGTCGGGCACACCGACGAGGAAAGGGTGGTGAGGCTCGCCGAGCCGCTCCTGGACATCACCATCCGCCCCGGCGACGCCCTCCTGCTCGAACCCCGCTCCGGCTACGTCTACGAGGTCGTCCCCAAGAGCGAGGTCGAAGAACTCGTCCTCGAAGAGGTCCCCGACATCGACTACGACAAGATCGGCGGCCTGGGCGACCAGATCGAACTGATCCGCGACGCGGTCGAGCTCCCGTACCTCTACCCCGACCTCTTCAAGGAGCACGAACTGCGGCCCCCGAAGGGCATCCTGCTGTACGGCCCCCCCGGCTGCGGCAAGACGCTCATCGCCAAGGCCGTGGCCAACTCCCTTGCCAAGAAGGTCGCCGAGGTCACCGGCCAGCCCGCCGGGAAGTCCTACTTCCTGAACATCAAGGGCCCCGAACTCCTCAACAAGTACGTCGGCGAGACCGAGCGGCACATCCGCCTCGTCTTCCAGCGTGCACGCGAGAAGGCGAGCGAAGGCACCCCCGTCATCGTCTTCTTCGACGAGATGGAATCCCTCTTCCGCACCCGCGGATCCGGAGTCAGCTCGGACGTGGAGAACACCATCGTCCCCCAGCTGCTCGCCGAGATCGACGGCGTGGAAGGCCTGGAGAACGTCATCGTCATCGGCGCCTCCAACCGCGAGGACATGATCGACCCGGCCATCCTGCGCCCCGGCCGGCTCGACGTGAAGATCAAGATCGAGCGCCCCGACGCCGAAGCGGCGAGGGACATCTTCGCCAAGTACCTCAAGGCCTCGCTGCCGCTCCACACCGACGACCTCTCCGAGCACTCCGGCTCGCCCGAGGTCGCCGTCCACAGCATGATCCAGACCGTCGTCGAGCAGATGTACGCCGAAAGCGAGGAAAACCGCTTCCTCGAGGTCACGTACGCCAACGGCGACAAGGAAGTCCTCTACTTCAAGGACTTCAACTCCGGCGCCATGATCCAGAACATCGTGGACCGGGCGAAGAAGATGGCCATCAAGGCCTTCCTGGAGCACAACCAGAAGGGCCTGCGCGTCTCCCACCTCCTCCAGGCTTGCGTGGACGAGTTCAAGGAGAACGAGGACCTGCCCAACACCACCAACCCGGACGACTGGGCCCGGATCTCCGGCAAGAAGGGCGAGCGGATCGTATTCATCCGCACCCTCGTCACCGGAAAGCAGGGCGCGGACACCGGACGCTCCATCGACACGGTGGCGAACACCGGTCAGTACCTCTGATCGAACAGGGCGGCTGCGGGTGGCCCACCGGGCACCCGCAGCCCACTGCTTTACCGACTGTTCTTTTCAGCCGGTGACGGGGTGAAGTCAATGACTGAAATGATCTCCCCACCAGCGCGGAGTGGTTCTAGGCTCTTCCGTACCGCCGGTCGCGCAGTGCGGGGACGGGCACCGCACACGCACCGGAGCACCAGCGGTACTTGAGCGCCGCTCCCGAACGGGAGCGCCGCCGGGCAAGGAGGGCCGCATGACCGTACGGCGAGTAATGGGAATCGAGACGGAGTACGGGATCTCCGTCCCGGGGCACCCGAACGCCAATGCCATGCTCACCTCGTCCCAGATCGTCAACGCCTACGCGGCGGCGATGCACCGGGCGCGACGCGCCCGCTGGGACTTCGAGGAGGAGAACCCGCTGCGGGACGCCCGCGGCTTCGACCTCGCCCGCGAGGCCGCAGACAACAGCCAGCTCACCGACGAGGACATCGGCCTCGCCAACGTCATCCTCACCAACGGCGCACGGCTCTACGTCGACCACGCGCACCCCGAATACAGCTCCCCGGAGATCACCAACCCGCTCGACGCCGTCCTCTGGGACAAGGCCGGCGAGCGCATCATGGCCGAGGCGGCCGTACGGGCCGCCCAGCTCCCCGGAGCCCAGCCCATCCACCTCTACAAGAACAACACCGACAACAAGGGCGCCTCCTACGGCACGCACGAGAACTACCTGATGAAGCGGGAAACCCCCTTCTCGGAGATCGTGCGCCACCTGACCCCCTTCTTCGTCTCCCGCCAGGTCGTCACCGGCGCAGGCCGCGTCGGCATCGGCCAGGACGGCCGCGAGCACGGCTTCCAGATCAGCCAGCGCGCGGACTACTTCGAAGTCGAGGTCGGCCTGGAGACCACCCTCAAGCGGCCCATCATCAACACGCGCGACGAGCCGCACTCCGACGCGGAGAAGTACCGCCGCCTCCACGTGATCATCGGCGACGCCAACCTCTCCGAGATCTCCACCTACCTCAAGCTCGGCACCACCGCCCTCGTCCTGTCGATGATCGAGGACTCCTTCATCAACGTGGACCTGGCCGTGGACCAGCCCGTGCGCACCCTGCACCAGGTCTCCCACGACCCCGACCTGCACCACCTCATCACGCTCCGCAGCGGCCGCACGCTCACCGCCGTGCAGCTCCAGATGGAGTACTTCGAGCTGGCCAGGAAGTACGTGGACGAGCGTTTCGGCACCGACGCGGACGAGCAGACCAAGGACGTGCTGGCCCGCTGGGAGGACGTGCTGGGCCGGCTGGAGAGCGACCCGATGAGCCTGTCCGGCGAGCTGGACTGGATCGCGAAGCGGGAGATCCTGGAGGGCTACCGCAGGCGCGACGGGCTCGGCTGGGACGCGGCCCGGCTGCACCTGGTGGACCTCCAGTACGCGGACGTACGGCCCGAGAAGGGCCTGTACAACCGCCTGGTGGCCCGCGGCAAGATGAAGCGGCTGGTGGACGAGGCCGCGGTCGAGCGGGCCCAGGGCAAGCCGCCGGAGGACACGAGGGCCTATTTCCGGGGCCGGTGCCTGGAGCAGTACGCGGACGACGTGGCCGCGGCCTCCTGGGACTCGGTGATCTTCGACCTCCCGGGCCGGGACTCCCTCCAGCGGGTCCCGACGCTGGAACCCCTGCGGGGTACCCGCAAGCACGTGAAGGAGCTCCTGGACCGCTGCCGCACGGCGGAGGACCTGGTCCGGGTCCTGAGCGGGAACCAGGGCTGAAAAGCCGCCGTTACGGGAATCATGAAAGCAGCCGCACGTTATGAAAGTGCGGGGACGAATGCCGGACCCTCCTTGTAGGGTCCGACGTAGGGTCTGATCTTGAGAGATCCCGATCCCGGGGTCTCTCGACATGAGCGCGCGAACCGAGCGGGGTGAGGTAGACATGGCGACCAAGGACACCGGCGGCGGACAGCAGAAGGCGACTCGCTCGACCGAGGAGGTCGAGGAGGCGGCGGTCGAGGAATCGACCGACCTCAAGGAACGCCAGGAAAAGCTCTCCGACGACGTCGACTCAGTTCTTGACGAGATTGACGATGTCTTGGAAGAGAACGCCGAGGATTTCGTGAGGTCGTTCGTGCAAAAGGGTGGCCAGTAAAGCTCGTCGGGGCCATTTAGCCTTCGAATCGAAGGTATGGGGGGTTGGGTGGCCGAGACGGCACCTGAGGGCATGAAGCGCTGCTCGCGATGTAAGCGCGTTCAGTCATGCGAGGCCTTTGCGAGTAACCGGGCAATGAGGGACGGTCTGCAGGCGTACTGCCGGGATTGCCAGGCCGAGCACTACAAGCAGAGGCAAGAGGCGAAGGGGCGGACGGTACGGGTCAAGATCCCCGTGCCGTCCGGACGCAAACGGTGTCCCCAGTGCGGGGAGATCAAGCCTCACTCGGAGTGGGAGCGCAACAAAACGAGTTCGGACGGTTGGGCCAGCTACTGCCGAGAATGCCGGGCCCAGCGGAATCGGGCCTCGTACTTCAAGCGGCACTACGGCATCACCGAGGCCGAGCGGGATCGCATGATCGCGGCTCAAGGCGGGAACTGCCTGCTCTGTCAGGCTGCTCCGGCGGAGCACGTGGATCACGATCATCAGACGGGTAAGGTCCGAGGCGTACTGTGCTTCAGCTGTAACGCAGCCTTGGGGCAGTTCAAGGATCGGCCGGACGTCATGCGACGTGCAGCCGCTTACGTGGAAGGAAACCTGTGGAAGCCAACAATCGTGGCACAGGGCGTCTACCGGCAGCCTTCCTGACGCCGGGGTCCTCGTCCTTCATGGACTTCCTCGGGGCGCACTCGCCCGAGATGCTGCCGGGCAACCGGAAGCTGCCCGAGGGAGTCGTCGAGGCGCCGCACGGGACGACCATCGTCGCCGCCACCTTCCCCGGCGGAGTCGTGCTCGCCGGTGACCGGCGCGCGACCATGGGGAACATGATCGCGCAGCGGGACATCGAGAAGGTGTTCCCGGCCGACGAGTACTCCGCGGTCGGCATCGCCGGTACGGCCGGCCTGGCCGTGGAGATGGTGAAGCTGTTCCAGCTGGAGCTGGAGCACTTCGAGAAGGTGGAGGGCACGACCCTCAGCCTGGAGGGCAAGGCCAACCGGCTCTCCACCATGATCCGGAGCAACCTGGGCATGGCGATGCAGGGGCTGGCGGTCGTACCGCTCTTCGCGGGGTACGACGAGGCCAAGGAGAAGGGCCGGATCTTCTCCTACGACGTGACCGGAGGCCGCTCCGAGGAGCACGGCTACGCGGCCACCGGATCGGGTTCGATCTTCGCCCGCGGGTCGATGAAGAAGTTGTACCGGCCGGACCTGACGGAGGAGCAGGCCACCACGCTGGTCGTGCAGGCGCTGTACGACGCCGCCGACGACGACTCGGCGACCGGTGGGCCGGACCTGTACCGCAAGATCTTCCCCATCATCACCGTCATCACCGACGAGGGGTTCCGCAGGCTCGACGATGACGAGTCGCAGGTGCTCGCCCGCAAGGTGACGGACCGGCGGCTCCAGGAGCCCGACGGTCCGCGCGCCGCCCTGCTTTGACCAGTCCTCCTCGTCGCCCAGAAGAAAGGGACGGACAACCGGTGTCGACTCCGTTCTATGTGTCACCCCAGCAGGCCATGGCCGACCGGGCGGAATACGCCCGGAAGGGCATCGCCCGCGGTCGCAGCCTTGTCGTGCTGCAGTACGCCGACGGCATCGTGTTCGTCGGCGAGAACCCGTCGCGCGCGCTGCACAAGTTCAGCGAGATCTACGACCGGATCGGCTTCGCGGCCGCCGGCAAGTACAACGAGTACGAGAACCTGCGGATCGGTGGCGTGCGCTATGCCGATCTGCGCGGATACACCTACGACCGTGACGATGTGACGGCCCGTGGGCTGGCGAACGTCTATGCGCAGACGCTCGGCACGATCTTCTCGTCGGCCGGTGAGAAGCCGTACGAGGTGGAGCTGGTCGTGGCCGAGGTCGGTGCGACGGCCGCGGGTGACCAGATCTACCGGCTGCCGCACGACGGGTCGATCGTGGACGAGCACGGTTCGGTCGCGGTCGGTGGCAACGCCGAGCAGATCAGTACGTACCTGGATCAGCGCCACCGGGACGGGATGACGCTGTCCGAGGCGCTGAAGCTGGCGGTGCAGGCGCTGTCCAGCCAGGCGAACGGTGCGGACAAGGCGATTCCGGCCGAGCGGCTGGAGGTTGCGGTGCTCGACCGGACGCGGGCGCAGCAGCGGAAGTTCAAGCGGATCCGGGGCCGGCAGCTGTCGCGGCTGCTGGAGGCGGACGTCCCGGCGGCCGTGCAGGCGGATGCGGTGTCGAACGACGAGGTCCCCGAGGACGATTCCGAGTAGGGACTCCGGGCAGCGGTTCGGCGGCGCCTTCGGCCTTCGGGTCGGGGGCGCCGTCGGCGTTTCAGGCCGGGGCGGGGCCGGAGGAGGCGCGGACGACCAGTTCGACGGGGACGTCGGGGGCGGTCCAGGGGGTGCCTTCCAGGACGGCGAGGAGGGCGGTCATGCCCTGTTCGCCGACGCGTTCGGCGGGGAGGTGGACGGTGGTGAGCTCGGGTTCGACGGCGGTGGCGAGGGCGAGGTCGTCGAAGCCGGTCACGGAGAGGTCGTCGGGGATGCGCAGGCCGAGGCGGCGGGCGGCCTTGCAGGCGCCGGCGGCGAGGATGTCGTCGTCGCAGACGATGGCGGTGGGCCGGTTCCCGGGGGCCGCCAGGGCGCTCTCGACGGCCGTGCGGGCGTCGGTGACGGTGAGGGGGGCCCGTACGGTGCGCAGCTCGGCGTGGGGTTTCAGGAGGGCGGCGAGGGTTTCGGCGCGGATGTCGAAGGTCCAGGAGTCGACGGCTGCGGCGAGGTGGAGGAAGCGGCGGTGGCCGTGGGCGAGGAGGTGTTCGGTGGTCTGGCGCATGCCGTCGGCCATGGCGAGGTTGACGTGGGCGGCGGCGCGTCCGGCGGTGGGGTCGCTGTCGAGCATGACGAGGGGGAGTTCGGCGTCGCCGATGGCGTCGATGGCGTGGGCGGCCATGGAGGAGGCGATGACTCCGTCGAGGGCGGCGCGGGCGGAGGGGAAGGGGTTGCGGGCGGGGCCGGTGCCGTCGGGGGAGGGGTAGAGGACGACGCCGAAGCCGTGTTCGGCGGCGATGCGGGCGGCGCCGGTGTAGACGCGGGCGAAGAATTCGTTGGTGAGGGCGGGGACGACGAGGAGGGCGGTGCGGGTGCTGCCGAGGCGGAGGTTGCGGGCGGCGAGGTTGGGGCGGTAGCCGAGGGTGGTGGCGGCTTCGCGGACGAGGCCGGCGGTGCGGGCGGAGACGCGTCCGTGCCATTTGTCGCCGAGGACGAGGGAGACGGTGGCCTGGGAGACCCCGGCGGCGGTGGCTACGTCGCGGCTGGTGGGTCTCGTCACACCGTGCTCCTGTTGTACGAGGTCGGCGGGGTGGGGGTGGTGGTGCGGTTGGACCCCCGTGCTGGGGACATGGTACGTATGACGTCGGACGTTATACGTATTACTTGGTTGACTCCCGGGCTGGGTTCCGGGCAGAAGGGGGCGGACATGGCCGCGGGATACGCGGAGCTGCTCAGGACCCGGCACGCCGCGAGGCTGCTGGCGGGCACGCTCGTCGGCCGGCTGCCGAACGCCACCGCGGCGATCGCGATCGTGCTGTTCACGCGGGCCGAGGGGGGCAGCTACAGCCTCGCGGGCGCCCTCGCCGCGGTCGCCGGCGTGGCCAACGCGGTGGGTCAGCCGCTGCTCGGCCGCGCGGTGGACCTCTTCGGGCAGCCGCGGGTGCAGCTGCCCGCCGCGGTGCTCTCGGCGCTGGGCATGACGTGGCTCGCGTTCGCGGGTACCGGGTCGGCGGCGGCCGCGTACGGGGCCGTGGTCGTCGGAGGGTTCTTCGCGCCGCCGCTGGAGGGCGGGCTGCGGGCGCTGTGGCCTTCGGTGCTCGGCGGCAAGGAGGAGCGGGTGCACGCCGCGTACGCGATGGACGCGGTGGCGCAGGAGATCATGTACGCGGTGGGGCCGCTGCTCGTGACGCTGTGCGTGTCGCTGTGGGATCCGGCGGGGGCGCTGCTGGTCATCCATGCGCTTGGTGTCCTGGGGGCGCTGTCCGTGGTGGTCTGCGAGCCCTCGCGGACGTGGCGTTCGGAGCCGCGCGAGGCGCACTGGCTGGGCGCGCTGCGCTCGCCGGGGCTGCGGGCGCTGCTGGGTGCGTTCTTCTTCGTGGGCATGGCGCTGGGTTCGATCACGGTGGCGGGCGTGGCGTACGCGGACGTCCACGGGGGCCAGGCGGTGTACGGCTGGCTGATGGCGGCGCTGGGTGTGGGCGCGCTGGTCGGCGGGGTGCTCTACGGGGCGCGGCAGTGGGCGGGTGCGCCGGAGCGGCGGCTGCGGCTGATCGTGGCGCTGCTGGCGGTGTGCTATCTGCCGCTGGTGCTGGTTCCTGGGCCGGTGGCGATGACGGCGCTGTCGGCGCTGGCGGGTGTGTTCCTGGCGCCCGCGCTGGCGTGTGCGTTCATCGTCGTGGACCGGCACGCTCCGGCGGGGACGGTGACGGAGGCGTTCTCGTGGCTGGTGACGTTCTTCGGCGTGGGTGCGGCGATCGGTACGGCTGCGGCGGGGCCGGCGGTGGAACTGGGCGGTGCGGCGAGCGGGTTCGGCGTGGCGTGTGCCGCGGGTGCGTCGGCGCTGCTGGTGCTGACGTTCACTCAGCGCGTCATGGCGGCTCCGGGCCGGACCCGTACGGTGGCGGGCTCGCCGGCGCCGGCTGCGGAAGGCGGCGGCGGGGGCGTGTCGGTGGGCGTGGAGGCCGTGGGCGGGGGCGTGTAGGGGCGGTGCGCGGCGACCGCCGGGGGGTCCGGCGGGGGTCGCGGGGGAGCGGTCCACGGGCAACTGATCGAAACGGCGTTCACGAACCCGGTTTCAGAACAGTGCAGAAGGCGTAATGTTCAGTCATGGACCGCCGCATTTTCGGGCTGGAGAACGAGTACGGCGTCACGTGCACCTTCAGGGGACAGCGCCGGCTGTCCCCTGACGAAGTGGCGCGCTACCTCTTCCGCCGTGTTGTGTCATGGGGCCGCAGCAGCAATGTCTTCCTGCGGAACGGCGCCCGCCTGTACCTCGACGTGGGTTCGCATCCGGAATATGCAACTCCCGAATGCGACAACGTGACGGAACTCGTCACGCACGACAAGGCGGGCGAGCGCATTCTCGAAGGCCTGCTCGTCGACGCCGAACGCCGCCTGCACGAGGAGGGAATCGCGGGCGACGTCTATCTCTTCAAGAACAACACCGACTCGGCCGGAAACTCCTACGGGTGCCACGAGAACTATCTCGTGGCCCGGCACGGAGAATTCTCCCGCCTGGCGGACATCCTCATTCCGTTCCTTGTCACGCGGCAGCTGATCTGTGGCGCGGGCAAGGTGCTGCAGACCCCGCGGGGTGCGGTCTACTGCGTGAGCCAGCGGGCGGAGCACATCTGGGAGGGCGTCAGCTCCGCGACGACCCGGTCCAGGCCGATCATCAACACCCGGGACGAGCCGCACGCGGACGCCGAGCGCTACCGCCGCCTGCACGTGATCGTCGGGGACTCGAACATGTCCGAGACGACCATGCTGCTCAAGGTCGGGGCCACCGACCTGGTGCTGCGCATGATCGAGGCGGGCACGGTGATGCGGGACCTGACGCTGGAGAACCCGATCCGGGCGATCCGCGAGGTCAGCCACGACATCACGGGTCAGCGCAAGGTGCGCCTGGCCAGCGGCCGCGAGGCCTCGGCGCTGGAGATCCAGCGCGAGTACTACGACAAGGCCGTGGACTTCGCCGAACGCCGGGGCATTCGCACCGGCACGGTGGACCAGGTGCTGGAGCTGTGGGGCCGCACCCTCGACGCGATCGAGGCGGAGGACCTGGACCGGATCGGGACCGAGATCGACTGGGTGATGAAGTACCAGCTGATCGAGCGGTACCGGGCCAAGCACGGCATGACCATGTCCAACCCGCGGGTGGCTCAGATAGACCTCGCGTACCACGACATCCACCGTCGGCGCGGGCTGTACTACCTGCTGGAGCGCAAGGGGCAGGCGGCGCGGATCTGCAACGACCTCAAGATCTTCGAGGGCAAGTCGGTGCCTCCGCAGACGACGAGGGCGCGGCTGCGCGGCGATTTCATCCGCCGGGCGCAGGAGCAGCGGCGGGACTTCACGGTCGACTGGGTGCACCTGAAGCTGAACGACCAGGCGCAGCGGACGGTGCTGTGCAAGGACCCGTTCCGGTCGGTGGACGACCGGGTGGAGAAGCTGATCGCCGGCATGTGACATCGCGCTGATCTTGGGCGGGGCCCCGTACGGATCTCGTACGGGGCCCCGCCCACGCCTTAGAGTGGCGACGACCGTGCCGTCTGAGATCTGAGGAACACGTGCGCCGACTTGCCGGCCTGCTGGTCGTACCCCTTCTGCTGCTGTCGACAGCAGCCTGTGGCGACAGCGGCTCCGACTCCGCCGAGATGAAGAACGGGGCGCCCGCGATCACCAAGGGCGCCAAGTTCGGTGAGACCCCGACCCTGTCCAAGGGCAAGGGCGACCCGCCGAAGGAGCTGAAGGTGGTGACCGTCAGCGAGGGCAACGGCCCGGTGCTGAAGAAGGGCGATGTCGCCCAGGTCAACTACTACGGCCAGGTCTGGGACGGCAAGGAGCCGTTCGACCAGAGCTTCGGCAAGGGCAAGCCGTTCGATGTGACCATCGGTGCCGGAATGGTCATCAAGGGCTGGGACCAGGGCCTCGAGGGCAAGAAGGTCGGCAGCCGCCTGGAGCTCGTGATCCCGCCGGACCTCGGTTACGGCGCGCAGGGCTCCGGTGACAAGATCAAGCCGAACGCCACGCTGGTCTTCGTCGTCGACATCGTCAAGGGCACCTCGGTCCCGGTCTCGGCCACGGGCAAGGAGGTCGCGCAGGACAACAAGGACCTGCCGAAGGTCGGTACGAACACGGACGGCAAGGAAGTCTCCGTGACCGTTCCGAAGGACACCACGCCGCCCGCCAAGCTGGTCTCGAACTACGTGCTGGAGGGTGACGGCCCGGCCGTCAAGGACTCCGACAGCGTCATCGTCAAGTTCAACGGCAAGACGTGGAAGGACGACAAGACCTTCGAAAGCACGTACGCCACGGACCAGACGGTGACCTGGCCCATGGAACAGCTCTCCGTCAAGGGTCTCAAGGAGGGCATGCTCGGCAAGAAGGTCGGCAGCCGCATCCTGCTGGTCATCCCGCCGGACCAGGGCTTCGGCGACAAGGAGACGGGCACCATCCCGGCGAACTCGACGCTGGTCTTCAGTCTCGACATCCTCGCTGTGATGTAAGACTGTCCCAGTTGACCTGATTCAGTTTTGAGGAGCAGTTCCGTGAGCAACCAGCTCGAGAAGCCCGAGATCGACTTCCCCGAGGGCCCGGTCCCGACGGACCTCGTCATCGAGGACATCTGGGTCGGCGACGGCGCCGAGGCCACGGCCGGCAACAAGGTCTCCGTCCACTACGTGGGCGTGGCCTATTCCACCGGCGAGGAGTTCGACGCCTCCTGGAACCGCGGCGCCCCGCTGCAGTTCATCCTGGGTATCGGCCAGGTCATCCCGGGCTGGGACCAGGGTGTCCAGGGCATGAAGGTCGGCGGCCGGCGCAAGCTGACGATCCCGGCGCACCGCGCGTACGGCGACCGCGGCGCCGGCGGTGCCATCAAGCCGGGCGAGACGCTGATCTTCGTCTGCGACCTGATGGGCGTCTGACACGACGACTCGTGACAGGTGAGAGGGCCCCTGCCGTCAGGCGGGGGCCCTCGCTTTTGCGGGGGCCCGCCGGGGCGGTACGGTCAACGGTCACGGACGTGTGCCTCGTGCGCCCGGACGTGTCGTGTGTCGTGCGGGGCGTGCAACGTGTAAGCGGAGAAGGGCGGAAGGGCGTCGATGGCGATTGCCAAGGCCGAGCGGCTGATGAATCTGGCGCTGTGTCTGCTGGGGACCCGTCGGCCGCTGAGCAAGCGCGAGCTGCGCGGCTCCATCGAGGCGTACATGGAGGCCGGCAACGACGAGTCGTTCAACCGCATGTTCGAGCGGGACAAGGACGACCTGCGTGAACTCGGCCTGGTCATCGAGACGGTGGAGAACCTGGAGGGCGAGACCGGCTACCTCGCCCGGCGCGACAGCAACCGGCTGCCGCCCGTCTCCCTCGACGCCGAGGAGGCCGCCGCCCTGGGGCTGGCGGCCAAGGTCTGGCAGCAGGCCCGTCTCGCGGGAGCCGCCAGCGGCGCCCTGCAGAAGCTGCGCGCCGGCGGGATGCCGGAGGCGGGGGACCCGTACGAGGGCCAGCACAGCGCCATCGAGCCCCGCATCCCGGTCCACGAGGCGGCCTTCGAACCGCTGATGCTGGCCTGCCGTGACCGCCGGCCGGTGGTCTTCGACTACCGCAAGTCCACCGCCGCGCGCCCCGAGACCCGCCAGGTGGAGCCGTGGGCGCTGGAGTGCTGGCGCGGCCACTGGTACCTGGCCGGCTACGACCGGGACCGCGGGGCGGAGCGCGTGTTCCGCCTCTCCCGGATCACCGGCAAGGTGCGCTCCCGGGCCGGCCGGTACACCGCCGAGGTCCCGGACGGGGTCACCGTGCGGGAGACCGTGGCGAGCTGGGCCGGGGAGAGCGCGGACCGCTCCGCGCTGATCCGGCTGCGGAGCGGTGCCGGGTACCCGCTGCGGGCCAAGGCCACCGCCGTGCGGGAGGGCGGGGACGGCTGGGACGAGCTGGAGATCCCGTACGGGCACGGGCTGGACGCCTGGCTGGTCGAGTTCGGGCCGGACGTGGTGGTCGTGGAACCCGCCGACCTGCGGGCGGACGTCGTGGACCGGCTGCGCGCCGTGGCCAAGGGCTGAGGCCGACCGGGCCGGACCCGACAGGCCGACCCGACAGGCCGGGCCCGACACGCCGGACCCGAGAGGCCGACCCGACGGGCCGGGCCCGCGGCGGCCGCCGCACGATCCGCACGCACCGCACAACCGCACCGTTCGCAAGACGTGCCCTGAGGGGGAGACGTACCAGCATGGCTGCCAACGCCATCGACCAGACCCGCCGGATGCTGTCCCTGGTGACCTACCTGCGCGAGCGCCCCGGGGCGCACGTCGCCGACGTCGCCCGTGCCTTCGGGATCACCGAGGACGAGCTGATCTCCGACCTCGACGTGCTGCCCATGTGCGGGACCAGCTTCCGCGGCGGGGACCTGCTCGACATCGACACCGACGGGGAGCGCATCTGGTGGCGCAACCCCGACGCGTCGGGGGAGTCCACCGCCGAGCCGCTGCGCCTCGCCGCCGACGAGGCGACCGCGCTGCTGGTCGCCGCCCGCGCCGTGGCCACCCTGCCGGGGCTGCGCGAGAGCGACCGGGACGCGCTGCTGCGGGCCACCGCGAAGCTGGAGGCGGCCGCGGGCGAGGCCGCCGGCGCCAGCTCCCGCCTGTCGGTGACCTTCGAGGCGGAGGGCGGGGTCTTCGCGGACGTCGACCGGGCCATCGCCGAGCGCCGGCGGCTGTGGCTGCGCTACTACTCGCCGGCGCGGGACGAGCTGACCGAGCGCAAGGTCGACCCGATCCGGCTGTTCGCGGTCGGCCACACGTACATGGAGGGCTGGTGCCACCTCTCCGAGGCCCGGCGCACCTTCCGGCTGGACCGGGTCGCCGAGATCCGGCTGCTGGACGAGCGGGCCGAGCCGCCCGCCATCGAACCGCGGGACCTGTCCGAGGGGCTCGTCCAGCCGGCCGCCGAGGATCCGGAGGTCGTGGTCGAGGTGGGGCCGGGCGGCCGCTGGGTCGCCGAGTACTACCCGCACGACAGTGCCGAGGAGCTGTCCGACGGCGGCCTGCGGATCACGCTGCGCAGCCCCGACCCGGCCTCGCTGCGCCGCCTCGCGCTGCGGCTGGGCCGCGAGGGCCGGATCGTCGCCCCCCTGGAGCTGGCCGACAGCGCGCGGCAGGCGGCCCGGGAGGCCCTCGCCGGGTACGGCGAAGAAGGCTGAACGGGTACGGCGGACAGGGCTGAACCGGCTGGACCCGGGGAAGCGGCGGGGCCGTGCGGTACGGGCCGTGCCGTGCGTGCGGGAGCTGTGCCGTCTGAAATGAATGGGCTGAGGGGAGCGCCGAGCGATGTCGCCAATGTCTGGGCCACGGGGTGTGCATGCTGCCGCGGGGCCGCCGGGACGGTCGTCCACGGTCGGGCCGGTCTCCTTCAAGGCGGCCTGTTCCGACTGCCGGGCCCGGTTCGAGCTGGACGCCACGGCGCTGCGGCTGGTGATCGGCGGGAGCCGGCGGACCACGTTCTACTCCTTCACCTGCCCCGAGTGCGGGGCCTCCGTTCGCAAACCGGCCGGTGAGCGCATCGTGGAACTGCTGACCGGCGGCGGCGTGAGCACCCTGCGCAGCATCTGAGGCCTCCGGTGGCCTAGGCTCGACCCATGCTGTGGCCCATGCTCGCGATCGCCCTGGGATTCCTGGGGCTCGCCGTCCTCGCCGTCCTCGCCGTACGGGTCGCCGTGGAGGTGCGACGGCTCGCCGGCCAGGTCGAGCTGGCCGGCCGGCGCCTCACGGACGCCTCGGTGGATCTGGAGCGCGCGGCGTCGGACCTGGCCCGCGCGGGCGGGGCCGCCCGGCCGTGACCCGCGGGCGCGCGGGGGCGCGGTGCGCGGGCGACGGGCCCGTGGCCCGCACGTCTCTGGAAAGTGCGCGCCCGTACCCGTACCGTCGGTCGCAGCCGCGCGCAAGGCGTGGTACCCCGGGGGATTGCCGGGCGTTAACCCCCGGGGGTTACGATCCTTCCCTGAGCGGTTCGGGTCCCTGGCCCGGGCCGCCCGCCACCACAACCAGCCGTTTCGGTGAGAAGGAAGTCAGACATGATCGGCAATCTGAAGCCTCTTGAGATCCTCCTGATCATCGCCGTGATCTTCCTGCTGTTCGGTGCCAAGAAGCTCCCTGACATGGCGCGCTCCCTCGGCAAGTCGGCGCGCATCCTCAAGAGCGAGGCCAAGGCGATGAAGGCGGAGAGCGCGGCGGAGGACAACGCCGGCGCCGCCACGGTCGCCGACCAGGCCCCGCAGCAGCCCGCGGCCCCGCGCACCATCAAGGCCGCCCCCGGTGACGTGACCGGCTCCCGTCCCGTCAACGAGCCGAACCACTCCGCCCAGGGCTGATCCCCCGGCCGCCGGTCCGCGGCCACGATCACGCCGGTCATCTGCAACGAGACAAGGGACGTGGGTTGCTCAAGTCTGCCCGCAAGCAGGAGAAGCAAAGCAAGCAGGCCAAGGACGCCGAAGGGCGGATGCCTCTTGTCGAGCACCTGCGTGAGCTGAGAAACCGCCTGCTGAAGTCGGTCCTGGCGATCCTCGTGATCACCGTCGTGGCGGCCTTCTACTACAAGAACCTCATCGACTTCATGCTGAAGCCGATGCTGGACTCCGTCGGCTGCACCGACGGGGTGGTCTCGCAGCGCAACGGCCGGCCCTGCGCCGACATGACCGTGAACGGTCTCATCGCCCCGTTCTCGATCGCCCTCAAGGTCTCGCTGACCGCCGGTGTGGTGCTCTCCGCGCCGGTGTGGCTCTACCAGCTGTGGGCCTTCGTCGCCCCGGGCCTGCACAACCACGAGAAGCGCTACGCGATGGGCTTCGTCGCCGTCGGCGCTCCCCTGTTCGGCGCCGGTGCGGTGCTCGCGTACAACCTGCTGCCGCAGACCGCGACGATCCTCCTCGAGTTCACCCCCGAGAACGCGCGCAACCTGCTGCCGGTCGACGACTACCTCGACCTGGTGACCCGCATGGTCGTCGTCTTCGGTCTCGCCTTCGAGCTGCCGCTCCTGCTGATCCTGCTGAACTTCACCGGGATCCTCACCGCGAAGCGGCTGGCGAGCTGGTGGCGGGCCATGGTGCTGGGCATCACGATCTTCGCCGCGTTCGCCACGCCCACCGGTGACCCGCTGACCATGCTGTCGCTGGCCGCGCCGATCGTCGCCCTCTACTTCGTCGCGCTCGGGATCTGCCTGATCAACGACCGCAGGCGGCGCCGCGGCAACCCCGACGCGCTGCTCGACGACGACGAGGCCTCCGAGCTCGACCTCACGCCCGCGCCGATCGGTGAGATGGAGCCCGTCCAGGCCCCGGCCGCGCTGCCCGAGCAGGCCGACGGCGGACGCCGGCAGATCAACGGTTACGACGACGCCACCTGACAGGTACATTCCGGTGGGTGAGCGCTGAGATCACCCTGTTCGTCAATCCCACCGCGGGACGCGGCCGGGGCGCGCACGCCGCGCAGCCGGCCGCTTCCGCGCTCCGGGCCGCCGGATTCTCCGTACGGACGGTCCTCGGCGCCGACGCCGGCGACGCGCTGGCCCGGCTGCGCACCGCCGTCCGCGAGGGCACCGGGGCGGTGATCGCCGTCGGCGGCGACGGCATGGTCTCCCTGGCCCTGCAGGCGCTGGCCGGGACGCTGGTACCGCTCGGGGTGGTCGCGGCGGGGACCGGCAACGACTTCGCGCGGGCCGTGGGGCTGCCCGTAGGGGAGCCCGCGCGGGCGGGCCGGCTGGCCGCCGAGGCGCTCAAGGAGGGCCGGGTCCGCGAGGTCGACCTCGGGCGGGTGGCCGCGGCGGGGGCCGGGGGCGGGGGCGCCGCCGAGGGCGGGACCTGGTACGGGACCGTGCTGTGCTCCGGATTCGATTCGCGGGTCAACGACCGCGGCAACCGGATGCGGCTCCCGGCCGGCCGGTTCAAGTACGACCTGGCGATGCTCGCGGAGCTGGCCGCGTTCCGGCCCTTCCCCTACCGGATCACCCTCGACGACGGTCCGGTGATCGAGACCGAGGCCACGCTGGTGGCCGTGGGCAACGGGTCCTCGTACGGCGGGGGCATGCGGATCTGCGCCGACGCCGTCCCCGACGACGGGCTCTTCGACGTCGTCGTCGTGGGCGACTGCAGCCGGGCCACCCTGCTCAAGGTCTTCCCGCGGGTGTACAGGGGGACCCATCTGAGCCACCCCGCGGTGACGGTCCACCGGGCCTCGAAGGTCACGCTGGAGGCCGCCGGAATCACCGCGTACGCGGACGGCGAGCCCCTGGGGCCGCTGCCCGTGACCGCCGCCTGCGTACCGGGGGCCCTGCGGCTGCTGGTGTAGATAAAGATCGCGACTGTTGTCAGGGGCGGCGGGTAGGCTCGACAGCAAGATGACCGAAGAACTCTCACCCGCCGAGCGGTACGCCGCAGCCCGGATCCGCGCCGCCGAAGAGGCCTCCGCGCTGGCCCCCTTCCGGGAGATGTACGAATTCGACCTGGACTCCTACCAGGTCGACGCCTGCAAGGCACTGGAGGCCGGCAAGGGCGTGCTGGTCGCCGCCCCGACCGGCTCGGGCAAGACCATCGTCGGCGAGTTCGCCGTGCACCTGGCCCTGCGTCAGGGCCGCAAGTGCTTCTACACGACGCCCATCAAGGCCCTGTCGAACCAGAAGTACGCCGACCTCGTCAAGCGCTACGGCGCCGACAAGGTGGGCCTGCTGACCGGCGACAACAGCGTCAACTCCGAGGCGCCCGTGGTCGTGATGACAACCGAGGTGCTCCGCAACATGCTGTACGCGGGCTCGCAGTCGCTGATCGGCCTCGGCTACGTCGTGATGGACGAGGTGCACTACCTCTCCGACCGGTTCCGCGGAGCCGTCTGGGAGGAAGTGATCATCCACCTCCCCGAGTCGGTCACCCTGGTGTCCCTGTCGGCCACGGTGTCCAACGCCGAGGAGTTCGGCGACTGGCTCGACACCGTGCGCGGCGACACCGAGGTGATCGTCTCCGAGGAGCGGCCCGTCCCGCTGTGGCAGCACGTCATGGCCGGCCGCAGGATCTACGACCTCTTCGAGGAGGAGTCCGACCACGGGGGCCGCGGCTCCGCGCGCCGCGAGGTCAACCCCGACCTGCTGCGGATGGCGCGCGAGGAGAACACCCGCACGTACAGTCCGAAGGACCGGCGCCGAGGCAAGATGGTCCGCGAGGCCGACCGCGAGCGCGAGCGGCGCTCGCGCGGCCGGATCTGGACCCCGAGCCGCCCCGAGGTCATCGCCCGGCTCGACGGCGACGGGCTGCTGCCGGCGATCAACTTCATCTTCAGCCGGGCCGGCTGCGAGGCCGCCGTCCAGCAGTGCCTGTTCGCGGGCCTGCGGCTCAACGACGACGCCGCGCGCCTGAGGGTGCGCGAGATCGTCGAGGAGCGGACCGCCTCCATCCCCGCCGAGGACCTGCACGTCCTGGGGTACTACGAGTGGCTGGAAGGCCTGGAGCGGGGCATCGCGGCGCACCACGCCGGCATGCTGCCGACGTTCAAGGAGGTCGTGGAGGAGCTGTTCGTCCGCGGCCTGGTCAAGGCCGTGTTCGCCACCGAGACCCTCGCGCTGGGCATCAACATGCCGGCGCGGACGGTGATCCTGGAGAAGCTCGTCAAGTGGAACGGCGAGCAGCACGCCGACATCACTCCCGGCGAGTACACGCAGCTCACCGGCCGGGCCGGGCGCCGCGGCATCGACGTCGAGGGCCACGCCGTGGTGCTGTGGCAGCGGGGCATGGACCCGGCGGCGCTCGCCGGGCTCGCCGGTACCCGTACGTACCCGCTGCGCTCCAGCTTCAAGCCCTCGTACAACATGGCCGTGAACCTGGTCCAGCAGTTCGGGCGGCACCGCTCGCGCGAGCTGCTGGAGACCTCCTTCGCGCAGTTCCAGGCCGACCGCTCGGTCGTCGGGATCTCCCGGCAGGTGCAGCGCAACGAGGAGGGCCTGGAGGGCTACCGGGAGGGCATGACCTGCCACCTCGGGAACTTCGAGGAGTACGCGCAGCTGCGCCGCGACCTGAAGGACCGCGAGACGGACCTGGCCAAGCAGGGGGCGGCCCAGCGCCGGGCCCAGGCGGCCGGTTCGCTGGAGAAGCTCAAGCCGGGCGACATCATCCACGTGCCGACCGGCAAGTTCGCCGGGCTCGCGCTGGTCCTGGACCCGGGCGTGCCGGCCGGGCGCGTCCACGGGCACCGGGGCCAGGAGTGGGCCGAGGGTCCGCGTCCGCTGGTGCTGACCGCGGAGCGGCAGGTCAAGCGGCTCGCCGCGATCGACTTCCCGGTCCCGGTCGAGGCCATCGAGCGGATGCGGATCCCGAAGACGTTCAACGCGCGCTCGCCGCAGTCCCGCCGGGACCTGGCGTCCCAACTGCGTGCGAAGGCCGGGCACATCACGCCGGAGCGCCGGGGCCGCGGCCGGGCCGCGGCCGCCGACGACCGCGAGATCACCCGGCTGCGCGCCGCGCTGCGGGCGCATCCCTGCCACGGCTGCGACGAGCGGGAGGACCACGCCCGCTGGGCGGAGCGCTACCACCGGCTCAAGCGGGACACCCAGCAGCTCGAGCGGCGCATCGAGGGGCGGACGAACACCATCGCCCGTACCTTCGACCGGATCCACGCGCTGCTCACCGAGCTGGACTACCTGCGCGAGGACGAGGTCACCGTGCACGGCAAGCGGCTCGCCCGGCTGTACGGGGAGCTGGACCTGCTGGCGTCCGAGTGCCTGCGCGCGGGGGTCTGGGAAGGCCTGAGCCCGGCCGAGCTGGCTGCCTGCGTCTCGGCGCTGGTGTTCGAGGCGCGGCAGTCCGACGACGCGGTGGCGCCCAAGGTGCCGGGCGGCGCGGCGAAGGCGGCGCTCGGCGAGATGGTCCGCATCTGGGGCCGGCTCGACGCGCTGGAGGAGGAGCACCGCATCAACCAGGCGGAGGGCGTGGGCCAGCGCGAACCGGACCTCGGCTTCGCGTGGGCGGCGTACCAGTGGGCCTCCGACAAGAGCCTGGACGAGGTCCTGCGGGAGGCGGAGATGCCCGCCGGTGACTTCGTGCGCTGGTGCAAGCAGGTCATCGACGTGCTCGGGCAGATCGCGGCCGCGGCCCCGGCGTCCTCCGCGCCGCCGTCCTCGCAGGGCGGCAGCACGGTGGCCCGCAACGCCCGCAAGGCCGTCGACGCACTGCTGCGCGGTGTCGTGGCCTACAGCTCGGTCGGTTAGGCCGGTACGGGTCAGTGTTCCGGCGGTGGTCTTCGAGGAGACCACCGCCGGAGACCACCGCCGGCGCGGTCTAGGTGCCGGCTTCCCAGGCCGTGAGGTCCTCCCAGGCCCGGAGGGTCAGGCCGCTCTCGAAGCGGCGCGGGGTGCCGGTGACGGGGTCGGTGAACGACACGGTGCGGGCGAGGAGTTGCAGCGGGCGGCGGTAGTCGTCCGGGGCCGGGTCGCTGACCTGCGGGTACACCGGGTCGCCGAGGATCGGCAGGCCGAGGCCGTTCATGTGCACCCGCAGCTGGTGGGTGCGGCCGGTGTGCGGGGTCAGCCGGTAGCGGCCCAGTTCCCCTCTGGTGCCCAGGAGTTCGACCAGGCTCTCGGCGTTCGGTTCGGCGCCCGGGACCTCGACCGCGGCGATCACCCCGCGGGTCTTGTCGATGTGGCTGCGCACCGTGCGGGGGAGGGCGACCGCCGGGTCGTGGCGGGCTACGGCCTCGTACTGCTTGACGACCCGCCGCTCCTGGAAGAGCAGTTGGTACGCGCCGCGGTCCTCGGGGCGGATGGTGAACATCACCAGCCCGGCGGTCAGCCGGTCCAGCCGGTGCGCCGGGCTGAGGTCGGGCAGGCCGAGCTCGGTGCGCAGCCGGGCCAGGGCGGTCTGTGTGATGTGGCTGCCGCGCGGCGTGGTCGCCAGGAAGTGCGGCTTGTCCACGACCAGCAGGTGCGCGTCGCGGTGGACGACGCGGATCGGGAACGGCACCACCGGTTCCGGCTCCATGTCCCGGTGGAACCACAGGTAGGAGCCCGGCTCGTACGGGTCCTGCGGGTGCAGGACGCGACCGCCGGGGCCGAACACCCGCCCGGCGCGCAGCAGCCGGCCGATGGACTCGGCGCCGCGGGTGCCGGCGTAGCGCGCGGCGAGGTAGCCGCCGAGGTCGGGCCAGTGCCCGTCGGGGTCGGCGGGCAGCCGCAGCCGGACGGGGTCGATGCCGGCGACCTGCGGCAGGGGTGAGGGGGGTGCCTGGGTTCTGCGTCTCATCGGGTCCAGGCTATGCGCCTACTGCTTGGTGAAGGTGCCCAGGTGGGTGGCGTCCAGGTACTCGATGCGGACCGTGCCGTCCTTGAAGAACACCCCGGTGCGCCCGACGGCGTTCTCGCCTGAGGTCACGTAGCTGAAGGTGTCCCCGTCGTAGTGGGTGAGCGGGAAGCGCATCGGCTTGGGGCCGAGGGAGAGGGTGAGGCCGCCCTTGCCTCCCGCGTTCGCGGTCACGGTCAGCTTTCCGTAGTACGGGCTCACGTAGGTTCCGGTGTACGCGCTGTCGGCGCGGGCCGGCTTGGCGCCCGCGGGCGGGTGCGCGTAGTCGGTGGCGGAGGGGCCGGGTCCGAGTTGCCGGGCGTAGAGCTGGGCGAAGAGCGGGAGCCAGTCGGTGGTCGGTTTGCCGTGCTCGGCGGTGTCGAAGAAGTCCGCGGCGATGGCGTCGGCGAGGCCGACCGGGGCGCCGTTGGTGAGGACGACGATGCCGAGCTTCTCCAGGGGGAGCATCGTGACGTTGGTGTTGGCGCCGAGTTCGAAGGCGCCGGAGTGGCTCAGGCGCAGCCGGCCCGCGTCGTCGTAGGAGACGTTCCAGCCGAGCCCGTAGAAGCCGGTGTGGTCCAGGGGCGGGGTCGGAGCCTGCGAGAGGATCTGCGGCAGGTGGGTGGTGGCGAGGGTGCCGGCGGGGATGATCCGCTTCCCGTCGAGGGTGCCGCCGGAGAGCTGGAGCCGCAGCCAGCGGGCCATGTCGGTGGCGGTGGAGCTCACACCGCCGGCCGGGGACTGGGCGTCGGGGTCGCGCACGAAGCGGGGCGACCAGGTGCCGTCGGGGTTCTTGACGTGGGTGGCCGCGTGGTCGGGGGCATGGATGAAGGCCGAGAACCGGGTGCTGGTGTGCGTCATCCCGGCGGGCTTGAAGAGGGTGTCGTCGGCCAGCTTCTGCCACGTGGTGCCCTTTTGCCGGGCGACGGCCTCGGCGGCGGCGGTGAGGCCGAAGTTGGTGTAGTCGTAGCTGGCGCGGAAGGGGGAGAGGGGCTCCAGGCGGAGGTGGTCGAGGATGTACGCCTGGTCGTAGCCGAGGTCTTCGAGCAGGTCCCCGGCGTGGTCGGGCAGGCCGCTGCGGTGGGAGAACAGGTCGGCGGTGGTGACGTGGCCGGTGACCCAGGGGTCCTTCAGCGCGAAGCCGGGGAGTTCGGTGCGCAGGTCCCAGTCGGCGGGGTCCTTGAGGGCGCCGGCCACCACCGTGGAGGAAATCGGTTTGGAGACGGACGCGACCTGGAAGACGGTGTCGGGGCCGATGGCACCGGGCGCGTCGGTGCGCCGGACGCCGAAGCCCTTGAGGTAGACGACCTTGTCGTCGTGGACGACGGCCACGGCGGCTCCGGGCACCCCGGTGCTGCGCATGGCGTCGGTGACGAACCCGGGCAGGCGCGCGACCGCTTTGTCCACTTCCGCGTCGGTGATCTGCGGCTTGGGCGCGGGCGGCGGGCTGGGCGCGGCGTGCGCGCCGGCCACCGCCGTCGCCGTGAGGACGGTGGCGGCTCCGGCTGCGCCGAACCTGCGGAGCGTACGCATGAGCACATTGTCACGCCGAACGGGTGACCCCGCCGCCCGGAGCGGCGGGAGGGCGGCCCGGCGCCCCGGCGGCCCGGCGGGTCAAGAACCGCGGGGGGCCCCGGCCGCGCCGACGGGCCGGGTTCCCCCGGGGTGTGCCACGGGGACGGGGCGGGGCGTGCCCGGGCCGGGCCGGGCACGCGGTGCGGTTACGCCGCGGATTCCTGCTCGGCCATGACGCGTGCGTTCCAGTCGCCCTTGATGGCCCGCCAGCCCTCGTCCGTCTCGCCCAGGCGCCAGTAGCCCGAGATGGAGAGGTGCTCCTTGGGGATGCCGCGCTCCAGGCGCAGGTGGCGGCGCAGCTCCTTCACGAAGCCGGCCTCGCCGTGCACGAAGGCGTGGACCTCGCGGGAGGGGAATTCGAAGGCCCGGACCGCCTCGACGAGCGTCTCGCCGACCGGGCGGGTGCCGCGGTGGACCCAGACCGGGACGACGCCGTCCTGGGTGGCGATCTTCTGCTCGTCGTCCGGGCCGTCGACCTCCACGAAGGCGTGCACCCGGGCGCCGGCCGGCATCCGCTCCATCGCGGCCGCGATCGCCGGCAGGGCGCTCTCGTCGCCCACCAGCAGGTGCCAGCCGGCGGCCGGGTCCGGGGCGTAGGCACCGCCCGGGCCGAGGAAGCGGACGAGCTCGCCGGGCTGGGCGCGGGCCGCCCAGGGGCCGGCCAGCCCGGCGTCGCCGTGGACGACGAAGTCGAGCGTCAGCTCCAGGTGCACCGGGTCCCACGAGCGGACGGTGTACGCCCGCTGGCGCGGCCACGCCTCCCGCGGGTACTCGGCGCGGATGCGGTCCAGGTCCCAGGGCGAGGGGTAGGTGACGCCCTCGGGCGCGAACAGCAGCTTGATGTAATGGTCGGTGAACTCGCCCGCACTGAACCGGACCAGTCCGGCGCCTCCCAGCACCACCCGCACCATGTGCGGCGTCAACCGCTCGGTGCGCACGACGACTGCGGTGCCGACCTTGCGGGCGCGTCCTTCTGCCACGGCGTAACCCCTTGCTCCCCTGAAACTTAGGATTACCTAAGTTAGCATCTCAGGGGCGGAGCGCGCTGCCCAGGCGCGTCACCGCTCCGCCGAGACCCCACCGGCGCGCCAGCGCGTCGACGAGTTCGGGCTCCGCGGGGACCGTCGGCAGGGCCGGGTCGAACGCCGGGAGCGGGACGTCGGAGGCCACCTGGACCACCTTCGGGGCCACCGCCAGATACGGCCGGGACTCGTCCAGCCGCTTGCGCTGCGCAGGCGTCAGCTTCGACCTCGGGTCGTCGACCGCCGCGATGATCCCGGCCAGGGAGCCGTACGCGTCCAGCAGTTTCGCCGCCGTCTTCTCGCCGATCCCGGGTACCCCCGGCAGGCCGTCGCTCGGGTCCCCGCGCAGCAGTGCCAGGTCCGCGTACCCTCGCCCGTCCACCCCGTACTTCTCGCGCAGCCAGGCCTCGTCCGTCACCTGGAGCGTGCCGACCCCCTTGAGGGGGTACAGCACGCGCCGCTGCCGGGCGTCGTCGACGAGCTGGTACAGGTCACGGTCGCCGGTGACGATGTCCACCGGGCCCGTGGCGCGGGCCGTGAGGGTGCCGATCACGTCGTCGGCCTCGTACCCGGCGACCCCGACGCGGGCGATCCCGAACGCGTCCAGCGCCGCCTCGATGATCGGCACCTGCGGGGCCAGCGTGTCGGGGGTCTCCTCCACGTCCGGACCCGTCTCGGTCTCCTGGGCGACCCGGTGCGCCTTGTAGGAGGGGATCAGCTCCACCCGCCAGTGCGGCCGCCAGTCGGCGTCCATGCACGCCACCAGATCGTCGGGGCGGTGGTCCTGCACCAGCCGGCCGATGAAGTCGAGCAGCCCGCGCACCGCGTTGACCGGAGTGCCGTCCGGGGCCTTCACGGAGTCCGGGACGCCGAAATAGGCGCGGTAGTAGAGGGAGGCGGTGTCCAGCAGCATCAGGCGTCGAGTCGTCGTCACGCAGACGATGATGCCGCAATCCCCGCGCGTGCCCCCCGGGGCGGACGGTTACGGGCGGGGGCACGGGAAGTGGCCGTCGGAGCGCTCGGAAACGGCACGGGAGTTTCACGCGGGGCGTACCGTGGTGGGCTCTTGCGCGCGAAACCGGGGGCGGTTGCTGCGTAAGGTGCTTACAGCACACCCACGTGTGACGGACGCCGATGTCCGCCGGCAAACCTGACAAGGGGAGGGCAGCCCCGCCATGGACGACAGGGACGGCTCGGACGACAAGGAACGGGACAAGGACGCCAAGGAACCGCTCCGGGTGGGCGTGGCCGTGCGCAAGCGGCGCCGGGCGCTCCACCTCACCCTCGCCGCCGTATCGGCGCGCAGCGGCCTGTCGGTGCCCTTCCTCAGCCAGATAGAGAACGAGCGGGCCCGGCCCAGCATGCGGTCCCTGGAGCGGGTCGCGGACGCGCTGGAGACCACGGCCGTCGAACTGCTGGCCGCCTCCGACACCGCGCGCACGGTCGACCTCGTACGGGCCGGCGACGACTCCGGGCTCACGCCGATGCCGGGCGTGCGGCCCCTCGTACGCGGTCACCACCAGCTGCACGCACTGGAGTTCACCGGGGACCAGGACGCCGGCCGCGAGTACCAGCACCGCAACGACGAGCTGATGTACGTGGTCTCGGGCGCCTGCCAGGTCGAGGCCGAGGGGCGGGCGTACCGGCTGGAGAGCGGGGACGCGCTGTTCCTGTCCGGCGGCGTGCGCCACCGCTGGCGGGCCGTCTCCGAGGACACCCGGCTGCTGGTCGTCGCCGTCGGGGAACACATCCACGCCACGTCCGAACCGCCCTCGCCCGGGCGCTGAGCCGGATGCGGATCGTCTCGCTCGTGCCCTCGCTGACCGAGGCGGTCGCCGTGAGCGCACCCGGGCTGCTCGTCGGGGTGACCGACTGGTGCAGCCACCCCGCGGACCTGGGGGAGCGGGGCGCGGTGCGGATCGGGGGGACGAAGAACCCCGACGTCGGGCGGATCGCGGCGCTGCGCCCCGACCTGGTCGTCGCCAACGAGGAGGAGAACCGGGTTCCGGACCTGGAGGCGCTGCGCGCGGCGGGGCTGGAGGTGCTGGTCACCGAGGTACGGGAGCTGCCGCAGGCGCTGACGGAGCTGGACCGGGTGCTGGTGGGGGCCCTGGGACTGAAGCGGCCCCGGTGGCTGGACGAGGCCGAGGCCGCCTGGGCGGCCGTGGAGCCCCTGGGCCCCCTGACGGCCTGCGTACCCATCTGGCGGCGGCCCTGGATGGTCCTGGGCCGGGACACCTTCGCCGGGGACCTGCTCGCCAGGCTGGGCGTCCGCAATGCCTACGCGGAGCACGCCGAGCGCTATCCCAGGGTGGCGCTCGACGAGCTGACGGCGAGCGGCTGCGATCTGGTGGTGCTCCCGGACGAGCCCTACGCGTTCGGTGCCGAGGACGGCCCGGAGGCCTTCCCGAACCTCCCGGCCGCCCTGGTGAGCGGACGCCACCTGACCTGGTACGGGCCCTCGCTGGCCGAGGCGCCGGCGGTCCTGGGGGCGGCGATCAGGCGGTCCTGGGCAGCAGCCGGCCGCTGAACAGGCCGCGCAGGGTGTGCGCGGCGGCGAGCAGCCACGCGCTGACCAGGCCGAGGAAGAGGGCGGCGGCGAGCCAGGCGAAGGCGTCCAGGCCGGTGTGGCGGGCCAGGCCGGCGGCGCCGGTCACACAGGTCCCGACGGGGAAGGTCAGCGCCCACCACGTCATGGCGAAGCCCATGCCGTTGCGGGCCGCCCGGACCAGCATCGCGGACGCCAGGGCGAGCCACAGCAGGGCGAAGCCCGTCACGGGCACCCCGTAGACGACCGCGAAGGCGCCGAGGGCGTGGGCGTAGGGCGCCTCGACGGCGCCGGGCGCCACGTCCGCGAGCTGGTTCACGGCGGTGGTGGACTGCCCGAGGGGGCCGAGGACCAGGAACAGGGCCGGGTTCAGGGCCAGGGGCAGGGGACCGTGCACGATCAGCCGGCCGAGGACCAGGGGCAGCATCAGCAGCGTCGCCAGCAGGCTGAGGCCGAACATGGCGTAGCAGGCCAGCAGGAGCGCCTCCCGGGGCTGGCCGGCGGGCAGGTGGGGTACCAGCAGGGGGCCCACCGCGGCGGACACCATGGGGGCCACCAGCGGCAGCAGCCACACGGGGGAGGCCTGCGCGGGCTCGACCTTGTGCCGCACGATCATCAGGTAGGGCACGACCACGGCCATGAGCAGGCCGATCGCGGTGCCGACGGTGAACAGCACGGCGTCGACGGCGACCGCGGCGGGCTCTCCGACGAGGTCCTTGCCGACGATGAGGGTGCCGCCGCCGACGGCCAGCAGGGCCATCGCCAGACAGCCGTAGAACGGCGCCACGGCGGGGTCGAGCAGGTGGGCGCGGGCCCGGTCGCGGTGGTGGAGCCAGTGGCCGGCGCGGGCGGTGAGCAGGACCGCGAGGGCGGCGGCCGACAGGGCCCACACGATCTGGCAGGCCGCGCGCTGGCCGGGCACCTGGTACGGGAGGGTCGCGCCGGCGTTGGCGACGATGGCCGTGCCCATGACGGAGGCGTACCAGTTGGGGCCGAGGTGACGCAGCGCGGGGACCTTGTGGGTCCGGGGCGCGGCGGGGATGACGGTGCGGGGTCGCACGAGGGTGGTGGCCATGGGTCCAGCGTGGTGGCGGCGGCGGGCCCACGGCAGAGGCCGCTTCTCTATGAGGTCATAAACTGACTTTATGGGTAACGAGGAGTGGGTTCCGCTGGCACACCGGGTACCGGACCTGGGGGCGCTGGAGCTGCTGCTCGCGGTCGCGCGGGTCGGCAGCCTGAGCGGCGCGGCCAAGCGCGTGGGCATCACCCAGCCCGCCGCGAGCAGCCGCATCCGGGCGATGGAGACACGGCTGGGCGTGGCGCTGGTGGACCGTTCGCCGCGCGGATCGACCCTGACGGCGGAAGGGGCGCTCGTCACGGACTGGGCGCGGCGCGTGGTGGAGGCCGCGGAGGCGTTCGACGCCGGGGCACAGGCGCTGCGCGGGCGGCGCGACTCGCGGCTGCGGGTTGCGGCCAGCATGACCATCGCGGAGTACCTGCTGCCCGGGTGGCTGATCGCACTGCGCGGGCAGCGGCCGGGGACGGCGGTGTCGCTGCACGCGGGGAACTCGGCGGTGGTCGCCCAGCGGGTGCTGGCCCATGAGGCGGACCTGGGCTTCGTGGAGGGGCTCTCGGTCCCGGAGGGGCTGGACTCGGCGGTGATCGCGCAGGACCGGCTGGTGGTGGCCGTGGCGCCGGGCCACGCGTGGGCGCGGCGGTCGCGGGGGGTCGCCGCTGCGGAGCTGGCGGCGGCGCCGCTGATCCTGCGGGAGCGGGGGTCGGGGACCCGGCAGGTGCTGGACGCCGCGCTGGCGGCGAGCGGGGGCCTGGCGGCGCCGCTGCTGGAGCTGGCGTCCACGACCGCGGTGAAGTCGGCCGCGCTGAGCGGGGCAGGCCCGTGCGTGCTGTCGGAGCTGGCGCTGGGGGAGGAACTGGCGGCGCGCCGCCGGGTGGAGGTCCCGGTGACGGGGGCGGCCCTGGGGCGGGCCCTGCGGGCGGTGTGGCCCTCGGGAGCCCGCCCGGCCGGCCCGGCCCGCGACCTCCTGTCCCTGACCAGGCTCCGCCCCTGACCGCTGCTCCCGGCGCCTGCCGCGGACCCGGCCGGCACCCCGCACGGGCGTACCCGGCCGGCATCCCGCACGGGCGTACCCGGCTCCCGGGCCGCCCGGCGGCCCGCGCCCCGACGCCAGCCCGACTCGCCCCGGCGCCCTGACGCGCCAGCGCTCCGGAGCCCTGGTGACGCGGGGCGGCTCACACCCCGCGTCGGCGTACCCGGTTGGTGGGGCGCTTCCCGGGCCGCCCGACAGCCGGGCCGGCGGCGCCCGCCCTGCTCGCTCCGGCGCTCCGGCGCCCCGGCGCGCCCGCGCCCTGGTCCTCCTGCGCCCCGTTGCCCCGGTTGCCCCGGCCGCGCCCCCGCCCTGGCGACCCGTGACCCGGTGGCTCCGGTCGCCCGGCTGGCTGGACGCCGTGCGGCTGGAAGGCTCCAGGTCCTGTCGTCGAACTCCCGTCGTCGCCCGGAAGGCGGCCCCGCGGCTTCTGGTGCGTGCTCTCGGCGCGCCGGGCGGTGGACGTACTTGGCTTTCGCCCGGTGCGGCGAGAGCGCGTGCCGGGCGTCGCGGGGCAGACGGCAGTTCGACGACAGGCCTAGTGGCCGAGGTCGGGGCGGGGCTGGGCGTCCTGGGGCCAGCCGTATCCCGTGCGCGGAGGGTCCGGGGCGGCTGCGCCCATCGAGGCGAGGTCCCGGTCGGCGGCGCGGGACAGCCGGGCCGCGAGGTCGCGCAGGGCCCGGCCGGCCGCGAGTTCGTCCCCGATGGCGGGGACCTCCACGTCCTCGGGGTTGCAGCGGGCCGAGCCGCGCCCGACCAGCTGCCCCGTGCCGGTGTCCAGCACGGCCCGGGCCCGGGTGGTGCCGCCGTCCTCCGTCAGCGAGACACCCACGTTCCATTCCGCCTTGTGTGTCATGGCGCGCCTCGTCATTCGGCGATCTCGGTGCGCTCCCACCACTCGAACACCGGCAGCCGTCCCTGTGGGCCGTCCTGCTGTCGTCCCGTGGCCCGGAAGTGCTCGTACCCGCCGCGGTGCGGGATCTTCATGTCCTCGCCGGGGGAGGGAGCGTCGACGACCCGATCGGGCAGGTCGGCCGGTCCGCCCTCCAGCACAGCCTTGTTCGTCATGCCTCCAGTCTTCCGACCTGCCGGACGCCTCGCACGTCGGCGGGCCGCGTCAGACGCGCACGGCCGGGGTGAGGGACGCCGCCTCGATCAGGGAGGACATGACGCGGGTGTCCTTGTCGCGTTCCGGGTGCCACTGGACGCCGAGCACCCAGTGCGCGGAGCCGGGGAGCTCGATGGCCTCCACGGTGCCGTCGACCGCGTGGGCCGAGGCGATCAGGCCGCGGCCCAGCCGGTCGACGGCCTGGTGGTGGTAGGTCGGGACCTCCGCCTCCTCGGGGACCAGCGCCGCGTACCGCGTGCCCGCGACCGGGCGGACCGGGTGCCAGGACATGACGCCCGGGGCCAATGCATGGCCGTCGATGTGCTGGATCAGCGTGCCGCCCAGGGCGACGTTCAGCGCCTGCATGCCCCGGCAGATGCCCAGTACCGGCTTGCCCGACGCCAAGGCGGCCTCGATCAGGGCGAGTTCCCACTCGTCCCGGACCGTCGCGGGAGGGCCCGTGCGCGGGTGCCGTTCGGCTCCGTAGCGGACGGGGTCCACGTCGGGGCCGCCCGCGACGACCAGGCCGTCCAGCCGGCCCAGCACCTCCGCCGCCGATCCGGGTTCGTCCGGCGGGAGCAGCACGGCCGCGCCGCCCGCCGCCTGGACGAGTTCGTGGTACCCGGTGGGCACGAGGGACGCCGGGACGTCCCACACCCCGTAGCGGGTGGATTCCTCCACGTAGGTCGTGATGCCGATGAGCGGCCTGGGCACGGTTGCTACCTCCAAGGGACGACGGGAAGGCGGACCGGTCGGCGTCCGGATCGGTGCGGGCCGGTCCCGGGTCGGCTGCGGACGGCCGCGGGTCAGTCGCGGGTCAGTTCCGCCTCGGCCTCCGCCAGCGCCGCGAACTCCTCTTCCGGCGCGGAGGCCACCAGATGGTGCCGACTGTAGAACGCGAAGTAGGCGAGGGCGACCGCGTACACACCCAGCGCGATGAACGCCGCGTCCTTGTCGACGAGGAAGGTGGCGACCAGTGCCGACAGGGCCAGGACGAAGGCCACCGAGGAGGTGGCGATGCCGCCCGGCGTGCGGTACGGGCGCTCCAGGTCCGGCTCCCGCTTGCGGAGCACGATGTGGGACAGGGCCATCAGGGCGTACGAGATCGTCGCGCCGAACACGGCGATGTTGAGCATGCGGGGGCCGTTCCCGGTGGCCGCGGCGAGCGCGAAGCCGATCGCGCCGGGAATGAGCAGGCCCAGGTACGGGGCCTTGCGCTTCGAGGTGAGGGAGAGGAAGCGGGGCAGGTAGCCGGCCCGTGAAAGGGCGAACAGCTGGCGCGAGCCCGCGTAGATGAGCGAGAAGAAGGAGGCCACGAGCCCGGCCAGGCCCGCGTAGTTGACGAAGGTCTTCAGCCAGGACAGGCCCGGGTTGCCGTCGAGGGCGACGACCAGCGGGTTGCCGGCGTCCTTGATGGCGTCGGCGCCGCGCGCACCGGTCGAGGCGAGGAAGGTCAGCAGGGCGAGCAGGACGAGGATGCCCATGGAGATCGACAGGGCCCGCGGCATGGACCGCACCGGGTCCTTGGCCTCCTCGGCGGCCAGCGGTACGCCCTCGACGCCGAGGAAGAACCACATGCCGAAGGGGAAGGCGGCCCAGATGCCGAGGACGCCCAGCGGCAGCCAGGAGCTCGATCCGGCGGCGGTGGTGTCCACGGCGATGTCGTCGAGGTGCGAGGGGTCGAACCCGGTGAAGGCGCCCAGTGCGAAGACGATCAGCGCGAGGACCGCGATGGCGGTGACGACGAGGGAGAAGCGCAGGGCCTCGCCGACGCCCCACAGGTGGATGCCGATGAAGATCGCGAAACAGGCGAGGTAGACCGGCCATCCGGAGGTGAGGCCGAAGAGGTTCAGGGATTCGACGTAGTCGCCGATGAAGATGGAGATCGCGGCCGGGGCCAGGATGTACTCGATCAGGATCGCGGTGCCGGTGAGGAAGCCGCCCCAGGTGCCGAGAGCGCGGCGGGCGAAGCCGTAGCCGCCGCCCGCCGTCGGCAGGATCGCGGACAGTTCCGCGAGGGAGAAGACGAGGCAGGCGTACATCGCGCCCATGAGGGCGGTGGCGATGGCGAGGCCGCCGAAGCCGCCCTGGGCGAGGCCGACGTTCCAGCCGGAGAAGTCGCCGGAGACGACGTACGCGACGCCCAGACCGGTCAGCAGCAGCCAGCCGGCGCTGCCGCGGCGCAGCGTGCGCCGCTCCAGGTAGCCGTCGCCCTCGGTGTCAGTGGTGGGTTCGGGTACGGCTGCGAGCCGTGCCTCGGTGTCGTCGGCCATGTGCGCTCCTGCCTAGGGCAATGGTTGTGGGGCGTACCTTTGCCGTACAGGAGTGGAGTGCGCAAGACCCCTGCGTTAAACAGGGGTTACGAAAACCTCTCGGGCGACCCCGTGCCGACCTAGGCCAGGAACCCCCGCAGCAGCGCGGCCGTCCCGCAGCAGTGCTCGCGCATCACCTCGCGCGCCGCGTCCGCGTTGCGCTCCAGCACCGCCTCCACGAGCGCGCTGTGCTGCTGCTGCGAGTGCTCCAGGTTGCGCACCAGCAGCGGGATGCAGTCCAGCAGGTCGTTCACGGTGGCCCGGACGGCGGCGTACTGGGCCGTGAGGGTGGCGGATCCGGCGAGCTCGCACAGGGTGAGGTGGAAGAGGGTGTCCTGGCGGCGGTAGTCCGGCAGCGGCGCGTCGTGGGTGGCGGCCAGGGCGCCGAGCAGCCGCTCCGCGCCCTCCTCGGTGAGCCCCTGGGAGGCGCACAGCCCGGCCGCGCCCACCTCCAGGACCTCGCGGAAACGCAGGGCGTCCTCGATGTCCACGCCCACCACGCGCCGGCGCAGCTCGTCCTCGGTGCCTCCCACCGGGGTGTCGGGGCGCGGGAGCACGAACGTTCCCCCGTACCGGCCGCGCCGCGCCTCGACCAGGCCCTGGTCCTGGAGCACCTTGAGCACCTCGCGCAGGGTGACGCGGCTGATCCCCATCCGCTCCGCCAGCTCGCGCTCGGGCGGCAGCCGCTCACCGCCGGGCACCAGGCCCAACCGGACCACCTGGAGGATCTGTTCGAGGGCCTCCTCGAAACCGTTGCCCGCACGCACCTGCCGCAGCACCGGATTCAGCCGCGCGATCGCGCCGCCTTCGCCCGCCGTGTCGGTCATCTCGGCTCCTCCCCTTCCCAAGCAATGGTTCTGTTCAATACCTTAGGCCTCCTCGGCTCACCGAAGGAGAGATTCCAGTGGTAGACCGCAAGCCGCCGCTCGCGCCCGAGGAGCTCCGTGCCCTCGTGGCGAGCGGCGAGATCGACACCGTGGTCCTGGCCTTCCCCGACATGCAGGGGCGCCTCCAGGGCAAGCGGTTCGCCGCACAGTTCTTCCTCGACGAGGTCCTCGCGCACGGCACCGAGGGCTGCAACTACCTCCTCGCCGTCGACACGGAGATGAACACCGTCGACGGATTCGAGATGTCCTCCTGGGACCGGGGCTACGGCGACTTCGCCATGCACCCCGACCTCGCGACCCTGCGCCGGATCCCCTGGAACCCGGGCAGTGCCTTCCTCCTCGCGGACCTCGCCTGGAACGACGGCTCCCCGGTGGTCGCCGCGCCCCGGCAGATCCTGCGCCGCCAGCTCGAACGCCTCGCCGGACACGGCTACACGGCCATGGTCGGCACGGAGCTGGAGTTCATGGTCTTCCAGGACACGTACGAGCAGGCCTGGAACGCCAACTACCGCGGCCTGACCCCCGCCAACCAGTACAACATCGACTACTCCGTCCTCGGGACCGGCCGCATCGAGCCCCTGCTGCGCCGGATCCGCAACGAGATGCAGGCCGCCGGCCTGACCGTGGAATCGGCGAAGGGCGAGTGCAACCTCGGCCAGCACGAGATCGCCTTCCGCTACGACGAGGCGCTGACCACCTGCGACCAGCACTCCGTCTACAAGACCGGCGCGAAGGAGATCGCCTCCCAGGAGGGCGTCTCCCTCACCTTCATGGCCAAGTTCGACGAGCGCGAGGGCAACTCCTGTCATATCCACCTCTCGCTGGGCGACGCCGACGGGCACAACGCGATGGCCGGTGACGGCCCGGGCGGAATGTCACCGGTGATGCGGCACTTCCTGGCCGGCCAGCTGGCCGCGCTGCGCGACTTCTCCCTTCTCTACGCCCCGAACATCAATTCGTACAAGCGTTTCCGGCCGGGATCCTTCGCCCCGACCGCCGTCGCGTGGGGCGTGGACAACCGGACCTGTGCGCTCCGAGTCGTCGGCCACGGCCGCTCCATGCGCTTCGAGAACCGCCTGCCCGGCGGGGACGTCAACCCGTACCTCGCCGTCGCCGGCCTGGTCGCGGCAGGGATCTACGGCATCGAGAACCGCCTCGAACTGCCCGAGGCCTGCGCGGGCAACGCGTACACGGCCGATTTCGCGCACGTTCCCACCACCCTGCGCGAAGCCGCGGAGCTCTGGGAGACCAGCGAGATCGCCAAGGCCGCCTTCGGCCCCGAGGTGGTGGCCCACTACCGCAACATGGCCCGCGTGGAACTCGACGCGTACGACTCCGCCGTCACCGACTGGGAGCTGCGGCGCTCCTTCGAACGCCTCTAGCCGCCACGGCCCCGGTCACCGCCACCGTCACGGCCACGGCCCACGGCCACGGCCACCCGTCTTTGTCACCCGTCACCGTCATCGCCACTACGCCCCGCCCCGCCCCGAACACCCGAAAGGCACCACGTGTCCGACGCGCTGGCCCCAGCCCATTTGACCGTGCTGAATCCGGCCACCGAGGAGATCGTCGCCACCGTCCCGGCCGCCACACGGGACGACGTCGACGCCGCAGTCGCCCGGGCCGCCGCCGCCCAGCGCGGCTGGGCGGCCGCCGCCCCCGCCGACCGGGCGCGGCTGCTGCGCCGCTTCGCCGCGGTCGTCGACGGGCACATCGAGGAACTGGCCCGACTGGAGGTCCGCGAGGCCGGACACACCATCGGCAACGCCCGCTGGGAAGCCGGCAACGTCCGTGACCTGCTCGAATTCGCCGCCGGGGGAGTGGAACGGCTCTCCGGGCGGCAGATCCCCGTCGTCGGCGGCATCGACGTCACCTTCCTCGAACCCCTCGGCGTCATCGGCGTGATCGCCCCGTGGAACTTCCCCATGCCGATCGCCGCCTGGGGCCTCGCCCCCGCCCTGGCCGCCGGGAACGCCGTCCTCCTCAAGCCCGCCGAAACCACCCCGCTCACCGCCCTGCGCCTCGCCGAACTCGCCCTCGAAGCCGGGATCCCCGAGCACCTCTTCCAGGTGCTCCCCGGCCACGGGAGCGTCGCAGGCGACGCGCTCGTCGAGCATCCCGGCGTAGCGAAGATCGTCTTCACGGGATCCACCCCGGTCGGCAAGCAGATCATGGCCAAGTGCGCCGCCCGGGTGAAGCGGGTCACCCTCGAACTCGGCGGCAAGAGCCCCAACATCGTCTTCGCCGACGCCGACCTCGAAGCCGCCGCCGCAGCCGCGCCGATGGCCTTCCTCGACAACACCGGACAGGACTGCTGCGCCCGCACCCGGATCCTCGTCCAGCGCTCCGCCTACGACCGGTTCCTGGAACTGCTCGCCCCCGGCATCGAGGGCGTCCGCGTCGGCGACCCCGCCGACGAGAAGACCCAGATGGGGCCGCTGATCTCCCGCGTGCAACTGGACCGCGTACGGTCGTACGTCACCGACGACCTCACCGCGATCCGCGGCACCGCCCCAGAAGGCCCCGGCTTCTGGTACCCGCCGACCCTCGTCACCGACGTCGCCCCCACCGCGGCGGTGGCGGCCGAGGAAGTCTTCGGACCCGTCGCCGTCGTCCTCCCCTTCGAGGACGAGGAGGACGCCGTACGCCTGGCCAACGCCACCGAATACGGCCTCTCCGGCTCCCTCTGGACCCGCGACGTCGGCCGCGCGCTGCGCGTCTCGCGCGCCGTCGCCGCGGGCAACCTGTCCGTCAACTCCCACAGCAGCGTCCGCTACTGGACACCCTTCGGCGGCTACAAGCAGTCCGGACTCGGCCGCGAGCTCGGACCCGACTCCCTCACCGCATTCACCGAGACCAAGAACGTCTTCATCAGCACGGAGGCCTGAGCCCATCATGACCACTTCTGACACCGAGACCGTCTGCCGCCGCCTGGTCGGCCGTACCGCCGTCATCACCGGAGCCGGCAGCGGCATCGGCCTCGCCACCGCCCGCCGCCTGGCCTCCGAGGGCGCCAACGTGGTCTGCGCCGACATCGACGAGAGCGCCGGCAAGGCCGCGGCCGAGGAGGTCGGCGGCCTGTTCGTGAAGGTCGACGTCACCAGCCCGGAGGAGGTCGAGGCCCTCTTCAAGACCGCCTTCGACACCTACGGCTCCGTCGACATCGCCTTCAACAACGCCGGCATCTCACCCCCGGACGACGACTCGATCCTCACCACCGGCCTGGAGGCCTGGAAGCGGGTCCAGGACGTCAACCTCACCTCCGTCTACCTGTGCTGCAAGGCCGCCCTGCCGTACATGCAGCGCCAGGGCCGCGGCTCCATCATCAACACCGCCTCCTTCGTGGCCGTCATGGGCGCCGCCACCTCCCAGATCTCCTACACCGCCTCCAAGGGCGGCGTGCTCGCCATGTCCCGCGAGCTCGGCGTGCAGTTCGCCCGCGAGGGCATCCGCATCAACGCTCTGTGCCCGGGGCCCGTCAACACCCCGCTGCTCCAGGAGCTGTTCGCCAAGGACCCGGAGCGCGCGGCCCGCCGCCTCGTGCACATCCCGCTGGGCCGGTTCGCCGAGCCCACCGAGATCGCGGCCGCCGTCGCCTTCCTCGCCAGCGACGACTCCTCCTTCATCAACGCCACCGACTTCCTGGTCGACGGCGGCATCTCCGGCGCGTACGTCACCCCCCTGTAGACCGGTCCCGCGTCCCGCGCACCCCCCGGCAGCCGGGCGTCACACGACGCCCGGCTGCCGTGCTCCACCGTCCGGAACGATCTTCACAGGAACCAGGAGCGTCCCCCTCAGTGACCCGACCCGACACCGTACGACGGCTCCAGGCCGTGGGCGCCGCCCTCGCGTTGTCCGCAGGCGCCCTCCTCGCCACCGCACCCGCCGCCGAGGCCCGGGCCGCCGGCCCCTGCACCACCCCGCGGATCGCGGCCGGCTGGTACGGGGACAACCAGGCCCGCCTCCAGCAGCTGATCGACGACTACGGCAGGTGCAACCCGTACCGGCCCAGCCGCACCAAGCCCGTCGCGGTCTTCGACTGGGACAACACCGTCGTCAAGAACGACGTCGGCGACGCCCAGATGTACTGGCTGCTGCGCAACGGCAGGATCCGCCAGCCGGCCGCCGGGGACTGGACCACCACCAGCCGCTACCTCAGCCCTGCCGCCGCCCGGGCCCTCACCGACGCCTGCGGCGGCCTCGCCCGCCCCGGCGCCCCCCTGCCCACCGGCACCCCCGCGGGCGCGGGCTGCGCCGACGAACTCGCCGCCGTCTACGGCACCGCCGCCACCCGCTCCGGCGCCGCCGCCTTCACCGGCTGGGACCACCGCACCATCGAGCCCGCGTACGCCTGGCTGCCCCAGCTGATGCAGGGCTGGACCGCCCGCGAGGTCCGCGGCTTCGCCGCCGCCGCACGCGCCGAGAACCTGGCCGCGCCCATCGGCGCCACGCAGAGGGTCGGCACCGCCGCCGTGACCGGCTGGGTCCGCTACTACGACCAGCAGAAGGACCTCGTCGGCGTGCTGCAGAAGGCCGGCTTCGACGTCTGGATCAGCTCGGCCTCACCGCAGCCGGTCGTCGAGGTGTGGGCCGAGGGCGTCGGCGTCGACGCCGGCCACGTCATCGGCATCCGCAACACCACCACGTCCGGCGGGAAGTTCACCGCGCACCTCCAGGGCTGCGGCTCGGTGCGGGACGGCGCCGACACGATGATCACGTACGTCGACGGCAAGCGCTGCTGGATCAACAAGGAGATCTTCGGCGTCCGCGGCGCGGCCGCCGAGAGGGTCCAGCCGGCCGCCCGCCGCCAGGTGTTCGCCGCCGGCGACTCCGACACCGACATCTCGTTCCTGCGGGACGCGACCGCGCTGCGGCTGGTGGTGAACCGGAACAAGAACGAGCTGATGTGCCGCGCGTACGACAACAGCGACGGCAAGTGGATCGTGAACCCGATGTTCATCGAGCCGAAGAAGCAGAAGGCCGCGCCGTACCCGTGCTCGACCACGGGCTACGTCGACCACGACGGCACGGCGGGACCCGTCCGCCGGGGCGACACCAGCGTCATCCCCGACCAGACGGACTCCGTCTTCTAGGCCCTGTCGTCAAACTCCCGTCGTCGCCCGGAGGGCGGCCGCGGGGCAGACGGCAGTTTGACGACAGGGCCCAGCGGAGGCTAGAGGAACGTGCGGCCCTCGCCCCGGTACGTCGGGACGGTGGCCGTCACCCGGTCGCCCTCGACCAGGTGCAACGCCTCGAAGCGCTCGCACAGTTCCCCCGCCTTCGCGTGCCGGAACCAGACCCGGTCGCCGATCAGCAGATCGTCGGCCGGGCTGCCGAGCAGCGGCGTCTGCACCTCACCGGCCCCCTCCTGGGGGTCGTAGCGCAGGCCCTGCGGAAGGTACGGCTCGGGCAGCCGGTCCGTGCCGGCCGCGCCGGAGGCGGGGTACCCGCCCCCGAGGACGGTGACCACGCCGACACCGGGACGGCGCACCACCGGCTGGGCGAACAGCGCCGCCGGACGGCCCCGGAACGAGGTGTAGTTGTCGAACAGCCGCGGCACGTAGAGACCCGACCCGGCGGCGATCTCGGTGACCGAGTCCTCGGCCGCGGTCTGCTGGACACTGCCGGTGCCGCCGCCGTTGACGAACTCCAGGTCCGGGACGACCGCGCGAACGGCCCGTACGGCCTCGGCGCGACGGGCCGCGAGCTCCCTGCGGGCGGCGGCCTGCATGAGCCGGATGGCGCGGGAGCGCAGCGGGCGTCCGGCGAGGGCGTCGCCGACCCCGGCGACGTGGCCCTCGTAACCCATGATCCCGACGACGCGGAACCCGGGCCGGGCGCGGACCGTACGGGCGAGTTCCGCGAGCCCGGCCGGATCGCGCAGCGGCGAACGCCGGGCACCGACGCGCACCCGGCCGCCCAGGAGGTGGAGGGCCGTGTCGAGTTCGAGGCAGACGCGGACCTCCTGCGAACCGTCGCCGCTGCGGGACCGGTCGATCAGCTCCAGCTGGGCCGGGTCGTCGACCATGACGGTGATGGCCGCCGCCAGCTTCGGGTCCCCGGTGAGCTCCGCGAAACCGGCGCGGTCGGCGGAGGGATAGGCCAGCAGCACGTCCTCGAACCCCGACCGGGCCAGCCAGACCGACTCGGCGAGCGTGTACGACATGATCCCGGCGAACCCGGGCCGGGCGAGGACCCGTTCGAGGAGCGCACGGCAGCGGACGGACTTGCTCGCGACGCGGATCGGCTTGCCGCCGGCCCGGCGGACGAGATCGTCCGCGTTGGCGTCGAACGCGGCGAGATCGACGATGGCCAGGGGCGCGTCGAGGTGCGCGGTGGCCCGGTCGTAGCGGGCCCTGTCTCCACCGGCGGGAAGATTCATGGGCGGCAGCCTGCCAGATGCCCGTACCGGTGGGTAGGGGCCTACACCGCGTGCGCCCCCGAGCGCCCGCGCCCGGTCCCGCGCCCCACGGTGCCGCACGTGGGGGCCGCCACCCCGGGCCCCGCCCTCCGGGCCCGCAGGGTCCGCGATGCCGCACGGCGTCCGGGCCTGGCTCGCATGCCCGAACGGCCCGCGGTACCGCGCGCCCGTGGGGCGCCGCCCCGGCGCCCGGCCTCCGGTCCCCGCGCCTGGACGGGCCGCGGTGCCGCACGCCCGGCGGGCACCACCTCGGGCCCGGCCCGAGGACCCGCGCACGCGGGGCGCCGGTCCGGCGCCCGGGCCCGCACGGTGCGCGGTGCCGTACGCCCGTGGGGGGCCGGGTCCCCACGCCCGCACGGCCCGCGGAGCCGCATGCCGCGAGGGCGTTACTCCGGGGCCCGGGTCCCGGTCCCTGCGCCTGGACGACCTACGGTGCCGCGCGCCCGCGGGCCATCTGGGCCCCGGGCCGGCCCCTGGGCCTGACGGCCCGCGGGCGCCAGGCGGCCCCGCCCTCGGGGCCCGAATGGCTCGTGGTGCCGCAAACCAGGGGGCGTCACCCTGGCCCCCGGGCCCGGGTCCCCGCGTGGACGGCCCGCGGTGCCGCACGCCGCGGGCGCCGCCCCGGCCCCCGGCCCGGCCCCCACGCCCGAGCGGCCCGCGGAACCGCATGCCCGCGGGGCGCCGGTCCGGCGCCGGGGTCAGAGTGTTGATCCTCGCCGCGCTCCAGGAAGTGGGCGGAGTCCCTGGCCGGCTCTTTCGGGTCTTGCCGGTTGGGCCCGCGTCGTCGGTGCCGTGCGCGGGAAGGCGGAGGGGCTCCCGGGTATCGGGCGTACCCGGGTGCCTCGACGACGCCGTGAGGGGCGGTGCCGGGCAGCGCGGGTCGGGTAGCACCTCCCAGCGGTGGCCGGGGGAGAAGCGGCCCGGGCCGGTGGGCGGGCCGCCGAGCCGGCCCCCCCGCACGGGGCCGCCGGGCCCGCCCTCCGGCACCGGGCCGCCGGGCCTGCCCCCGGCATGGGCCCCCAGGCCCGCCCCGGCATGGACCCCCGGGCCCGCCCTGGCACGGGCTCCGGGCTCGCCCCCGGCATGGGGCCTCGGGCCTGTCCCCCGGCACGGACCCCGCGGCCCCGCCCCCGGCACCGAGCCGCCGGGCCCGCCCCCGGCACGGGCTCCCAGGCCCGCCCCCGGCACCGGACCCCCGGGCCCGCCCCCGGCACCGGGCCGCCGGGTCTGCCCCCGGCACGAGCCCCCAGGCCCGTCCCCGGCACGACCCCGGGCCGGCGGGGTTCGGGGTGGTGTGCGGCGGCCCGGGGCGTGGGGTGGGGGCGCGTAGAGTACGGGCAGGCAGCCGTACGGAACGGGGGGCGGAGCCGCCGGATGACCACGTCTACACCGCAGACCGCGGTCCTGGCCGCGCCCGCGCCCGAATCCGTACCGGCCCGCCGGACCCTCGCCGCCGCACTGTGCGCCCTGCTCGGAGCGGGGCTCATCGGCGGAGCCGGCATCGGCGGCTGGGTCGAACAGCGCGCCGCCCACCAGCCCCTGGCCGCCGACGCCGCCTACCGCAAAGCCGCCTCGCTCTGGCGCGCGACCCCCGTCGACACCCTGTTCCCGCCCGTCCTGAACGGCGCCGACGCCGGCCCGGGCGGAGCCGACCGGACGTGGACCCGGGTCGCCCTCGCCCCCGACGCCGACTGCGGACCCGCGCTCGCCGCGGACTGGCGGGCGGCCCTCGCCGCCACCGGCTGCACCCGCGTCCTGCGCGCCACCTACACCGACGCCACCCGCAGCTCCCTCGTCACCGTCGGCCTGGTCTTCACCCCCGCCGACGCCCCGGCGATGGCGGCCCTGCGCGGACGCCTCACCGCCCCGCCCGGCTACGGCTTCGCCGACAGCCAGCGCGCCGCGTGGACCGCGTCCGTGCCGGCCGAGGCCCCCGTCGTGGTCTACGCCGTCTCCGCCTTCACCGACGGCCGCACCCTGGACGCCCCCCGCCCCGCCGAGGACGCGATGCGCAAGGACGCCACCGGAGCCGTCGCCCAGGCGGGCCTCGGCCACGAGGCCAAAGCCGTCGCGGACCGGACGGAGCGCACCCTACGCACCCTCGCCGCACCGCCCGCCCCGTCCGGGACCCGGTGAGCCGGGCCCGGGCCGCCGCGGCCCTCGCCCTCGGTGCACTGCTCGTCGGAGCCACCGCGCCCCCGGCCGCCGCCGACGCCATCCGCGACCGCCAGTGGGGCCTGACGGCTCTGCGCGCCGAGGAGGCCTGGGGCATCACCCAGGGCGAGGGGGTCACCGTCGCCGTCCTCGACACCGGGGTCGACGCCACCCACCCCGACCTGGCCGGCCAGGTCCTCGACGGCACCGACCTCATCGGCATGGGGGCCGGCCGCGGCGACCGCGCCTGGGCCCGGCACGGCACGGCCATGGCCGGGATCATCGCCGGGCACGGCCACGGCCCGGGCCGCCGCCAGGGCGTCCTCGGCATCGCGCCGAAGGCGAAGGTCCTCCCCGTCCGCGTGATCCTGGAGGAGGGCGACCCCGGCCGGGCCAAGGCCCGCGAGAGCAAGGGCGGCGCCCTCGCCGACGGCATCCGCTGGGCCGCCGACCACGGCGCCGACGTGATCAACCTCTCCCTCGGCGACGACAGCGACTCCGCCCACCACGAGGCGGGCGAGGACGAGGCCGTCCAGTACGCCCTCGCCAAGGGCGTGGTCGTCGTCGCCTCCGCGGGCAACGGCGGCCGGGTGGGCGACCACGCCTCCTACCCGGCGGCCTACCCCGGGGTCATCGCCGTCACCGCCGTCGACCGCGGCGGCCGGAAGGCCGCCTTCTCCACCCGCAGCTGGTACGCCACCGTCAGCGCCCCCGGCGTCGACGTCGTCATCGCCGACCCCGACCGCTCCTACTACGAGGGCTGGGGCACCAGCGCCGCCTCGGCGTTCGTCTCGGGCGCGGTGGCCCTCGTCAAGGCCGCGCACCCGGACCTGTCCCCGGCCCAGATCAAGAGACTGCTGGAGGAGACGGCCTCGGACGCCCCGCCCGGTGGCCGCGACGACGCCCGCGGCCACGGGCTGGTCGACCCCGTGGCCGCCCTGCAGACCGCCGACACGCTGCGGGGCGAGCCCGCGCTGCCGGCACCCGTCGCGGCCGCGCAGCAGTACTTCGGCCCCGGCCCCGAGCCCGTCCGCACGGCCGGTCACGGCACCCGCCTCGGTGCCCCGGCGGCCGCGGCCGCCGGGCTGGCCCTGCTGGTCCTGGCCGCCGTACTGGCCCGGCGCCCGCGAGGGGCACGACGGGACCGGGATAGGGTCGGGTAACTGTGGCGAACAAAAACATTCCCGACCCCGGCTACTCCGACGACGACGGCTCCGCCGACCCCCGGCTGAGTGCGGCCCTGGCCGCCTGGTCCGAAGACCGGGCGAAGGAGCCCGAGGTGCTGGCCGCCCTCAAGGGCGCCCGCCTGCTGGTCCCGGTCGTCGCCGTCCTCGGCGAGGTCGAGACCGACCCGGAGACCGGCCTCAAGCGCGAGAAGACCAGCGACATGGCCGTCCCGACCCTGCGGGCGGGCGACCGGCGGGCCCTGCCCGCGTTCACCTCGACCGCCTCGCTGGCGCTGTGGGACCCGGCGGCCCGCCCCGTGGCCGTTCCGCTGCACCAGGCCCTGGCGGCCGCCGCGCACGAGAAGGCCGACACCGTGGTCCTGGACCTGGCCGGCCCCGTCACCTACCAGCTCACCGGCCCCGCGCTGCTCGCGCTGGCCGAGGGCCGCACCGACGCCGGCCCCCTGGCCGACCCCGCGGTCCGGGAGGCCGTACGCGCCGCCGTGGCGGCCGAGCCGGCCGTGCTCCGCGCCCACCTGGGCCCGGGCGGGGCCGACTCCGACGGCACGCTCGCGATCGTGCTCTCCGACGGTGAGCAGGCCCACACCGCGGCCCGCCGCGTCGCCGAAGCGCTGGCCGCCGACGAGACGCTGCGGGCCCGCCTGGTGCGCGGACTGGACCTGGCCCTGCTCCCCACGGAGGCCGCGGCCCCGGCCGGAGAGCCGCTCTTCACCCGCTGAGCCGCAGCCGCCCCACGGGGCGTTGGCGCGGGCGATGAGAGAAGGTGCGCACGAGAGAAGGGCCGGGGCAGCGCCCCGGCCCCTCCGCGTACCGTCCCGATCAGGTCCCGCGGCTCAGCCGAAGACCGGACCCGTGAACTTCTCGCCCGGACCCTGGCCCGGCTCGTCCGGCACGATCGAGGCCTCGCGGAAGGCGAGCTGGAGCGACTTCAGGCCGTCGCGCAGCGGGGCCGCGTGGAAGGAGCTGATCTCGGTGGCGCTCGCCGTGACCAGGCCAGCCAGGGCCGTGATCAGCTTGCGGGCCTCGTCGAGGTCCTTGTGCTCGGAGTCCGGCTTGTCCAGGCCCAGGTTGACCGCCGCGGCGCTCAGCAGGTGCACGGCCACCGTGGTGATCACCTCGACGGCGGGCACGTCCGCGATGTCGCGGGTCATGGCGTCGTAGTCGGGAGCGTCCGGCGTGGCGCCGGCCTCGGTGGCGGGGGTGGGGGTCGCGTCAGTCATGCCTCACACGATAAGCCGGGCCGCGCGGGCCGCCGACCTGCCCCCGGCGGGGTGCCCGCCGGGCAGCGGCCCCTGTGCTGCGCGGGACGGCCGCCGGGTGAGCGGGCCCGGCGCGGAATGCTATATTGGGCTGAAGACCGGCCGGAGACGCATGTCCCCGGCCCACAAGTGGAGGCTCCGTTCTCCCACCCGACCACCCTCCGGGGCGGCGGGTCACCGGTCAGGCGGCATCCATCGTTCCGTACGGACGATGGAAAGCTGCCCGAGTTTGCGCCCCGCGATCACATGCGGCGGTGCTCCGGTTGTATTGGAGCCCCTGCCTGTGCCCGGCGGGGCTTTTTCGTGTTCCGCCGCGGTCGGTCTGACGACACAAGACGTCAGCGGCTGTCTGCCAGACAGTCGTGTGGTGCTACCGAGGAGGATCCATCAGCACCGAGCCCCGCATCAACGATCGGATTCGTGTCCCTGAGGTGCGACTCGTCGGTCCCAGCGGCGAACAGGTGGGCATCGTCCCGCTTGCGAAGGCGCTTGAGCTCGCGCAGGAGTACGACCTGGACCTGGTCGAGGTCGCGGCGTCTGCACGCCCGCCGGTCTGCAAGCTCATGGACTACGGCAAGTTCAAGTACGAGTCGGCCATGAAGGCCCGTGAGGCGCGCAAGAACCAGGCGCACACGGTCATCAAGGAAATGAAGCTCCGGCCGAAGATCGACCCGCACGACTATGACACCAAGAAGGGTCACGTCGTTCGGTTCCTCAAGCAGGGCGACAAGGTCAAGATCACGATCATGTTCCGTGGTCGCGAGCAGTCCCGGCCGGAACTCGGCTACCGACTGCTGCAGCGTCTCGCTTCGGACGTCGAGGAGCTCGGCTTCATCGAGTCGAACCCGAAGCAGGACGGCCGAAACATGATCATGGTCCTCGGTCCGCACAAGAAGAAGACCGAGGCGATGGCCGAAGCCCGCGAGGCGCAGGCCGCCCGCAAGGCCGAGCGCCAGGGTGTCGCCGCCGACGAGGCTCCTTCCGAGGAAGCCCCCGTCGAGGAGGGCACCGAGGTCGCCTCTGCCGAGGCCACCGAGGACGCCTCTGCCGAGGCCACCGAGGACGCCTCTCCCGAGGCACCGGCCGAGGCCTGATTCCGAGGCAGCCTGTCTCGGATCACCGACACAACATGACGCCCCCGGGCGCCGGTCCCACCGGACCGGCTGGGGGCGCCACCGACGAGGAGATAACGGCGCTATGCCGAAGAACAAGACGCACAGCGGTACCAAGAAGCGCTTCAAGATCACCGGCTCCGGCAAGGTGCTCCGTGAGCGCGCCGGTAAGCGCCACCTGCTCGAGCACAAGTCGTCCCGTGTGACCCGCCGCCTCACCGGCAACGCGGAGATGGCTCCCGGCGACGCCGCGAAGATCAAGAAGCTTCTCGGCAAGTGACGTTCTCCGCTCCCCCTGCCGGGAGCGGACGTCAAGACCGGGACCCCATCTGAATTCGGGCCGTGTGAGGACACCCACGGCCCCGCTACAAGGAGTTAAAAAGTGGCACGCGTCAAGCGGGCAGTAAACGCCCACAAGAAGCGCCGGGCGATCCTCGAGGCGGCCTCCGGCTACCGCGGTCAGCGTTCGCGCCTGTACCGCAAGGCCAAGGAGCAGGTCACCCACTCGCTGGTCTACAACTTCAACGACCGCAAGAAGCGCAAGGGCGACTTCCGTCAGCTGTGGATCCAGCGCATCAACGCCGCTGCCCGCCAGAACGGCATGACGTACAACCGCCTCATCCAGGGTCTGAAGGCCGCCAACATCGAGGTGGACCGCAAGATCCTCGCGGAGCTGGCCGTCAACGACGCCAACGCTTTCGCCGCGCTCGTCGAGGTTGCGCAGAAGGCGCTTCCGGCCGACGTGAACGCCCCGAAGGCCCCCGCTGCCGCCTAAGCAGCAAGCCCTTCACAGGCTTCAGCCCGGACCCGCAGGCCCTGCGCCTGCGGGTCCGGTGCGTTGTAGCCGAGCCGATCCACCTGTTTCGACCCGCAGTACGCACGGAAGCGAGCCGACCGCCATGGGTACCCCCGCCCCCGCCGAGCTGATCTCCCCCCGATCCCCGCGGGTGGCCGCCGCCAGGCGACTGGCGCGGCGCAACTTCCGCACCAAGGAGCGCCGCTTCATCGCCGAGGGCCCCCAGGCCGTCCGCGAGGCCGTCGAGCACCGCGGCGCCGAGGGCGCGTCGACCCTGATCGAGCTGTTCGCCACCGTCGAGGCCGCCGAGCGCCACGCCGGGATCATCGACGCCGCGCTGGCCGCCAGCGCGCGCGTGCACTACGCCTCCGACGAGGTGCTCGCCGAGGTCTCGCAGACCGTCACCCCGCAGGGCATCGTCGGCGTCTGCCACTTCCTCGACTCGCCGTTCGAGGACATCCTCAAGGCCGGGCCCAAGCTCGTGGCCGTCCTCGCCCACGTCCGCGACCCCGGGAACGCGGGCACCGTGCTGCGCTGCGCGGACGCCGCCGGAGCGGACGCGGTCGTGCTGACCGACGCCTCCGTGGACCTGTACAACCCCAAGTCCGTACGGGCCTCCGTGGGCTCCCTCTTCCACCTGCCGGTGGCCGTCGGCGTGCCCGTCGAGGAAGCCGTCGCAGGGCTGAGGGCGGCCGGTGTGCGCATCCTCGCGGCCGACGGCGCCGGCGAGGACGACCTGGACGCCGAGCTCGACGCGGGCACCATGGGCGGCCCCTCGGCCTGGGTCTTCGGCAACGAGGCGTGGGGGCTGCCCGAGGAGACCCGGGCGCTCGCGGACGCCGTCGTACGCGTCCCGATCCACGGCAAGGCCGAGAGCCTGAACCTCGCCACGGCCGCCGCCGTGTGCCTCTACGCCTCCGCGCGTGCACAGCGGGCGCCCGGAGGGTGCCGCTCCGTGACCCCCAGCTAGTAATGTGGCGGCCCGGGGGGCCCACTGCGCTACTCGGAGATGTGGGGTACGAGGACATGACCGTGGGTACGAACAGCTCGCCGGGGGCCGTGAAGGCGCCCGGTACGACGCAGTCCCTGCCGGCCGTCCCCCCGCAGGGTGCGGGCCGCGCCGGCGCGGCCGCCGCAGCCGAGCCCTGCGACCTCCCCGACTCCGGCGCGACCGGGATCGACCCCGACGACCTGCCGGACGGGCTCGTCGTCGCCGACCACACCGGCAGGGTGATCTGCTTCAACTCCGCCGCCGCACGGCTCACCGCCCTCGCCCCCGGTGAGGCGCTCGGCCTGCGCATCGAGCGGGTGCTGCCGCTGGAAGACCTCGAAGGCCGCCGCTGGTGGACGCTGACCGACCCCTACGGGGGCCTCGCGACCCGGCGCGGCCAGCCGGAGCGCAACCTCCTGCTGCCCGGCGGCCGCGAGGTGCTCGTCTCCGCCCGGTACGTGCGCACGCACCCCACGGGCCCGCTGCGCCGCCTCGTCGTCACCCTGCGCGGCACCGAGGCCCGCCGCCGCACCGAGCGCAGCCACGCCGAACTGATCGCCACCGTCGCGCACGAACTGCGCTCGCCGCTGACCTCCGTCAAGGGGTTCACCGCGACGCTGCTCGCCAAGTGGGAGCGGTTCACCGACGACCAGAAGCGGCTGATGCTGGAGACCGTCGACGCCGACGCCAACCGCGTCACCCGGCTGATCGCCGAGCTCCTCGACATCTCCCGCATCGACTCGGGCCGCCTCGAGGTGCGCCGCCAGCCGGTGGACATCGCCACCGCCGTGGGCCGCCACGTCCAGGCGCTCACCGCGAACGGCCAGTCGCCCGACCGGTTCCTCGTACGGGTCAGCTGCCCGCTGCCCGCGCTGTGGGCCGATCCGGACAAGATCGACCAGATCCTCGGCAACCTCCTCGAAAATGCGGTGCGGCACGGCGAGGGAACGGTCACCATCGAGGTGTCGCCGACGAGCCTGGCCAATGCGGCGGGCAAGACCGAGAAGGGAACCGCCGTCACCGTGACCGACGAGGGCCCCGGGATCCCCGAGGAGTCGATGGGCCGCGTCTTCACCCGCTTCTGGCGGGGGAGCAAGCGCGGCGGCACCGGCCTGGGCCTGTACATCGTCAAGGGCATCGTCGAGGCCCACGGCGGGACCATCACGGTCGGCCGCGGCCCCGGCGGCGGCGCCGAGTTCCGATTTATCCTGCCCGTGGGGGCGCCGGCCTACCTCACGCAGTGACCCTGCGGAGCGTCTCGCCAGGCGGCCCACGGGCTCCTTCACCCCCGGCGACCTTTAGACTCGTCCTTTGGCACCTTTGGGACTCGTCCGAATCTGTCGATCGAGACGGTCGAGCGGATCGCGCGGGGTTCCACCAGCCAGCCATCGGAAGTACGGGAAGAGATGTCGGCACCGAACAAGTCGTACGACCCTGTCGAGGTCGAGGCACTGAAACCGGAAGAGATCGAGCGCATGCGGGACGAGGCGCTCGCCGCCTTCGCGGCCGCCGGCGACCTCGACGCGCTGCGTGAGGCGAAGACCGCGCACATGGGCGACCGCTCGCCCCTGGCGCTCGCCAACCGCGAGATCGGCGCCCTGCCGCCGCAGGCCAAGGCCGAGGCGGGCAAGCGCGTGGGCCAGGCCCGCGGCGCCGTGAACAAGGCCTTCGGGGCCCGCACGGTCGAGCTCGAAGCGGAGCGCGACGAGCGGGTGCTGGTCGAGGAGGCGGTGGACGTCACGCTGCCCTACGACCGCGTCCCCGCCGGTGCCCGGCACCCCCTGACCACGTTGATGGACCGCATCGCGGACATCTTCACGGCCATGGGCTACGAGGTGGCCGAGGGCCCCGAGGTCGAAGCGGAGTGGTTCAACTTCGACGCCCTCAACTTCACGCCCGACCACCCGGCGCGCCAGATGCAGGACACCTTCTTCGTCCAGGGGCCGGAAGGCACCGAGGGCGACGAGTCCGGCGTCGTGCTGCGCACCCACACCTCCCCGGTGCAGGCGCGCTCGCTACTCGACCGGGAGCCGCCCGTGTACGTGGTGTGCCCGGGCCGGGTGTTCCGCACCGACGAGCTCGACGCGACGCACACCCCGGTCTTCCACCAGGTCGAGCTGCTCGCCGTCGACGAGGGCCTGACCATGGCCGACCTGAAGGGCACCCTGGACCACATGGTCCAGGCGCTCTTCGGCAAGGACATGACCACGCGGCTGCGCCCGAACTTCTTCCCGTTCACCGAGCCGTCCGCCGAGATGGACATGCAGTGCTACGTGTGCCGCGGCGAGTCGGTGGGCAACCCCGACCGCCCGTGCCGCACCTGCTCCAGCGAGGGCTGGATCGAGCTCGGCGGCTGCGGGATGGTCAACCCCAAGGTGCTCATCGCCTGCGGTGTGGACCCCGAGAAGTACAGCGGGTTCGCCTTCGGGTTCGGCATCGAGCGGATGCTGATGTTCCGCCACAACGTCGAAGACATGCGAGACATGGTCGAGGGTGACGTCCGGTTCACCCGGCCGTTCGGGATGGAGATCTGATGCGGGTCCCGCTTTCTTGGCTGCGGGAGTACGTCGACCTGCCTGCGGGCGAAACCGGTCGTGACGTACAGGCCAGGCTCATCGACGCCGGTCTCGAGGTCGAGACCGTCGAGCAGCTCGGCGCGGGCCTCAAGGGCCCCCTGGTCGTCGGCCAGGTGCTGACCATCGAGGAGCTCGAGGGCTTCCGCAAGCCGATCCGTTTCTGCACGGTCGACGTAGGCCAGGCCAACGGCACCGGCGAGCCGCAGGAGATCGTCTGCGGCGCCCGGAACTTCTCCGTCGGCGACAAGGTCGTCGTGGTCCTGCCCGGCGCCGTCCTGCCCGGCGACTTCGCGATCGCCTCGCGCAAGACGTACGGCCGGACCTCCCACGGCATGATCTGCTCCGGCGAGGAGCTCGGCATGGGCGACGACGGCACGCACGGCATCATCGTGCTGCCGCCGGAGCACGAGGTCGGCACCGACGCGATCGAGCTGCTCCAGCTCGTCGACGAGGTCCTCGACATCGCCGTCACCCCGGACCGCGGCTACTGCCTTTCGATGCGCGGCGTGGCCCGTGAGACCGCCACCGCGTACGGCCTGCCGCTGCGCGACCCGGCGCTGCTCGACGTGCCCGCGCCGAACTCGTACGGCTACCTGGTCAAGATCGACGACCCGGCCGGCTGCGACCGCTTCACCGCCCGTACGGTGACCGGCCTCGACCCCGAGGCGAAGTCCCCGATCTGGCTCACGCGGCGCCTGCAGAAGGCCGGCATGCGGCCGATCTCGCTCGCCGTCGACGTCACCAACTACGTGATGCTCGAACTGGGCCAGCCGCTGCACGCCTACGACCGCTCCCGCCTGGACGGCGCCATCGGCGTTCGCCGGGCCGAGCAGGGCGAGAAGTTCACCACCCTCGACGGGGTCAAGCGCACGCTCGACGCCGAGGACCTGGTGATCACCGACAACAGCGGTCCCATCGGCCTCGCCGGCGTCATGGGCGGTGCCAACACCGAGATCGCCGACTCCGTGACCGACCCCGAGACCGGCGCCGTCACCGGCACCACGGACGTCGTCATCGAGGCCGCGCACTTCGACGCCCTGACGATCTCCCGCAGCGCCCGCCGCCACAAGCTCGCCTCCGAGGCCTCCAAGCGCTTCGAGCGCGGAGTCGACCCGCAGGCGGCCTCCGCGGCCGCGCAGCGGACCGTCGACCTGCTCGTGCTGCTCGCGGGCGGCACCGCCGAGGCCGGAGTCACCGAGCTCACCGCCCCGGGAGCCCCGCGCACCATCGCGATGCGCGCGGACCACCCGGACCGCGTCGCGGGCATGGACTACGGCCGCGAGACCGTCGTCCGCCGCCTCCAGGAGGTCGGCTGCGACGTCTACGGCCAGGACGAGCTCGTCGTCACCGTCCCCTCGTGGCGGCCCGACCTCGCCGAGCCCAACGACCTCGCGGAAGAGGTCATCCGGCTGGAGGGCTACGGGAACCTCCCGTCGACCCTGCCGCAGCTGCCCTCCGGCCGCGGTCTGACCGCCCGGCAGCAGCTGCACCGGCGGGTCGGCCGTGCGCTGGCCGGCGCGGGCTACGTCGAGGCGCTCAGCTACCCGTTCGTCGGCGAGGGCGTCTTCGACCAGCTCCAGCTGCCCGCGCACGACGCGGCCCGCCAGGTCGTCAAGCTGGTCAACCCGATCTCCGACGAGGAGCCGGCGCTGCGCACCACGCTGCTGCCGGGCCTGCTGGGCGCGCTGCGCCGCAACGACAGCCGGGGCAGCCACGACCTCGCCCTCTTCGAGACCGGTTCGGTCTTCCGGGCCGGCAAGCAGCCCGGTGTCGCCGTACGACTGCCCGTCGACCGGCGTCCGACGGCCGAGGAGATCGCCACGCTGAACGCCGCCCTGCCCGCCCAGCCGCGGTACGCCGCGGTCGTGCTGGCCGGTGCGCGCGAGCAGGCCGGCTGGTGGGGCAAGGGCCGCCCGGCCGACTGGGCGGACGCGGTGCAGGCCGCGCGCTCGCTGGCCGTCGAGGCCGGTGCGGAGCTCGTCGTGCGCCAGGGCCAGTACGGCCCGTGGCACCCGGGCCGGTGCGCCGAGCTGCTCGTCACCCTGGACGGGGTGGAGACGGTCATCGGCCACGCCGGTGAGCTGCACCCGCGCGTCGTCAAGGCGATGGGCCTGCCGGCCCGCACCAGCGCCATGGAGCTCGACCTGGACCGCCTCGCGGCCGCCGGCTGCGGCGCCGTGCAGGCGCCCCGGATCTCCACCTTCCCGGTGGCGACCCAGGACGTCGCCCTGATCGTGGACGCGTCGGTTCCGGCGGCCGCGGTCGAGGCCGCGCTGCGCAAGGGCGCCGGCGAACTGCTGGAGTCCCTGCGGCTGTTCGACGTGTTCACCGGTGAGCAGGTCGGCGAGGGCAAGAAGTCCCTGGCCTACGCGCTGCGCTTCCGCGCGGCGGATCGCACGCTGACGGCCGAGGAGTCCACGGCCGCGCGCGACGCGGCGGTGGCCCTGGCCGCCGAGCGCACGGGCGCGGTGCTGCGCGGCGCATAACGGCCGCCGCGGCCGTAGGAGTTGAGGGGCGTGTCCGGAGCACCGGACGCGCCCCTCGTGCGTGGGCGGCGGTGCCCGAGGGCCCTCACTCGTGCGGGTGAGAGCCCGATGAGCGGTGTCCGCCGCTCCGGGCGGTCCGGCCGGGCGGGGTCACGGTCGACTGCGTGCCGGTGGGGCCCTGTTCCCGGGGGGCGGCGGCGCCCAGGCCGTACGCTCGCGCGGCGGCCGTCGGCGGGCACGCCCGTGCGGCTGGTCGCGGGCGTGCCCGCCGCCCCGTCAACCGGAGCGCCGGCGCTCAACTCGCGGACCGCGGCGCCCTGCCGGTGCCGTGCAGTGCGGTGTCCGTGGGCGAGGCTGCCGGGCGGGAACCGCACACCGGGCCCGGTGGGAGGGCCCGGCGCGCGTTCCACGGCCCCCTGCCGGGGCCCGGCGACCAACCGGGCGCCGGCGGAGCCGGAGCGCGCCGCCCGCCTGCCATGGAGTGTCGGGCAGACAGCAAGGCGGGCGGCGCGGTGCGGGTCGTCGCACTGTACGAGGGGGAGCCGACGACCCGGGCTGCCTCTTTGGCGAGGCTCTTAAGTGAAGCGCCCCCGGGGCCCGTTGCGGCAGGGTGCGTATCGCATTTATGCGCGTACTCGGTTCACACCCCGTGTGAACCGCACACCCACTAGCCTGGAACCGAAGAGCCCTTGGAGGGGCCCATGCAGCCCAACGCCCTGCTCGACGCCCTCCTCGCCGAGGCGGGCATGTCCCACGCCGGACTGGCGGCGCACGTCAACCAGGCCGGCCGGTCCCGCGGACTGGCACTGCGCTACGAACACACCGCCGTCACCCGGTGGTTGAAGGGGCAGCGGCCGCGCGGTCAGGTCCCCGACCTGATCTGCGAGGTGCTCGGTGGCCGCCTGCGCCGCCCGGTGTCGCTGGACGACGTCGGGCTCGGCTTGCCGGGCCAGCCCGTGTCCCCGCACGGCTCCCCGCTCAGCGGCTTCGTCGACCGGGCCGCCGCCCTGTGGCGTTCCGACGAGCAGGGCCGCTACCAGCTGCTCACCGCCGAGGCCGTCACCGGAACGCCCGCGGTGATCCCGGTCTGGGAGTGGGAGAACCCGCCCGAGGACGCGGACGTCTCGCGCGACGGCCCGGACCGGATCGGCCCCGAGCACATCGAGATCCTGCGGGCCGCCCGGGCGCACTACGAGCTGATGTACCGGCGGGCCGGCGGCGTGGCCACCAGGGCCCGGATCGTCCGCTTCCTCGGCAGCGAGACCGCGCCCATGCTGCGCGGCAGCTACCCCGACGGCCTCGGCCGCCAGCTGCACCGGGCCACCGGTTCCCTGGTGGCGGTGGCGGGGATCTGCGCGTACGACTCGGACGCCCACGGGCTCGCCCAGCGCTACTTCCACCAGGCGCTGCGGCTCGCGAAGGCGAGCGGGGACCGGGGCCTGGGCGCCTACGTGATCGCGCTGATCGTCAACCAGTCCCTGCACCTGCGGGAGTACCGCCAGGCCGTCGCCTTCGCCGAGGCCGCACTGCGTGCCGCCGGCCGGCACATCACCCCGGCCCTGGCCGCCGACCTGTACGCCATGCAGGCCAAGGCGTACGCCCAGCTCGGCGACACCGCCGCCGCGCTGGCCTGCATCCGCCGCGCCGAGGCGGCCGCCGAGCGGATCCGGCCCGGCACGGAGCCGGACGAGACGGGGTACGTACAGCCCGGGCTGGTCAACGTACAGGTGGCCGAGGCGCTGCTCAGCCTGGGCGATCTGCACGCGGCCCACGAGCAGGCGACCGCGGCGGTCGGGACGCCGGCGCACGACCGGGGGCGGGTCCACCGGCTGGCGATGCTGTGCGAGATCCAGCTGCGCCAGGGCGAGGCGGACCGGGCGGTGGCGGCTGCCGCCGAGATGGCCGAGCGGGCCAAGGGGATGGAGTCGCTGAGGCTGCGGGACCGGCTGCGCGCGGTCCGCGAACAGCTGCTGACCAGCGGGTGTTCCGGCGCGGAGGAGACCGCGCAGCTGATCGACGGGGCGCTGCGCGTTCCCCTGTGAGGTCGTGAACTGCTGCCATGTTGCCACCTACTCGAACGGAAGGTGGCACGACCGTGCAGTGGACGAACCTGAGTGAGCAGACCGTGTACAGGAACCGCTGGTTCGACGTGAACCTCGCGGATGTGGAACTTCCCGACGGGCGGCACCTGGACCACTTCGTGATCCGGCTGCGGCCCGTCGCCGTCGCCACGGCCGTCAACGAGGCCAACGAGGTGCTGCTGTTGTGGCGGCACCGGTTCATCACCGACAGCTGGGGCTGGGAACTGCCCGCGGGCGTGGTCGAGGACGGCGAGGACATCGCGGCGGCCGCGGCCCGGGAGATGGAGGAGGAGTCGGGCTGGCGGCCCGGGACCCTCCACCACCTGATGACCGTCGAGCCGGCCAACGGGCTGACCGACGCCCGCCACCACCTCTACTGGGCGGACGGTGCGACGTACATCGGACATCCCGAGGACGACTTCGAGTCCTCACGCCGCGAGTGGGTGCCGCTCAAACTGGTGCCGGACATGATCGCGCGGGGCGAGGTCCCGGCCGCCAACATGGCGGCCGGGCTGCTGCTCCTGCACCATCTGCGGCTCGGCTGACCACGGGGCCCGGGCCGCAGGCCCCGGACCGCGGGGCGGGAGCCGGGTGCGGGTCAGCCGTACGGGTAGAAGCCCGAGCCGGTCTTGCGGCCGAGGCGGCCCGCGTCGACCATCCGCTGGAGCAGCGGCGGAGCGGCGTACAGGGGCTCCTTGTACTCCGCGTACATCGAGTCGGCGATCGAGGCGATCGTGTCGAGGCCGATCAGGTCGGAGAGCTTGAGCGGACCCATCGGGTGGGCGCAGCCCAGCTCCATGCCGTTGTCGATGTCCTCGCGGCTCGCGATGCCCGATTCGAACATCCGGATCGCCGACAGCAGGTAGGGGACCAGGAGCGCGTTGACGACGAAGCCCGACCGGTCCTGGGCGCGGATCGCGTGCTTGCCCAGGACCTTCCCCACCAGGGCCTCGGCCCGCTTGATGGTCTCCTCGCTCGTGGTCAGCGCCGGGATCAGCTCGACGAGCTGCTGCACGGGCGCCGGGTTGAAGAAGTGGATGCCGATGACCTGGTCGGGCCGCGAGGTCGTGACGGCCAGCTTGACCAGCGGGATCGAGGAGGTGTTGGAGGCGAGGATCGCGTCCGGGCGGGTGATCACCTGGTCCAGGACCTGGAAGATCTCCGTCTTGACCTGCTCGTTCTCGACGACGGCCTCGATGACGAGGTCGCGGTCGGCGAACTCGCCGAGGTCGGTGGTGAACGTGAGGCGGGCCAGGGTGGCGTCCCGCTCCTCCTCGCTGATCTTGCCGCGTTCGGCGGCCTTCGTCAGGGAGTTGTGCAGCCGGGTGCGCCCGATCTCCAGGGCCTCGCCGGTGGTCTCGGCGACCTTCACCTCGAGGCCGCTGCGCGCGCACACCTCGGCGATGCCCGCACCCATCTGGCCACAGCCCACTACGCCGACCCGTGTGATGTCGGAAGGGAGGTCAGTCACTTCGTGCCTTTCGCTGCTCATCCGTCGGCGGGTCCCCCGTGCTCCGCAGTGGTAACTGCATTCCGGCGCCCGCCACGCCCCACGACGTTACCCCCGACCTTGACCATGGCGGGGGGCCGGGGCGGGCATGCTGTCACACGCAGGGGAATGTCACGCAACGGAACGGAGTCGTCACATGACGTACATCGGACGGCGGGGACTGCTGGCGGGCGCCGCCGGGCTGCTGGCCGCGACGGGCGCCGCGGGCCCGGCCCGGGCGGCGCGGGCCGTCGTGCGGGGGAGGGGGGCGCGGCGGGACGCGGCCGCCGAGTTCCGCGCGATGTGGATCGCGTCTGTGGAGAACGTGGACTGGCCCTCCGAGAGCGGCCTGGACGCCGAGGCCCAGCGGGACGAGCTGAAAGGCCTCCTCGACACCGCCGTCGCCCGCCGACTGAACGCGGTGATCCTCCAGGTCCGGCCGGCCGCCGACTCGATGTGGCCGGGCGCCCGCGAGCCCTGGTCGCAGTGGCTGACCGGGGAGCAGGGGGAGGACCCCGGCTGGGACCCGCTCGGCACCGCGGTCGCCGAGGCCCACGCCCGGGGGCTGGAACTGCACGCCTGGTTCAACCCGTACCGGGTGGCCAACCACACCGACCCCGACCGCCTGGCCGAGGGCCATCCGGCGCGGCGCAACCCCGACTGGACGGTCCCGTACAACGGCAAGCTCTACTACAACCCGGGCCTGCCGGAGGTGCGCGCCTTCGTGCAGGAGGCGATGCTCGACGCCGTCTCGCGCTACGAGGTGGACGGGGTGCACTGGGACGACTACTTCTACCCGTACCCCGCCGCCGGGAAGTACTTCGACGACGACGACGCGTACGCGCGCCACGGCGGCGGCTTCGCCTCCCGCGCGGACTGGCGCCGCGCCAACACCGACACGCTCGTCCGCGAGATGTCCGAGCGGATCCGGTCGGTCCGCCCGGCGGCGCGCTTCGGCATCAGTCCCTTCGCGGTGTGGCGCAACAGCGACCGGGACCCCCTCGGTTCACCGACGCAGGCCGGCGTCGAAACGTACGACGACCTGTACGCGGACACCCGCAAGTGGGTCCGGGAGGGCTGGATCGACTACATCGTGCCGCAGGTGTACTGGCAGATCGGGCACCCGACCGCCGACTACGCGAAGATCGTGCCCTGGTGGGCGCAGACCGTCGCCGGTACCCGGGTGGACCTGTACGTGGGCGAGGCGCTGTACCGCTGCGACGCGGACAGCTCCACCGCCGCGTGGCGCGATCCGGCGGAGCTGTCGAGGCACCTCACGTTCGCCCGTGAGCTCACCGAGGTCCGCGGCCACGTCTACTTCTCTGCGAAACAGGTGGTCGCGGACCCCAACGGAGCGATGGCAAGGGTCGTCGCCGACCACTATCCGACGGCCGTGCCGCCGCGCTGAGACCGCGTCCCGTCAGTGCGTGGGCTCCGTCGGGTGCTTGACGACGCAGTCGGGGCCCGGGGACATGACTGCCTCGTGACCGTCGGAGAAGCGGACCCGGTAGGGAGGGGTGCCGTTCTCGCCGAGTACCTGAGTGATTTCACCGACCTTGTCGTGCTGGCCCACGATCCTGCCGTGCTGCACCAGCTGGTCGCCCTCGGTCGCGCGCATGCTGACCTCCTCGGAGGCGGTCTGGATCCGGTGACAGCAGTTTACGGCGGTTCGCGGCGATTAGGCCCGCTGAGTGACGGCAATGCAGACCAGTACCGCGCAGGCCGCGACCGGTGCGGCGGGGGACAGGTGCTCGCCCAGCAGCGCCACCGACCACACCAGGGTCAGCAGTGGCTGTGCGAGCTGGAGCTGGCTGGCCCGCGGCGCGCCGATCTCGGCCATGCCGCGGTACCAGACGTACAGGCCGAGGAAGGTGGAGCCGGCTGCCGCCCAGAGCAGGCCGGCCAGTCCGTGACCGGTCACGTGCACCGGCTCGTACGCGAGCCCCAGCGCGGAGCCGGCCACGCTGAGCGGCAGGCACAGCACCAGCGCCCAGCCGATGACCTGCCAGCCGGGCAGGACGCGGGCCAGGCGCCCGCCCTCGGTGTACCCGGCCGCGCAGACCAGCAGTGCCCCGAACAGGTAGCCGTCGCCGGCGGAGAGGGAGCCGCCGCTCTGGGCCAGGGTGAAGCCGAGCACGACGGCTGCCCCGGCGACGGCCGCGCCCCAGAACCGGCGCGAGGGGCGGACGCCGGTGCGCAGCGCGGACACGGCGGCCGTGGTGAGCGGGAGCAGGCCGACGACGACGGCGGCGTGCGAGGTGGTGGAGGTGGTCAGCGCCAGAGTGGTGAGCAGCGGGAAGCCGACGACCACCCCGGCGGCGACGACGGCGAGGCCCGCCCAGTGCGCGCGGGCGGGCAGCGGCACGCGCCCGGCCAGCAGGAAGCCGCCCGCGATCAGGGCGGCGAGGACGCTGCGCACGGCGACGAAGGACCACGGGCCGAAGCTCTCCAGGCCCCAGGCGGTGGCGGGGAACGTCAGCGAGAAGGCGACGACGCCGAGCCCGGCGAGAGCGGTGCCGCTGCCGACCCGGCGGGCCTTGCCCTCGACCGCTATCGTGGTGCGGAGAGTAGCGCTATTCTGTGCTGTCATGTATGAGCGTAGCAGTGTGGCGGAGCTGGCCGAATCCCTACGGTCGGAACTCGACCGCTACTCGGTGGGTGGAAAGCTCCCGGCAAGCCGGGCCCTGGTCGAGCGCTACCGGGTCAGCCCCGTCACGGTCTCCCGCGCCCTCGCGCAGCTGGCCGCCGAGGGGCTGGTCGTCACCCGGCCCGGCGCCGGGGTCTTCCGGGCCCGGCCCCGTACGGCGGACCCCGCGCCCGGAGACACCTCCTGGCAGGAGGTCGCCCTCAGCGCCGAGGGCGCCGGCGACGTGGTGCCGCGCTCGGTGGACGCCTCCGGGGTGCTGGTCTGCCTGGCCGCACCGCCGTCCGGGGTGATCGGGCTCAACAGCGGCTACCTGCACCCCTCCATCCAGCCCGAGCGGGCCATGGCCGCCGCACTGGCCCGGGCCGGACGGCGCCCCGGAGCCTGGGAACGGCCGCCCATGGAAGGGCTGCCGGAGCTGCGCGAGTGGTTCGCCCGGGAGATCGGCGGGGCCGTCGCCGCCGCCGACGTACTGATCACCGCGGGCGGGCAGAGCGCGCTGACCACCGCCCTGCGCGCGCTGGCCCCGCCCGGGGCGCCGGTCCTGGTGGAATCCCCGACCTACCCCGGTCTGCTGGCGATCGCCCGCGCCTCGGGATGCCGGCCGGTGCCCGTCCCGGTGGACGCCGAAGGGGTCCGGCCGGAGCTGCTGGCCGCCGCGTTCGAAGCGACCGGGGCGCGGGTGTTCGTGTGCCAGCCGCTGTTCCAGAACCCCACCGGCGCGGTGCTGGCCCCCGAGCGGCGGGGGGCGGGGCTGCGGATCGCGCGGGCCGCCGGGGCCTTCGTGGTGGAGGACGACTACGCCCGGGCGCTGGGCCACGACGACGCCGGGCCGCTGCCGCCGACGCTGGCAGCCGAGGACCACGACGGGGTGGTCGTGCACGTCCGGTCCCTGACCAAGGCCACCTCGCCCAGCCTGCGGGTGGGCGCACTCGCCGCACGCGGCCCGGTGCTGGACCGGCTGCGGGCCATCCAGGTCGTGGACAGCTTCTTCGTGTCCCGGCCGCTCCAGGAGGCGGCGCTGGAGCTGGTCGGCGCGCCCGCCTGGCCCCGGCACCTGCGGGCCGTCGCCGCCGAGCTGCGCCACCGCAGGGACGTGCTCGCGGGCGCGCTGCGCCGGGAGCTCCCCGGACTGACGCTGCCCCATCTGCCCTCGGGCGGATACCAGTTGTGGGCGCGGATGGCCGAGGGGGGCGACGACGCGGCCTTCGCGGCAGCGGCCCTGCGCGCGGGGGTCGCGGTCGCGGGGGGCCGCCCGTACTTCTGCGCCGAGCCACCGGGTCCGTACGTACGGCTCAGCTTCGCCGGGGTCCTGGGCGCGGGTGAGCTGAACGAGGCCGTCAGGCGCCTGCGCGCCGGGACCGGCGGGGGCGCTGCCGCTGCCGCAGCCGGCGCCGCCGGTCCGGACGCTTGACCCCGTGCCGCACGCGGCCCACCATCGCCGCATGAATGTTCGGGTCTCGCTCGTCGCCGCAGCCCGTGGTTCCTCGCTGCTCGCCGAGCGCTTCGACGACGACCGCCCGCTGGACGGGGCGGGCTGGCGCGCGGTCGAATCCGCCGCGCACGGACTCGTGCCGCTGGGCGCCGCCGAGCTGCGCTACTGCTCGCCCAGCCCGCGCAGCCGGGCCACCGGGCAGGCGCTCGGGTACGCGCCGCTCGCGCAGCCGGCGCTGCGCGACTGCGACATGGGCCGCTGGCGGGGGCTGACCCTGGCCGAGGTGACGGAGCGCGAGCCGGGGTCGGTGGACCTCTGGCTCACCGACCCCCGCTCCTCGCCGCACGGAGGCGAATCCCTGCTCTCCTTCATCTCGCGCATCGGCGGCTGGCTCGACAGCCGGCCCGCCGACGACGGCGCCGCGATCGTGGCGGTGGCCGAGCCCTCCGTGGTCCGGGCGGCCCTGGTGTACGCGCTGAGGGCGGCCCCGCTGACGTACTGGAACGTCGACGTCCGCCCGCTTTCCACGGTCACCCTCACCGGCCGCTCCGGCGACTGGCACCTCTGCCTCCAGGCTCCCGCCTAAAGGACTGGAGTCGCACCGCTCCACCGTCCTAACCTGCGCACATGAACGGGATACACATCACCACCCTCGCGCAGCGCCCCGAACTGGCCGACCGGCTCTGGGACATGAAGGACCCCTGGCCGGAGTTCTCCCAGCACGACTCCGTCGCCTGGCTCCTCTACCCGCGGATGACCAGGGAGCTGGCCGACTACGTCCTGGTCGCCACGGACGGCGACGCGGTGGTCGCCCGCGGGTACAGCGTCCCGTTCGCGCTGAACGCGCCGGGCCGCGACGGGATCCTGCCCGCGCGGGGCTGGGACCAGGTCCTCATGTGGGCCTTCTCCGACCTGCGGCGCGGGATCGCCCCCGACACGGTGAGCGCCATCGAGATCACCGTGGCCACCGACCGGCAGGGCGAGGGGCTGTCCGGGATGATGCTGGCCGCGATGCGCGACAACGCCCGCTCCCGCGGTTTCGCCGAGGTGGTGGCCCCCGTCCGGCCGAGCGGCAAGCCGGCCGAGCCGGACACGCCGATCGAGGAGTACGCGTACCGCACGCGGGGGGACGGCCTTCCGTACGACCCGTGGCTGCGCGTCCACGTCCGCGCCGGGGCCGTCATCGACTCGGTGGCACCGCTGTCGATGACGATCACCGGTTCGCTCGCGCAGTGGCGGGAGTGGACCGGGCTGCCGTTCGACGCGACGGGCCCGGTCCGGGTGCCGGGCGCCCTGGCCCCGGTCCGCTGCGAGCTCGAACAGGGCTACGCGGTCTACGTGGAGCCGAACGTATGGGTCCGGCACGCGCTGGACCGCTCCTCCCCGCCCCCGGCGTAGGCCCGCTCCGCGATCACGGGCCCGGTCAGGGCGTCACGATCGGGAAGTCCGGGTCCGGCTCGGTGAGGTGGCCGGTCAGCTCCGCGAGCCGGGCCGGGTCGCCGGTGACCCGGGCCCGGCCCCCGGCGACCAGCTCCCCGAGGTCGGCCCGGCCCAGCAGCAGACTGCGCAGCGCCGGCTCGTCCAGGGTGATCTCGACGTCCGGCTCGCCGGCGGCCGGCCCGGCCCCGCGTACGTGCGTGAGCACGCCGTTCTTCAGGCGCAGGGTGCGCGGCCCGCCGCCGTCGGGGAGGTGCCAGCGGACAGTGACGTCGGCGTCCCAGCTGCGCGGCCCGTCCACGCGGATCGCGAGGGAGTCGAAGAGCTGCTCCAGTGTCAGGGCGTCCAGCATGTCCTCGGACACGCTGCTGGTGGGGGTGCCGACGGAGCCCTCGCGCAGTTCGAGGGCGCCCGTGAGGTAGAAGTTGCGCCAGGTGCCGTTCTCGCTGCCGTAGCCGAGCTGCTCCAGGGCGTCCGCCTGGAGGGCGCGGGCCTCGGCGTTGCCGGGGTCGGCGAACAGGACGTGGTGGACGACCTCGGCGACCCAGCGGAAGTCGCCCTGGACGTAGGACTGGTGGGCGCGTCGCAGCACCTCCTCGGCGCCGCCCATGAAGTCCACGTACCGGGTGGCGGCCTCGGCGGGCGGGTGCGTCCACAGATGGGCCGGATTGCCGTCGAACCAGCCCATGTACCGCTGGTAGACGGCTTTCGCGTTGTGGCTGACGGAGCCGTAGTAGCCGTGGGTGTGCCAGGCCCGCTCCAGCGCCGGCGGCAGCTGCATCCGCTCGGCGATCTCCAGCCCGGTGAGCCCCTGGTTGACCATCCGCAGCGTCTGGTCGTGCAGGTAGGCGTACAGGTCGCGCTGCTCGGACAGGAAGGCGAGCGCGTTCTCGCGGCCCCGTACGGGCCAGTGGTGCGAGGCGAACACGACGTCGGTGGCGGCGCCGAAGAGGTGGACGGCCTCGGTAAGGTAGCGGGCCCAGTCGTGCGGGTCGCGGACCTGGGCCCCGCGCAGCGTGAGCAGGTTGTGCAGGGTGTGGGTGGCGTCATGTACGCGGCGCGGCGGCTCATGGCGGTGCCGGCGTAGACGTTCTCGCTGACGGCGTGCTCCAGGAACCCCTGCGGAGCGATCACCGGCAGGCCGGCCGCGACCTCTTGCGCGCCCACCACCCCCTTGACGCCGCCGAAGTGGTCGACGTGGCTGTGCGTGTACAGGACACCGGTGACGGGGCGCTCCCCGCGGTGACGGCGGTACAGCGCGAGTGCGGCCGCGGCGGTCTCGGTGGAGACCAGCGGGTCGATGACCAGGACGCCGCGCCCGCCCTCGACCAGGGTCATGTTCGACAGGTCGAACCCGCGCACCTGGTAGATCCCCGGCACGACCTCGAACAGCCCGTGGCCCGCGACCAGCCTGCTCTGGCGCCACAGGCTCGGGTGGGCCGTGGGCGGGCAGTCCGCGTCCAGGAACCCGTAGGCGTCCAGGTCCCACACGACCCGGCCGTCCGCGTCGCGGATCGCGGCCTCCCCGGCCGTGCCGAGGAATCCGCGGCGCTCGTCCTCCAGGTCACGGGTGTCGTCGAAGGCCGGGCGCCGCCGTGCGGCCCCGTTGGCCTCGGCGACGACGGCCTCGGCGTCCCCGGAAGAAGCGTGCACGGCGCGGTCCTCCCTCTCGGCAGGCCGCCGGACACCGGTGTCCGCGGCCCCCACCCACCCTCGGCCGCCGCGTCCCCGGGCACCACCCGGGCCAGGTCCATTCGGATCACCCCGAGCACTTTGCATAAAACTGCGGAGCTACGTATAGTCATGCCATCGAGGAGGAGGGTCCGATGGTGGTACGTGTAGCGGTGGCCGGAGCGAGCGGGTACGCGGGCGGAGAGGTGCTGCGCCTGCTGCTCTCCCACCCCGAGGTGGAGATCGGCGCGCTGACCGGCCACTCCAACGCCGGACAGCCCCTCGGCACCCTCCAGCCGCACCTGGTGCCGCTCGCCGACCGGATCCTGGAGGCGACCACGCCCGAGGTCCTCGCCGGTCAGGGCCGTCGGCATGACGTGGTCTTCCTCGCGCTGCCCCACGGGCAGTCCGCCGCCGTCGCCGCCCAGCTCGGCGAGGACGTCCTCGTCGTCGACATGGGCGCCGACCACCGGCTCAAGGAGTCCGCCGACTGGGAGGCGTTCTACGGGTCCCCGCACGCCGGCACCTGGCCCTACGGGCTTCCCGAGCTGCCCGGCGCCCGCGCGGCACTGGAGGGCTCCCGGCGCATCGCGGTCCCCGGCTGCTTCCCGACCGCCGTCTCCCTCGCCCTGTTCCCGGCCTACGCCGCGCAGCTGGCCGAGCCGGAGGCCGTGATCGTCGCCGCCACCGGCACCTCCGGCGCCGGCAAGACCCTCAAGCCGCATCTGCTCGGCTCCGAGGTCATGGGCTCGGTCACCCCGTACGGAGTGGGCGGCGGGCACCGGCACACGCCCGAGATGGTGCAGAACCTGAGCCCGATCGCCGGGCAGCGGGTCTCCGTCTCCTTCACGCCGACCCTCGTGCCGATGCCGCGCGGCATCCTGGCCACCTGCTCGGCCAAGGCCCTCCCCGGCACCACCGCCGACGCGGTGCGCGCCGCGTACGAGAAGGCGTACGCGGACGAGCCCTTTGTCCACCTGCTGCCCGAGGGGCGGTGGCCGGCGACCTCCTCCGTCTACGGTTCCAACGCCGTTCAGATCCAGGTCGCCTACGACGCGTCCGCGCAGCGGATCATCGCGATCAGCGCCATCGACAACCTCACCAAGGGCACTGCCGGCGGCGCGGTGCAGAGCATGAACATCGCCCTCGGCCTCCACGAGGGCCTGGGTCTTTCCTCGATCGGAGTCGCACCGTGAGCTCCCCCCGCTCCCGCTGGGAGGTGCCCCCGGCACGCGCAGCCACCGGGCTGCAGACGACGACGGCCTCGGATCCGCGCTGCGCGGGCGGAGAAGCGAACAAGGAGATGCAGTGAGTGTCACGGCAGCACAGGGGTTCACCGCGGCGGGTGTCGCCGCGGGGATCAAGGCGAACGGCAATCCGGACCTGGCGCTCGTGGTGAACCACGGCCCGCGGCTGGCCGCCGCGGGCGTCTTCACCTCCAACCGCGTCAAGGCCGCGCCCGTGCTCTGGTCAGAGCAGGTCCTGCGCGGCGCCGTCGTCAGCGCCGTGGTCCTCAACTCCGGCGGTGCCAACGCCTGCACCGGCCCGAAGGGCTTCCAGGACACCCACGCCACGGCGGAGAAGGTCGCGCAGGTCCTCGGCGGTGAGCACAACGCCGGTGAGGTCGCCGTCGCGTCCACCGGCCTGATCGGCGTCCCGCTCCCCATGGACAAGCTGCTGCCCGGCATCGAGAACGCGGCGCAGGCCCTGTCCGGGGACGGCGGCGAGGCCGCCGCCATCGCCATCAAGACCACCGACACCGTGCACAAGACGGCAGCGGTGACGCAGGACGGCTGGACCGTCGGAGGCATGGCCAAGGGCGCGGGAATGCTCGCCCCGGGCCTGGCCACGATGCTCGTCGTGCTCACGACCGACGCCGACGTGGACGGCGGCACCCTCGACAAGGCGCTGCGCGCCGCCACCCGCACCACCTTCGACCGGGTCGACTCCGACGGCTGCATGTCCACCAACGACACCGTGCTGCTGCTCGCCTCCGGCGCTTCCGGCCGGGTGCCTGCGTACGAGGACTTCGCGGAGGCCGTCCGGACCGTCTGCGACGACCTCGCCCGCCAGCTGATCGGGGACGCCGAGGGCGCCAGCAAGGACATCCGCATCGAGGTCGTCGGCGCTCTCACCGAGGGGGACGCGGTCGAGGTCGGCCGGTCCATCGCCCGCAACAACCTGCTCAAGTGCGCCATCCACGGCGAGGACCCGAACTGGGGCCGGGTGCTCTCGGCCATCGGCACCACCCGGGCCGCCTTCGACCCGGACCGGCTGAACGTGGCCATCAACGGAGTCTGGGTCTGCAGGAACGGCTCGGTAGGCGAGGACCGCGACCTGGTCTCCATGAAGGACCGCGAGGTCCGCATCACCGCCGATCTGGCCACGGGCTCCGAGTCCGCCGTGATCTGGGCCAACGACCTGACCGCCGAGTACGTCCACGAGAACAGCGCCTACAGCTCATGAGTGACGAGAGCGCCCGGAAGGGCGAGGAGAAGGCCGGACGGCCCGGCACCGCGCGCAAGCACACCGCGCTGCCCAAGGCGCAGATCCTCATCGAGGCACTGCCCTGGCTCACCCGCCACAACGGCAAGGTCGTCGTCATCAAGTTCGGCGGCAACGCCATGATCGACGACGACCTGAAGGCGGCCTTCGCCCAGGACGTGGTGTTCCTGCGCCAGGCCGGCCTCAAGCCGGTCGTGGTGCACGGCGGCGGCCCCCAGATCAACGCCCAGCTCGACAAGCAGGGCCTGGTCAGCGAGTTCAAGGCGGGGCTGCGGGTCACCACCCCGGAGGCCATGGACGTCGTACGGATGGTGCTGGCCGGCCAGGTCCAGCGGGAGCTGGTCGGACTGCTCAACGAGCACGGGCCGCTCGCCGTCGGCATGACCGGCGAGGACGCCCACACCATCACGGCCACCCGGCACACGCCGGAGATCGACGGCGAGCTCGTCGACATCGGCCGGGTCGGCGAGATCACCGCCATCGACACGGGCGCGATCGAGGCGCTGCTGGCGGACGGCCGGATCCCGGTCATCTCCTCCATCGCGCGCAGCGCCGACGACCACCACGTGTACAACGTGAACGCCGATACGGCGGCCGCGGCGCTCGCCGCCGCGCTCGGCGCCGAGACGCTGATGGTCCTCACGGACGTGGAGGGCCTCTACGCGGACTGGCCCAACAGCGACGAGGTCATCAGCCGGCTGACCGTCTCCGAGCTGGAGAAGCTGCTGCCCGAGCTGTCCAGCGGCATGGTCCCCAAGATGGAGGGCTGCCTGCACGCCGTCCGCGGCGGCGTGAGCACGGCCAGGGTGATCGACGGGCGGGTCCCGCACTCGATCCTGCTGGAGATCTTCACCGACGAGGGAATCGGCACGATGGTCGTGCCCGACGACGCACGGCAAGGGGGAGCGCAGTGACGCACGACGAGGTGACCGGCAACCAGCGGTACGCCGCCCGCTGGCAGGGCGCGCTGACCAACAACTACGGCACGCCCGCGCTGGCCCTCGTGCGCGGCGAGGGCGCCCGGGTCTGGGACGCGGACGGCAGGCAGTACACCGACTTCGTCGGCGGCATCGCGGTCAACGCCCTCGGCCACGCCCACCCGGCGATCGTCGAGGCCGTGACCCGGCAGATCTCCACACTCGGCCACGTCTCCAACCTGTACGCCTCCGAGCCGGTCCTCGCGCTCGGCGAACGGCTGCTCCAGCTGTTCGGCCGGCCCGGGCGGATTTTCTTCTGCAACTCCGGAGCCGAGGCCATCGAGGCCGCCTTCAAGATCGGCCGGCTGACCGGGCGGACCCGTATGGTCGCCACCGACGGCGGCTTCCACGGCCGGACCATGGGCGCCCTCGCGCTCACCGGCCAGCCGAAGAAGCAGGGCCCCTTCCTGCCGCTGCCCGGCGAGGTCACACACGTCCCCTACGGCGACGTGGAAGCCCTGCGGGCCGCCGTCACCGAAGAGACCGCGCTCGTCGTCATCGAGCCGATCCAGGGCGAGAACGGCGTCGTCGTCCCCCCGGCCGGCTATCTGAGGGCCGCCCGCGAGATCACCCGGGCCACCGGCACCCTGCTCGTCCTCGACGAGGTGCAGACGGGCATCGGGCGGTGCGGCCACTGGTTCGAGCACCAGGCCCACGAGGGCGTCGAGCCCGATCTCGTCACGCTCGCGAAGGGTCTGGGCGGCGGTCTGCCGATCGGCGCCGTGGCCGCCTTCGGGCCGGCCGCCGAGCTGCTCCAGCCCGGCCAGCACGGCACCACCTTCGGCGGGAACCCCGTCGCCTGCGCCGCCGGACTCGCCGTCATCGACACCATCGCCGCCGAGGGCCTGCTCGACCGGGTCAAGGCGCGCGGGGAGCAGCTGCGCTCCGGAATCGAGAGCCTCTGCGAGGGGAACGGCCACCCGCTCGTCTCCCACGTCCGTGGTGAAGGCCTTCTCCTGGGTATCGTGCTGACCGGGCCGCTCGCACCGCAGGTGCAGCAGGCGGCCCAGGATGCCGGATTCCTGGTCAACGCGCCCGCCCCCGACGTCGTACGGCTCATGCCCCCGTACGTGCTCTCCGAGGCCGAGGCGGACGCGTTCGTCCGGGCCCTGCCCGGCATCCTCCGAGCAGCCGACGGGGACGGACTTACCGGGGAATGAGACGACGATGAGCCAGGCGCAGGACCACGAGCAGTGGGGGTCGGCCCGGAGGGGGGCGCCATCGGCGGCAGCCGGCGCAGAGCCCGGGGGTGGGCCTTCCGTTCCGCAGACCCGCACCGCCCGCCACCGCCGGATCGTGGACATCCTCAACCGGCAGCCGGTCCGCTCGCAGAGCCAGCTGGCCAAGCTGCTCGCCGACGACGGGCTGAGCGTCACCCAGGCGACGCTCTCCCGCGACCTCGACGAGCTCGGCGCGGTGAAGATCCGCAACACCGGCGGCGAGCTGATCTACGCGGTGCCCAGCGAGGGCGGTTTCCGCACCCCGCAGGCCCCGCTCGGGGAGTCGGCGAAGGAGGAGCGCATGCGGCGCCTCTCCGGTGAACTGCTGATCTCGGCAGAGGCCTCCGCGAACCTCGTCGTGCTGCGCACCCCGCCCGGCGCGGCCCAGTTCCTCGCCTCCGCGATCGACCAGGCCGAACTCCGCGAGATCCTCGGCACGATCGCCGGCGACGACACGCTCATGCTCATCAGCCGCGACCCGTCGGGCGGCCAGGCCCTCGCGGACCACCTGCTGCGGCTGGCCCAGAAGGAGGGCTGAGCCGCACCGGTCCACGCCCGGGCCCCGGAAATCCGATGTCGGGCCCGGCGGCGGCGGACGTAGCCTCGGGGCGTGCATGAACTCGCCCTGGCCGCACTCGTGTCGGCGGTCACCGCCGCCGTGTACGCCGTCATCGGCCTGCGGGGCCGGCGCAGGGCACGGATCCACCGGGAGGCCGTCGCGCTCGTCGCCGCGCTGGACCTGGACCCGTACCACGTCGCCGCGCTGAAGAACGAGGCGACCGAGGCCGCGGCCGCCGAACTGCTGCTCGACCGCTACGTCGACGTCGACGCCGAGGGCGCGGTGTGGCTCGCCGGCGCCGGACACGAGCCCGGCCGCGCACCGGCGCACCCGGTGCCCGCCGCCCTGCTGGCCGCAGTACGCCGGCACGATCCGGCACCGGTCTCGCTCGGCTGGATCGAGTGGGACGACGAGGAGTACCGGGCGGCGACCGCCGCGCACCGCGCCGAGCAGCACGCGCGCCTGCCGGAGCTGCCCCGGATGCCGCAGCCCGCGGACGGCTGCGTCCGGTCCTGCTGCGGCTGCACGGGCCTCGTGCTGCTGCTGATGGTCTGGGCCGGGGCGGGCATCGTGGTCCTGGAGGCCCACCACCAGGGCGTCCTGGAATGGAGCGCGACGGTGGTGACCGCCCTGTGCATGGCGGCGCTCTGGCGGGCCGAGGCGGTGGCGCAGCGGATCCGGGACCGCACGTCCGGCAGGAGCCCGCTGGACGAACGCGTCCGCGAGCAGACGCATCCCGCGCAGGCCGCGCTGGACGGGGAGCAGCGGCGCCGGTTGCTCCTGAGCCAGGGGGACCGGACCCGCCGGCGGGGCCTCGACGGGGGCACGGACGAGGACGAGGACGGGGACTTCGAGGACTGGGGCGGCCTCGACCCGGACGAACACTGGGACCTGGGCCCGGACGCGTACCGGTACGCGGCCGCCGACGAGGAACCCGCCGGCCCTCAGTAGCGCGTCACGGCGAGGGGTCCGTCCTCGGTGCCGATCACGATGTGCGGGCGGCGGTGCGGTTCGGCCCAGCGCAGGATCGCCCGCATCGCCCGCTCCGGCACCGACACGCAACCGGCCGTCGCGCCCTTGCCGTTGACGTGCAGGAAGATGCCCGCGCCCCGGCCGTGCACCGGCCGGTCGTAGTTGAAGCCGACGACCAGCGCGTGCGCGTACTGCTTCTCGTACGCGACCAGGTGTTCCGCCTCGCCCGGCGCGCAGTCCGCGGGCAGCGGCTCCACCCAGCGGTTGTAGCTGCCCGAGGCGTTGTCCTGGCACCACCACGAGCGGTCCGTCACCCTCCGGTACCGGAACTGCGTCCCGGCGGGCGCGCGGTGGATCCCGAAGGCGTACGGGAGGTCGTACAGGCCCGTCGGTGTCGTGTTCGTGCCCTGGGTGCGGGTCGCGCCCTCGGTCAGGCCGTTCGCACCGAAGCGCGCCTCCGCGCCGCCGGCCTCGTACCAGCGCCCCGCCCGCCGGTCCCACCAGGTCACCCGGCCCGTGGTGGATCCGGGCACGGGGGCGACGGCGATGATCAGCTGGCTGCCGCCGCCCGTGTCGGCGAGCCGGGCCGGCAGCGGGGCGGACCCGTACGGGCCCTGCGCGAGCAGGCTGGTGACGATCAGTGAGCCGGTGACGAGAGCGGTACGCAGCACATGTCAGACGGTACGGGGAGGCAGGGGCAGTGGCAGCGCAGGCAGGCCGTCGACACTCGACCCGATGAAATCCTTCTTCTCGCAGTACGCCGCGAACTCCTCGTCCGTCTTGCGGCCGAAGTACTCCGCGTGGAGGGTCCGCTCGCCCTGGTACTCCATGAAGGGGACGGCGTACCCGCACACATCGGCGATCCGGCGGGCGCGGACCACGATGACCGCACGCGCTGCGGGCCCGTCGGCCGGCCCGAAGAGGGCGATCAGCTCGGCCCAGCGCGGGTCGTCGCGGAAGACGGCCTCGCCCTCGCCGTGGATCCGCACGATGTTCGGCGGGCCGCTGAACGCGCACCACATCAGCGTGATCCGGCCGTTCTCGCGGACGTGGGCGATGGTCTCGGCGCCGCTGCCGCCGAAGTCCAGGTATGCGAGGGTCTGCTCGTCGATGACGACGAGGGTCCCCGCGCGGCCCTTGGGTGACAGGTTGACATGGCCGTCACCGGCGAGCGGGGCGGTGGCCGTGAAGAAGACCGGCTGTTCCTCGATGAACTTGCGCAGCCGGCCGTCTATGCGGTCGTGAAGTTTTCCCATGAGGTCATTATCCGGCGGGGTCGGACGGCGCACGGGGAATTCCGAGGCGTGAGCGCATCCGCCCCATGACGTACTCGCTGAACAGCCCGGTGCAGCGGTCCAGCAGGGTGCCCACCCCGGGGTCGCGCACCGGCAGCGCGGGCGGCCGGTCGGGGGACCACAGGCTCTGCACGCGCTGGGCGGCCGTGCGGCGCAGCGCCGGGTCGGCGTCCGTCAGCAGCTCGGTGGAGGCGCGCAGCCCGACGACCCCGCCGCGGGCGTACAGCACCCGGTAGGCGGCCCGGCGGGTGTGCGCCGGGCGGTCGGGGGCGATCCGCTCCAGCAGCCACTCGGCGGGCACCCGGCCGGCGACGCCGGCCAGGCTCAGGGAGACTTCCCGGGCGACGGCGGCCGACGGGTCGTCGAGCAGGGGCCGCAGCAGGTCGATGTCAGTGGTGTCCAGCGCGCGCAGCCCGGCGACCGCCGCCGCCCGCACGGCCCCGGCGGGGTGGTCCAGCAGCGTGCGCAGCAGCGGCGCGTCCGCCCGCCGGGCACACTCGGCGAAACCGGTGACGGCGTACGCGGTCACCCGGGCCGGGTTCCCGACCAGGGCGCGGTAGTGGTCGTACGGGTCGCCGCCGTCCTGCTTGACCAGCCAGCGCGCGCAGGCGCGGACCAGCGCGGAGTGGTCGGTCAGGTGGTCCGGCGCCTCGGCGAAGCGCCCGGCCCGGCGCAGCGCCGTGACCCCGCCGGCCCGGACCATGGGCAGGTGTCCCTGCAGCAGGGCGTCGATCGCCCCGTCGTCGGGTTCGCCGCCGGCCAGCGCGGCCAGCGCCGCGTCGGCCCACAGTCGGGCCGCCACGGGATCGTGCTCCCGCCCCGCCCGCCGGGCCAGCTCCCGTACGCCGAGCAGTCCGCCGGCGAGGGTGATGCGGGTGGCGAACCGGCGGGTGGGCAGGTCCGCGCTGCGCCGCAGCCAGCCGAGTACGGTGTCGGGCTGCTCGCCGGTCGCCGAGACCGCCTCCCGGGCCGGGTGCCACCACCGGGCGTCGCGCGCGGGGCGCCACCACGGGGTGAGGACCGGGTCCTCGGCGGTGAGGGCCTCTTCGAACAGGTCGCTCGCCCAGCCGCCCTGCTCGCGCCGGGCCAGCCGCAGGACGAGCGGGGTGAGGTCGATCAGCGTCCGCGCCGGGTCGGCGGCCAGGGCCGCGCCGAGCACCTGGCGGGCGCGCTCGCGTACGGCGGGGGCCCAGTCGGTGCAGCGGATCGCGACGAGCGGAAGCGGCGCCTCGGGATTGCGCAGCGCGGCCTCGCGGATCCGGCCGTCGGGGTGGCACAGGCGCTCTTCGACGCGGTCGGCGCCGCGGGGCCCGGAGGACCCGGGACGGTGACGGCGGCGGATCTCCGCGTCGAAGGCCATCCACGAGATCGGCAGGACGGGGCGGCGGGCGCCGCCGATCCCGAAGCGTCCGTCGCGCAGCAGGCCCACCGCCGCGGCGCGGCCCTCTTCGGCCTGCCGCTGTGCCTCGACTCCCATGTGCCCTCCCCGATACGGCGCGGACCGCCGATCCTAGGCTTTCGCCGCCCGTGCCACCTCTGATATTCGCGCTGGTCAGCGGGGTGACCCTCAGGCGAAATTGACGAAACATACGGAGCAGTGCATAGTTATGCCTATCGCTGGACGGACCGCGCCGATGCAGGCGCCGCCACCTCGCCCGACGGCCGGCGGCACCCGACCGTCTCCCCGTTTCCTCCGCGACGGGGAGCCAGTTGCACACCCGAAGCCATGTGAAACATCCAAAGCCATGCCGATGCAGTCTTGAGGAGCAGTAGCTGTGAGCAGCAACAACGGTGGTGACGTCCGGCTCTGGGGCGGCCGGTTCGCCGACGGTCCTTCGGAGGCGCTGGCCCTGCTGTCGGCGTCCGTCCACTTCGACTGGCGGCTCGCGCCGTACGACATCGCCGGATCCCGCGCCCACGCCCGGGTGCTCGCCAAAGCCGGCCTGCTCACCACCGACGAGCTCGACCGCATGATCGCGGGCCTGGACCAGCTCGAAGCCGACGTCGCCGACGGCTCGTTCACCGGCACCATCGCCGACGAGGACGTGCACACCGCCCTGGAGCGGGGCCTGCTGGAGCGGCTCGGCGCCGAGCTCGGCGGCAAACTGCGGGCCGGCCGCTCCCGCAACGACCAGGTGGCCACCCTCTTCCGGATGTACCTGCGCGACCACGCCCGGATCATCGGCGGCCTGATCGCGGACCTCCAGGACGCGCTGGTCGGCCTCGCCGAGACCCACCACGACGTGGCCATGCCCGGCCGGACCCACCTCCAGCACGCGCAGCCGGTGCTCTTCGCCCACCACGTACTGGCCCACGTGCAGTCGCTGTCCCGGGACGCGGAGCGGCTGCGGCAGTGGGACACCCGGACCGCGGTCTCCCCGTACGGCTCGGGCGCCCTGGCCGGCTCCTCGCTGGGCCTGGACCCGGAGGCGGTCGCCGCCGACCTGGGCTTCGAGCGCGGTTCGGTCGGCAACTCGATCGACGGCACGGCCTCCCGTGACTTCGTCGCCGAGTTCGCCTTCATCACCGCGATGATCGGGATCAACCTGTCCCGGATCGCGGAGGAGATCATCATCTGGAACACGAAGGAGTTCTCCTTCGTGACCCTGCACGACGCCTTCTCGACCGGGTCGTCGATCATGCCGCAGAAGAAGAACCCGGACATCGCGGAGCTGGCGCGCGGCAAGTCGGGCCGGCTCATCGGCAACCTCACGGGCTTGCTGGCCACCCTCAAGGCCCTCCCGCTCGCCTACAACCGCGACCTCCAGGAGGACAAGGAGCCGGTCTTCGACTCCTGCGACACCCTCGAAGTCCTGCTCCCGGCCTTCACCGGGATGATGGCCACCCTCACCGTCAACCGGGAGCGGATGGAGGAGCTGGCCCCGGCCGGGTTCTCCCTCGCCACGGACATCGCGGAGTGGCTGGTCAAGCAGGGCGTGCCGTTCCGCGTCGCGCACGAGGTGGCCGGCGAGTGCGTCAAGGAGTGCGAGGCCCTCGGGATCGAGCTGGACGAGCTCACCGACGAGCAGTTCGCGAAGATCTCCGAGCACCTGACCCCGGAGGTCCGCACCGTGCTCAACGTGCCGGGCGCCCTCGCCTCGCGCAACGGCCGCGGCGGCACCGCCCCCTCGGCGGTCGCCAAGCAGCTCGCCGAACTCAAGGCCGACCTGGTCATCCAGCACGCCTGGGCCGCCCACAAGCAGTAGCCGCACGGCGCTGCCCCGTACGTCCGCGGCCATGCGGCCCGCACGCCCGCGGCCCCTCCGGGGCCCGGGCCCTGCACCCCCGCACGCCGCGGGATGCCCGCAGGGGCGGCCGGAGCCCACGCTCCGGCCGCCCCTGCGTCGTGTCCGTGGCCGCCTGTTCAGCGCACCGGGTGCTCCGGCTCGTAGTTGGTCAGGACGCAGCCCTCGACCTGCGCCTTCTCCAGCCGGTACCCGGACGGGGCGGAGAAGCCGGGCACGCAGTTCAAGTAGAGGAACTGCATCTGGTAGAGGACGAACCGGGCCGACGCGCTGTTGGTCTCCACGGCGACGTTCTCGCCGACGAGCAGCCGGCTGGCGGTCGCCCTCAGCTCGCCGTCGTCCTTCAGGTCGGCCTGCTGCGCGGCCTTCGCCTTCGTCTGGAGCCTCCTCATGTCGCCGACGGTGTCGAGCCAGCTCAGGCTGCGGGCGCGCTGCCCGTCGGCCGGCTGCCCGCACAGGGCCCGGCCGGTCACGCCCCAGTCCAGGGCGTTGCCCTTGACCACCGGCTGGAAGTCGATGGACTCGATCGCCACCGCCTCCGGATCGGTGGAGAAGTGCTCCTTGCAGGCCAGCGGGCTGTTGTTCACGAGGGTGCGGAGCTCGGCGATGCTGCCCGCGCGCGGGAGTCCGAGGCTGCCGGTCGCGGGCTGGCCGGCCTTCTCGCCCCCGCCGTCGGAGGGGTTCTGCGGGGTCTCGAGGTTAGGGCTGCCCGAGCCGTCCTCGGCGGCGACGAAATCGCTGAGGCCGCACCCCTCGACCAGGGCCTTCTCCCGCTTGTAGCCCTTGGGGACGGGGGCCGTCGGGTTGCAGGTCAGGACGCGCATCTCGGAGCGGACCAGCGCCATGGAGGTCTTCGGCAGGGTGGGGAAGGCGACGAAGTCCTTGCCGATCAGGACGTTGCTGAAGAGCCCGTACGCCCCCTCGCCGCCGGAGATCCGGTCCATGACGTACTTCTTGTAGCCCGCCTGGAACTCCTTCATGTCCTTCGGCACGGCGATGACGATGTCGCTCTTGTCGGCCGTGGTGCTGCAGACGCCGGTCTCCGTCACCGACCACTGCCCGGCCTTCGGGAAGTCGCCGTGTGCCATCCTCGGGTCCTCGGCCTTCGCGCTCAGGTCCTCGCAGCCGGCCCACTGACGTATGTACTGCTGCGCCCGCACGAGCGGGCCCTCGGCGACCGCACCCCCGGCCGCCCCGGAGGCGGAGGGGGCGGGTGCGCCCGGTGGGGCCGCGTGGCCCTCTCCCTTGCACGCGGGAAGCGCGGCGAGGCAGGCGAGGCCGGCGGTCGTGGCGAGGATCCGCTGGATGCGCATGGGTCGCTTTCGTCGGCGGCAAGGGATGGCATGGGCATGCTAGAGAGGGCTGCGACCTTGATCAAAACCGCCGCGCCGTCCCGGGCAGCCGTCCCGGGCGGTTGGCAGCCGTCCCGGGCCGCCGTCCCGGGCAGCCGGCAGCCGTCCCGGGCCCCCGGTCGCCGTCACGCCGCCCAGTCGGCGAGCCTGCCGAAGTCCTGCCGGGTCAGGCCGACCCGCTCGTCGATGCGCATCAGCAGCGCCCTCGCCGGATGGAGCTGGTCCACGTACTCCCGGTCCATCTCCGTGATGTCGTCGTCGATCCAAGCGAACTCCCGTGCGCCCGCGTACTCCAGGACGTACTGGGTCTTCCAGAAGGTGCCGCGCGGGGCCCGTCCGTGCATCTGCGGCCAGTCGATGCAGGGCAGCCGCGGCAGGCCCAGGCGCGGGCCTATCCAGTCGTTCGCCTCGTCCTTCCAGGTGGTGGCCCAGACCAGCTCGTACGAGCGCGCCAGGGCGAGCAGCTCCGCGCCGTGGCTGTGGTTCAGCCAGACCCGGAGCGGTTTTCGGCTCTCCGCCTCCGTCCAGCCGGTCGGGCGCATCCGGTGGGTGGAGTACCCCGGCGGGCGGCGCTGGGCCTGGGCCGCGTAGGGGTTCAGCGGGCCGTCCACGTCGATCAGCAGCAGGGGCTTGGGTGGCATCTCGCCAGCCTTCCGTCCGGGGCACCCGGGGGGCACCTCAATTTTGAATGAGACGTGAATGTCTCATTCGGGGTATGCTTGTCTCATGGCCATGGACCGTGACCAGGTGCTCCGCGACGCCGCAGCCCTGCTCTCCCGCAAATCGACCGCCACGATGGACGAGGTCGCCCGCGCCGCGGGCATCGGCCGCGCGACCCTCCACCGGCACTTCGCCGGGCGCGACGCCCTCGTACGGGCCCTGGAGGAACTCGGCATCCGCCAGTTCGAAGCGGCCTTCGACAAGGCCCGCCTCGACGAGGGAACCGCCGTCGAGGCGCTGCGCCGGCTGGTCGCCGAGGCCGAGCGGGACGCCCAGCTGCTGGCCTTCCTCGTCACCGAGAACCAGCTCTTCGAGGGCGACCAGGTCAACGAGGGATGGGCCCGGCTCGACGCCCGCGTCAGCGCGCTCTTCCGGCGCGGCCAGGCGGAGGGTGACATCCGGATCGACCTGAGCCCCGCCTGGCTCACCGAGGCCCTCTACGGCCTCATCGGCACCTGCGCCTGGGCCGTCATGGACGGCCGGGTCGCCGCGAAGGACTTCCAATACATGATCATCGAGCTGCTGCTCGGTGGCGCACGACGGAGCGTGGGGAAATGAGCCGCAACGAACAGCTGACCCGGGAGAAGGGGACGGAGGCGATCAGGGGTACGTCGGGCGGGGGGAGCAGGGGGCGCTGGCTGGCGCTCTCCGTGCTCGTCCTGGCCGTCCTGCTGGTCGCGGTGGACGCCACCGTGCTCGGTCTCGCCACACCCTCCCTCAGTGAGGACCTCAAGCCCTCCGGCACCCAGCTGCTGTGGATCGGCGACATCTACTCGTTCGTCATCGCCGGCCTGCTCGTCTCGATGGGCTCCCTCGGCGACCGCATCGGCCGCAAGAAGCTGCTCCTGGCCGGCGCGACCGCCTTCGGCGCCGTCTCCGTCCTCAACGCCTACGCCACCAGCCCCGAGATGATGATCGTGGCCCGGGCCCTGCTCGGCGTGGCCGGCGCGACGCTGATGCCGTCGACGCTCGCGCTGATCCGGAACATATTCCACGACGCCAGGGAGCGCAGCCTCGCCATCGGCATCTGGGGCGCCACCGCCTCGGCCGGCGCGGCCATCGGGCCCGTCGTCGGCGGAGCCCTGCTCCAGCACTTCTGGTGGGGCTCGGTCTTCCTCATCAACCTGCCCGTCATGATCGCACTGGTCCTCGTCGGCATCAAGCTGCTGCCCGAGTCGAAGAACCCGGTCGCCGGCCCCTGGGACCTGGTCAGCGTCGCCCTCTCGCTCGTCGGTGTCATCGGCGTCGTCTACGCCGTCAAGGAAGTCGCCACCCACGGTGTGACGTGGGGCGTCTGCGCCGCCGCTGCCCTCGGCGCCGCGTGCCTGTACGCCTTCGTCCGCCGTCAGTTCAGCCTGCCGTCGCCGCTGCTCGACATGCGGCTCTTCAAGCACCGCGGCTTCTCCGGGGCGGTCCTCGCCGACCTGCTGACCGTCTTCGGCCTCTCCGGCCTCGTCTTCTTCCTCTCCCAGTTCCTCCAGCTCGTCCAGGGCCGCGACCCCCTGGAGGCGGGACTGGCCGAACTGCCCGCCGCCGTCGGCGCGGTGGTCCCCGGACTGGTCGCCGGCCGGTACGCCCGCCGGTACTCGGTGCGGTCGATCGTGACCGGCGGCCTCGCGTCCATCGGGCTCGCCCTGGGCGCACTGACCCTGATCCACAAGGAGAGCGGCTACCCGCTGCTGGGCGTGGCCCTGCTGGTCGTCGGTCTCGGCGCCGGCTTCTCCTTCACCGTCACCGCCGACGTGATCCTCTCCAGCGTCCCCAAGGAGCAGGCCGGTTCGGCCTCGGCCGTCTCCGAGACCGCGTACGAACTCGGCGCGGCCCTCGGCATCGCCCTGCTCGGCTCCATCGTCACCGGCGTCTACCAGGGCTTCACCGCCCCGGCTTCGGTCCCCGCACCGGTCGCCGACGCCGCCCACGAATCGCTGGGCGGCGCCGTCGAAGCCGCGAAGGCCGTGGACCCGGCGACCGCGCAGACCATGGTCGCCGCCGCCCAGGACGCCTTCGTGGACGGCCTGCGGTTCGCCTCCGGCGTCGGCGCGGCCGTCCTGCTGGCCACGGCGGCCGTCGCCTGGTTCCTGCTGAGGGGGCAGAGGCTCCAGGACGGCGCCACGCACTGACGCGCCGCCAGGGAGGAGCGCCCCGCACGCAGTTGACACCACGTCGGCGTGCGGGACACCATCCCGGCGATGGAGATCACCGAACTGACCCCGGCCGAGCGCCGCGTATGGGAAGCCTTTCCGCGCGGCGACGGCGTCGACTTCCGGGAACATCCCGAGGACAGCTCGGTGGACGGGGCCGGCTGGGGCCCGGAGCGCACCGTACGGGCGGACGTGCTGCGCGCCCTGCTGCTGGGCGCGGGCACCGCCGAGGAGGGCCGGGTCGCCGGGCTCAAGATCAAGGGTGCCCGGATCACCGGCGACCTCGACCTCAGGTACGCGGCCGTCGACCATCCCATACGCCTGCGCGACTGCTGGTTCGAGCGCAAGCCCCTGCTGTACGGGTCCCGGCTGAAGGCGCTCGTCCTCGGCTACTCCACCCTCCCGGGCCTCACCGCCGCCACGATGCGCGTCGAGGTGGTCCTGCGGCTCTCCTGCTGCCGGATCACCGGCCCCGTCCGGCTCCAGGGCGCCAAGGTGGACGGCGGCCTCTTCCTCCAGGGGGCGGTGATCGGACCGGTGACGGGCGACGAGGCGGAGGAGCCACCGCTCCAGCTCAACCACATCGAGATCGGCACCGACATCATCGCCAACGACCTGACGGTGCACGGCCAGGTGCGGCTGAACGGCGCCACCGTGGGCGGACAGGTCCAGCTCGACGGGGCCCGCCTGGTCACCCCCGGCGGCATAGCCCTGCACGCCGAGACGCTGACCGTCGGAACCGACCTGCGCGCGCACCGGCTGCACGCCCGCGGCATGGTCAACCTCACCGGCTCCCGCATACCCGGCCAGGCCAATCTCTCCCGCGCCGACCTCGCCAACCCCGGCGGAACCGCACTGCGCGCCTCCAGCTCCGTCATCGGCGAGCTGTGGCTGCGCCGCTGTCCACCGATCCGGGGCGACGTGAACCTGCGCCGGTCCACCTTCGACCTGCTCCACGTCGAACCCGGCTCCTGGCCCGAGCGGATCGCCATCGACGGCCTCACCTACCGCACCCTGGCCCCGCACCTGCCGCCACAGGAGCGGCTGCCCGCGCTGGAGCGGGAGGAGTCGGGTTACCTGCCCTACGCGTACGAGCAGCTCGGCGCGGCCTACCGCACGGTGGGCGACGAGGCGGGGGCCCGCACGGTGCAGCTCGCCAAGCTGCGCCGGCACCGGAGCACCCTGCCCCGGCACGCCAGGGCCTGGGGGCTGCTCCAGGACGCCACCGTCGGCTACGGCTTCCGGCCGCTGCGGGCCGCGGGCTGGCTGGCGGCGCTGCTGCTGACGGGCTCGATCGCGTACGGCCTGCACCCGCCGAGGGAGCTCAAGGCCGGGGAGGCGCCGGAGTTCAATCCGGTGTTCTACACGATCGACCTGATGCTGCCGATCGTCGGCTTCGGCCAGGAGGGCGCCTTCGCGCCGAACGGCTGGTACCAGTGGCTGTCGTACGTGCTGATCGTGACCGGCTGGATCCTCGCCACGACGACCGCGGCGGGCGTCAGCCGGTCACTCCAACGGCAGTAGCAGCCGCAGCTACGCGGCCTTCGCCTTGGTGGCGTACATGTCCACGTACTCCTGGCCCGAGAGCCGCATGACCTCGGCCATCACCGAGTCGGTGACGGCGCGCAGCACGTAGCGGTCGCGGTCCATGCCCTCGTAGCGCGAGAACTCCATCGGCTCGCCGAAGCGGACGGTGACCCGGCCCGGGCGCGGCATGCCCGCGCCGCCCGGCTGGAGCTTGTCGGTGCCGATCATCGCGAAGGGGACCACCGGGGCGCCGGTCATCAGGGTCAGGCGGGCGATTCCGGTACGGCCGCGGTAGAGGCGGCCGTCGGGGGAGCGGGTGCCCTCCGGGTAGATCCCGAAGATCTTGCCCTCCTCCAGGATGCGGCGGCCGGTCATCAGGGCGGCGACACCGCCGTTGGCGCCGTCACGGTCGACCGGGATCATGCCGGCCCCGGTGAAGAACCACGCCATGGCGCGGCCCTTGACGCCCTTGCCCGTCACGTACTCGTCCTTGCCGATGAAGTGCACCGTCCGGTCGCACAACAGCGGGAGGATCATGGAGTCGATGAAGGTGAGGTGGTTGCCCGCCAGGATCACCGGACCGGTGCCCGGAATGTTCTCGATGCCCTCCACGCGGGTGCGGAACATCATGCGCATGACCGGCCCGACAGTGGCTTTGATGAGCGATGTACGGAACAACGTGAGCCCTCCGGCATCGAAAATCGGGTGTCGCACCACACGGCGGTGGTGCAGGTGAGGACGATACTCGCGGGTCAGCTCCGAGTGCACATCGGGTTCACGAGGTGGATACGCAGTGTTGACGCACGTTTCCGCCATGTTCCCCGCAGGCCCACCCCCGCGCCACCGGCCGCTGCCTACGATCGCCACGCCGAATCGGGCCGCGGGAAGCCGGAGACCCCGGAGACGCCCGGCCCTCTCAGACGACAGGAGTGGCATTCATGACGCAGGGTGGGGCAGCACGGCGTACGGTCCTCGGCGCGGCCGTCATGGCAGCGGGCGGCGGCATCGCCGGGCTCTCGGCGGGATCCGCCTCGGCCGCGCAGACGGCACCGGCGGCGGGCGCCGCGGACCCGGCCGAGGCGGCGTACGCGGCCGACGTGCGCCACGGCGGCGGCTACCGGGACCTGCCCGTGCCGCTGGTCATCGGCCACCGCGGGGCCTGCGGCTACCGGCCCGAGCACACCCTCGGCTCGTACGAGCTGGCCCTCGACCTGGGTGCGGACGTCGTCGAGCAGGACCTGGTGCCCACCAAGGACGGCCACCTGGTGTGCCGCCACGAGAACGAGATAGGCGGCACCACCGACGTCGCCGACCACCCCGGGTTCGCCGCCCGCCGTACGACCAAGACGGTCGACGGCGTCGCGGTCACGGGCTGGTTCACCGAGGACTTCACCCTCGCCGAGCTGAAGACCCTGCGGGCGAAGGAGCGCATTCCCGCGGTCCGCCAGCGCAACACCCTCTACGACGGCCGGTGGGACGTGCCCACGTTCGAGGAGGTGCTGCGCTGGGCCGACCGGGAGGGCAGGCGGCGCGGCAGGCGCATCTGGCTGCACGTCGAGACCAAGCACCCCACCTACTTCCGGGCCCTGGGCCTGGGCCTGGAGGAACCCCTCGCCAAGCTGCTGCGCCGCTACGGCCGGGACGGGCGCAACGCCCCGCTGTTCCTCCAGTCGTTCGAGCCCTCCAGCATCCAGCGGCTCTCCCGGCTGGTCTCCGCGCCCCGCGTGGTCCTGCTGGCCGCCGCGGGCACCCGGCCCTGGGACTTCGAACAGGCCAAGGACCCGCGGACGGTGACGGACCTGGTCAAGCCCGAGGGCCTGAAGTGGATCGCCGGGTTCGCCCAGGGCATCGGCCCCACCATGGACCTCATCCTGCCGCGCGACGCGGCCGGGAGGCTCGGCGCCCCGACCACGCTGGTCGAGGACGCCCACGCCAACGGGCTGGTGCTGCACCCCTACACCGCGCGCAACGAGAACACCTTCCTGCCGGCCGAGTACCGCAAGGGCGCCGACCCGACCGCGTACGGAGACGCCTTCGGCGCGTTCAAGACGTACTTCGAACAGGGCATCGACGGCATCTTCACGGACAACGCCGACACCGGACTGCTCGCGGCCGAGGCCTTCCGCCCGGGCCGCCGCCGGTAGCGGGCTCGCGGCCGGCGGGAGCGTCTTTCGGACAGGTTCCGCACGCCACCCGTCAACAGATAAGCGGAATATCACGTACGGGTGGGCTGTGCCGGACGGGGAAACCGCCGGGCACGGCCCGCGCGTCCCGCCCGGCATGGACCTGCTGAAGGACTCCGATCTCCTGAACGAACTGGGCCCGCTGCTCTCCGCCGAGGCGGCCGCGGAGGCCCCGGGCACCGGAGTGGAGGCCGCCGACCTGGAACAAGCCGTCTGGGTCAGGCTGCTGGAACACGACCCCGCCCCCGCCGAGCCGGCCCGCTGGCTGCGCCGGGCCGTGCGCGCGGAGGCCCGGCTCGCCCGCCGCCGCGCCCGCCGCGAGATCCCGTACGGCCACCGCCATCACGTCGAGGACGGATCCCGGCCCGGGCGCGTTGGTGCCGGACCCGAAGACGCCCTGCTGCACGGGGAGGAGAACCGGGCCCTCCGATCGGCCGTCGCCCGATTGCCCGGACGGTGCCCGGAGCTGATGAGGGCACTTCTTTCGCCCAGGGACCTCACCTACCGTGAAATCGCAGGAGAGTTGGGTATCTCACAAGGAAGTTTGGGGCCCGTGCGTTCCCGATGCCTGGGATGTCTGCGCAGAATGCTCGCGTCAGAGGTTGCGGCTCCTCGCCTTCGGGGAAGGGAGCGGTAGACCAGCGGGCTACCAGGTGAGCGGGAGGCATGCGCACATGGGCATGAGCGTGACCATTTCGGCGGCAGCTGCCGGGGACACAGAGCAGATCCTCAAACTGCAGTACCTGGCGTTCCAGCGCGAGGCCGAGCTGTACGGGAACTACCTCATCCAGCCGCTCACCCAGACCCTCGACTCCCTCAAGGCCGAGCTGGAGTCGGACACGGTGCTCGTGGCCCGGCTCGGCGACGAAGTGGTCGGCACCGTGCGCGGCAGCGTCGACGAGGACGGCACCGGCAAGATCGCCAAGCTCTGCGTCCACCCGCGCCTGCAGGGGCACGGACTCGGCGCCCGGCTGCTGCGCGCCGTCGAGGAGGCCCTCGCGGGCCACGGCGAGACCACCCGCTTCCGGCTGCACACCGGCCACAAGAGCGAATCCAACCTGCGCCTCTACCGCAAGGCCGGCTACGTACAGGTCGGCGGCCGCACCGCTTCCGACGGCGTGCGCCTGGTGATCCTGGAGAAGGAGGCCACCGACGCGGCCGACTTCGCCGTCAGCGCCTGAAGCCTGCGCCTGAAGGCTCCTTGAAGCTCAGCGCTTGGCGCGCAGCCAGAGCATCCCGGTGACCGGCAGGATCACCGGGATGAACAGGTAGCCCATCCCGAAGTCCGACCACACGGTGGCGTCCGGGAAGGCCTCCGGGCGCACCAGCGTCCAGGTGCCCACGGCCAGTACGCCGGCCAGCTCGGCGGCGCAGCAGATCCGCGCCGCCTTGCGGGCCGTCTCCCCACCGCGCACCAGCGAGTACGTGATGAAGGCATAGACCAGGGCCGCCGCGGCGGACAGCGTGTACGCCAGCGGCGCCCGGTCGAACTCGGTGGAGATCTGGTAGACCGAGCGCGACAGCGCGCCCACCACCATCACCCCGTACAGCCAGACCAGCAGCAGCCCCGGCCCGGAGACCAGCCGCTTGCGTTCTCCCGGCGTGAGGGCGGTCGTCGTGTCAGGCACCGGGGGTCCCCCAGATGTCGTAGAGGCGCACTTCCAGCACGGCGAGGACGACCGCACCCGCGGCCACCGTCACCGAGCCCCACTTGGTGCGCTCGGTCAAAGAGAGCAGTCCGGCGGCCGGGACGGCGGCGAAGGCGCCGATCAGGTAGGCCACGAAGATCACCGAACCCTCGTCGGCCTTCTCGCCCCGGCCCAGCTGCACCAGCCCGATCACCAGCTGGGCCAGCGCGAGCACGCTCACCACGGCCATGCCGATGAAGTGCCAGTCCTTGGTCGGCTGGTCCCGCCAGGCGGCGAATGCGCACCAGGCGGCGAGGGCGAGTGCGGTCGCGCCGAGGGCGGCCGTCAGGGCGTCGAACATGCAGCGAGGGTATTACGGGCCGAAAGGCCCGATGTCCTCACCCCCGGCCCCGCCCCCCCGCCGCCCCGGGCGGCGCCCCCGCCCGGCGTCCGGCGGGCCGTGGCCTTGACCACAGCCCGCCCCGCCGCGGGGCCCCCGCGGCCCCGGCCGCACCGGCCCCTCGCGGCGGTGTCCGTGCAGGTCAGCCAGGGCCGGGCCGCGGTGTCGGCGGACGTCCCGGTGTGACCGAGGCTGTCCGGTATGCGGCCGGAATCCGTCCGGTATGCGGACAGTTTTGATCGGTGAAGGGATACGTCTGCTTTACTTGGGCCCATGACCACGACGAGCAGCCGCACCCTTGCGACCGAGGCGACCACGACGCCCGGTGCTCGTTGTATGTGTCGAATGTGCGCCTTCTGAGGGCCCCTCTCCTGAGTCTCGCGCCCCGAAGCGAGACCGGCCGAGCCCGTCCGCCCCACCGCTGCACAGCAGTACGGACCGGATCGCTCCCTGCCCCGCGCATGCGTGAGAACCGCCGATAAATCCCGGTTCGCCCCGTATCGCGTCCCCAGATGTTTGCCCCGTGCCCGGCAGCCCGCTGCGCCGCGCACTCGACAGCGACGGAAATCCTGTGATCACCACATCGGGCCTCACGAAGGTCTACCAGTCCCGTGGCCGCGAGGTCACCGCCCTGGACGGCGTCGATCTGCACGTCCGCGAGGGCGAGGTCTACGGAGTCATCGGCCAGAGCGGCGCCGGAAAGTCCTCCCTGATCCGCTGCGTGAACCTGCTGGAGCGCCCCACCACCGGCACGGTCACCGTCGACGGCGTCGACCTCACCGCGCTGGCCGGCCGCGGCCGCCGCGCCGGCAAGGAACTCCGCGAGGCCCGCAGCCGCATCGGCATGGTCTTCCAGCACTTCAACCTGCTGTCCTCGCGCACCGTCCAGGGCAACGTCGAACTGCCCCTGGAGATCCTCGGCGTCTCCGGCCGCGAGCGCTCCCGCAAGGCCCTCGAACTCCTCGACCTCGTCGGTCTCGCCGACAAGGCCAAGGCCTACCCCGGACAGCTCTCCGGCGGCCAGAAGCAGCGCGTCGGCATCGCCCGCGCCCTGGCCGGCGACCCCAAGGTGCTCCTCTCCGACGAGGCCACCAGCGCCCTGGACCCCGAGACCACCCGCTCGATCCTCCAGCTGCTGCGCGACCTCAACCAGCAGCTCGGCCTGACCGTCCTGCTCATCACCCACGAGATGGACGTCGTCAAGACCGTCTGCGACTCGGCCGCCCTCATGAAGCAGGGCCGGATCATCGAGTCCGGCACCGTCGCCGAACTGCTCGCCACCCCCGGCTCCGAGCTCGCCGGCGAACTCTTCCCCGTCAGCGGCGCCGCCACCGGCCCCGACCGCACGGTCATCGACGTCACCTTCCACGGCGACGCCGCGACCCAGCCGGTCATCTCCCAGCTGTCGCGGACGTACAACATCGACATCTCGATCCTCGGCGCCGCGATGGACACCGTCGCGGGCCGCCAGATCGGCCGCATGCGCATCGAGCTGCCGGGCCGCTACGAGGACAACGTCGTGCCGGTGGGCTTCCTGCGCGAGCAGGGCCTCCAGGTCGACGTCGTCGACGAGATCGACAACGAGCTGGCCGAACTGGTCAAGGACGGTGCCCGATGACCTGGTCCGAGATGCAGCCCCTGCTCACGCAGGGCACGTACGACACCCTCTACATGGTGCTGTGGTCCACGCTGGTGACCGTTCTCGGCGGACTGCCCGTCGGCATCCTCCTCGTCCTCACCGACAAGGGCGGCCTGCTGCAGAACCGGCCGCTCAACAAGGTCCTCGGCGTGATCGTGAACATAAGCCGCTCGTTGCCGTTCATCATCCTGCTGATCGCCCTGATCCCGGTCACGACCGCCGTCGTCGGCACCTTCATCGGCCCCACCGCCATGATCGTCCCGCTCGCCATCGGGGCCATCCCCTTCTTCGCCCGCCTCGTCGAGACGGCCGTCCGCGAGGTGGACCACGGCCTGATCGAGGCCGTCGAGTCCATGGGCGGCGGGGTCCCCACCCTGGTCGGCAAGGTGCTCCTCCCGCAGGCCCTGCCCTCCCTGGTCGCCGCCGTCACCACCACCCTGATCACGCTGATCGGCTACTCCGCCATGGCCGGCGCGGTCGGCGGCGAAGGCCTCGGCTCCAAGGCCATCACCTACGGCTTCCAGCGCTTCGAGACCGGCTTCATGCTCGCCACCGTCGTGGTCCTGATCGCCGTCGTCACGGTGATCCAGCTGATCGGCGACGGCGCGGTACGCCTCCTCGCCCGCCGCGGCCGGACCACCTGAGGCCCGCGGGCCCCACCGGATTTCCCCACCCCAGAAAGCCCGCACTTGTCGTGCTTGGGCCACCACCCGCAAGAACCGCGCACGACCTGCGCACTTGCACCGCAATGAAAGGCACTCTTCGTGCGTAAGAACATCAAGGTCACCGCCTTCGCCGCCGCCTCCGCCGCGCTCGCCCTCGGCCTCACCGCCTGCGGCAGCTCCTCGGACCCGTCCTCCACCAAGGCCGACGGCGGCAAGGCCGACGAGAGCAAGCCCCTCGTCATCGCGGCCTCCCCGAGCCCGCACGCCGACGTCCTCAACTTCGTGAAGGACAAGCTCGCGGCCAAGGAGGGCCTCAAGCTGGAGGTGAAGGAGTTCACGGACTACGTGCTCCCCAACACCGCCACCGAGCAGGGCCAGGTCGACGGCAACTACTTCCAGCACAAGCCGTACCTCGACGACTTCAACAAGAAGAACGGCACCCACATCGTGCCCGTCGTGAACGTGCACCTGGAGCCCCTCGGCCTCTACTCCAAGAAGGTCAAGGCCCTCACCGACCTCAAGGCCGGCCAGACCGTCGCCGTCCCCAACGACACCACCAACGAGGGCCGCGCGCTCCAGCTGCTCGCCGCGAACAACCTGATCACCCTCAAGGAAGGCGTCGGCACCAGCGCCAAGCTGTCGGACATCACCGACAAGAAGGGCCTGGAGTTCAAGGAGCTGGAGGCCGCCACGGTCCCGCGCGCCCTGAACGACGTGGACGCCGCGGTCATCAACGGCAACTACGCCCTGGAGGCCAAGCTCTCGCCCGCCAAGGACGCGCTCGTCCTGGAGAAGGCCGAGGGCAACCCGTACGCCAACTTCCTCGCGGTGAAGGCCGGCCACGAGAAGGACCCGCGGATCGAGAAGCTCGCCAAGCTCCTGAACTCCGACGAGGTCAAGAAGTTCATCGAGGACAAGTACCAGGGCTCGGTCATCCCGGCCTTCGGTACCCCGCAGGCCTGATCCTCACCCCGCTGTCCGGCCCCGTACCGCCCGCCGGGCGTACGGGGCCGAACGCTGCCCGCTTCCGGGCAACCCGGCCGCCACATCCCCCCGTCAATGCTGCATGCTGTGCCTACGGCCCGCACAAAGGTCCAGCAACGGCATGGAGCTGCGCATGACTACCACCTTCCCGGACGTCACCATCAGCACGGACCGGCTGGTGCTGCGCCCCTTCGACGGGGAGGACGTCACCGCGCTCGCCGAGATGATGAACGACGAGCACGTCACCGCCTGGACCTCCGCACCGCACCCCTACACCCACGCCGACGCCCACGCCTGGGCCACGCGGCACTCCCACGCGGAGCGCACCGAGGGCAGGGGGATCGTCTTCGCCGTCGCCGAGTTCCTCACCCAGCGCCTCGTCGGCATCGTGCACCTCCGGAACACCAACTGGCGCACCCTCAGCACCGAGGTCGGCTACGTCACCGCCCCCTGGGCCCGCGGCGAGGGCTACGCCAGCGAGTCCGTGCTCGCCGTCGCCCAATGGCTCTTCCGCGACCAGGGCTTCGAGCGCCTCGAACTGCGCACCGCCGCCGACAACACCGCCTCCCAGCAAGTGGCCCAGAAGATCGGCTGCATCAGCGAGGGCGTCCTGCGCAACGCGTGGCTGGTACGGACCCAGAACCCCGACGGCTCCTGGGCGGACACCCGCACCGACCTCATCGTCTGGAGCCTCCTCCCCGAGGACATGGAGGACATGGGCGACGCGGACGGCTACAACGGCCACGACGCGTACGGCCGCGACGGCTACGGCCGGGACGGCTACGGATACGGCCGCGGAGCACAGGCGGGCGCCGGTGGCTACGCCGTCGGCGCCGACTGGAGCTGACCCGATGACCAGGTAGTCTCACCGTGCCCGCCCCCGCCGGCGAAGCTCCGCCCGCCCCCACACCAGGAGACTGACGACGATGGCCGACCGGGTCACGGTGATCGGCTGGGACGGCTCGCCCCTGACCGCGGCCGCCCGGTCCGCGCTCTCCGCCGCCACCCTCGTGGCCGGCGCCGGACACCACCTCGCACTCCCCGAGGTCCCGCCCACCGCCGAACGCATCCGCCTGGGCAGCCTCGGCCTCGCCGCCCGCCGCATCGCCGGCCACCGCGGTACCGCCGTCGTCTTCGCCGACGGCGACCCCGGCTTCTTCGGCGCCGTACGCACCCTGCGCGCCCCGGAGCACGGCCTGGAGGTCGAGGTCGTCCCCGCCGTCTCCTCCGTCGCCGCCGCCTTCGCCCGCGCCGGCATGCCCTGGGACGACGCCCAGGTCGTCGTCGCCCACCCCCGCACCCTGCGCCGCGCCGTCAACGTCTGCCGCGCCCACCCCAAGGTCGCCGTCCTCACCTCGCCCGGCGCCGGCCCCGCCGAACTCGCCCTGCTGCTCGGGGGGGTACACCGCACCTTCGTCATCTGCGAGGAGCTCGGCACCGCCCGAGAACAGGTGAGCGTCCTGACCTCCGACCGGGTCGCCGACCACAGCTGGCGCGACCCCAACGTCGTGATCGTCATCGGCGGACAGGCCTCCGCCGCCACCCCCTCCGCAGCCGCCGAGCCGGCATGGCTCCTCGGCCAGACCCCCGCGCAGAGCGGCCCCCGTGGCTGGGCCCGCCCCGCGCCCGGCACCGGTGAGGGGGAGTCGGCGCAGCTGCGCGCAGCCCAGCTCGCCCGGCTCGGCCCGCGCACCGGCGATCTCGTCTGGGACATCGGCACCGGCTCCGGAGCACTCGCCGTGGAAGCCGCCGCGTTCGGCGCGGCCGTCATCGCCGTCGACGCCGACCCCCGGGCCTGCGAGCGGGCAGCCGCCGCCGCCCGTGAGCGGGGCGTACAGCTCCAGGTCGTCGCGGGCCGCGCGCCGCACGTGCTGGAGGACCTCCCCGAACCCGACGTCGTCCGCGTCGGCGGCGGGGGAGCCGAGGTCGCCCGGGCGGTCGCCGACCGCCGCCCCGAACGGATCGTCAGCCACGCCTCCACCCGCGACGAGGCGGAGGCGATCGGCCGTGCGCTCACCGAAGGCGGCTACACCGTCGAGTGCGCGCTCCTCCAGTCGGTGGGCCTGGACACCCGTACGTGGGGTGAACAGGACCGTTCCGTCGTCTTCCTCCTGGCAGCCGAACGCCCCGTGAACCGCTGACGCGGAGGCCGGGGTAGGCTGGCCGATCGTCGTACCGACCTGGCCGTGCTGCCCCGGTTTGACCTGGGGTGACGGCACCGCGAGACGCGCGACGTGGCGCAGTCCACAGCGGACCGTGGCGGTAATGGCCGCCATGGTCGCGAACGGGCGCGACAATGCTTACGGGTTGTCGCGCGGAGTGTGCGGAGACGGACACGCCGCCCGGCAGCCCCGCACGGCAAAGCCGCCCGGCGGCCTCGTGGGGGGCCGGGCGATCGAAGAGGCAAAACCGATGGGCGAGGGGTACGCATGACTGACACCGGCCAGGTACCGGGCGAGGGTCTCCCGGACAATGCGGGCATGGTGGATCAGCAGGGCATTCCCGCTCCGGTCCAGCATCCGGCGCCCGTCCAGGGCGGCTACGCCTTCCAGGACCTCGTGGACGACCCGGCCGAGCCGGAGGACGAGGAACTGCTGCTGATGCCGAGCGGCCAGGGCGCGTGGAGCGACCCGCAGGTCGTCCCGCCGGCGCCGGCCTTCCCCGTCGAGACCTCCTACGGCGACGCGCCCTACGCCGAGTACCCCGAGGCGCCGGCCGCCTACGCCGAGCCCGCCCACCCCGGATTCCCCGACGCCTCCTACGCCGACCCCTCGTACAGCGCCGGCGCGCACGAGGCCGGCGGCCGCGACTCCGGCGCGCTCGACC
>LJCW01000337.1 GCA_001298555.1 Actinobacteria bacterium OV450
CGGGCGGGAGGGGGGCGCCGGTGTAGGAGATCACCCGGAACGAGGCGAAGTGGTCCCGGGTGGCGTCGGGGTGGGCGGCCAGGGCCATGAAGGCGGTGGCCGGGCCGACGGTGTAGGCGGGGCGGTGCTCCAGGAAGGCGTCGAGGACGACGCCGGCGTCGAAGCGGTGCGCGAGGACGAGGGTGCCGGCGTTGGCGAGGCAGGCCCCGAGCTCGCAGACCATGCCGGTGATGTGGAAGAGCGGTGCGAGGGCGAAGTACGTGGCGCCCTCGGGGAGCGGGTGCCCGGTGACCTGGCGGACGGCGTTGTGGGTGAGCGCGCCGTGCGGGTTCATGGCGCCCTTGGGGGTGCCGCTGGTGCCGGAGGTGTAGCTGATGAGCGCGGTGTCGGCGGCGGTGAATCCGGGGTCCGGCGGGGCGGGATGGCCCTGGCGCGCGACGGCGGCCAGATCGGCTCGGGCGGGGACCCCCGTGGCGCCGGCGCGAGGACGGGCGGGCCCGCCCTGCGACGCGCCGGACTGCCGGACCCCGGGCTGCGGGACCCCGGACTGCGGGACCCCGGACTGCCGGGAGCTGTCGTCCGCGGATCGGTCGTGCGCGGCTCCGTCGTGCGCGGCTCCGTCGTGCGCGGCTCCGTCGTGCGCGGCTCCGTCGTGCGCGGCTCCGCCCTGCGCGGCTCCGCCCTGCGCGGCTCCGCCCTGCGGGGTGCGTGGGTGCGGGACCGCCCCGGCTGCGCCCGCCGGAGACGGCGCGGGGGAAGCCGGGGGGAACACGCGCGGGTCGTTGCGGGTCTGGAACTCGTGGTCCGAGGCGGTCAGGACGGCCCGTACCGCCGTGTCACGGACGGCTCCGGCCAGGTACGCCGACCACGCCCCGCCCTCGCACAGCAGCGCGACGGCCCCGGAATCGCGCAGGATGTGCCCGACCTCTCCCGCTTTGTACATGGGGTTGAGAGGGACGACCACCGCCCCGGCCTTCCATGCGGCCAGCGTGGCGAGCACGAAGTGCGGGGTGTTCTGGAGCATGACCGCGACCCGGTCCCCGCGGCCGACGCCGTGTGCGGCGAGGTGGCCGGCGACGGAGTCGGAGAGGGCGTCGGTCTCCGCGTAGCCGATGCGGCCGTCGAAGTAGGCGAGCGCGGTGCGCCCGGGGGCGCGGGCGACGGCCTCACGGAAGGCGTGCAGGAGGCTGGGCGGCGGGGAGACGGGGGCCCGCTGGGCGGGGCTGAGGAGCGCCAGCCACGGCTTGGCGGCGTAGCCCGCGGCCACGGTCACCTGGCCTCCCACTTGCGCTGGAGGTGGTTCATGCCGGTGAGCCAGCGGTCCGGTTCGGTGGCGCGCGCGGCGTAGTAGTCCGCGACCTCGGGGTGCGGGAGGATCAAGAACCGGCCCTTCTCCATGCCGTCGAACAGTGCGTCCGCAACCGCTGCCGGCTCGATCGCGGTCGGCGCGAGAACGAGTTCGCCCGCCGAGCCCGCGGCCGTCAGCATGTCGGTGCGTACCCCCTGCGGGCAGATGGCGTGCACCTCCACACCGCGGTGGCGGTAGGTCAGCGAGAGCCACTCCGCGAAGGCGAGCGCACCGTGCTTGGTGACACTGTACGGCGCCGCCCCGATCATGGTGAGCAGCCCTGCGGCCGAGACGGTGGACACGAAGCGGCCGCTCCCGCGCTCCAGCCAGTCGGGCAGCAGCAGCCGGGCGGCGCGGACGTGCGCCATGACGTTGGTGTCCCAGGCCGCCTCCCAGACCGCCTCGTCGGCGAACGCGTCCCCTCCCGAGGCGAGTCCGGCGTTCGCGCAGTAGACGTCCACCCTGCCGCCGAGCGCCTCGCGGGCCTCGGCGACGACGGCCGACGCATCGCCCGGGACCGGGATCGCCCGGGCGCCGATCGCGGCCGCCACGGCGGCGGCCTTGGCGGGGTCGAGGTCGTTGACCACCACCGTGGCCCCCTCGGCGGCGAAGCGGTGGGCGAGGGCGGCGCCGATGCCGCCGCCCGCGCCGGTGACGACGACTCGCTGGTCCTGGTACGCGCTCACGGGATCACCTTTCATGGCCGGATGCCGGGCAGACTAACCGGTCGGTATGTCGGGGTGGAAGAGGGGCGGCGCCTAGCGTGGCCGGATGACGCTGTCACGACGGGGGTTGCTGGGTCTGGCGGGGACGACGGGGGCCCTGGGCAGCCTCGGGGCGGTGGGTGCGGCCCCCGGCCGGGCCCCGGACCCGGCACCGCGGCCGGCGCCGGCAGCCGCCGCCGAGCGGGTGCGCACCGGCTTCGAGCAGCTCGCCGCCGACGGCTACGGGGCGCTCGCCGGCCGGCGGGTCGGGGTCGTCACCAACCCCACCGGGATCACCGCCGACGCCCGCCACCTGGTCGACGTACTGCACGCGGACGCGCGGGTGGACCTGGTGGCGGTGTTCGGACCGGAGCACGGGTTCCGCGGGACGGCGCAGGCGGGCGACTCCGAGGCGGCGGGACGCGATCCGGCGACCGGGCTGCCGGTGTACGACACGTACGGCAAGAGCGGGCAGAAGCTCGCGGACGTGTTCACGGCGGCCGGCGTCGACACGGTCGTCTTCGACATCCAGGACGTCGGCGCCCGCTTCTACACCTACATCTGGACCCTGTACGACTGCATGCGCGCGGCCGCGCTCGCCGGCAAGGCGGTCGTCGTCCTGGACCGGCCGAACCCGGCGGGCGGGGTACGGGCCGCCGGCCCCGTGCTGGAACGCGCGTACGCGAGCGGCGTGGGCCGCGAGCCGATCGCGCTGGCGCACGGGATGACGGTGGCCGAACTGGCCCTGCTGTTCAACGGGGAGTTCCTGGTCGCGCAGCCGGTCGAGCTGCACACGGTCCGGATGACCGGGTGGCGGCGGGACTCCTTCTTCGGGGCGACCGGACTGCCCTGGGTGCCGCCGAGCCCGAACGTGCCGACGCCGGACACGGCACTCGCGTACGCCGGCACCTGCCTGTTCGAGGGCACCAACCTGTCCGAGGGGCGCGGGACGACCACGCCGTTCGAGGTGGTCGGGGCGGAGGGCGTGGACCGGCGGTGGGCGGAGGCGGCCGAGGCGCTGGGACTGCCCGGGGTGTGGTTCCGCGAGGCCTGGTTCACGCCGACCTTCTCCAAGTTCACGGGGAAGGTGTGCGGCGGGGTCCGGCTGATCGTGCACGACCGGGCGGCCTTCGATCCGGTGCGCGCCGGGATCGGGCTGCTGGTGACGGCGAAGCGGACGTGGAGCGGGTTCGCGTGGCGCACCGACCACTGGATCGACCAGCTGACCGGTTCGGACCGGGTGCGCAAGATGGTGGACGCGGGGGCCGGGGTCGAGGAGATCGCGGCCGACTGGGCGGCGGGACTGGAGCGGTTCGCGGCGGTGCGGGGGCGGTACCTGCTCTACCCGTGAATCCGCGGGTGCGGGGGTCTGGCCGGGCGGGTGCCGCAGCAGGATGCTGGACGGCACCGGAGAGGCGGCGCGGAGGGGGACCCCATGTCGGACGGAACGGGCAGAAGTGTCGGTATCGGTATGGAGGTCGGTCCGTACGCGGAGCTGACCTTCGACTCCGACGGGGACGTGGACCGGAGCAGCCGGGATGCGGTGGCCGCGCTGGAGGCCACCGACCTCCTGGTCTTCGCGCACGGCTGGAACAGCGACCGGTCGACGTCGACCCGGCTCTTCGACCGCTTCTACGCGCCCTTCCCGGGGCTGGTGGGAGCAGGGGTGCGGCTGGGATTCGTGGGTGTCGTCTGGCCCTCGATCCGGTTCTCGGACGAGCCGATACCGGACTTCGACCCGCACGGCGCGCTCGCCGAGCCGGGCCACGGAACGGCCCTGGACCCCGCCACACTGCGTGCGCTCGGGGAGTTCTGGCCGGGACGGGTGGCGGAGCTGGACCGGGTCGCGGAACTGCTGGAGGACCGGCCGGAGTCGGAGGCGGCCTTCACCGAGTTCGGGGCGCTGGTACGGGAGCTGGCGGGCGTGGACACGGTGGATCCGGCGGGCACGGCCCTCCTGGGCCCGGCCGCGCCCGTGGTGCCCGACGTTTCCGGCGTGCCCGGCGTGAGCGTGGTGACCGACGTTCCGGGCGTGCCCGGCGTAACCGATGTTCCGGGCGTGCCCGACGTGCCCGACGTGCCCGGCGTGCCCGCGATCTTCACGCTGGACGTGCTGGAGGTCTGCCGGGCCCTCACCGAGGCGCTGGCCAGGGCGGGCGCACTCCCCGGGGGCGCCGCCGAGCCGGCCCTCTTCCCCGGCGGCGGCCTGCACGCGCTGTGGAACGGCGCCAAGGAGTTGCTGCGGCAGGCCACGTACTACCAGATGAAGAAGCGCGCCGGGACCGTCGGCGAGCACGGCCTCGGGCCGGTGCTGGCCGAACTGGCGGCGCACCGACCGGCCCTGCGGGTCCATCTGATCGGCCACAGCTTCGGGGCCAGGGTGGTGTCCTTCGCGCTGCGCGCGGTCCCGGACGGGGCCCGGTACGTGAAGTCCGTGACGCTGCTCCAGGGAGCCTTCTCCCACTACGCCTTCGCCGACCGGCTCCCCCACGACAAGGGCCGCGGCGGCGCCCTGCGCGGCATGCAGCGCAAGACCGACGGCCCGGTGGTCGCCTGCCACTCCCCGTACGACGCGGCCCTGGGGGTCTTCTATCCGCTGGCCTCCCGGATGGCAGGGGATTCGGCCGGTCTCCTCGGTTTCGACGAGCGGTGGGGCGCGATCGGTCACGACGGGGTACAAGCGGTACCGGGCACCCCGCGGCTCACGCTCGACGCGGCTCTGCGCTCGGGGGTCCCGGAGGCCGGTTGCGTCAGTGTGGACACCGGGTCCGTGGTCCGGCGCGGGGGTCCCCCGTCGGGGGCGCACAGCGACATCTGCCACGAGGAGCTGGCCCGGCTCGTGGTTGCCGCGGGGCGCATGGGGCGCTGACTTCCGGCCATGTGCCACCCGCACGCCTCGTCCGCCCCCGCATGCGCCCGCACCTGACCGGGCATGTTGGGCACATCTCACGGTGCGTCGTCGTTCGACGGTGTACGACGCCACCCGGTGCGGGCGTGGGCGCGTTCGGAGGTGAAGGTGTGATGGCGGGATTCCGAAGTCTTGCGTACCAGGTGCGGGACGCACGCAATGACCGTGCACTGCGGCGCCATTCGCTGCGCCGCTGCCTGGAGCGGTTCGCTCCGTACGGGCACCGGGCGACGTGGTGGCACCTGTGCGACCGGCACGGCATCGCCCCCGAGGACCGGGCGGCCGATCCGCAGCGGCTGGTCGCGGCGCTGGAGGAGCTGGAGGACGCGCGGGCGGTCTGGCTGGAGTACGAGCGCCAGTTCGCGGAGCGGCGCCGCCGCGAGAAACACCACGGGCTGCGCCGGCCGGAGTGGGCGTGGGGCGGCAGCGGGGATGCGGTGGTGCGGTGCGCCGATCCCGGAGTGCGGCCGGACGGGACGCTGGGCGACGTGCTGCGGCGGCTGGTCGCGGCGCTGGAGTCGGAGCCGGGGACGGGCTGCCCGGTCTGCGGCGAACAGGAGCTGCGCTGGCCCGCGCAGCTGCCCGGGCAGAGACGGGGGCCCCGCGCGGGGCATGGCCATTGGGAGGGGGCGTGGGCCTGGGACGGGCCGGTGTGTGCGGGCTGCGGGATCGTCGTGCCCCGGCCGGCGCTGGCCGGCTCGGCGTCGATGGCGGACCCCGCCTCGGCCGGGGCGGCATGAGCCCGCGGGGACCGGTCGGCGCGCCGGGGCCGGTATCCGTGCCGGTGTCGGGGTCGGTGTCGGTGCCGGTGTCGGGGTCGGTGTCGGGGTCGGTGTCGGTGTCGGTGTCGGTGAACGGTGCGCGCAGCGCCGCCGACGGGACCGCCGTGCCCCTGTCCCCGCGGGACGTGGTGGAGTCGGCCCTCGGGGCGGTCGCCGCCGGGGCCGGGGAGGTGCTGGTGCACCCGCGGACCCCGTGTGGCCGGGAGAGCCTGTCGCCCCGGGTCGTGGGGCCCGTACTGGAGGCGTTGCGGGGCGCGGGGGTCTCCGTACCGCTTTCGGTGCCGGCGGGCATCGGGGCCGAGCCGGATCCGGCAGGGCGGCTGGAGCGGGTCCGCTCGTGGACCGTGTTGCCCGACCGGGCGGTGGTGCCGTTCGCGGAGCCGGGGGCAGAGGAGCTGGCGGAGGCCCTGCTGGCGCGGGGCGTGGCGGTGGACGCGGCGGTGCCGCTGAGCGGCCCGGCCACCGGGCGGGGGCCGGGGCCGCTGACGCGGTTCCTGGCCTGGCCGGTCCGGGACCCGGCGCGCCTGCGGCTCGTGGTGGAACTGGCCACGGCCGATCCGGCGCTGGTGGCGGGGCTGCGGTGGCTGCCGCCGGTGCCGCTGATGCTGTTCGGGCGGGAGGCCGCCGCCTGGCCGGTGCTGCGGCTGGCCGCGCAGTGCGGTGCGGGCGTCCGGACCGGCGTGGGCGACGTACTGCACCTGCCCGACGGGCGGCCGGCGCGGTCGAACGCGGAGCTGGTGGCGGCGGCCCGCGAGACGGCCGCCGCGCACGCCCCGGCTACAGCCTGGAGCCGGTGAGCCGCTCGCCGAAGACGTCGTCCGGGTTGGACAGGGTGCAGTTCTTCAGCGAGAGGCAGCCGCAGCCGATGCAGTCGGTCAAGTGGTCGCGCAGGCGCAGCAACTGGGCGATCCGCTGATCGAGTTCGGCGCGCCAGTCCTCCGAAAGCCGGGCCCAGTCCTCGCGGTTGGGGGTGCGTTCCTCGGGGAGCTGCGCGAGTGCGTCGCGGATGGCGGCGAGCGGGATGCCGACGCGCTGGGCGGCGCGCACGAATGCCACACGGCGCAGCGCGTCACGGCTGTAGCGACGCTGGTTGCCGGCGGTGCGGCGGCTGCTGATCAGGCCCTTGGTCTCGTAGAAGTGCAGCGCGGAGACGGCCGCGCCGCTGCGGGCGGACAGCTGGCCGACGGTGAGCTCGTGGATTTTCTCGGGAATCTGCGGCACGACGCCGAGGGTAGTCGGCCGGTCCGACATTCGTTGACAGACCTGTCGTTGACAGATACAGGCGACCGCACCATGCTGAGCAAGCGCTTATTCGCCCAGGAGAGGGAGAGGCATGGCCGAGCCGAGGATCTTCACGTCCGCCGAGGAACTGCGCGCAGGGATCGGGGAACCGCTCGGCCCGAGCGGGTGGCTGGAGGTGGACCAGAAGCGGATCGACCTCTTCGCCGATGCCACCGGTGACCACCAGTGGATCCACGTCGATCCGGCGCGGGCCGCGGAAGGGCCCTTCGGCTCCACGATCGCGCACGGTTATCTGACACTGTCGCTGCTGCCGAGCCTGGTGCCGCAGATCATGCGGGTCGAGGGCATGAAGATGGGCATCAACTACGGCACCGACAAGGTCCGTTTCCCGGCGCCGGTGCCGGTCGACTCGCGGCTGCGCGCCACCGCCGTGATCACCGCGGTCACGGAGGCGGGCGGCGGAGTCCAGGTGACGGCGACGGTCACGGTCGAGCGCGAGGGCGGCGACAAGCCGGTCTGCGTCGCGGAATCGGTGTCCCGCTACTACTTCTGAAGCAGGCCGGGGCCGGCGGACACGGCGGGGCCGTCCGGGGTCGCACCCACCATGCGCAGTACGAGGTCGGCGTAGAGCGCGCCGACCTCGTCGGGCGTGCGGCGCCCGGCCGCGTTGAACCAGCGGGCCACGTCGATGCACAGGGAGAGGACGGCCAGGGTGGTCCCGGGGACGTCGGGCACGTCGAACTCCCCCGCCGTGACGCCGTCGGCGAGGATGCGGCGGACTGCGGCATCGCTCTGCCGGCGCAGCTCCACGATCTCGGAACGGTGCTCCGGGGCAAGGGCGTCGAGCTCGTACTGGACCACGCGCGCGGTCGTGTGGTGCGCGGCGTGCCAGAGCACGAAGGACCGTACGGCGGCGTCGAGCCGCTCGGAGGCCGTACCGGGGCCGGAGGCGGCCGTCTCCAGGATCTCCAGGGCCTTGTCGTGGCCGATCCGGCTGATCCGGTGGAGCAGTTCTTCCTTGGTCTTGTAGTGGATGTAGAGCGCGGCCGGACTCATTCCGGCCCGTCCTGCGATGTCACGTGTGGTGGTGGCGTGGTACCCGCGCTCCGCGAACGCTTCGACCGCGGCGACGAGCAGCCGCCGCGCGGCGTCGGGGGTGACCTCCGACCACGGCCGGTAGCCGCCGGTCGTCTCCTCCGCGCTGTCCATCGCTCGCTCACCCTCTTCGTTCCTGTGGAAGGAACACCCTACCGGAGGGTGAGCAAGCGCTTAGCCGAGATGAGCGACATGGCGGGCGGCCCCGTGCTCAGACCTTGGGCTGGAACGGGTCGTAGTCGGCCATGATCTTCTCCATGCGGGCCTGGTCGACCCGGCTGACGATCTGCGTGAGCTCCTGGCGGTCGCGGATCACCTTGGCGAGGGTGAAGGCCGAGGTCGTGAGGTAGAGGACCGCGATGCCGAGGAAGGCTCGGACCCAGCCGTCCACCTGGAGGTGGTAGATCCCCAGGGTCACGGCACAGATCGCGACGCCGAAGGACGCGACGGCCTGACCGTAGTACGCCGTCGAGTTGCGCTGCTTGACCGGTGTCTCGTTCATGGACCCAGCATCGGGCGGCGTGACCGGGGCCACATGCGCGCACGTACTCAGGTGCGTACTCACAAGGTACGCATTCGGAAGGTGCGCACTCGGAAATGGGTGCGTTCACAAGGGTGCGTTCACAAGGGTGCGTTCAGAAGGCGGAGACGCCGGTGCGGGCGCGGCCGATCAGCAGCTTCTGGATCTGACTGGTGCCCTCGTACAGGGTCATGACGCGCGCGTCGCGCAGCAGCTTGCCCGCCGGGTACTCGTCGATGTAGCCGTACCCGCCGTGCACCTGGAGGGCGTTGCCCGCGGCACGCACGGCGGCCTCGGAAGCGAAGAGCTTGGCGGTGGAGGACTCGGTGGCGAAGGGCTGCCCGCGGTCGACGAGGTCGGCCACCCGCCAGGTGAGCAGGCGGGCCGCGTCCACGTCGACCGAGATGTCGGCGATCAGCTCCTGGACCAGCTGGTGGTGGGCTATGGGCTTACCGAACTGCTCGCGCCCGGCCGCGTACGAGACGGCCGCGTCCAGCGCCGCCTGCGCGATGCCGACACAGCCCGCGGCGACCGACATCCGCCCCTTGGCCAGTGCGGACATCGCCACGGAGAAACCTTTGCCCTCGGGGCCGAGCATCGCCGAGGCGGGGACGCGGACACCGTCGAGGGCGAGTTCGGCGGTGGCCTGGCCGCGCAGGCCCAGCTTGCCGTGGACCTCGCGGCGGGTGAGCCCGGGGGTGTCGGCGGGGACGAGGAAGGCGGAGATCCCGCGGTGGCCCGGCTCGCCGCCGGTGCGGGCGAAGAGGAGGACCACGTCGGCCCAGGTGCCGTTGGTGATGAACATCTTGTTGCCGCTGATGACGTACGCGTCGCCCTCGCGCACGGCGCGGGTGGTGAGGCTGCCGGCGTCGGAGCCGGTGCCGGGCTCGGTCAGGCCGAAGCAGCCGAGCGCGTCGCCCGAGCAGAGGCGGGGCAGCCAGGCCTGCTTCTGCTCCTCGGTCCCCCAGGCGGCGATGGTCTTGGCGACCAGGCCCAGGGAGACGGAGACGATCCCGCGCACCGCGGAGTCACCGCGGCCGAGTTCCTCGGTGACGAGGACGTAGGCGAGGTGGTCGCCGCCGGAGCCGCCGTACTCCTCGGGGACGGTCAGACCGAGGAAACCCAGGTCGCCGAGCTTCTTGACGATGGCCCGGTCCACGCTCTCGGCGCGGTCCCACGCGGCGGCGTACGGGGTGATCTCGCGTTCGGTGAACTCGCGGGCGAGCCGGCGTACGGCCTCCTGCTCCTCGCTCAGCTCCAGGTTCACCGGGCACCTCCAGGGGTCCGGCGCGAGCTTAACTAGCACCGGTAGTTTTTTGCGGGCAGGCCCTACTATGTGGCGCATGGCCAGACCGCGCATGCCCCTCCTGAGCAGAGACCGCATCGTCGAGGCGGCGGGCGCACTGGTGGACGCGGAGGGACTGGAGGCGGTGTCGACGCGGCGGCTGGCCGCCGCGCTGGGGGTCAGCGGGCCCTCCCTCTACAACCACTTCCGCACGAAGGACGAGATCCTGGACGCGGTCGCGGACGCGGTGAGCGCCAGGGTCGACTTGTCGATGTTCGAGCCGGCGGCGGCCCGGGGCTGGCGGGACGCCCTGCACGACTGGGCGCACTCGTACCGGGACGCACTGTCCGACCACCCGAACATCGTGCCGGTGCTGGCGCGCGGCCCGGGCCGGCGCCCGGCCGGCCTGCGGCTGGCCGACGCGGTGTTCGGCGCGATGACGGCGGCGGGCTGGCCGCCGGCGCAGGCGACCCGGATCGGTGCGCTGATGCGGTACTTCATCCTGGGCTCGGCGGTGGGCTCGTTCGCCGGCGGGTTCGTGGACGACGAGGCGGCGTACGACCCGTCGGACTACCCGCACCTGGGCCAGGCCCACCTACTGGCCGAGCATCGGCGCGAGGTGGACGACGGCGCCTTCGACACGGGCCTCGCGGCCCTGCTGGACGGCCTGGCCCTCCAGTACGAGGCGCTGACGGCAAGGACACCGGGCGCCGCCGCGGCGGCGCCCGGACCCTGCGACCCGGACCCGGGTCAGGCTCCGCGAGCTTAGGACGATCAGCGCGCAACGATCAGCGGGCCTAGAACACGATCAGCGAGCGGCCCCCCTTGCCCGTGAGCATGGCGTCGAAGGCGGCCGGGATGCCGTCGAGGGTGATGCGGTCGGTGACCAGGGAGGCCAGGTCGAGGCGGCCCGCGCGGACGTGATCGGCGATCACCGGGAGGTCGCGCGCGGGGTCGCTGTTCCCGTACACGCAGCCGGTGAGGGTGCGGGCGAAGTGGAAGATCTCCAGGGCGTGGAACCCGACCCGCTGCTCCTTGCCGCCGATGCCGACGACCGTGGTGCGGCCGCCGCGGCGGGTGGAGTCCCAGGCTCCGCGGATGGACTCGGCCCGGCCGACGCACTCGACGGCGACGTCGGCGCCCTGCCCGCCGGTGAGGGCGCGGACCTGCTTGGCGGTGGTGTCGGAGGCGAGTACGAACTCGGTGGCTCCGGCCGCCCGGGCCAGTTCCTCCTTGGCCGGGGAGACGTCGACGGCCACGACGGGGCCGGCCTCGGCGATCCGGGCGGCCTGAAGGGCGGCCAGGCCCACTCCGCCGACACCGAAGACGGCGACGGACTCGCCGGGACGCACCCGGGCACTGTTGCGGACGGCGCCGTAGCCGGTGAGGACCGCGCAGCCGAGCAGGGCGGCCTCGGCGAGCGGGATCCCGGCGGGCGCGGGCAGCACGCAGTTGGCCGCCACGACCGTCTCCTCGGCGAACGCGGCCACGTTCAGCCCCGGGTGCAGCGGCGTGCCCTGGGCGTCGTGGGCGTAGACCGCGCCGACGCCGCTGAGCGCCTTGGCGCAGAGCCACACCTCACCGATGGTGCAGTGGTGGCACTGCCCGCAGGACGGGGACCAGTTGAGCACCACCCCGTCGCCGGGGGCGACGTGGGTGACGCCCTCGCCGACGGCGAGGACCGTCCCCGAGCCCTCGTGGCCGAGGACGGCGGGGACGGGAACCGTCATGGTGCCGTCGGCGAGGGAGAGGTCGGAGTGGCAGACACCGGCTGCGGCGAGCCGCACCCGGACCTGACCGGGGCCGGGATCGGGCAGGACGATGTCCCGTATCTCCAGCGGGGCTCCGACTGCGGGCAGGATGGCGGCGCGGACCATGGTCGATTCCGTCTCTCGGGGCTGAATGGCTGCGGGCTCGGGGCGGCCGGGCGGCTCGGCGGCCGGGCGGCTAGAACTGCAGGGACTTGGTCTGGAGGTACTCGGTCAGGCCGTGCGGGCCGAGTTCGCGGCCGACGCCCGACTGCTTGTAACCGCCGAAGGGCGCGAGCGGGTTGAAGCGTCCCCCGTTGATGTCGACCTGGCCGGTGTCCATGCGCCGCGCGAAGGCGACGGCCGTCTCCTCGTCGGCCGCCCAGACGGCGCCGCCCAGCCCGTACACCGTGCCGTTGGCGATGCGCAGGGCCTCGTCCTCGTCCTCGTACGGGAGGATCGACAGCACGGGGCCGAAGATCTCCTCCTGCGCGATGGTCATCTCGGGCGTGACGTCGGCGAACACGGTCGGGGCGATGAAGTACCCGCGCTCGTGCGGCGCCTCGGGGCCGCCGGCCACGAGTCGGGCGCCCTCCTCGACGCCCTTGGCGATGTACGCGCGCACGCGGTCGCGCTGCTTGGCGTTGACGACCGGGCCGAGGCGGGTGCCCGGGTCGAGGGGGTCGCCGGAGGGGTACTTGGCGACGGCGGCGGCCGCGAGGGAGACCGCCTCGTCGTACTGGTCGCGGTGGACGAGCATCCGCGTGAGCGCGTTGCAGCTCTGGCCGGAGTTGTTCATGACGTGGCCCACGCCCGCCGCGACGGCCTTGGCCAGGTCGGCCCCGGGCAGGATGACATTGGCCGATTTGCCGCCGAGTTCGAGAGCGACGCGCTTGACGGCGGCGCCGGCCGTGGCGCCGATCTGCCGGCCGACCGCGGTGGAGCCGGTGAAGGAGACGAGGTCGACCCCTTCGTGCGCGGCCAGCGCCTGGCCGGCGACCGGGCCGGTGCCGGTCACCAGGTTGAACACACCGGCCGGGATGCCCGCCTCGTGCACGGCTTCGGCGAAGAGCTGTGCGGTCAGCGGGGTGTCCTCGGCCGGCTTGAGGACGAGGGTGCAGCCGGCGGCGAGAGCGGGCGCCACCTTGGCAACGATCTGGTGCAGCGGGTAGTTCCAGGGCGTGATGGCCCCGACGACGCCGACCGGCTCCAGCAGCACGGTGGAGTTGCCGATCCGCTCTTCGAAGGCGTACGAGGCCCCCAGCTCGGCGAACGAGGAGGACACCGCGATCGGCGCGCCCACGTGGACCATCTCCGAGAAGCCCCGCGGGGAGCCGAGTTCGGCGGTGATGATCTCGGTGAACTCGCCCTTGCGGGCGACCAGCACGTCACGCAGCGCCCCGATCAGGGCGGCCCGCTCGGCCGGAGCCGTGGCCGCCCAGCCGGGGAGGGCGGCGCGTGCCGCGCGTACGGCCGCGTCCACGTCGTCGGCGGTTCCGGCCGGAACCCCGCCGATGACCTGCTCGTCCGCCGGGTTGATCACCTCGATCCGCTCGCGCCCGGCGGCGGGCCGCCATGCGCCGTCGATGTACATCCCGTCGTGGGCCTTCATGGCTTTTTCCTCCCGAGCTCGCACCAGCGCGTTGAGACCTGACCTCGTTCGACCACCCTACAAACTAGCGTCGGTAGTTTTCGGTGCGCCAGGGGTGCCCGGGATCAGATGATGCCGAAAAGCATCCCCGCCCCGAGGACGACGAGGGAGGTGAGGGCCGCCCATTTCACGGTGAAGCGGGTGTGGTCGCCGAACTCGACCTTGGCCATGCCGACGAGGACGTAGACGGCGGGAACCAGCGGGCTGGACATGTGCAGGGCCTGGCCGACCAGCGAGGCGCGGGCGATTTCGAGCGGGGAGACCCCGTGGGCGGCACCGGCCTCGGCCAGCACCGGCAGCACGCCGAAGTAGAAGCCGTCGTTGGACATGAAGTAGGTGAGGGGCAGGCTGAGCAGGCCGGTGACCAGGGCCATGTGCGGACCCATGCCCTCGGGGACGGCGCCGACGAGCCAGTCGGCCATGTGCTTGACCATGCCGGTACCACTGAGGACGCCGGTGAAGACGGCGGCGGCGAAGACCATGCCGGCGACGTTCAGGACGTTGTCGGCGTGCGCGGCGATCCGGGCCTTCTGGTCCGGCATGTGGGGAAAGTTGACGGTGAGGGCGAGGGCGGCGCCGAGGAGGAAGAGCACCGGGATGGGGAGCAGCTCCGTGATCATCGCGGTGAGGAGGGCGACGGTGAGGCCGGCGTTGAACCAGTAGAGGCGCGGACGCAGCGTCGGGCGGTCGGGGGCGAGCCCCTGGAAGCCGCTGCCCTGCACGGCGGAGCCGGCCGGTGCACCGCCGTCGGCGGGTCCGGTGCCGGCGGCGGGTCCCGTGCCGGCGGCGGGTCCCGTGCCCGAGACGGGGGCTGAGGCCGGGCCGGATGCGGAGCCCGACCCGCCCGGCCCGGTGGGCTCCGCGGCGGCCGTCCCGGATTCGACCGTCCCGGGATCGGCCGTTCCGGCGTCGGCGGACCCCGTCGCGGCGACCAGCAGACGCTCCTCGACGGGCTCCGGGACCCGCCCGGACGCCTGCTCGCCGGTGCCGGGGACGGCCAGCGTCCCGATCCGCCGGCGTTCCCTGACGCCGAGGACGTACGCGAGGCCGAACACGAACAGCAGACCGACCCCGAGGGCGGGGATCATCGGGACGAAGATGTCGGAGGCGTCCAGCTTGAGGGCGGTGGCGGCGCGGGCCGTGGGTCCGCCCCAGGGCAGGGTGTTCATGACGCCGTTGGCGGTGGCGGCGACGCCCGTCATCACCACCAGGCTGAGGCCGAGCCGCTTGTACAGCGGGTACATGGCCGACACGGTGATCATGAAGGTGGTCGATCCGTCGCCGTCGAGCGAGACGATCGCGGCGAGGACCGCGGTGCCGACCACGACCCGCACCGGGTCCGCCTTGCAGAACCGCAGGATGCCGCGCACGACCGGGTCGAACAGGCCGACGTCGATCATCACGCCGAAGTAGACGATGGCGAACATCAGCATGGCGGCGGTCGGCGCGAGTTTGCCGACGCCGTCGATGACGTAGTCGCCGAGGTGGGCGCCCTTGCCTGCGAACACGCAGAACAGCGCGGGAATGAGGACGAGCGCCGCGATGGGCGACATTTTCTTCAGCATGATCAGGACCAGGAAGGTGGCGATCATGGCGAAGCCGAGGAAGGTCAGCATGCAGGGAACGTAGGGGCCTCCTCATTGCGCCAACAAGACGTCCGGGCGTGAGCAATACGAGCAAAACCCCAGCTCAGGGCAGTGGTGTCAGTTCGACGGGGAATCCGTTGAGCACCGCTGTGCCGGACAGCGGGTCGAGCCGGGAGCCGTCGAGGAGCTGGTTGACGTTGGCGCCGGGCGCGGCGGAGGCGACGGAGAGGCGGGCCCCGTCGCGGTCGTGGCCCCAGCCGTGCGGAAGGCTCACCACACCGGTCCGGACGCTGTCGGTGACCTCGACGGGCACCTCCAGGCTGCCGCCGTCGGCGGTGATCCGGGCCAGGCCGCCCTCGGTGAGGCCGAGCCGCCCGGCGTCCAGCGGATGCACCTGGAGGGTGCAGCGGTTGGAACCTCCGGTGAGGGCCGGGATGTTGTGCAACCAGCTGTTGTTGGACCGCAGGTGGCGGCGGCCCACGAGCACCAGGGCGGCGGGGCGGTCGGCGAGCGCCGCGCGCAGCCTGGGGAGCTCGGCCGCGATCGGGTCCGGGACCAGCTCGATCCTGCCGCTGCGCGTCCTCAGCACACCCCGGAGCCGGGGCCGCAGCGGGCCCAGGTCGATGCCGTGCGGGTGCGCGAGCAGCCGTTCCAGGCTGAGCCCCGCTCCCGCTCCTGCTCCCGCCTCGGAGGCGGAGGCGGAGCCGGCCCCGAACCGGTCCCCGTACGGCCCGAGTCGGAGCATCAGGTCGAGCCGCCGCTCGGGGCCGCTCTCCCCGGTGAGCAGACCGGCCAGGCGCGCCGGGTCCTGTCCGTGCAGCGGCGAGTGCGGGTCGGCGGCCTCCTTGGCGAGGGTGCTCTGGATGACCATGTCGTCCACGGCGTCCGGTGCGGCGGATCCGTGCATGCCGGAGACGGCCAGGACGAGACGGGCATGGATCTCGCACTCGTCGAGCCGTCCTGCTTCGAGGGGGACGGCGGCGCGGGTGTAGCGCACCTGGTTGCGGATGGCGAACCCGTTGAAGGCGAAGTCGTGGTGCGCGCTCTGCGAGGGCGGCGGCGGAGGCAGCACGACGTGGGCGTGGCGGGAGGTCTCGTTGAGGTACGGGTCGATGCTGACCATGAAGTCGAGCCCGGCCAGGGCCGCGTCGAGACGCCGCCCGTCGGGGGCCGAGAGCACCGGGTTGGCGGCGATGGCGACCAGGGCACGGATACGCCCCTCCCCCGGCGTCTCGATCTCCTCGGCCAGGGCGGCGATGGGCAGTTCGGCCTTGGCCTCGGGGTGGCCGCTGACCCGGCTGGTCCAGCGTCCCAGGGTGAAGCCCTTACCGGGACCGGCGGTGCGGGGCCGCGGCCCCGCGGCCGGGAGCGGGAAGAGGGCTCCCCCGGGCCGGTCGAGGTTGCCGGTGAGGATGTTCAGCACGTCGACCAGCCAGCTGGCGAGCGTGCCGTACTCGACGGTGCAGCTGCCGATCCGTCCGTAGACGGCGGCCGTGGGCGCGGCCGCGAGGTCACGGGCGAGGCCACGGATCTCGGCGGCCGTGAGGTCGCAGGCGGGGGCGACGGCCTCAGGGGTGAAACTCCCGAGGGCCTCTGCGAGTTCCCCGAGCCCTTCGGTCAGTTCCTCCAGCGCGCCGGGGGCGGCCAGCTCCTCCGCGAGGAGGGTGTGCGCGAGGGCGGCGAGCAGCAGGGCGTCACTGCCGGGGCGCGGCGCCAGGTGGCGGTCGGCGAGCTTGGCCGTGCGGGTGCGACGGGGATCGACGACGACCAGGGTGCCGCCGCGGGCGCGCAGCGCCTTGAGGCGGCCGGGGAAGTCGGGCGCGGTGCACAGGGAGCCGTTGGACTCAACCGGGTTGGCCCCGAGGAGCAGCAGGAAGTCGGTGCGGTCGAGGTCGGGGACCGGGATGGCGAAGGGGTCTCCGAAGAGGAGTCCGCTGGACACGTGCTTGGGCATCTGGTCGAGGGTGCTGGCGGTGAAGAGGTTGCGGGTGCCGAGGGCCTTGAGCAGGAGCGGCGGGGAGAGGGGGCCCGCCATGGTGTGCACGTTCGGGTTGCCGAGGACCACGCCGACGGACTGTGGGCCGTGCTCCTGCACGAGGGCCGGGATCGCGGCGGCGATGGCCTCGAACGCCTCCTCCCAGGTGGCCTCGCACAGTCGGCCGTCGCGGCGGACGAGGGGTGTGCGCAGCCGGTCGGGGTCGGTGTCGAGCGCGCCGAAGGCCGCGCCCTTGGGGCAGATGAACCCGCGGCTGAACACGTCGTCGCGGTCCCCGCGGGCGCCGGTGACGGTCGTCCCCTCGATGGTGAGGGTGAGGCCGCAGGTGGCTTCGCAGAGGGGGCAGATGCGCAGGGCGGTGCGGGGCATGGACCCTCCAGGGACGGCAGGCTGCGACGTGAACACGCTGGCGAGCCGAGCATACCGACCGGTAGGCACGGTGGGGAGGGGTCTGGTGGCGGGCCCAGCCGGCGGGGGCCGGTCAGTCCAGTACGCGGGCCAGGTAGGCGTGCATCATGGCCCGGGTTTCGTCCACGATGCCGGGGTCTCCGGCCGGGTCGGCGCGGAAGGCCAGCTTCGTCAGCGCGTCGGTGGCTTCGACGGCGACCAGGACCGACCGTTCCAGGGTGGCGTCCGGGGCCAGACCGAGGTGCGCGCCGAGCAGTTCGGTGAGCCGTACGGCAACCAGCCGGTTGGGGTCCGCGGCCGGGCCCTCGGCCGGCGGCACGGGCACCCCGAAGTCGACGAGCGCGAAACCGGGGACGGTGCGCTTCATCGCCAGGTACTCGTCCAGGACGGCGTCCACGACGGGACGCCAGCCGCCGGCCGGGAGGGAGGCGAGGCGTTCGGCGATGCCCTCGGTGTAGCGGTCGAGGTTGCGGTGGGCGAGGGCGATGGCCATGGCCCGCTTGTTGCCGAAGAAGCGGTAGACCGAGCCGATGGGCACGCCGGCACGCAGGGCGACGGCGCGGGTGCTGAGGTTCTCGTACCCGGTCTCGTCCAGGAGTTCGGCGCAGGCGTCGAGGATCCGGGCGAGCCGGTCGGCGCTGCGCTGCTGGACCGGCGTACGGCGCATGGGGTGGGCGGGGGGCACGGGGTCCATCATGCCGCCCCCGCCCTCTCGGTTCAGCAGGAGCGTCAGTTCAGGAGGAGGCCGATCCCGCCGATCGTGTAAACGATCATGAGTGTGAGCAGGGGCAGCTGTCCGGCGACGGCCCTGGCGGGCGGGAAGAGGCGTACGGAGCGGTCGTGGGCGGCGATCACACCCAGTACGTGACCGGTGACGACTGCGACGACCTGGAGGGCGGCGAGACCCCCAGGACCCAGCGCTGGCATGGGTTCTGGGGCGTTGTCAGTGCCGAGTGCCATGCTTACTGTGCGTGGTCCTTCGGTGACGAGGAGGGAGAAGTCGTGGGCGATGAGATAGCCGAGTGCGATCGGTACGAGTGAGTGCGCGAAGGCGGTCAGCGGGCCCGGGTGCGGGCCGCAGACGAGGCGGGTGGCCGCTGCGCACAGGCAGTAGAGGGTGGCGACGAGGGCGATGGAAGCGAGCAGTCCGAGCGTGGCCGTGGGGGTGCGGCCGAGGGGGGAGGTCTGGAGCGTGTTGATCCACGACGGGGCGTCGGAGTAGCCGTCGTAGGCGGTGGAGCCGAGCAGGACGCAGACGGTGGCGACGAGTCCGGGCCGCTCGGGTGTCGCGTCGAGTCCGTGGAAGGGGTTGCGCAGGACGAGGCGGCCATCGCTGCGGCGGCCGAGGGGAGAGACCCGGGCCAGGAGGGCGGAGTAGGCCTCGAACGCGTCGGCGTCGGCGAACCAGCGCTCCCCGAAGCGGGCGGCGAGTGCCAGTTGGACGGCGGCGTAGCCGGTGAGGGCGGTCAGAAGGGTGGTGGTGGATGCGGGATCCGGAGCGGCGAGTTCGAGCCAGGTGAAACCGAACAGTGCGGCGGCGGCAGGCCATTGGCCGAGCCGGGCGGGAAGGGGGGCGTGGGCGTGCCGCCGGGCGCGGGGCAGTCGGCGGCTCAGGCGGTAGAGGGTGCGGAGCGGGTTGAGCAGGCGCCAGACGGGGCCCAGGAGGAGGGAGGCAGGGACGAGGCCGACCCAGAGGAGTACGTAGACGGCGCCGGGGGCGGGGTTTCGCCCGGGGTCGTCGGGGCCGAGGAGGAGCGAGAGGAGGACGGCGAGCGCGGCGGTGAGGCCGAGCCCGCGCAGGGCGGTGCGGGTGGCCGGCGCGTCGGCGATCCGCTCCAGGGCGGCGGGCAGGGCGAGGCCTGACCGGTCGCCGCGGAAGCGGGAGGAGGACCAGAGCAGACCGAGCGCGAGGAAGGAGACGAACAGCGCGGTGAAGGCTCCGGCGAACGCGTAGAAGGGAGAGATCGGCAGATCGTGCTGGGACCCGATCCCGTGCGCGAGCAGGGTGGGCGGATCGGCCGGGCGAAGGACCACGCCCCGGCCCCAGCCACCGCTGCCCGCACCGGGTACGGCCCCCGGCCCGACCGGGATCCCCACGGGCCCCCGCCCCGCCCCCCCCGCCCGCCACGGAAGGGGCACGGGGCCGCCCACACCCCGCCCCCGGACCCGGTCCGTACCGTCACCGCCACCGCCGGTGCCGGTAGGGACCGGGCCGGTACGAACGGGGCCTGCACGGACCGGGCCGGTACGGACGGGGCCGGTACGGACGGGGCCGGTACGGACGGGGCCGGTACGGACCGGGCCGGTACGGACCGGGCCGGTACGGACCGGGCCGGTACGGACCGGGCCGGTACGGGCCGGGGCCGTTGGGAAGGGGTCATCGGACCAGGAGCTGGGTCAGGACGAGGTGGGACTCGTGGGTCTCGACCTCGAAGAGACCCGTACGGTCGGCCGTCAGGACCAGGGTGGCCTCCTGACCTGCCGGCAGGGCGAGTTCCTTGTCGTAGCCGTGGACGTGGAGGGTGTCCGCACGGTCGCTGGTGACGTGCAGGGCGACGCGTTCGCCGCGCCGGAGCTCGGTGCGGCCCGGGGCGGGGGTGACCTTGCCGTCCCGGACGGTGAGGGTGACGGTGCGGTCGGCCTGCGCCTCCGAGGGCACCTGCGTCGGCACCGGCGTCGAAGGGGGCGGGGTGTGGCTGTGGCCGCCGCTTTGGCCCGGGGCGGCGGCGGTGAGTTGCAGCGTGCCCTCGATCGCCTTGCCCGTGACGGCCCAGGCGGTGTGGTCGTCCGCGTAGAGGCGGACGGTCAGGGTGTGCGCGCCCTCGGGGACCTGCGCGGCGGGCAGGTGGAACCAGGGGCCGTACACCCGGGCCAGTTTGCGGCCGTCGAGCTCCAGGTGGGCGTGGCCGGCGCCCGGGAGGGCGGCGCCGCCGGTGCTGTCGGGGGTGAAACGGAAGTTCTTCACCGTCAGCTGCAGGTTCCAGCCGTCCTCGGAGTCGGGGCGGGCCGCGAGCTGCACCTGCGGCGCACCCTCGGCCGGGACCTCGCGGAGCCGGTGCCCGGTGGGGTCCTGGGCGTCGAGCAGGGTGCCGACGCTGCCGGTGGCCTGCTCGTGGCCGGTGCCGGGCTTGTGGTGGGTGGTGGCCCGTCCGCCGCAGCCCGTCACCGCGCCGCAGGTGAGCAGCAGGACGAGCGCGAGGAGGGCCGCGGTGCGGGCCGCGCGCCGGGGCCGCGCTCCGGCGGGTGGCATCCTGACGGGCAGCCCCCCGACGGGCGGCACCCCGCAGCCGTCGCACCCGAGGGGGCCTGCGCCGGCGGCCCGCTCGGCGTTCACTGCGCTCCTCCTGCGGCCACCACGGCCCCCGTGCCGCTGCCGCCTGCGGGGTCCGCGCCCGGATCGGCCGGGGACGGGGACGCCGGACGGGCGGGGCGGGACGCGGCGATCGTCGCCCACAGCACCCAGGGGACGGCGACGAGCGCGCGGATCCAGGCGGGGCCGACGGGGATCCAGGGGATCATCAGGACGGCCTTGTCGAAGGCGTCGAGCAGGGTGAGCATCGCCAGCAGCAGGGTCAGCCGCGCCAGCCAGGGGCGGCTGGGCCTCAGGGCGAGGCCCGCGCCCGTCCACCACAGGCCCAGCAGGAGCAGCGCCAGGGCCGGTACGAAGGTGCCGACGAGCGGCGTGGTGGAGCCGGCCACGTCCAGGGCCAGCCCGGCCAGGCCCAGCAGTGAGGCGGCCGCGCCCAGCCGGGAGCCGCGCAGGCGGCGCCACCACAGCACCCCGCCCACCAGGGCCAGGACCGCCGCCACGGCCAGCGCGATCTGGGTCTCCACCCGCTCCGCGCCGCGCGCGCCGTACCAGTCGCAGCCGGCCGGGAGTCTGCGCGCCTGGACGTTGTAGTCGGCGCAGACCAGCAGCTGGGCCAGTTTCACGGGCTCGCCCACCAGCCGGGCCGAGGCGCCCGACACCGCGCCCCGGCGCCCGCCGCACTCCGGGAGCGTGCCCGGGGTGGAGCCGTCGGGTCCGGGCTGCCAGCAGTTGCCGCGCCCCTGGCCGTCCCACCACACGTCCATGCCGTTCGGGCGGTCGGCGCCGGACTTGTCCTTGCCGAGTACGTTCCCGGCGTAGCGGTTGTGGTGGGAGGTGTCGGCCTGCTTCGACCACCTCTCCTCGCCGCGGATGAAGGCCGGGACCGCCGAGAGGAAGAAGCCCGCCCGCCGGTGTCCGTACACCCAGTTGTTCTCGTAGACGTTCCAGTTGCCGCCCGCGGTGATGACGCCGGTGCCCGGCGGCATGGAGATCTGCGGGCAGACCACCCCCTGCTCGTAGCCGCGCTCGATCGGCGGCTTGGCGCAGGTGCCGTCGGCGACGTGGCCGTAGTAGTCGGCGTTGTTGTCGTGGATCAGGTTCCGTTCGAACCGGGCGTGGTTCTGCGGGAGTCCGGGGTGACCGGGGAAGGCGCTGTCCATCGAGGCGCCGCCCATGTTCTGGTCGAACTCGTTGTCGTGCACCCACACCGAGTCTCCCGCGGTGCCGGAGTAGCCCACCATGTTGTGGTGGCTGTGGCAGCCGGTGATCTCGATGGAGTAGCGGGGCACGTCGTAGCCCCGCCCGTCGTTGATGTTCGAGGCGCTGCCGGGGTAGATGCCGGAGTCGCCGTTCCCATACGACTCGCAGTTCTTGTAGAGCCCGTGGTCGCTGGCGAAGGTCAGGAAGCCGTACTCGTCGTTCCACCGGGTCAGGACGTCGTCGATGACGAACCCGTCGCCCGCCAGCACGTACAGCGAGTTGAAGGTGGTGCGCTGGGCCGTGAAGTTGCGAAAGTAGATGCCGTCGGACTTGTCGGCGCGGATCGCGTTCAGCTTCTGGTACTTGGCGTCGATGACGACGTCGAGGCGGGTGGCCCCGGTGCCCTCGATCTGGAGGTCGGTCTTGCCGAGGACGGCGACGAGGTTCTGGTTGTGGCGGCACCGGACCTGCTGCTCGTAGCTGAGGATCTGGTAGCCGAGCGCCGAGTCGGGGGCCTTGAGCGCGGCGCACTCCCCGGTCGGTTTCGGCAGTGAGGGCTCCTCCTCGTACAGGCCGGGGAGGATCGCGATGTTCATGCCGGGCCGGTCCACGGCGTCGACGGCCTCCTGGAGATGCCGGTAGCCGCTCTTCTCACACCTCTCGTACAGGGCGAGGTTGCGCTGCTTCAGCTCCTGCGGGAAGGCGGATATCCGGCGTTCGAAGGCGGGCCGGTCGGTCTTGCAGACCAGCAGGTCCGGCTCGGCCCTCCGGTACTGCGGTACGGACCCGGTGCCGTCCGGCAGGGTCACGGGGCGCTCCTCGTGCGCGCGGGCGGCGGGCGCGGCGGCGAGGAGGGACACGAGGGCGAGGAGAGCGGCGAGGAGCGCCGCCGGCACGGCAGGGAACCTGCGGGTCCACGACATGCGCGTGAGAGTAGAGCAATGTTCATCTTTTTGGATCCCCCGCGGCACGGGGAATCACACGGCCCCGGACCGCCGACCCGCACCGATCCGGCCGGTCGGACCGGGGAGCCATTGACGCGCGGCCCGCGGAATCCTACTGTCGAGCATAGGATTCCTTCGACAGCCACAGAGCGGGAGCACCCATGAGCGAGCAGGCCAGGAAGACGGCGGAGGCACTGGAGTACCTCACCGGCTTCGGCAACGAGCACAGCTCGGAGGCCGTCCCCGGCGCCCTGCCGCCCGGCCGCAACTCGCCCCAGCGCGCCCCTCTCGGCCTGTACGCCGAGCAGCTCAGCGGCAGCGCGTTCACCGAGCCCCGCTCGCACAACCGCCGCTCGTGGCTGTACCGCATCCGCCCGTCGGCGGCCCACCCGCCGTTCACCCGGATCGACAACGGTGCCCTGCGCTCCGCGCCCTTCACCGAAGCTCCGGCGGACCCCAACCGGCTCCGCTGGAACCCGCTGCCCGACCCGGCCCCCGGCACCGACTTCCTGGCCGGCCTGTGGACCCTGGGCGGCAACGGCGACACCACGCAGCGCACCGGCATGGCCATCCACCTCTACTCGGCCAACACCTCCATGACCGACCGGGTGTTCAGCGACTCCGACGGCGAACTGCTGATCGTCCCCGAGCGCGGCGGCCTGCTGCTGCGCACCGAGCTCGGCCTGCTCAGCGCCGGCCCCGGCGAGGTCGCGCTGATCCCGCGCGGCGTGCGCTTCCGGGTGGAACTCCTGGACGACGACGCCCGCGGGTACGTCTGCGAGAACTACGGCCGCCCCTTCGAGCTGCCCGACCTCGGCCCCATCGGCGCCAACGGCCTCGCCGCCGCGCGCGACTTCCGGGCCCCGGTGGCCGCGTACGAGGACGTCGAGCGCCCGACCGAGGTGGTCAACAAGTTCTGCGGCAACCTCTGGTCCGCCACCTACGACCACTCCCCGCTGGACGTCGTCGCCTGGTACGGCACGCACACCCCGTACGTCTACGACCTGCGCCGCTTCAACGTCCTGGGCTCCATCAGCTACGACCACCCGGACCCGTCGATCTTCACCGTGCTGACCTCGCCCTCGGACACCCCGGGGCTGGCGGGCGTGGACTTCGTGGTGTTCGCCCCGCGCTGGCTGGTCGGCGAGGACACCTTCCGCCCCCCGTACTTCCACCGCAACGTCATGAGCGAGTACATGGGCCTGATCGAGGGCGCCTACGACGCCAAGGCCGAAGGCTTCGTACCCGGCGGCGGCTCGCTGCACAACATGATGTCCGCGCACGGACCGGACCGCGAGACCTTCGACCGGGCCAGCGCCGCCGAACTGAAGCCGCAGAAGATCGACGACGGCCTGGCCTTCATGTTCGAGACCCGCTGGCCGATCACCGCCACCACCCAGGCTGCCGGCGCCGATCACCTCCAGCGCGGATACGACGACGTTTGGCAGGGGCTCCAGCGGCACTTCCGCGCCTAGTATCGCTACGCGCCACGCGCCCCACGCCCCGTCCGTACGGAGAACCACCCGTGACCGCCTTCGCCCCCGACTCGCTCGTACTCAACCGGAAGCTGCCGCTCTGGTACCAGGTCTCCCAGTCGCTGCGCGCCTCGATACTGGGGCGCACCCCGGACGCCTCGCTGCGCCTGCCCACCGAGGAGCAGCTCGCCGAGCACTACGGGGTGAGCGTGCTGACGATGCGCCAGGCACTCAAGGAGCTGGAGGGCGAGGGGCTGATCAGCCGGCACCGGCGGCGCGGCACGTTCATCGAGCCGGGCGCGCGGCGCGGGGCGCCGGTGCGGCTGCTGGGTTCGGTCGACGCGATCGTCGCGCAGCAGTCGGGCGATCGTACGACGGTTCTCGGCCGTGAGCGGACGGCCGTGTCCGGGGAGCTGCTGGAGCACTTCCCGGATACGGCCGAGGTGGTCACGTACCGCCGGCTGCGCCATGACGGCGAGAGCGGTGAACCCACCAACTGGGCCGAGAACGCGGTGCGGCCGGAGGTCGCCGAGGCGGTGGACCTGGCCGATCTGGCGCGCTGGCCGATGACCAAGGTGCTGCGTGACGTGGTGGGTGTGAAGATCAGCCGGATCACGGACACGGTCGAGGCGCGGCTCGCCGACCCGGAGACGGCGGAACTGCTCCAGGTGCCGCTGCTCAGCCCGATCCTGCACTACACGGGCGTGACGTACGACGAGGACGGCCGGGTCGTGGACGTGGCGCGGATCCGCTATCGGGGTGACCGGTTCTCGTTCACGGTGACCGTCGACGCCACCTGACCCGTTCCTGCGGATTCCTGCGGAAGGGGCCTGGGCCCCACCTCCCCGGGCCGCCTCCCGACGTCACTTCTCCTCGTCGTCCCTGCCGCGCTCGCCCTCCGCCTGCGACGGCGTGGTCCGCATCGTCTGCGGGTGCCGCTGCGTCTTCTCCCTCTCGTCCATGTCCTCGTCGAGCCGCTCGCCCTCGGCCTGCGACGGAGTCGAGTATTCGTCGTACTGGCTCATGACCGCTCCCGCTCCTCGCCATCGGAACACATCCGTACGGAACGCGGAACATATCCGCATATAGGGAGCGTAGCTCTTCGTCCCGCACTCAGCCCGGCCGCCGCTGCCGCCCGTCGCTACCATCTGCCGGGTGAGCGCTGACGCACCGCTGCTGGACGATCTGATGCCCTGGGCCGTGGGCGGCCTGCGCCTGGGCCGGGCCTGGGTGTCGGCTCCCGACCCCGCGGCCCTGCGTGCCCGCTGGACGGCCCTGACCGGTGCCGAAGGGGCGGAGCGGGACCGGCTGTTCCGCCCGACCCGGACCCGTACGCCCACCACCGGTGCGGCCGCGCTGCCCGGCCGGCGCTCGCCGTCGACCGCCCGCTTCGCCGACGCGCCGGGCCCCTGCCCGGACCCCGTACGGGTGCTGCGGGGCCCCTTCGACGAGCAGTGGCTGCTGCCCGACCAGCGGCTCATCGATACGGCACGGCCGGAGCTGTGGCGGGTCCTCGACGAGCACCAGCTCTTCGCCGTCGAGACCCCGGAACTGCTGGTCACCGCACACCTCCCGGCCGGCCGCCTGGGCCGGATCCGGCCGCTGCACCGGCGCCCCGGCGGGGCGGAGCCCAATTTCGCGCCCGGCCTGCTGCCGCTGCTGGGGGAGCGGTACGGCGGCTGGGTCACCCCGCAGGACGTGCTGTGCTGGATCCTCGCGGCGGGCCGCCCCGGGCCCCGGGGGTACGAGGTCCCGCTCACCGGCGACCCCGGGCGCTGGCGGGCCGGGCTGGAACTCGGGCACCGGCTGCTCGCCGTGCAGCTGCGCGGCGGGCCCGGCGCCGAGCCGCCCCGGCTGCCGGGCGGCCGGCGCCCGTACGTCCGCTCGGCGGTGCAGGGCTGGCCGGACGGGCTCGGGTACGACGCGGAGACCGAGACCCTGAGGCTCGGCTCCGGAACGGTCTCCCCCGTGCCGCCGGGCGCCTGGGAGTACGAGGTGCAGGGCGGCACCCGGGTGCTGGAGGCCTGGTTCGCCGCCCGCAGCGCCCACCGGGACCCCGAGGCCGACGGGCTGGAGGCGCTCGGGCCGGCCGAGTGGCCGCAGACATGGACCTCGGAGCTGCTGGCGTTGGTGACCACCTTGGCGCTGCTGGCCGATCTGGCTCCGGAGCGGGCGGCGTTCACTCCCGGCCCGCTCCTGTCGGCCGGGGCGCTGGCGGCCGCCGGGGTACTGCCGCCGCCGCGCTGGACCCGGCGCCCGGCCTCCGTGCTGGACCACCAGGAGGAGGGTCCGGGCGGCCAGTTCGCCCTCCTCTGACCGGGCACCACCCCACCCGGACCCCGGCCGGGCCCGGGTCCGGAGCTCGGCCCGGCCGGGATTCGCCCCAGGTCCGGGTTCGCCCCGCCCGGCCCACCTCCGGGACTGGCCCGCCCCGGCCCACCCCAGGTCCGAGGTTCGGCCGCCTCGGCCCACCCCAGCTCCGAGGTCCGGCCGCCCCGGCCCGCCCCAGGTCCGAGGTTTGGGCCCCCGGCCCGGGTCCGGGTCCGGCCGCCCCCACCCGCCCCAGGTCCGGGGCTCGGCCGCGGCCCCCGGCCCGGGTCCGGGGTCCGGCAACCCCGCCCCGTGTCCGGGGTCCGGGCGCCCCGGCCCGCCCCAGGCCGGGGCTCGGCCGCCGCGCCCGCCGCGGGTCCGGGGTTCGGCGCCGTTCCGGAGTCAGGCCGCCCCGCCCGCCCCAGGTCCGGGGCTCGGCCGCCCCCGCCCGGCCCGGGTCCGCCGTCGGCCCCCGGCCGTCGGCCCGCGGGGCCCGGTCGGTCAGCCGTCCGCCGGGGCCCAGGCTCCCAGGAGCCGGGACACGGTGCGGTCGAAGACCGCGGAGAGGTCGTTCGCCGCCTCCGCCACCGGATGGGCCCCGGCGAGTGCCGCCGCCAGCAGCGGGTACTCCCCCGTCGCCAGCCGGGAGGCCAGCCACGCCGTCCGCACGCCCTCCTCCGCGGCCTCGCTCCACGGGAGCGACCGGGCCCGTTCCGCCATGGCCAGCTCGCTCGCCACGAAGGCGGCCACCGAGCCGTTCACCGCCGCGACGAGCTCCAGTTTCTCCGGCCCCGACACCTCCAGCGGGACCAGGCAGGCCAGGCTGTGCTCCAGGTAGCGCAAAGCGTTCGGGCCGAAGCCGTAGACGGGCGACAGCAGCCGGGGCAGCCACGGGTGGCGGTGCATCAGCTCCCGCGTCCGGCGGGCGAGCGCGAGCAGGTCGGCCCGCCAGTCCCCGGTCGGCGGGGTCAGCTCGTACTCCCCGCTCACCGCGTCGACCATCAGCTCGTACAGGTCCTCCTTGCGCGGCACGTAGTTGTAGAGGGACATCGTCCCGGCGCCGATCCCGGCGGCCACCCGCCGCATGGAGACGGCCTCGATCCCCTCCGCGTCCGCGATCCGCACGGCTTCGGCCGCGATGGACTCGCGGGTGTGCGCGGGCCTGGGTCCGCGGCCGGCCCGGGCGGGGCGGGTCCAGATCACTTCGGGTGCGGCGGGTCGCCCGCTCGCTGCCATCACTCGATCACCTCGCCCCCATCCTAGTTACGTACATCGTACGTAGTGAGGTAGGGTCCCACCCATGACAACTACGTACGCTGTACTGAGTGAAGGCTTGGATAAGCGTTTCGGCAAGGTGCACGCCCTCCGCGGCCTCGATCTGGCCGTGCCGGAGGGCTCGGTCTGCGGCCTCCTCGGCCCCAACGGCGCGGGAAAGACCACCGCCGTGCGGATCCTGACGACGCTCACCCGGCCCACGGGCGGCCGCGCCCTCGTCGCCGGCCACGACATCACGCGCGATCCGGCCCCCGTCCGCCGCGCCATCGGCGTCACCGGCCAGTACGCCTCCGTCGACGGGGATCTGACGGGCCGCGAGAACCTGCGGCTCTTCGCCCGCCTCGCCGGACTGCGCGGACCGGCCGGGCGCAGCCGCGCCGACGAGCTGCTCGAGCGCTTCGGGCTGGCCGAGGCCGCCGACCGGGTGGCCGCCACCTGGTCGGGTGGCATGCGCAGGCGCCTCGACCTGGCCGCCGGGCTGATCACCCGGCCACGGGTGCTGTTCCTCGACGAGCCCACCACCGGCCTCGATCCGGCGGCCCGTGAGGACATCTGGACGGCCGTACGGGCACTCGCCGAGGAGGGCACGACCGTCCTGCTCACCACCCAGTACCTGGAGGAGGCCGACCGCCTCGCCGACGACGTCGTGGTCGTCGACCGCGGCCGCGCCGTCGCGACCGGCACCCCGGACGGGCTCAAGGCCCGGATCGGCGCGTACGCCGAGGTGACCGTCGCCGGGACCGCAGCGCTCGACGGCGCGGCCGTCGTGCTCGACCGGCTGACCGGCGGCCGGCCCGTGCTCGACCGGCAGCGCCTGACCGTCGGGGTGACGGTCCCGGCCCAGGGACTCACCCTGCCCCGGATCATCCGCGAGCTCGACCGGGCGGGGGTCCCGGTCACCGACGCGAGCCTGCGCCCGCCCACCCTCGACGAGGTGTTCCTGCGCCTCACCCGGACCCCCGTCGCCGGCACCCCCCTCGCCGGCACCCCCCTGACCCCCACCGCCCCTGCCGAGAAGGAGCACGCGCCATGAGCACCCTGCTGTCGGACGGCGGCGCCGTCCTCACCCGCCAGCTGCAGAAGACCCGGCACGCGCCCGCGCTGCTGGTCCTCACCCAGACCATGCCGATCACGATGCTGCTCTTCTTCGGGTACGTCTTCGGCAGCGCGCTCGCCATGCCGGGCTCCGAGTACCGCGAGTTCCTGGTACCCGGACTGCTCGCCGCGACCGCCGCGAACGGCCTGATGACCGGGATGTTCACGGCCGCGCAGGACGTCCACCGCGGGGTGACGGACCGGTTCCGGACCCTGCCGATGAGCCGCGCGGCCGTTCCGCTCGGGCAGACCGCCGCCGATCTGCTGACCACGGCGGTCTCCATGGTTCCGGTGATGCTCGTGGGGCTCGCGATGGGCTGGCGGGTCGACAACGGACTCCCGGGCGCGCTGGGCGCGTTCGGCGTGCTGCTGCTGTTCCGGTTCGCCACCGCGTGGGTGGGCACGTACCTCGGCCTGCTGAGCCGGAGCGAGGAGGCGGCGGGCCAGCTCGGCAGCGCCACGTTCGTCCTGCCGATGCTGTCCAGCGCGTACCTGCCGACCGCCGGGCTGCCGGGGTGGCTGCGCACGGTCGCGGAATGGAACCCGATCAGCGCGGTCGCCACGGCGGTGCGCACGCTGTGCGGCAACGCCGGGGGTGAGGCGGCTGCGGGCGCGGCCTGGCCGGCGGCGCACCCGGTCGCGGGAGCCGTGGCCTGGTCGCTGCTCCTGCTGGCGCGGCCCGCGCCGCCGGCCGCGCGCCGGTTCGCGCGCGGCCGGGACTGAGACCGGCGCCACAGGCAGACGAACCGCGCAAAGCAGGGGATGTCGGCGCCCGGTGTGGTGACAGGCGGGGGTCCCAGCGGATAGGCAGGCTGTCATGACAGCCGATTCGCCCACGCCCGCACACCCCGTCGATCCCCCGCCGCTCGACGGGATCACCGTCGTCGCCGTCGAACAGGCCGTCTCGGCCCCCTTCGCCACCCGCCAGCTCGCCGACCTCGGAGCCCGGGTGATCAAGGTCGAGCGGCCCGACGGCGGCGACTTCGCGCGCGCCTACGACACCGCCGCACAGGGACTGGCCTCGCATTTCGTGTGGGCCAACCGCGGCAAGGAGTCGATCGCGCTCGACCTGAAGGACCCGCGCGGCCTGGAGGTGCTGCACGCACTGCTCGACGGCGCCGACGTGTTCGTCCAGAACCTCGCCCAGGGGGCCGCCGCCCGCCTCGGCCTCGACTCGGCGTCGCTGTGCGGGCGGTACCCGCGCCTGGTCGCCGTCGACATCTCCGGGTACGGGGCCGAGGGCCCGTACGCCCACAAGCGCGCCTACGACATGCTCGTCCAGTGCGAGGCGGGACTGGTCTCGGTGACCGGCACCCCGGAACAGCCCGTCAAGGCGGGCATCCCGGCCGCGGACATCGCGGCCGCCATGTACGCCTTCTCCGGGGTCCTCGCGGCCCTGCTGCGCCGCGGGACCACCGGGCGCGGGGGCCGGGTGGAGGTCTCGATGCTCGATGCGCTGGCCGAGTGGATGGGGCATCCGCTGCACCACACGATGCACGGCGGGGAACAGCCGGTGCGCACCGGCCTCGCACACGCCGTCATCGCCCCGTACGACGCCTATCCGACGGCGGACGGGGACCGGGTGCTGCTGTCGGTGCAGAACGACCGCGAATGGCGGCGGCTCGCCGAACAGGTCCTGGGGCGGCCGGAGTTGGCGCAGGATCCGGCGTACGCGACAAATGCGGCGCGCACCCGGGGCCGGGAGCGGACGGACGCGGTGGTGGCCGAGGCGCTGGCCCGGCTGGACGCGGACGAGGCGATCGTCCGGCTGGAGGCGGCGGGGATCGCGTGTGCGCGGCTGAACTCGGTGGCCCGGCTGGCTCAGCATCCGCAACTGGCGGCGCGGGACCGCTGGCGGGAGGTGGGTTCGCCGGCCGGTCCGCTGCGGGCGCTGCTGCCGCCCATCGGACTGCCGGGGGGCGCGGCACCGCACATGGGTGCGGTGCCCGCGCTCGGCGAGCACACCGGGGCCCTGCTGCGCGCCCTGGGGATGACGGACGCGCAGATCACGACACTGCGCCGGGATGGTGTGGTTGCGTAGGGCCGGGGGCGAAACCTTGTGGAGTCGGGAACGGTTGTTACGAGCGGCGGCTGCCGAAGAGCGTGCGACGCAGACGGCGCAGCGGTGCGAAGAGCGAGACGCGCGCGCTCCGGCTCCGCAAGCGGTGCGTGTGGTCGCGAGAGGTGAGTTCGCGCATCAGCAGCGTCGCCTCGGCGGTCTCGCGGTGGGGGACGGCGGGTCCGCCCAGCACGGCGAGGTGGCGGTCGAGGCGCGAGCTGGTCGCACTGCTGCCGCAGGTGATGGCAGGCACGCGAGGCGGCCTGCTGCGCATTGCTATCTGTTCCATGTTCTCTCCCCACCCGTACGAGGGCACCCGGCCCGGGCAGGGTAACCCTATCGCCCCAGCGTCGTGCTCGGGTATCCCGGTGGTGTGAATTACCCCTATGGGGACCGGGAGTTGACGGTTACTCAGTGGAGTCGACCGTTACTCTCCGCAAGGGACGGGGGTCTTTCGGTGGCCGCCGCGCGGGTCCTGTGCGGACCGGGGCCACATCGCCGGTGCTGCGCTAACTTGGAGTGATCGCCCGCCGACACACGGACACACCAGGGGGCTCGCGTGAGTGACGTAATCGGTGGAGCGGGCGGGGAATCAGCCGCGGACCGAGTCATTTCGGGGCGGTACCGGCTGATCGACGTGCTGGGCCGGGGTGGGATGGGCATCGTGTGGCGGGCCCGCGACGAGGTGCTGGGCCGCGAGGTGGCCGTCAAGGAGGTACGGCCCCCCACAGGGCTGGACGGTGCCGAGATCGGGCGGATGTACCGGCGGCTCGAACGGGAGGCGTGGGCGGCGGCGCGGGTCTCGCACCGCGGGGTCGTCACGGTCTACGACGTGGCGACCGAGGACGGCCGGCCGTGGATCGTGATGGAGCTGGTGCGCGGACTGTCGCTGGCCGACGTGCTGGAGGCCGAGGGGCCGCTCACCCCGCAGCGGGCCGCACACCTCGGGGAGCAGGTGCTGGCCGCGCTGCGCGCCGCGCACGAGGCCGGCGTGCTGCACCGGGACGTCAAGCCCTCCAACGTGCTGATCGCCAACGACGGCCGGATGGTGCTGAGCGACTTCGGGATCGCCAGCCTGGAGGGCTCGTCGGCGATCACGATGACGGGCGAGGTGGTGGGCTCTCCCGAGTTCCTCGCGCCGGAGCGGGCCCTGGGGCGCGAGCCGGGGCCCGAGTCGGACCTGTGGTCGCTCGGGGTGATGCTGTACACGGCCGTCGAGGGGGTCTCGCCGTTCCGGCAGGACACCCCGCTGTCCACGCTGCGGGCGGTGGTGGACGAGGAGCTGCCGCCGCCGCACCGGGCGGGACCGCTGACGCCGGTGCTGGAGGGGCTGCTGCGCAAGGACCCGGCGGAGCGGCTGCCCGCGGCGGAGGCGGCACGGATGCTGCGGATCGTCGGGGCGGGCGGGCTCCTGCGGGGCTCCGGCGGCGCGGTGTCGGGGCCGGACTCCCCCACGGCCACGGCGCACCACCGTCGCGAAGCGCAGGACGGGCAGGGCGGTCCGTACGGGCGCGACCGGGGCGAGGGGGCGCCCCCTCCGATGCCGGTGCCGATGGCCGCCCCGGCGCCGGGTCCCGGCCCTGCGGGTGCGCCGGGCGGCGGGGCGCCGCGCTCCGGGCGGGCCGGGCTGGTGCTGACCGCCGGGATCGCCGTACTGCTGCTGGCGCTGGTCGTGTTGGGGTGGCTGCTGCTCAAGGACCGCGATGACGGGGGCGGGAGCGGGGGCACCGGCCCGACGGGGCCGGTCACCACGGCGGCCGGGACGTCCGCGGGGCCGTCCGGATCGCCGTCGCCGCCCGCGTCGCCCTCGCCTTCCCCGTCCCCGTCCGCTTCGCCGTCGGCCGCGCCCCCGCCGCGCTTCGCCCTGTCGGTGCGCGCCGTACGGGCGGACTACCGGGGGACGTGCCCGCCGGACGCCGCGCAGGCCCCGGAGTTCACGGCGACCGTCGAGGCGGACCGTACGCCCGCCGTGCTGGAGTACCGCTGGGCGACGCGCAGCGGGGTCACGTCCGGCCCCGACTGGCAGTCCGTCACGTTCCCGGCGGACGGCCCCCGGAGCCGGGAGCTGGACCACACCGAGCTCACGTACTACCCGAACGCGACCTTCGACGACGCGATCCGGCTGGAGGTGCGGGGCGCCACCCCGGCGGTCTCGGACTGGGTGGACTTCTCCGTGACGTGCGAGGCGGCCGAGGAGGGGGGGACCCCGACGGAAGGGGCCTCGCCCTCCCCCGGGTCGAGCGGTTCGCCGGCCCCGGTGTCGCCGGGGCCGGCGACCCCGGCGGCCACCACCGGTCAGGAGGCCGCGGGGCCGCAGGCCACGGAGTCCGCGACCGCGGGGCCGGCCGCCGCGGACTCCTGACCGGGGCCGGAATCAGGCGGCGTTGGTGAAGGCGGGCAGGTAGCCGCCGGACTGTCCGGCGGCGGTGGGGTGGTACGACTCGGTGATGTTGAGCCAGTTGACGCTGTGCAGCCATGCGTCGCCGGAGCAGATCTCGTGGCCGGTGAAGGCGCCGGCCACGGAGGCGAAGGTGAATCCGTGGTCGGCCGCGCGTTTGGCGATGGCGGCGTTCAGGTAGTCGGCCGCACCGTTGATGGCGGAGCGCTCGCCCTCGGTGAGGCCGGTGACGCAGTTTCCGCTCAGCTTGTAGAAGCGGGGATAGCCGAGGACGACGACGTGAGCGCCGGGTGCCCGGCCGTGGATCGCGTCGTAGACCTGGTCGAGCTGGCCGGGGAGGGTGGAGTCGACGTACGCCTTGGCCTGGTTGACGCGGTTGACGCACGTGGATTCGGACTGGAGCACACAGGTCGTCATGACGTCGGAGAATCCGGCGTCGTTGCCGCCGATGGTGATGCTGACCAGGTCGGTGCCGGAGTTCAGCGGGCCGAGCTGGCCGGAGAGGACGTCACCCGTACGGGCGCCGGAGCAGGCGGTGAAGGAGAAGGTCTGCGGGGAGTGGGCGGCGGCCCACAGGGCCGGGTAGGCGCGGGAGGTGCGCTTGCAGTTGCCGCTCCCGCTGTCGTAGTTGCCGGCGCCGACGCCGGAGGAGTACGAGTCGCCGAGGGCGACGTAGCCGAAGTCGGCCGTGGCGGCGGCCGCTTGTCCGGCGCCGAACAGGGCGGCGCCCGCGGCGAGTAACAGGGAGGAGGTCAGGGCAGCGAGGCGCGACGTCTTCGTGCTCATGTGTGCGGCTCCTTGTGGGGGGAGGTACACGGGGGTTACTCGGGGATTACTCGGGGGTTACTCCTGAGTCCGTGGTACTGGGAGCCGGGCATGGCCGGAAGTGTTCATGCCAAGAATTTTCGGCGCGGAGTTGTGAGCCGAATCTTCACCACCGGCACGTTTGAAGGGGGAACGCGGGCACCGATCCGGCGAAACACGGGTGCACGCGGCCACTTCGTGCCGGATCATGGGCGCCATGCCAGCCAACCCGCAGGACGCGCTGCCGATCCGGCTCAACGTCGACGACAGCGATTCACCGTCGGATGTCGTGGACGCGCTGTTCCTCGGCCGGTTCGCCTCCGGCGAGCAGCCGTACTCGCACAGCGTGACGATCGAACGGGTGAAGGCGGAGGCGACGCTGCTGCCGCCCGAGGCCACCGTGCTGCGCTCGGCGCGCGACTCCGACCGCAGCGCCACCCTCGCGGAGGGCCAGGGCTGGACGATGCTCGTCTCCCGCTGGAACCGCGGTGCGGACGTCACGGTGACGGCGGTCAGCGACGAACTCGCCGCCGGCGTGCTCGGCAAGGCCACGGACGGGGCGCAGGACGAGCCCGAACCGCAGCCTTCGAGCGTCACGATGGGGTTCTGGTACGTCTCCCCGCGCCGCGGCCCGTACCGGACGACCCGCCAGATCGCCGCCGGGACCTGGGCCGAGGTGCGGCCGAACTACACGGCCCCGGTGGCCTCGGCGATGGACCGGCTGATGAAGGTGACCCCGGACGACATCGCGGGACGGCTGCTCCTGCTGCACGGTCCGCCGGGCACCGGGAAGACCTCCGCGCTGCGGACGCTGGCCCGCTCGTGGCGGGACTGGTGCCAGGTGGACTGCGTCCTGGACCCGGAGCGGCTGTTCAACGACGTGGGTTACCTGATGGACATCGCGATCGGCGAGGACGAGGGCACGGCGAAGGGGCGCTGGCGGCTGCTCCTGCTGGAGGACTGCGACGAGCTGATCCGCGGCGAGGCCCGGCACACGGCCGGCCAGGCGCTGTCGCGGCTGCTGAACCTGACGGACGGGCTGCTGGGACAGGGCCGCAACGTGCTGGTCGGGGTGACCACGAACGAGGACCTGGAACGGCTGCACCCGGCGGTGGTCCGGCCGGGCCGCTGCCTGGCCCGCATCGAGGTCGGCCGGCTGACGCACGGCGAGGCGGTGGACTGGCTGGGCACGGACGAGGGGATCTCGCGCGAGGGGGCGACGCTGGCCGAACTGTTCGCGCTGCGGCGGGGCGCGGGCCCGGCTTCCCTGCTGCCGCCGCAGGGCGGGCACGACACGGAGGCGGGCCTGTACCTGTAGCCGGCGGGCGCGGGGCCGTGGGCGGGGCGAGCGCGGGCCGGGACCCGGCGCCGACGACAATGGACCCGGCCCGGGCGGAGTCCCGGGGGACACCGAACAGGAGCGTGCACGTGCCCGGACCGGCGCAGGAGAACCCGTACCCCGACAGCCAGGCCCTCGGCGAGGGCCCGGAGCCGCACCCGCAGCTGAAGCCGGTCCTGCACCTGCTGGGCCGCTGGCACGGCAGCGGCGCGGGCGAGTACCCGACGCTGGAGCAGGGCTTCCGGTACGAGCAGGAGATCACCTTCAGCCACGACGGCCGGCCGTTCCTGCGCTACGAGTCACGCGCCTGGCTGGTCGACGGGTCCGGCGCGGCCCTGCGCCCCTCGGGGCGGGAATCCGGCTGGTGGCGCATCCTGCCCGACGCCTCGGTGGAAGTGGTCCTCGCACACCCGACCGGCATCGTGGAGACGTACGTCGGCCGGGTGTCGGGGACGGACGTCGACATGGCCACCGACACCGTGGCGTGCACCCCGAAGGCCAAGGAGGTCACCGCCATGCGCCGCCGGTACGCCCTCGACGAGGGAGAACTGACGGTCGACCAGGACATGGCGGCGATGGGACAGCCCCTCACCCACCACCTCCGGGCGCGACTGCGGCGCGGCTAGGGAGTGTCGTCATCTCCGGCACGGTCCGGCGGGTACCGCCTAGTTGCCGTAGCGGGCGCGCAGGGCGGCCAGGGCGGCCGCCGTGGCCTCATCGAGGCTCAGGCCCAGCCGCTTCGCGCGTTCCGCGTAGGCCTGCGCGGCGGAGGCCGCCTCCCGGGCGGCCCCGTCGCCGGCCGCGGCGATGAAGGTCCCGTTCCGTCCCCGCGTCTCGATGACCCCGTCGCCCTCCAGGGCCCGGTAGGCCTTCGCCACCGTGTTCGCCGCCAGCCCCAGCTCCTCCGCGAGCCCGCGCACCGTCGGCAGCTTGTACCCGACCGGCAGGTCACCCGCCCGCGCGGCCTCGGCGATCTGGGCGCGCAGCTGCTCGTAGGGGGCGGGCGCTCCGGCCGCGCCGTCGATCCGGATCTTCAGGTTCGTCGAGGTCACCCGGGGATTCTCCCCCATCGCGCACGATCCCCGGGCCCGCCCGGGCGATCTCGTCCGGGCGTCCGGAGCCCGCCACCTGAGCCCCTTCCTATGCCCGCCTTAAGGGGACCGTAAGGATCTTCTTGGGGGCCTGGAAAGGGGTGGGGGGCGGGGTGTGGGGGGCTAGCTTGGCGGGGCCGAGGAGGGCACGGGGCGGCGTCGAACCCACGGGGGGCGGCGCCGCCCGGCCCGGTCCCGGCGCACCGACGACCGCGGTGCCCCCGTCGCCGCTCCGAAGGAGATCCGTCCATGCCCGCACGCCGCCGTACCGTGACCCGTATCGCCACAGCCGCCCTCGCCCCGCTCGCGGTGGCCGCGTACGCCGCCGCACCGGCGGCCGCCCACGGTTCGATGACGGATCCGGTCAGCCGGGTGGCGGCCTGCTACGCGGAGGGGCCGGAGTCGCCGAAGTCGGCGGCCTGCAAGGCGGCGGTGGCGGCGAGCGGCACGCAGGCGTTCTACGACTGGAACGCGGTGAACATCGCCAACGCGGCCGGCAACCACCGGTCGTTGATCCCGAACGGCCAGCTCTGTTCCGCCGGCAACGACAAGTACCGGGGTCTGGACCTGGCCCGCGCCGACTGGCCGGCGAGCCCGATGACCGCGGGCGAGCACACCTTCCGGTACAAGGGGACCGCCCCGCACAAGGGCTCCTTCGAGCTGTACGTCACGAAGGACGGCTACGACCCCTCCAAGCCGCTGAAGTGGTCGGACCTGGAGCCGGCGCCCTTCGCGAAGGTCACCGACCCGGCCATGCGGAACGGGGACTACGTCTTCTCCGGCAGCGTGCCGGAGAAGACCGGGCGGCACCTGATCTACAGCATCTGGCAGCGCTCGGACAGCCCGGAGGCCTTCTACACCTGCTCGGACGTGGTGTTCGGCAAGGACGACGGCGGCAATGCGGGCACCGGCGCGACCGCCGGGACCGGGACCGCCCCGAGCACGAAGCCGAGCACGAGGCCGAGCGCCAAGCCGAGCGCCAGGCCCTCGGCGCCCAAGGCCCCGACGGACCAGCAGATCGCGGACGGGGAGAGCAGGTCCAGCGTGGAGCACCACGGCCACGGCGACAACGACCCGAAGACGAACGGCAGCACCGCTCTCGCGCCGGTGCCGTCGGACTCCCCGGCGGGCACCGGCGGCCTCGCCGCGACGGGCGGCAGCGCCGCCACCCCGCTGATCGCGATCGCCGGGGCGGGCGTGCTGGCCCTCGGGGCGGCCGTGCTGTTCGCCGTGGCCCGACGCCGTGCGACGACGCCGGGCCGCCACGGCCTCTAGGTCGTGTCGTCGCAGTACCGTCTGCGCATCGGCGTCATTCGAAGACCGATGCGCAGGTGGTCGGGGTGGCGTGCGCCGGGTCGAGGGAGTTGAGCGCCTCGTGCCAGGCGATCCGGTCGGTGAGTCCGATGGCGACGTGCTCGGAGAGGTCCAGCGGACACAGGTCCTGGAGCACGACGTTGCGCACGTTGGAGCCGGCGCCCTGGAGGAACGCGCTCCGGTAGGGCGTGACGACCTCGTCGTACTTGGTCGCGATGACCGTGTACCGCACCCCGGGCACGGTGTCCCCGCCCGCGTTCAGTTTGGTCACGAACGCCGATCCGGCGATCTGGTCGGCCAGCCCCGGGGTCGCGGAGCTGATCAGGTCCTCGGCCCCGGGGAAGTACGGGAGCAGCTGGGTGAGCCCGTCCAGGGTGGTGCCGTGGTTGTCGGGGGCGAGCCCGATCAGGGCGTTGACCTTGGGAGCGCCGCCGAGGAACTTGAGGTAGTAGTTCGGCATCATGCCGCCCTGCGAGTGGCCGACGATGTCGGTCTTGGCGGCTCCGGTGGAGGCCAGCACCCTGTCGACGAACACGCTCAGCTGCCCGGCCGACGCGTCGATGGGGCCGAGCCCGTTGAAGAGGGGCACGCCGGGCAGTTGCCCGTAGTCGAGGGAGTAGACGCAGTACCCGCGGTGGACGAGGTACGGCGCGAAGCCGAGCCAGTTGTCCACCGAGTTCCCGAAGGTGCCGTGGACGAGCACGACGGGGCGGGGATGGGCGGCGGAGGGCTTGCAGGACCAGTCGTTCCAGCCGCTGCTGGGCGCGGACGCGGCCTGCGCGGCGCCGGTGGGGGCGACGAGGGCGGCAGCGGTGAGGGTGAGGACGGCCAGCGGGCGGAGCAGGCGTCGCCAAGGCAGCATCGGGTGATCTCCTTGCGGGTCAGGGAAATACGTGGGGGTTCGTCCCGTGATCCGGATCACAAGGGGGCTGCGTTCCCGCCAAATTACGGGCGGGTAGCAAAACTGGGAAGTTACGCGTCAGTAAAAAATGCGTGTCGGCGCCCGCTCCCGCGCACCCCCGGGACAATGGAGTCCCCTTCTTCCTGAGGTGAGTGATCGGATGCAGTGGGCTCCGGGGGCGGGTACGGCCTTGGCCACTCCGCCCGACCTGGCCGCCGACCCGCTCGTTGCCGCGGTCACCGGGCTCGCCGTGGCTGTGCTCGGGCCCGTCGCGGAGGAGACCGCCCAGGAGGGCGTGCCCCGTTCACACCTCGACGCCCTCGCCCGCTGCGGCGCGTACGGGGCGCTCGGCCACGCCACCGCCCCCGGAAGCGGACTGACCACTCGTCAAGTGGTCCGCGAGGTGAACGAGTTGCTGTCCGCGGCGGACCCCTCCACCTGGTTCGTCCACACGCAGCACTTCGGCCTGGTGAAGGGGCTCCAGGGGGCCACCGGCCCGGAGGCCGACGCACTGCGCGAGCGGTGGTCCGCCGACCTCGCCTCGGGGACCAGGCGCGGCACGGCCGGCTTCGCCTTCCTGCGGCACGCCCGGCCGCCCGTCACCGCGGAGCCGGTCGCCGGCGGGTGGCGGCTGCGCGGCCGGGTGCCGTGGATGACCGGCTGGGGCCTCTCCGACGTGGTGTACCTCGGCGCCCTGGCACCGGACGACCGGGTGCTGTTCGCCGCGGTGGACTGCGGGCCCGACGGGGATCCGGGGCTGGTCGCGGCCGGATCGGCGCCGCTGTGGGCGATGAACGGCACGCGCACGGTGGCGGTGGAGGTCCGCGACGTGCTCGTGGCGCCGGACGCGGTGGTCTCCGTACAGCCCCGGACGGAATGGGCCCGTGCCTACGACCTGGAGAACGCGAACGCCCACCCCGCCGTGTTCGGGCACGTGCGCGCCGCGGCCGATTTCCTGCTGCGGTCGGCCCCCGCCGCCGGCGCCGCGTACGAGGAGCTCGGCCTGCGGGTCGCACAGGACGCCGCCCGGCTGCGCGCCGAGGCCTACGCCCTGCGCGACGAACTCCCGCCGCAGGAGCGGGTCGGGGACCGGCTGGCGCTGCGGGCCGCCGTCCTCGAACTCGGCGTACGGGCGGCCACGGCGTGCGTCGCCGCGACGGGCGGCCGGGCCGTGTCGTACGGGAACACCGCCGGGCGCCTCGCCCGTGAGGCGCAGTTCCACCTGATCCAGGCCCAGACCTCCGGACTGCGCACCGAGATGGCCCGGCTCCTGCTGGGCGGCCCGCCGGACCGCCGGACCCTGCCGTCGGGGTAGCCCCGCTCCCGCTCAGGCCGCCCTGTGGAAGGTGGCGGCCGGGCGGACCGTGCCCGGGCCGAAGCGGGCGTTCGCCCTGTCGATGGCCGCCTCCACCGTCAGGCGGGCTTCGCGGACCGGGTCCAGGGAGATCTGCCGGGCCGCCCGCTCGGCACCCGTGAGGTCCTCGGCGCGCAGCACCATGCCGGTCAGCCTGGCCCGTTGCAGCCCGGCCGCGTCCAGCAGGCGGTAGGCCGCGGTCCGCAGGTCCTCGTCGTGCCCGGACGCCTCCGGGAGCCGCCGGGCCCGTTCCCAGCGGGTGCCCCCGGCGAACTGCAGCGTCAGCGACAGGGACCGGGCTGCCTGGCGGCGGCCGCGCAGCACCGCGCCGAGGCGGACCACCAGGCCGAGGAGCACGGCCCGGGCGTGCGGGCCGTCGAGTTCGTGCCGGGTGAAGCCGCTGCGGACGGCGGCCGACGCGGGCAGGTCCTTCGGGGTGACGGGGCGCGGGTCGATACCGCGGGCGCGCTCCGCCGCCAGCCGGCCCGCCCGCTGCCCCAGGATCCGTTCGACGGTGCCCGGGGAGACGGCCGCGACCGCGCCGACCGTGTGCAGCCCGTACCCGCGCAGCGCCTCCGCCTGTTTGGGGCCGATGCCGTGCAGGGCTTCCACCGGCAGCGGCCCGAGGAAGGCGTCCGCCGCACCCTCGGGCACGGCCAGGACACCGCCGGGCCCGGCCACCCGGGCGGAGGCCGTCGCCGCCACCGCCCAGGTCCCGGCGACGCCGATCCGCACGTCGGTGCCGAGCCGGGCGAGCGCGCGCAGCCGCACCAGCTCGGCGATCCGGCAGGCGTCCGCGTCGAAGTACCGCCGGGCGCCGCGTACGTGCACCAGCGCCGCCCGGGGCGGCAGGGCCTGTACCGTCGGGGAGAACTCCCGCAGCAGTTCCAGCACTTCGCGGTAGCCCTCCTCGGTCAGGGCCGCGGCACACCGTACGTGCAGGACGCCGTTGGCCGGGGTCATCCCGCGCTCCCCGGGCTGGAGTGCCACAGCTTGCGGCCGGTCGCGGCGCGGTCGCCGGCCGGCTGGAGGTCGGCCCACGGGTTCATCTCGTACCCGGTGGGCAGGTGGATGCGGCGCCCGGAGCCGGTGGTCTCCGAGGGTTCCCCCGCGCCGGGCAGCGGCTCCGCCAGGCGGGCCGCGACCGCGTCCAGGCCGCCCGCGGCCCGCAGTTCCGCCAGCTCCGCCAGGTCCCAGGCGGCCTCGCCGACCACGCTCAGGCTCTGCGGTCCGCGCCGCTGGACGACACCCCGCACCAGCAGCAGGAACGAGTGGAAGACGGTGTGCGCGCACGCCTCGTGGCTGTCGTCGAAGAAGGCCAGGTCGACCAGGCCCGTCCCGTCGTCCAGGGTGGTGAAGATGACCCGCCTCCCGGAGCGGATCGGCGGGGTCTGGGTGGCCGCCTTGGCTCCCGCGACCAGTACCGTCCGGCCGTGCTCGATCTCGCGCAGCCTGCGGGCCGGGACCGCCCCCAGCTCCGCGAGGAAGGCGTGGTGGTCCCCCATCAGGTGCCGCGAGGTGTCCATGCCGAGCACGCCCAGCTCCGCGCTGAGCCGTTCCGCCTCGTTCAGGTCGGGCAGGCCGGCCGGGGCCGTCGCCCGGCCGCCGTCCAGCGGGAGCTGGACACTGCCCGGGCGGGCCCCCGCCGACCTGTGGGCACCGTGCAGTTCGGCCACGTGCAGCAGCAGGTCGCGCCGGTTGGCGCCGAAGGCGTCCAGCGCCTCGACCTGGGCGAGCCGCTGTGCGACCGGCCGCCCGGGGTGTGCCCGGTCCCAGAAGTCGCGCAGAGACACGTACGGTTGTCCGTCCTCGATCCGGCGGGCCTCCGCCTCGCTGATGCCGTGGACGTCGGCCAGGGCCAGCCGGAGCCCCCACACCGGAGGACCCCCCACCTCGGACACCAGTTCGATGCGGTGGGCCACGGCCGAGCGGTTCACGTCCAGCGGCAGCACCGGCACGCCCCGCCGTCGCGCGTCCGCCAGCAGCAGCCGCTTCGGGTACATCCCCGGGTCGTGCGTGAGCAGCCCGGCGTAGAACGCGGCCGGATGGTGGGCCTTGAGCCAGGCCGACTGGTACGTCGGCACGGCGAAGGCCACCGCGTGCGCCTTGCAGAAGCCGTACGAGCCGAACGCCTCGACGATCTCCCAGGTCCGGCCGATCACCTCGGGCGAGTAGCCCCGTTCACCGGCCTTCGCCGCGAACCACACCTTGATCCGCGCCTGTGAATCGGGGTCGGAGAGCCCGCGCCGCACCCGGTCCGCCTCGTCGCGTCCGCAGCCGGTCATGACGTGCACGATCTCGATGATCTGCTCGTGGAAGACCACCACCCCGTACGTCTCGCGCAGCGCGTCCGCCAGGTCCTCGTGCGGGTAGCGGACCGGGGCCCGCCCGTGCCGCGCCTCGATGAACGGCCGCACCATGTCGGCGGCGACCGGGCCGGGCCGGAACAGCGAGATGTCGACGACCAGGTCGTGGAAGGTCGACGGCTGGAGCCGGCCCACCAGGTCGCGCTGGCCCGGCGACTCGATCTGGAAGCAGCCCAGCGTCTCGGCCGAGCGGATCAGCTCGTACGTCGGCCCGTCGCCCGGCGGCACCTGCGCCGGGTCGTCCAGGTCGAGTTCCTCCCCCGTACCGCGCCGGATCTCCGCGACGGCGTGCGCCATCGCCGACTGCATCCGCACGCCCAGCACGTCGAGTTTGAGCAGCCCGAGCTCCTCCACGTCGTCCTTGTCGAACTGGGACATCGGGAAGCCCTCGCCGCTGGTGGGCACCACGGGGGTGCGGGCGAGCAGCGAGGCGTCGGAGAGCAGCACCCCGCACGGGTGCATGGCGGTCCCGCGCGGCAGCGCGTCCAGCGCCTCGACGAGCTCCCACAGCCGCCCGTGCTCCTCCCCGCGCACGTCGCGCAGCTCGGGGAGTTCGGCCAGGGCGGCGCGGGCGTCGCGGGCCCGGATGTGCGGGAAGGCCTTGGCGAGCCGGTCGACGGTGGCCGGGTCCATGGACAGGGCGGCGCCGACGTCGCGGACGGCGTGCCGGACCCGGTAGGTCTCGGGCATGGAGACGGTGGCGACCCGCTCGGTGCCGAAGCGGTCCATGATCCGCCGGTAGACCTCCAGCCGGCGGGCGGACTCCACGTCGATGTCGATGTCGGGCAGGACGTGGCGGCGCTTGGACAGGAAGCGCTCCATCAGCAGGCCCTGCTCGACGGGGTCCGCGTGGGCGATGCCGAGGAGGTGGTTGACGAGGGAGCCGGCGCCGGAGCCGCGGGCGGCCACCCGGATGCCCATCGCGCGTACGTCGTCCACGACCTGGGCGACCGTCAGGAAGTACGAGGCGTATCCGTGGTAGGCGATGATGTCCAGCTCGTGGTGCATCCGCTCCCAGTACGCAGGGTCGTCGGCGTAGCCGCGCAGCACCATGCCGGCGGAGGCCCGGGAGGCCAGGACCCGCTGGGCGGTGCGGTGGGCCGCGCCGACGAGGTGGGCCTCGGGGAAGTGCACGGAGCCCATGCCGAGGTCGTCCTCGGGGTCCACCGCGCAGGCCTCGGCGGTGCGCCGGGTCTCCGCGAGCAGCCGGCGCGCGTCGGCGGGGCCGAGGCCCGCGGCCCGGGCGATGCGGTCGGCGGCCCCGGCCATGGCGGCGGGGTCCTTGAGCCAGCGTTCGCCGCTGTCGAGGGGGCCGCGGGGGTCGACGGGGACGAGGCGGCGGGCCGAGTCGAGGACGTCGGCGACCGGGCCTTGGCCGGCGTCGGCGTACCGGACGGCGTTGGTGAGCACGGCCCGGACGCCCTGCTCGGCGGCGAAGCCGACGGTACGGGCGGCCAGGCGCAGCGAGCCGGGGCCGGTGCCGGTGCGGCCGTGGTCGACGGCCTCCAGACGCAGGGAGTCCCCGTAGACCTCCCGCCAGGGTGCGAGCAGCCGCACGGCCCGGTCCGGCCGCCCGGCGGCCAGCGCCCGCCCCACTTCGGACCCGGGCCCGAGCAGGACGTACACGGATTCGCCGCGCAGGGCGTTCCAGGTCAGCGCGGGCTGTGCGCCGGAGCCGCGGACGGCAGCGGACACGGGTGCCCGTCCGGGTGCGGGCTGTGCACCGTAGCCGCCCGGGCCCTGGGGGCCCTCGGCGTCCCCGGCGGCGACCCCGTCGTCGGCCGCGTGGGCCGCGGTGACCATGCGGCACAGCTCGGCCCAGCCGGCGGCGCCGTCCCGGGCCAGGAAGACGGCCCGCGGGGCGGACTCGTCGAGGAAGGCGCCGCCGCGCACCGGGGTCCGCCGCCGCCGGGAGGCCTCCTGGGCGCCCGCGCGGGAGCCCGCTGCGGCACCGCCGGTCGCCTCCGCGGCGTAGGGCACTGCCAGGTCGACCCCGAACAGCGGCCGGATCCCGGCCTTCGCGCAGGCCTTCGCGAACCGCACCGCACCCGCGAGGGTGTCGCGGTCGGTCAGGGCGAGGGCGTCCATGCCCCGCTCGGCGGCACGCTCCGCCAACCGTTCGGGGTGTGAGCCTCCGTAGCGCACGGAGAACCCCGAAACGGTGTGCAGATGCGTAAAACCGGGCACCCGCGGCCTCCTGCTTCGATCGATGGAACACCTCCCCCGTCTCCACCATAGAGCAATTCGAATACCCGTGCGAAACATTCGTTCGATTGCCGGGGTGGCACCCGGAGCCGCCCCGGGGCCACCCACGGGCCGCGCCCAGGCCGCCCGCGTGCCGCCCGACCGTCATCCGTTCGGCCCGCCCCTGCTGCGTCCCGCCCCCCGTACGCCGAGCGTGTGAGGCATGACCCAGCCCACGTCCCCGTCCCCGCCCCCGCACCCGTCGCCGCCCACCGGGTTCCTCGCCGAGGTCAAGGACGCCGTGACCGTGCGGGCCGCCCTGCTGCTCGTGGGGGTACTGGCCCTCCAGCTCGCCTTCATCACCTCGTACATCGGGGCCTTCCACCGGCCCGAGCCCAGCGAGATCCCCCTCGCCGTGGCCGCCCCCGTCCGGCCGGTCGCGGAGCAGTCCGCCCGGCAGCTCGCCGATCTGCCGGGCAAACCGCTCGACCCGCACGCGGTGCAGGACGAGGCCGCCGCGAAGGCGGAGGTCGAGAACCGGGAAGCGGACGGGGCGCTGGTCATCGACCCGGCCGGGACGACCGACCGGCTGCTGGTCGCGAGCGGCGCGGGCGCCTCGCTCTCACAGGCCCTCGAACTGGTCGTCGGCCGGGTCGAGAAGGCCCGGGGCCGCAGCGTCCGCGTCGTCGACGTGGCCCCGGCCGCCGCGGGCGACGCACGCGGCCTGAGCGCCTTCTACCTCGTCATCGGCTGGTGCGTCGGCGGCTACCTGTGCGCCGCGATCCTCGCGATCAGCGCCGGCGCCCGGCCCGCCAACCCCCACCGCGCCTTCATCCGGCTCGGCACGCTGCTGCTGTACTCGATCGCCGCCGGGCTGCTCGGCACGGTCATCGCAGGCCCGGTCCTGGACGCGCTGCCCGGCGGCATCATGCCCCTGTGGGGGCTGGGCACCCTCGTCGTCTTCGCGGTCGGGGCGATCACCCTGGCCTTCCAGGGGCTGGCGGGCGTGGTCGGCATCGGCCTGGCGATCCTGCTGGTGGTGGTGCTCGGCAACCCGAGCGCCGGCGGAGCCTACCCGTACCCGCTGCTGCCGCCGTTCTGGCGGGCCATCGGCCCGGCCCTGCCGCCGGGCGCGGGCACGTACGCCGCGCGCTCGATCGCGTACTTCAAGGGCAACGCCGCGGCCGGGCCGATGCTGGTGCTGGCCGCCTGGGCGGTGCTCGGCTCCGCCGTCACCGTGGCCTGCGCGGTCTTCCGCCGGGGCGGCCAGGGGGCCGCGGTGGGCGCCGGGCTCCCGGACGACACTGCCGCGGCCCCGGGCCCGGCCGGGCGATGAGCACCCCGGCGGCGGGAGCCGTGATCACCACCCTGGGGTCGAGAACCACCACTCCCTGCGCCGCCTGGCCGTAGTGACCGGAGCCGACGGGACCGGCAAGCCCGGCCCCTGCCGCTCCCTGCGCCGCCTCGCCGCCGCCGTCGCGTGCCCGCCGGGGATTGCGGGACAGCCCTCAGGGAGCGTGCCGGCGGGCGAGGGGCCGGGCGGGTGGCGGGCGCCGCGCGGATCGGAGAGACTCGCGCGCATGGTTTCGATGATCCAGAACGTTGCGGTCGACTGTGCGGACGCCTACGGGCTGGCCCGGTTCTGGAGCGCCGTGACCGGCCGTCCGGTGGATCCGGAGGCCGGGCCGGACTCCCGTGAGACACAGGTGCGGTTGACCGAGGGACCCGCGCTGTACTTCAACCAGGTGCCCGAGCCCAAGACCGTCAAGAACCGGATCCACCTGTGCCTGCGCCCCGAGACCTCGCGCGACCGGGAGGTGGACCGGCTCCTTGCCCTCGGCGCCGCCTTCGTCGCCGATCACCGCAATCCCGACGGCTCCGGCTGGGTCGTCCTCGCCGATCCCGAGGGCAACGAATTCTGCGTCCTGCGCAGCGAGTCCGACCGCGCCGCCACGACCTCCTGACGCTCCCAGATCCCACCCGGCCGGACCGCGCTTCCATCCGGTCGTGCAAGGGCCTTCGTCCCGATCGACGAGGACCGATGAATTTCAGCGTGATCAACGGTCATAGATCATGGCGGGCGCGACCCGACCGCGGGAGCGGACGGGTCACGCCCGGCCGAAACCGCTGCACCCGGACACGAGAGACCCGAGGGACCTTCCCATGCGCACCCTGATCAGCACCGCGTTCATCTCGCTCGACGGCGTCGTCGAGGCCCCGGGCGGCGAGCCCGGGTACCGCAACTCCGGCTGGACCTTCAAGCACACGGAATTCCTGCCCGAGGCGTTCGAGATCAAGGGGCGGGAGCAGAAGGAAGCCACGGCGATGCTGCTGGGCCGGACCAGCTACGAGGCGTTCAGCCCGGTGTGGCCGGACATGGCGGACTTCGCCGACTACAAGGTGATGCCCAAGTACGTCGTCTCCACCACCCTCACCGAGGACGACCTGGTGTCGAACTGGGGCGAGACCACCATCCTGCGCTCGCTCGACGAGGTCGCCGCGCTCAAGGAGACCGAGGGCGGCCCGATCATCGTCCACGGCAGCGCCTCGCTGAACCGGGCCCTCTCCGACGCCGGGCTCATCGACCGCTACCACCTGCTCGTCTTCCCGCTCCTGCTGGGCGCCGGCAAGCGCCTCTTCAGCACGGCGGACAAGGACGCGCAGAAGCTGGAGCTCGTCGAGCACGAGGCCTACGCCAACGGCCTGCAGAAGAACGTCTTCGACGTCGTCCGCTGACCCCGGGCGTGGGGCGGATGGGGCGGATCATTCGGCGCGCGGTGCGGCCCGGGGCACGGGCACGGGCCGCGTCCGGCCCCCGGGCCATTCCACGGGCGCGGCGACCGGCTCCCGGGCCCCCTTGAGGCAGTCGATGATCCGCTCGTGCGTGTCCCCGACGCTGTCCACCACCTGGATCCGCAGGTGGAACGCCCGCACCTCGTCGATGAACCGCTTCGAGAACACCCCCACCGTTATGGTCTCGTACGTACCGGTCGCCACCAGCGGGAAGCCCGCCCCGAAGCTGGCGAGGCGGAAGTCGCTCGCGGGCCTCAGCCCGGCCTCGCCGAGCAGCTCACCGGCCCGGCCCAGACTCACCCACGCCCCCTCGGGAACCGGCCCGGCGGGTGCGTCGCCCTCCAGCACCACGAAGTAGTCCACGCGGTGCAACACGGTGTTGTGCTGGCCGCCGTTGAAGACGCCCGTGCTCCAGGCCTTGTCCCCGCCCGGCAGTTCCCCCGGCACGTAGTCGGAGCGCCACCCGAGCGCGGGCCGTACCGTACGGGCGTACTGGGCGCGGGCCAGTACGGCGCCGGCCGCCACGGCCAGCAGGCTGGCCAGCGGTTCCTCGGGCATCAGCTGGAGCCGCCAGGGCCAGTGGGCGCGGGTCGCCTCGGACAGGTTGCCGCGGACGATCTCCCAGGCGAGGACGGCGACGAGCAGGCACAGCAGCACCAGGGGTGCGGTGAACAGCCAGGGGTTGCGCCGGATGCGTCGCTGGGCGTCGGAGACGGGACCGCCCCGGCCGGAGGGGGGATTGCTCATGCGTGCCGCCTCACTCCTCGACAATGGTCCCCCGCCCGTGAGTTCGGGCGGGGGACCATGATTGTGCCGGGTCGGGGCGGCCCGTGCCGGCTCACCCCGTCATCAGTACACGCTCACCCCGTAGGCGTTGAGGGCTTCGACGACGGGCTGGAAGAAGGTGGTTCCGCCCGAGGTGCAGTCGCCGCTGCCGCCGGAGGTCAGGCCGATCGCCTTGGTGCCGGAGTAGAGCGGGCCGCCGCTGTCGCCGGGCTCGGCGCAGACGTTGGTGCGGATCATGCCGTAGACGATGTCGCCGCCACCGTAGTTGACGGTGGCGTTGAGGCCGGTCACCGAGCCGCCGTGGGTGCCGGTGGTGGAGCCGCGCCGGGTGACGGACATCCCGACGGTGGGGTTGGCGGCGCTGGTGATGTCCTGGCTGCCGACGGTGCCGGCGTGGGCGAGGGAGGTGTTGTCGTAGCGCACGAGGCCGTAGTCGTTGTTGGGGAAGCTCGATCCGACGGTCGCGCCGATCGTCGTGGTGTGCGCGGAGCTCGTCCACCAGGTGCCGGCGCCGTCGGTGCAGTGCCCGGCGGTCAGCACGTAGTACGTGTTCCCGCTGCGCACGTTGAAGCCGAGCGAACAGCGCCAGCCGGAGGTGTAGATGGCGTCGCCGCCGGAGATCAGCTTGCGCAGTTTTCCGGGGGTGCGCTCGATGCGCAGGGCCGCGGCGTCGGCCCCGGCCTCGGTACGGATCCTGGCGAGGTCCGCGGCGGTGACGGTGGAGTCGGCGGTGACCACGAGGGTGCCGCTGGCGGGGTCGGTGTACCAGGCGGTGCCCGCGACGTCGGCGCGCTGGACGGAGGCTCCGGCGGCGGCGAGCCGCGCTGCGCTGAAGCCGGTGTCCGCGCTCGCCGCGGTGGGGGCGGCGAGCCCGGCGACGGCCGCCAGGCCGGCGGCCACGGCGAGCAGCCGGGTACGGGTGATGCTCTTGATCCTCACTTCTCGTCCTCCCGGGAGGGATCGGGGGCCCGGCGGACGGTGGGGGGCGCCGGAGCCCGTGAGGCGCAGCCGGGGGTACGGCGGGCGCACAGGATTTCGTCGTGCCCCTGACAAGCCCCCTGAAGGCGCTGTCGGGAGTGTCTCGGCGTCAGATTCGGGCGGCAAGGGCATCTTTCAGCCTCCGCTCGCCCGCCGCGACCTCGAAGGGCAGGGTGTTCCCAGGGGGCGGGAACGGACAGATGAAGTGGTCCGCGAAGGCGCAGGGCGGCAGCACGGTCCGGTTGAAGTCCACGGTGATCGAGCCGTCCACCGGATCCGGGATCCCCGGCTTCAGGAAGCGGAAGCGGTAGCTGGAGCTTCCCCCGGTGACATCGCCGATGACGGCCCAGAGACTTCCGTCGTCCTCGTCGACGGCGACCTGGAGGGTGTGCGCGGCGCCCCGGTACGCGAAGCTCAGCTCGCCGCCCAGGCCGAGCGGGCGCTCGCGCCCGTCGGCGTTCGCCACCTGGACGGTCCGGTCCTCGCCGTACGGGCGGAAGCGCCCCGGCAGGACGAAGTCGGGGTCGTACGGGGTGGCCTCGATGCCGGCGAAGGCCCGGCGCGCCGCGGAGGCGGGATCGAAGACCCGTACCGCCCACTCCCCCTCGCGCCGGATCACGGTGATGCGGACGTCCCGGGGGGCGGAGATCCGCGAGCGCGCGGGCGGCGCGTGGTCGGCGGCGAGGACGGCGTCACCGGTGAAGGGCTCGCCGTCGAGGCCGATGCCGTCCTCGGCGGAGGCGGTCAGCGCCACCCCGCCCCCGGTGGCGCGCCAGCGCCCCGGAACGGCCGGAATTCGACCTTCCGGGTAGTCGGAGAGCCAGTGGGTGCCGATGAGGGAAAGGGGGCCGTAAGGGGCGGACACGGATGCCACCCGGCGCTCGTGCCATTTCCGCCAGGCGGTCTTCGGATCGTCTGCGTCATCGCTCATGCCGCTCAACCCTTCCACACGGGCCCGGACGGGAACCTCCCTGTACGCCGTCCGGACCCAAGGAATCTGAGGGGGCCTCAGCAGTCGCAGCCGCAGTCGCACCCGTCGCAGCAGCACCCGTCGCAGTTGCAGCAGTCGCAGCAGCCACTGCAGTCGGGGCAGCCGTCGCAGCATTCGCAGGCGTCGCACCACGCGTCCCGCTTCTTGCGCGACCACGGCCCCTCGTGCTCGGTACAGCACAGCTGGCAGGTGCAGAACAGCCCCAGGGCCACGGCGCATCCGGCGAGCAGCCCGCGGCGCGGCTTCTGCGGCGGCAGGCCGCCGCCGGGGCCCATGGGCGGTCCGGGCACCCACGGCCCGCCGGGGCCGCCCGCGCCCCCGCCGTACGGGTTGCCGCCGTACGGATTCCCACCCTGGCCGCCCTGGCCGCCGTACGGACCGCCGCCGTACGGGGCGCTGCCGTACGGGGCGCCGCCGTACGGGGCCCCCTGGCCCGGGCCTTGGCCCTGCGCAGGCGCCCCGTAGCCGCCCTGCCCCGCGGCGTTCATGCCGACGTGCCCGCAGCCGGTGACCCCGAACGCCCGGTCCACCGAGGTCTTCAGCTCGTGCACGAGCAGCCGGTGGGCCAGCCCGGCGTCCGCGAACTCGACCTCGCGCAGCGCCAGCCGGATCCCGTGCAGGGCGTCGTCGGCCAGCCGCCGGGCCTCGGTGAGCGGGGTCCCGGTGGCCGTCAGCGGGTTCCACGCGCCCGCGGCGGCGTCCGCGGCCTGGTCCTCGACGGCGTCCAGCAGGTGCGCGAGGCGCCCGAAGTAGCGGCCGGCCTCCGCGAGCGCGGGGGCGTTGCCCGGCCGTCCCGCCAGCTGCGCGGTATGGGCGAAGGCGGCGGCCGTCGCGGTCTCCGTCGGCTCGGTCACCACGAGCACGGGCGTACCGGGTCCGGCCAGCGTCTCGATGCCCGCCTGCCGGTCCACGGCGTCGACGAGGACGGCCGTGTCGAAGCCGAGCGAGGCCCCGGTGCGGGCGCCGGCCCGGTCCCAGCCGCGGGCCACCCTGCGCGCGGCGGCGGCTATCGGCGCGCGGGCCAACAGCCCGTCCCGGTCCGCCACGTGGTCCCGGACCTTCGCCGAGGCGAGGACGAGCGAGACGGCGGCCGCGAGCCGCGCCCCCTCGCCCTTGGCCACCGCGGCGGTGCGCATGCCGCGCAGCGGGCAGGGACCGGCGGTGCGCCGGGAGCCGGGGGCGGGTCCCGACTGAGCCTCCGTCAGAACGGAGACGAGCAGCCCGTCATAGTTGGTCACGATCCGGGCGAACTGTCCGTGATCTCCGCGAAGTGCCAGGCACAGCCCGCAGAGATGGGCCATCCACTCCGTTTTGAAACGCTCCCCGAGCCGGTGCGTGCAGGGTCTGACGATGCCGAACAAACCGGTCCCCCGTGTGTCATACGCGTGCGTGATGCGCATCGTATCGAGCCGGATCGTTCACTCATACGCCCCCGGCGGTCACCCACACGGCAGCAGCAGTCGTATTTTCACTCAGACAGCAGCGGTACCCATCAGAATCCTTGACGGTGCAACGGATGTTCTGCACCAGTACCGTCACGAAACCCCTGCGCGGCGCCTATCCACTTGGCGCGTTGTCAGCATCATGGACGACCATAGGGGCAGCGGAGAGAAGACGACTGACCGCGGTGAAAGGAGGCGACCATGGGTTCGGTACGCAAGGCGAGTGCCTGGTTGGGTCTCGTGGAGGACAGCGACGACGAGCGTTACTACGACGACGACTACGCGGAGGCCGCGCAGGGTTCCGTCGCGGGCCCCGGCGACCAGTGGGTCACCGACCCCCGGGTCAAGGTCGCCTCGGACTCGGCCGTCGAGCAGGGCCGGCGGATCGCGACGGTCACCCCGGACGGCTTCCGTGACGCGCGCGGCATCGGCGAGCTGTTCCGCGAGGGCGTCCCGGTGATCGTGAACCTGTCGTCCATGGACCCGGCCGACGCCAAGCGCGTGGTCGACTTCGCGGCCGGCCTCACCTTCGGCCTGCGCGGCTCGATCGAGCGGGTGGCGACCAGGGTCTTCCTGTTGACCCCGGCCGACACCCAGATCGTGAACGGCGAGCCCGCCGGCCGCTCGCGCGACTTCTTCAACCAGAGCTGAGCCGGGGGCCCCTCTGCGGGCACCTCCCGGACGCAGCCAGGGGGGAAGTGGCCGAGGGACCCTCAGCGGAAGGCGTCGAGCCCGGTGAGCGCCTTGCCCAGCACCAACTGGTGCATCTCGACGGTGCCCTCGTAGGTGAGCACCGATTCGAGGTTGGTGGCGTGCCGCATGACGGGGTATTCGAGCGAGATCCCGTTGGCGCCCAGAATGGTCCGCGCGGTGCGGCAGATCTCGATGGCCTCGCGGACGTTGTTGAGCTTGCCGAAACTGATCTGCTCCGGACGCAGGGTGCCCGCGTCCATCCGCCGGCCCAGGTGGTGGGCGAGCAGGATGCCCTTGTGGAGCTCCAGCGCCATGTCGGCGAGCTTCGCCTGGGTGAGCTGGAAGCCGCCGATGGGCTTGCCGAACTGCTCCCGCGTCCGCGCGTAGTCGAGCGCGGCCTCGAAGCTGGCGCGCGCCGCGCCCATGGCCCCCCAGACGATCCCGTACCGCGCGTGGCTGAGGCAGCCCAGCGGTCCCTTGAGCCCGGTGACGCCCGGAAGCACCGCGTCCGCGGGCAGCCGCACGTCGTCCATGACCAGTTCGCTGGTGACCGAGGCGCGCAGCGACCACTTGTGCTTGATCTCGGGCGCCGAGAATCCCGCCGCGTCGGTCGGCACGGCGAAGCCGCGGATCCCCTCGTCGGTCTGCGCCCAGACGACCGCCACGGACGCCACGCTGCCGTTGGTGATCCACATCTTGCGGCCGTTCAGCACCCAGTCGGTGCCCTCGCGCTTCGCGTAGGTGCGCATGGCGGCCGGGTCGGAGCCGACGTCGGGCTCGGTCAGCCCGAAGCAGCCGATCAGCTCGCCGGCGGCCATTCCCGGGAGCCAGCGCTGCTTCTGCTCCTCGGAGCCGTACTTCCAGATCGCGTACATGGCGAGGGAGCCCTGTACGGAGACGAGCGAGCGGATCCCGGAGTCGGCGGCCTCCAGTTCGAGGCAGGCGAGCCCGTACTGAACGGCACTGGCGCCGGCGCACCCGTACCCCTGGAGGGACATCCCGAGCGCACCGAGCGCGCCGAGCTCCTTCGCGAGGTCGCGGATCCCGGGGAGCTCGCCGCTCTCGTACCAGCCGGCGACGTGCGGGAGCACGCGGTCGGCGGCCCAGCCGCGGACGGTGTCGCGGATGGCGAGGTCCTCGGGCGCGAGGAGCTCGTCGAGCCCGAGCGGATCGGTGGGGACGAAGGGCGTTCTCGACGCGGACACGAAGGGCCTCCCGGCGGAGATGCGGTCATGACTAGCGCTGCTAGTTTGTCGCCACCTCCGCCCCGGGTCCACCCCCACCTGCACGTGGTGCAGCGGACGCGGGGTCAGGCGGTGCGGGCCGCCGTGTCGCGTTCCGGCTGCGCCGCGGCCGGGCCGCGGCCGGAGTCCGGGCCCGCCTGCGCGGGGAGCCGGACGGGCTCGCCCTCGGCCTCGGAGGGGTCCTGGCACTCCATGACCCGCGGCAGCTTCAGCGCCATCACGGCGCCCGCCAGCAGCAGGACCGCGCTGACCAGGAGCGTGACGTGCAGCCCGTGCACGAACGAGTGCCGCGCCGCGGCGTACAGCGACTCACCCGCGGCGCCCCCGAGGGAACCCGCGATCTGGTAGGCCTCGCCCAGGGAGTTCGCGGCGTCCGCCGCGTCGGCGGCCGACACCCCCGGCACGTGCAGCAGCCCCGGCGCGTAGGCGGCGTTCATCACGCTGCCGAGCAGGGCGATGCCCATGCCCGCGCCCAGCTGGTACGAGGTCTCGCCTATGGAGGCCGCACCGCCGGCGGTGGCCGCGGGCGCCTCGCTCAGCATCGACTCGTACGCCGCGAACAGCGTGGTCTGCAGCCCGAAGCCGAGCACGATGAACCCGGTCGTGAGCAGCGCGGGCAGGTCGTGCTGGCCCATGAACGTCAGCAGCAGTACGCCGCAGGCCGTCAGCACGAAGCCGAGCGACACCATGGTGCGCGGCCCGATCCGGGCCAGCGTGTAGGAGCCGGTGGCGCCGGCGGCCATCGCGGCGAAGGTGAGCGGCAGCAGCCGCAGCCCGGTCTCCAGCGGGCTCAGGTGCAGCACCAGCTGGAGGTACTGGACCGCGATCAGCTCCAGTCCGACCAGCGCCAGCATGGCCAGCACGATGCAGCCGACGGCCGTCGAGAAGGCGGCGCGAGAGAACATGCGCATGTCGATGAGGGGGTGCGGGCGCCGTCTCTGCCGCCGTACGAAGAAGATCAGCAGGGCCGCGCCGAGCAGCAGCGGGACGAGCGCGTCGGCGTCCAGGAGCCGGCGCTCGGCGCCGATGCGCTTGACGCCGAGGACCACGCCGAGCACGCCGCCGGCGGCCATCAGCGCGCCGAGCACGTCCCACGGTCCGTCGCAGGCGCCCTTGGACTCGGGCAGCAGCCAGCGTCCGAGGGGCAGGATCAGCGCCATCAGCGGGATGTTGATCAGGAAGACCGAGCCCCACCAGAAGTGCTGGACCAGCAGGCCGCCGAGGACCGGTCCGCCGGCGGCGCCGATGGCGGCCACGGCGGTCCAGATGCCGATGGCGAGGGCCCGCTCGCGCCGGTCGGGGAAGACCTGGCGCAGGATCGACAGGGTGGCCGGCATGATCATCGCGCCGCCGACGCCGAGCAGGGCCCGGGCGGCGATGAGCACCTGGGCGCTGTCGGAGAGGGCCGCCAGCGCGGAGGCCGCGCCGAAGAGGCCGTAGCCGAAGAGGAGTATCCGGCGGCGGCCGACCCGGTCACCGAGGGTGCCGAACAGGATCAGCAGGGCGGCGCAGACCAGCGGGTAGGCGTCGACGATCCACAGCAGCTCGACCGAGCCGGGGCGCAGGTCCTCGGTGATGGAGGGGACGGCGACGTGCAGGATCGTCGCGTCGAGCGCGACGAGGACCAGACTGACGCACAGGACCGCGAGGACGAGCCAGCGGTTGGCTCCGCCGGAGGCGGCTCGCAGCCGCAGCCGGAAGGCGGCCGCGTTCGTCCCCGACATGCATGTACCTCCCAGATGATCGCTCGCACTCGGCGGACCAGCGTGCTGCGGAGCCGCGGGGTGGTGCGCGGTGCGGCGTCCTACGGGGTCCGGCATCGACAGGCGAGTGAAGGGTCAGCGTACGCGAGTTCGTCTGTCCGACACGTGGCCAAGCTCTCACCTCGGCGGCGGCCGCGGTGTGGTGTGTGCCACTCGCCTCACCCCGCCCTCCTCCCCCGCTGCCGCCCGGTGGTGCCCCCCTCGCGTACACGCGTGGTCACGACCGGTGGTTCTGCGCCGACGGCGGCCGCGGGCGCCACCGATAATCATGCCCGTGAAAGATCTTGGATTTCGCCGGGCCGCGCCCGCGCTGGCCGTCTTCGCGGCGGTCCGGCTCCTCGGGCTGGCCGTGCTCGCGGTGTGGGGCGCCGCCGCCGGGAGCAGCCCGCACACGCTGCTGTCGGCGCGCTGGGACTCGCTCTGGTACGCCCGCATCGCCGCCGAGGGGTACGGGTACGAGGTGCTCCTCCCCAACGGGGACGTGCACTCGAACCTCGCGTTCTTCCCGCTGCTGCCCTGGCTGGAGCGGCTGGTCGCGGCGCCGACCGGACTGTCGTACGGCTCCGCGGGCCTGGTGGTCTCGGCGGTCGCCGGACTCGCGGCGGCCTGGGGGATCTTCGCCGTCGCGGACCTCGTCCACGGCCGCCGGACGGGCGTGTTCGCCGCCGGGGTGTGGGCCGCCCTGCCCGTCGGCATCGTGCAGTCCATGGCGTACAGCGAGTCGCTGTTCACGGCGTTGGCCGCCTGGGCGCTGTACGGGGCCCTGCGCGGCCGGTGGCTGACCGCCGGCCTGCTCGCCGCGGGAGCGGGGCTGACCCGCCCGGTCGGCGCCGCGGTGGTGGCGGCGGTGTGGGTGGCGGCCGCCCTGGCCCTGCGGCGCGGGGAGCGGTCCTGGCGGCTGACGGCGGGAGTGGCCCTGGCCCCGCTGGGGGCGGCCGCGTACGTGCTGTGGGTCGGGGCGCGCACCGGTCACGGACTGCTCGGCTACCTGGACGTGCAGGGCGGCTGGGGCAACGGCTTCGACGGCGGCTGGGCGTTCGCCCGGTTCATCGGGGCGAAGCTGACGTCGTCCGCCGCCCCGGCCGGGGCCGGGCTGATCGCGGGCGTCGTGCTGGTGCTGTGGCTGTACCGGCTGTGCGTGAGGCAGCGGCAGCCGGTGCCGCTGCTGGTGTACTGCGGGATCGTCGTGGCGCTGGCGCTGTGCGCCTCGGGGTACTTCGGGTCCAAGCCGCGGCTGCTGCTCCCGGCGTTCCCGCTGCTGTTGCCGATGGCGGTGGCGCTGGCCCGGTGGCGGACCGGCCGGGCGGTCGCGGTGCTGGGGACGGCGGCGCTGGCGTCGGCGGTGTACGGGGCCTTCTGGCTGAACGGGTCGGGGCCCCCGTAGGAGCCGCACCACGGAATGGATCATTCCGATCCATCTTTCAGCAAAGTAATTGAGCGGGAGTGATAAAGCCCGGCCCAGTATGCGAAACAATGGCCGAGGCAATGGATCACGGCGGCTCCAACTAATGCCGGAATCCAAGGAATTAAGTCCCGCGTGAGACCAACTCCACATCACATGGTCATCACAAAGCCCGTGATTCGACCGGGCCGCCCATCGGCGCGCGGTAACGTCGATTGAGTGCGTACCGACCAAATGCTGACCCGTCTGGAGCGGGTGTTCGCCCGGCTGGACCGGGAACCAGAGCGACCGGCTCATCTGCAAACACCGCAGATGAGCCGGCACCGCATCGTGCTCCTCGGATCGACCCTCGCGTTCTACCTCGCGATCGTGGTGGCTGTCCTGACCACGTCCTGGCTCGTCCGCCTGGACTGGCAGGTCATGTTCTTCCGCCCCTACGAGCAGTGGCCGCAGCTGCACGCGTTCCTCGACTACCTCGTGGTCCTGGGCCAGCGCGGACCCACCGCGGTCATGGTCGCCGCATGGCTCGGCTGGCGCTCCTGGCGCCAGCACACGCTCCGCCCGCTGATCACCCTCGGCGTGGCGCTGCTCCTGCTCAACATCACCGTCGGTGCCGTCAAGCTCGGCCTGGGCCGGCTCGGCCCGCACTACGCCACGCAGATCGGCTCCGCCGAACTCTTCGCCGGCGGCGATATATTTCCTTCCGGCCACACCGCCAACGCCGTCGTGACCTGGGGAATCCTGGCCTACCTGGCCTCCACCACCGTCACCCGGCGGGTGCTGTCCGTGGTGTCCGCCACCGTCTCCCTGAGCGTCGGCGCCACCACCGTGTACCTCGGCACGCACTGGGTCAGCGACGTGCTGCTCGGCTGGTCCGCGGGTCTGCTGATCATGCTGGCACTGCCCTGGTTCGAGCCGCTGATCGCCGGCGTCGAGGCCCGGGTCTTCGCCCTGCGCGAGCGGCAGCGCCGCCGGCTGGAGACCGGAACCGTGCCCGCCCCGGTCGCCAGCATGCTCACCCCGCTGCTCTCCGCGGGCGGCAAGTGGCAGCTCCGGCTCCCCGCCGGGGCCACCGGCCCGCAGGAGGCCGCGCCGCCCGCCGGCCGGGCGATGGCCGGCGTGGCCGCCGGGCGGGGGTCCGGCCTCCGTGACGTCGGGGGCGCGGTCCCCTCTGGGGCCGGGGCGGGGCGTACCGGCGTGGAGCTCGTCGACACCCCCGGGTGGGAGGG
>LJCW01000338.1 GCA_001298555.1 Actinobacteria bacterium OV450
GGCACGGAGCGGGTCAACGACCGGCCGGGCACAGCGGTCGGGTTGCACGGCGGCGGGTCAGCGACCGGCCGGGCACAGCGGTCGGGTTGCACGGCGGCGGGTCAGCGACCGGCCGGGCACAGCGGTCGGGTTGCACGGCGGCGGGTCAGCGACCGGCCGGGCACGGCGGCCGGTGGGCACGGCGGCGGGTCAACGACCGGCGAGAACAGCGGCGGCGGGTCAGCGGTCGGCGGGCACAGCCGCGGCGCGTCAGCGACCGCCGGGCACAGCGGCAGCGGATCAACGACCGGGCGGCACGGGGGCGGCCGGGCAGGGGAGCCGGGCGGGGTCAGCGGCGGCGGGAGCGCCAGGTCAGGTAGAGGGCGGAGGCCACCGCCGCGCCCCGGGCCAGCCAGGGCCACATGTCCTGGAAGGCCACGCCCAGCCCCTCGTCCGTGAGCGGCGCGCCCCAGCGGTGCTCCAGGCGGCCCCACAGCCACACCACCGCGCCCGCGAAGACGGCTCCGGGCAGCCCGAACACCACCGCCTTGCGCTCGGTCGGTCCCAGCACCCGCGAGGCGTACGCGATCAGCCAGCCGCCGATCAGCAGCAGCCACCACCCCGTGACCGCGCCCGCCACCAGTACGACCGCCGCCAGCAGCAGGAAGGCGTGCGGCTTGGGCCGTGGCGCGGCCCCCACCGCGGGCGCGGCCTCCGCGTCCGCCGCGGTTCCGGCCGCCTTGGCCTCCCGGCGCTTCTTCAGATACGCCACGAGACCCCGGACGCCGGACGCCGCCGCGTCGGCCGGCCCCGCACCCGCCGGGCCCCGCACGGGATCCGGCTTCTCCTGCGCCGGGTCCCGGAACAGCTCCGCGATCTCCACCCCGCCCGCGAAGCCCTCCACCTGCGGCCCCGCCCCGTACGGCCCCGGAGCGACCCGCCACCAGTCGGGCTCCGCCCCGCCGTCGGCCCCGAGTTCGTCGAGCCCGGCCAGGTGCGGCGGCGCGGGCGCGGTGTCCGCCGGGCGCGGCTCCGGCACCGCCTTGCGGCGCAGCCGGCCCGGTCCCCGCTGGATGGGCACCGCCGGAGGCTGATCGGGGGTGGCGGCCGACGTCGCCGGGGCCGGGGACGCGCCCACGCCGTCCAGGACCTCCTCCGGCGTGCCGATCCGCTCCAGGATGCGGCGTACGGCCGCCGGGGTCTCCGGCTCGTACTTGGCGCGCCGACGGTCGATCTCGTCCCGCAACCCCGCCACCAACCGCATCCGGTCCCCCGAGGACAGCTGCCGCCGCTGCGCCAAGTCCCCGACGCGGCTCAGATATTCGTAGACCAGATGGTCGCTCTCGATCCCCATGCCCGGCTCCTCCCGTACCACCCACCGGAAAGGTAGCGCGTGCGCCCGTGGAGCGGCCGAGGGCGCAGCGGATACCGTTGGCCGGATGGGGACCGGCCGACGCGACCATGGAGGCGACCGTGCCTGAGCTGCCCGAGCCCAGCAGTGCTGCGGCAAACGCCACAGCGAGCAGCGCCCCGCGCTCCCTCGCCGAGGCGCTGCGCGCCCGCGACGACGTGTCGCTCGGGGCCCTGCTGCACGCCCGCCCGGACCTGCTCAGCCCGGTGCCGGGCGACATCACGCAGCTGGCCACCCGGGCCGGCACCCGGGCCTCGGTGGTCCGCGCGCTGGACCGGCTCGACCGGTTCGCGCTGCAGACCGCGGAGGCCCTCGCGGTGGCCCCCGACCCGTGCCCGTACCCGGTGCTGGAGTCGCTGCTGGCCGGTGAGCACGGCAGCGGATCCGGCTCCCGCGAGGACAACGGCGCCCGCGCCGAACTGCCCCGCGCCCTGGGCACCCTGCGCGAGCAGGCCCTGGTCTGGGGCGACGACGAACGGCTGCGGCTGGTCCGCACCGCCCGCGAGCTCCTCGCGCCGGCCGCCGGCCGGCCCTCCCCCACCGGGCTCGGGCCGACCGTCGCCGAGGCCACCGCCGGGATGTCGCCGACCCGGATCCAGGAGATCGTGGCGGCGGCCGGGCTGCCCGCCACGCACGACCCGGTGTCCGCGGTGACGGCGCTGACCGGACTGTTCACCGACCCCGAGCGGATGTCGGCGCTGCTCGACGAGGCCCCGGCCGAGGCCCACCAGGTACTCGGCCGGCTCGTGTGGGGGCCGCCGTACGGGGAGGTCACGCCGAACCCGACGCCGCCCGTGCGCTGGCTGCGCGACCGCGGGCTGCTGCTGCCGGCGTCGGCGCGGACCGTCGTACTGCCCCGGGAGGTGGCGCTGCACCTGCGCGGCGGCCTCGCGCACCGGGTGACGGAGCCGCTGGCCCCGGACGTGCCCGCGGAACGCGAGCACCGTCCACAGCTTGTGGACGCCAACGCGGCCGGGCAGGCACTGGCCGCGCTGGCCACGGTCGAGGAGCTGGTGAAGTCCTGGGAGCACGCCGGACCGCCGGTGCTGCGGGCGGGCGGTCTGTCCGTGCGCGATCTGAAGCGGACCGCGGCCACCTTGGACACCACCGAGCCGGTGGCCGCGTTCTGGATCGAACTCGCCTACGCGGCCGGACTGCTGGCCAGCGACGGGGAAGCGGACGAGCGGTACGCGCCCACGCCCGCCTTCGACGACTGGGTGGACCTCCCGCCCGCCGAGCGGTGGTCGGCCCTGGCCGTGGCCTGGCTGCCCGCCACCCGCACCGCCGGCCTGGTCGGCGACCAGGACTCCAAGGGCCGCACCCTGTCCGCGCTGGGCCCCGAACTCGACCGCTCCGCCGCCCCCGAGGTCCGCCGCCGCGTCCTCGAACTCCTCGCCGCACTGCCCGAGGGCGGCTCCGCCCGCCAGGACGCCCTCCTGGCGCGGCTCGCGTGGGAACGCCCCGTACGGGGGACGAGCGAACTGCGCGCCCGCCTCGCGCAGTGGACGCTGACCGAGGCCGAGGTGCTCGGCGTCACCGGCCGCGGGGCGCTCGCCGGGCACGGCCGGGCGTTGCTGGAGCACCGCGACCCGGCGCCGCTGCTCGCGCCGCTGTTCCCGGAGCCGGTGGACCACGTACTGCTCCAGGCCGACCTGACGGCGGTGGCGCCCGGGCCGCTGCGCCGGGAGCTCGGCGACGTGCTGGCCGTGCTCGCCGACGTGGAGTCCAAGGGCGGGGCGACCGTCTACCGGTTCACGCCCGGCTCCGTCCGGCGGGCCCTGGACTCCGGGCGGACCGCCTCGGACCTGCACGCCTTCCTCGCGGAGCACAGCACCACACCGGTTCCGCAGCCGCTGGCGTACCTGATCGACGACGTGGCCCGCCGGCACGGGCACCTGCGGGTCGGCGCGGCGTCCTCGTACGTGCGCTGCGACGACGACGGCATGCTGAACGAGATCCTGGCCGACCGCCGGTCCACCGGGCTGGGCCTGCGCCGCCTGGCCCCGACCGTGCTGGCGGCGCAGGCCGAACCGGGCGCCCTGCTCGACGGGTTGCGGGCGATGGGCTACGCGCCGGCCGCGGAGTCCCTGACCGGCGACGTCGTCGTCACGCGGGCCGACGCCCACCGGACACCGGCCCGTTCGGCGCCGGTCCCGGTGCCGGACGGCCCGCCGGTACCGGACGAGACGCTGCTCGGCGCGGCCGTACGGGCCATCCGCGCGGGCGATCTGGCGGCGACGGCGGTGCGCAGGGAGCCCGCGGACCCGGCTGCCCCGGCCGCGGCGCCGGGCGAACTCCCGCGCACGAGCGCGGCGGAGACCCTGGCCACGGTGCAGGCGGCCGCGCTCACCGGGTCGGCGGTGTGGATCGGGTACGTGAACGCGGACGGCGCCGCGAGCCAGCGGGTCATCGCCCCGGTCCGGGTCGAGGGCGGCTTCGTCACCGGGTACGACCACACGGCCGACGAGGTCCGGACGTACGCGCTGCACCGGATCACCGGGGTCGCGGAGCTGGCGGAGGAGCACCTGTAGCGGCCGGTGGCGGCCGACCGGCGGAAAACGGCTGGCCGGGCGAGGTCTGCGACCCGCACCCTGGCCGCATGCGACACGAGACGAACACGCACGCCCCGGTGCAGGCGCCAGTTCCGGTCCCGGCTCCGGCTCCGGTTCCGGACCGGCAGATCCGCGCCGCCCACACCGGGACCACGGTCACCGTCTACCAGGCGTACGCGCCCCGGCTGGGGGTGCCCGCGGCCCGCGACGGCCGCTTCCCGCCCGCCTGGAAGCGGGAGCGCATGACGTGGGTCAAGCCGTCGTTCCTGTGGATGATGTACCGCTGCGGCTGGGCCACCAAGGCCGACCAGGAGACCGTGCTGGCCGTCGAGATCACCCGCGAGGGCTTCGACCACGCGCTGCGCCACGCCTGCCTGTCCCACTTCGAACGCGGCACGCACGCCGACCGCGAGGCCTGGCAGCGGGCCCTGCGCGAGGCCCCCGCCCGCGTCCAGTGGGACCCGGAGCGCGACCTGCGCCTGAACCCGCTGGCCCACCGCTCGCTCCAGCTGGGCCTGTCCGGGCCTGCCTCCCGGGCGTACGCGGACGAGTGGACGGTGTCCATCCGCGACGTGACCCCGCTGGCCCGGGAGATCCACGGCCTGGTCCGGTCGGGCGAGGAGGCCGCCGCGCGGGCGCTGCTGCCCCTCGAACTCCCCTATGACCCCGGCCCGCTTCCCCACCTGGGCGCGTGACGCCGTCCTCTGCGACGCCTGTTGCGCAGCGGTGACAAAGCGGCGACGGATCAGCGACCCACCCCATGTGAAGATCAGTTCATCGCAGCGAGCGGCCGAGGAAGTCGAACCGGCGCCGGAGCGAAAACCCCCGCACCACCCGCCCCGGCGCTCTGCCGCGGGCATCTGCGCGTCCTCTTCCGTCTGCCCTGCCGGCCGTCACCGCTCCGCGCTGCCCGCCTGCCTTCCTGATTCCTTGGGGGGAGTCCACCATGTCCGCTCGCACCGCCGCCCGCCGCCACCACCTCCGCTCCGCGGCCGCCGCCGCAGTCGTCGCAGCCGTCGCCGGTACCGCTCTGATGCCGCTGTCCGCGTACGCCGCCCCGGCACCCGGAGCCGGCAACCAGCACGCGCTGAAGATCACGATGGGCGCCCCGGCGCCGAGCGGCCCGCTGACCCGGGGCGGCGCGACGGAGAGCTTCGAGCTGACGGTCACCAACCCCTCGGACAAGCCCCACTCGTACCACCCGTGGATCCTCGGCACGCCGGCCGGCGCGAGCCCGCTGCAGAAGGCGGACGTCGTCTTCAAGGTCGAGGGCGTGACCGCGCCGGCGACCGAGTCACTCGTCCTGCAGCAGGGCGGCGAGTGGCAGGGCATGTTCCACGCAGCGGGCAAGCCGGCCTCCGAGGGCTTCGAGATCCCGGCGGGCGCCAAGCTGACCTGGAAGGTCACGATCGGGCTCGGCAAGGGCTACCCGACCAACGACGGCGACTTCACCCTGCGGCCCACGACCTACGCCGACGAGGCGGCGGAGGGCGCCGACACCGGCACCCTGACCTTCACGACGGACCCGGCCGTCAAGGCGGGCAAGCTCGAGACCTGGTTCGACCGGATCACCCCCTGCCAGGACAAGGCCGGCGAGTACCAGTGCCGTGAGATGGACCTGCGCTACCGCGCCACGGGCGACGGCGAGTTCAGCACGGCCCTGGCCACGGCCCTGGACATGAGCCTCGCCGACGGCACCTCCGCCGCGGCGGCCGACGTCCGGCTCCAGATGCAGGCCGACGGCCAGTGGAAGGACCTGACGGACAAGGACGATTACCGTCTGCCCGTCATCCCGAAGGGCTTCGGCGCCGCCTCCGGCGAGCGCGTGGTGCACCTGCGCGCCAAGCTCGGCCCGCAGTCGAAGCTGAAGAAGGAGACCACGGTCACCCTGAACGCGAGGACCGGCCTGGCCGAGGGCAACACGCACCAGGTCTGGTCCGCCGCGGCCAAGTTCCAGGTCGCCCCGGCCACCACGGGCACGGGCGCCACGGGCACCACGCCCTCGCCGGCGCCGAGCACGTCCGCCACCGCGCGGCCGTCCACGGGCGCGACCGCCTCCTCCCCGGCCTCCGCCACGCCGGTCGCCGCCGGCACCACCACCAAGGCCACGGGTTCGCTAGCGACCACCGGCGCGGGCTCCGGCACCGGCCTGTACGCGGGTCTCGCCGCCGTCCTCGTCGCCCTCGGCGGGGCGGCCGCCGGCCACCGCGCCCGCCGCCGCCGGGCCACGCGCGCCTGATCCCGTACGCGCACCTGATCCCGTACCTCCGAAGGGGCCCCGCACCATGTGCCGGGCCCCTTCGCCGCTCACCGGGCCGCGCCGCCGCGGCAGCAGGGTTTCCGCGGGCCGGAGGCCGGCGCCCGCTCCGGGCGGGGCTCCGAACGCCGGCCCGGCCGGAATCCCCCCACCGGGGGAGCGATGCGGCAGACTGGAGGTTTGGCCGTCCGCGCCCGGGCTGCCACTCCACGCAGGAAAGGGACGTTTGTGAACGGGCCTCTCATCGTCCAGAGCGACAAGACACTCCTCCTCGAAGTCGACCACGAGCTCGCCGGTGCCGCGCGCCGCGCCATCGCCCCCTTCGCCGAGCTCGAACGGGCCCCCGAGCACATCCACACGTACCGGATCACCCCGCTCGGCCTGTGGAACGCCCGGGCCGCGGGGCACGACGCCGAGCAGGTCGTCGACGCGCTCGTCGAGTTCTCCCGCTACCCCGTCCCGCACGCGCTGCTCGTCGACGTCGCCGAGACCATGGCGCGCTACGGCCGCCTCACCCTCTCCAAGCACCCGGTGCACGGGCTGGTGCTGACCAGCACCGACCGTCCCGTGCTGGAGGAGATCCTGCGCTCCAAGCGGATCACCCCGCTGGTCGGGGCCCGGCTCGACCCCGACACGGTGGCCGTGCACCCCTCCGAGCGCGGGCAGATCAAGCAGACCCTGCTGAAGCTGGGCTGGCCGGCCGAGGACCTCGCCGGGTACGTCGACGGCGAGGCGCACCCGATCGACCTGGAGGAGAACGGCTGGGCGCTGCGGCCGTACCAGCAGCAGGCCGTCGAGGGCTTCTGGCACGGCGGCTCGGGCGTGGTCGTCCTGCCCTGTGGTGCCGGGAAGACGCTGGTCGGCGCCGGTGCCATGGCGAAGGCCAAGGCGACGACGCTGATCCTGGTCACGAACACGGTCTCGGCCCGGCAGTGGAAGCACGAGCTGGTCAGGCGGACCTCGCTGACGGAGGAGGAGATCGGCGAGTACTCCGGCACCCGCAAGGAGATCCGGCCGGTCACCATCGCCACCTACCAGGTCCTCACGACGAAGCGGAAGGGCGTCTATCCGCACCTGGAGCTGTTCGACTCCCGGGACTGGGGTCTGATCCTCTACGACGAGGTGCACCTGCTTCCGGCGCCGGTCTTCAAGTTCACCGCGGACCTCCAGGCCCGGCGGCGGCTCGGCCTGACCGCGACCCTGGTCCGCGAGGACGGCCGCGAGTCGGACGTGTTCTCGCTGATCGGCCCGAAGCGGTTCGACGCGCCGTGGAAGGAGATCGAGGCGCAGGGCTACATCGCCCCGGCGGACTGCGTCGAGGTCCGCGTGAACCTGACCGAGAGCGAGCGCCTGGCGTACGCGACCGCCGAGACGGAGGAGAAGTACCGCTTCTGCGCCACGACGGCGACGAAGCGGAAGGTCACCGAGGCGCTGGTGCGCAAGCACCGGGGCGAGCAGACGCTGGTCATCGGGCAGTACATCGACCAGCTCGACGAACTCGGCGAGCACCTGGACGCGCCCGTCATCAAGGGCGAGACGTCCAACGCGCAGCGGGAGAAGCTGTTCGACGCCTTCCGCGAGGGCGAGATCAGCGTGCTGGTGGTGTCGAAGGTCGCGAACTTCTCCATCGACCTGCCCGAGGCCACGGTCGCGATCCAGGTGTCCGGTACGTTCGGCTCCCGCCAGGAGGAGGCGCAGCGCCTGGGCCGCGTACTGCGCCCGAAGGCGGACGGCCACGAGGCGCGGTTCTACTCGGTCGTCGCGCGCGACACGATCGACCAGGACTTCGCGGCCCACCGCCAGCGCTTCCTGGCCGAACAGGGCTACGCCTACCGGATCATGGACGCCGACGACATCCTGACGAGCGACTGACCGGCCCGCCGCCCGGTCGCTACGCTGAGGGGGACGCACGTCCGGCGGGGAGAGTCGCGTGACGCACCGGGAGATCTACGAGGTCCTCTACACGGAGTCGGCCGGCCATGACCGGGACCGGCTGGACCCCGCGCGCCGCGCCTCCTTCGACAAGGCCGTCGAGATCCTGGCACGCGACCCGTACACCGAGCTGTCCCGGCCGATAGGGGCGGGCGAGCAGGATCGCGAGATCCGGCTCACCTCACAGATCGTGGCCGAGTACATGGTGTCGCGCGGCCGGCTGCTGCTCGTGCAGCTGAGGATCTTCGACGACGCGGACATCCTGCTGCCCCAGGGGTGACCTGCGGACGGGGACCATGACGAGGCCGGGCTTCGGGGCCGGGCGGCGGCGGGTCGTCGCCACCCGGGCCAGGAGGGCGAGGAGCGGGACGCACCACACCCACAGGTGCGGCCAGTCCGGCAGCGGGACCCGGCCGGAGGCGGGCAGGTGCCGGGCCCAGAACTCGGCGGAGGCCTGCGGGAGCACCAGCAGCCCGAGCAGGACGGTCCCGGCGAAGGCCCCCAGGGCCGTCAGCCCGGCCCGGATCCGGCGGGTCAGCAGCAGGTACGGGATGAACAGCGCCGGGGTCAGGGTGATCCCGGCGGCGGTGCCCAGGGCGAACCCCTTGCCGAGGGCGGCACGGGGCCGGCCCAGGTCCCACAGGACCAGGCAGGCCAGCGCCAGGTTGATCTGCCCGGCGAGCAGGCTCTGGAACAGCGGCTCCACCCACAGCCCGGCGATGGTGGCGGCCAGGACGGGCCCGGGCCGGGCCCGCAGTCCCGCCAGGCGGCAGGACGTCACGATCAGCAGGGCGAGCAGGGCGGCGTTGCCGAGGACGAACACGGCCTTCAGGACGGCGGCGGGCAGCCAGGCGGCCGGGGTGAACAGGATCGCCGCGAAGGGCGGGTACCCGGTGGGGGGACGCCACTCGGCGCCGCTGAAGCCGTCGACGAGACCGTCCGCGACCGGGATGCGCATCACGACGCAGAGCACGCCGAGCACGAGGAGCGAGCCCGTGACCAGCACGCCGGCCAACGGCGACGGCGGGGGGCTGGGGTGGCGGCTCGGGGTCACGCGCGTGACCCTAGTGGATCAACGCGGCCCCTCCGCCGCTATCCGGCCAGCCCGCAGCGCGGCACGGTCGGCCCGCGGCGCGGCGCGATCGGGCCGCAGCGGAGCCGGGCCGCCGGTCAGCGGCGTATGACGCCCGCGTCCTCGCCGTATTCGCCGAGGACGACGACGCTCACCGCGGCGGCCACGAAGACCTTCGCGGCGCGCAGGGCGTTGCCCACCAGGTGGCGGGGAGGGGAGTCGGAGGTGGCGGTGGCGCCGCTAGGGCGGCCGCCCCGGATCGGGGTGAAGGTTGCGGTGCTCATGTATCCATGGTGCGCTTCCGCCCCGTCCCCCACATCGCCCGCGGGGCGGAACCGCAGGCCACCGCACCTCCTCCTCCGGGCCCATGCCGTGCCCTGGGGCCTCTGCCCCAGGTCTGACACTCCCCGGTATGACATCCGTGCCGCCCGGTGACACCCGTACGGGCGTCCTGCCCGGGTGGGAGGCCCGGCTCGGTAATCCGGTCGCGCCCGTCCGGCCCGCTGACTACAATCTCCGCTCTTGCCGCCTCCCGCCGCCGCCGCGGGGAGAGCCGCCCGCCGGTCGGAAACCGGTGGGCATCGCCCGTACCGATCGCTCAGCAGCTGGAGGCATTCCCGTGTCCGCGCACGCCCCCGAAGCCGGCTCCGAAGCCGCTTCCGACGCCGGCTCCGGCGCCCACCCCCTCGCCCGCGAGCAGGCCCACCTCACCGCCTCCCGCGCCGCGCTCCGCGCCATGCGCGCGGACGTCGAGGCCCTCGACATCCGCGACGTCACCGCGAACTGGGTCAACGCGATCGTCCTCCAGGCCCAGATCGACGACCGGATCAAGGCCCTCGCCGACCTCGCGCACACCCCGCTCTTCTTCGGCCGCCTCAACTACCTGCACGCACCCGGCGCGGAACTGGCCGAAGGCGCGGAGGGCGAGCAGTTCTACATCGGCCGCCGCCACGTCCACGACGCCGACGGCGACCCCATGGTGATCGACTGGCGCGCGCCCGTCTCCCAGCCGTTCTACCGGGCCTCCAAGAACGACCCGCAGGACATCGCGCTGCGCCGCCGCTTCGGCTACACCGGCGGCGAGCTCACCGCGTACGAGGACGAGCACCTCTCCGACCCCGCCGAGGCGGCAGCCGTCAGCAAGCTGCTCCAGCAGGAGATCGAGCGGCCGCGCGTCGGCCCCATGCGCGACATCGTCGCCACGATCCAGCCCGAGCAGGACGAGATCGTCCGCTCCGGGCTGTCCGGTTCCGTCTGCGTGCAGGGCGGCCCCGGCACCGGCAAGACGGCGGTCGGCCTGCACCGCGTCGCGTACCTGCTGTACGCCCACCGGGAGCGGCTCGCCCGCACCGGCACCCTCGTCATCGGGCCGAACCGTTCCTTCCTGCACTACATCGAGCAGGTCCTGCCCGCCCTGGGCGAGCTGGAGGTCAAGCAGGCCACCGTCGAGGACCTCGTCACGCAGGGCGGACTGGAGGTCCGCGGCGCCGACGCCGCCGCGACCGCCGTCGTCAAGGGCGACGCCCGGATGGCGCAGGTGCTGCGCCGCGCGGTCCGCTCGCACGTCACGCCGCCCGCCGAGCCGCTGATGGTGGTGCGCGGATCGCGGCGGTGGCGGGTGCCGGCGTACGAGCTGGAGGAGATCGTCAAGGAGCTCCTGGACCGGGACATCCGCTACGGCGCCGCCCGCGACGCGCTGTCGCAGCGGATCGCGCACACCGTGCTCGTACGGATGGAGCAGGCGGGCGAGGCGCCGGACGACCGCGTCCAGGACGCGGTGGCCCGCAGCGCCGCCGTGAAGGCTGCGGTCAAGACGATGTGGCCGGCGGTGGACCCGGCGAAGCTGGTGCTGCGCCTGCTGTCGGAACCGGAGTTCCTGGCGGCGCACGCAGAGGGCGTCCTGTCGGAGGAGGAGCAGCGGCTCCTGCTGTGGCCGAAGCCGTACCGGAGCGTGAAGTCGGCGCAGTGGTCGTCGGCGGACCTGGTGCTGATCGACGAGGCGGCCGACCTGGTGGAGCGCACGCACTCGCTCGGCCACGTCGTCCTCGACGAGGCGCAGGACCTGTCGCCGATGCAGTACCGGGCGGTGGGCCGGCGCTGCACGACCGGCTCCGCCACGGTGCTGGGCGACCTCGCGCAGGGCACGACCCCGTGGGCCACGCGCAGCTGGGACGAGGCACTGGCGCACCTGGGCAAGCCGGAGGCGGTGCTGGAGGAGCTGACGGCCGGCTTCCGCGTACCGCGGGAGGTGATCGCGTACGCCTCGCGGCTCCTGCCGTCGATCTCCCCGGGGCTGGCCCCGGTCTCCTCGGTCCGTGAGACGCCGGGCTCCCTGGTCGTCACGCCGGTGACGGTTGAGCCGGACGGGCCGGACGGGCCGGACGACCAGGCCGGTCCGAACGGGCAGGCCCGGCTGACGGCTTCGGTGGTCGAGGCCTGCCGCGCCTCGCTGGCCCACGAGGGCTCGATCGGCCTGATCGCGGCCGACGCCCGGATCCCGGAGCTGGCGAAGGCGCTGGAGGCGGCCGGGATGGCCCACCTGTCGCCCGGCGAGGAGACGACGGCGCAGTCCCGCCTCACCCTCGTCCCGGCGTCGCTGGCGAAGGGCCTGGAGTACGACTACGTGGTGCTGGACGAGCCCGCCGCGATCGTCTCCGGCGAACCCGACGAACGCACCGGCCTGCGCCGCCTCTACGTGTGCCTCACCCGTGCCGTCTCGGGTCTGCACGTCCTGCACGCCGCCGCGTTGCCGGCCGCCCTCGGACCTGCCCTTCCGTAGCTCCGGTGGACACGGCCGGTGGGCGGCAGGACGATGGACGTGTTCACACCTCCCCGGGCCCGGTTCTCACGTGATCCATCCGAGGAAGGACGAACGATGAAACCCCGCATTCGACTGGCCGTGCTGGCGCCCGTGCTCGTGTCCTCGCTGGCACTCGGGTCGGCACCGTTGCTGGCCGCTTCCGCGCAGGCGGCAGCGGTACCTTCCCTGACGTGCAGCGTGAAGCAGACCCCCAACACCACGGGCAAGTACAACGTCTCGGTCACAGGAGCCCTGCCGGGGACGACCGTCAGCATCCACGGTGGCACGGCGACCCACCAGTTCATCTTCTCCACCAATGCCGACGACGACGGGAACGCCTCCACCAGCGGGTTCATCCCGGCCGGGAAGGTGACGGCCGCGAACCAGGGCGACAAGGTCACCTGCGGCACGGTCAAGCAGGCCGAACAGAAGAACGCCCAGGACCAGTACAACGCGGGCTTCCAGAGGGGTCTGTCCGAAACACTGAAAACCTGCAAGGAGCAGCAGGCCAACCAGGGGTTCACGCAACCGGACCCGAACTACGAGCGCGGCTACAACGCGGGCGTGGACAAGGCACTCAGCAGCCCCAAGTGCCAGTAGTGCTGATCACCCGTCACCGAAGCGGCCGGCGGTCGCCGGCTGCGAAAGGGCCTTACGCCACTGCGCGACCGCCGACGCCGAGACCGGGGCGCCCCACCCCTGCGGCCTGGCCGCCCCGCCGATGTGGAAGGCGTCGATGCCCGCGGCCCGCAGCCGCGGCAGGTGCGCCAGGGTGAGGCCGCCGCCGACCATGATCCGCGCCGCGTACCCCGGCTCGCCCCGCCGGGCCGCCTCGGAGAGCAGCACCGGAAGGCCCTCGTCGACCCCGTCGGCCGAGCCTGCCGTCAGATAGGCGTCGAGCCCCGGCAGGTCGGCGAGGGCCTTGCGCGCCTGGTCGCGGTCCGCCGCCCGGTCCAGCGCCCGGTGGAAGGTCCAGCGGCAGCCCTCCAGCTCCGCCAGGACGGCCTCCACCGCGGCCAGGTCGGGGCTGCCGTCCGGGGTCAGGAACCCGAGGACGAACTCCTGCGCCCCCTCGGCCCGCAGCGCCCGTGCCTGCTCCACCAGCAGGTCGACGGGGCCGGCGGCGAACCCGTCCGTCCGGCGGATCATCACGCGCAGCGGGATGTCGACCGCCGCGCGGATCGCCGCGAAGGTCTCGCGCGGCGGGGTGAGCCCGTCGGCGGCCATGTCGGTGACCAGCTCCAGCCGGTCGGCCCCGCCGGCCTGGGCCGCGACCGCGTCCCGGGCATCGAGGGCGATCACCTCCAGCAGCGCTTGGTTGCTCATTCGATGCCATCCTTCGCATACGGAAAATAGGTCTAGTCCAATATGAAGGGTACGGGCCCGCGCCCGCGCATCACCAGCACAAACACGCCACCCCCACAATGTGCCCATGACCTCCGACCTCCGCGACCGCTGGCACGCCACCACCACCGCCGCAGGCGCCGACCCCGACCGCGACCCCGGCCCGTACGCCGACCGGCTCCTGGCCGCCTGGGCGGAGCCGCAGCGCAGGTACCACACCACCGCGCACCTGGCCGACGTACTCGCGCGGATCGACGTACTCGCCCCGCACGCCGCCGACCCCGCGGCCGTCGAGCTCGCCGCCTGGTTCCACGACGCCGTCTACCGCCCCGACCGCTCCGAGAACGAGGAGCGCAGCGCGGCGCTCGCCGAGCGCGCCCTGCCCGAACTCGGCATCGACGCCGCCCGCACCGCCGAGGTGGCCCGCCTGGTCCGGCTCACCGTCACCCATGACCCCGCCCCCGGCGACACCAACGGAGAGGTGCTCTGCGACGCGGACCTGGCCGTCCTCGCGGGCGGCCCCGACGCGTACGCGGCGTACGTCGCCGCGGTCCGCGCCGAGTACGGCTTCGTCCCCGAGGACGCGTTCCGCACCGGCCGGGCCGCCGTACTGCGCCAGCTGCTCGGCCTGCCCCGCCTCTTCCGCACCCCGTACGGCACGGCGCACTGGGAGGCCCCGGCCCGCCGCAACCTGGCCGCCGAGCTGGCCGACCTGAGCGACGGCGCATGAGGCCGGGGGAATGAGATCCGGTGCGGGGAGGTTCGTACCGGACGTGCCCCCAGCTCCCGCGCGCTCCCGCATGCCCGTCGCAGTCCACGTCCTCGGCCTGGCCGTCTTCTCGCTCGGAACCAGCGAGTTCATGCTCTCCGGGCTGCTGCCGCCCATCGCGCGGGACATGCACGTCACCATCCCCCGGGCGGGCCTGCTCATATCCGCGTTCGCGATCGGCATGGTCGTCGGGGCGCCGCTGCTGGCCGTGGCCACACTGCGGCTCCCGCGCCGCACCACCCTCATCGCGCTCATCAGCCTCTTCGGCCTAGGTCAGGTCGCGGGCGCACTGGCCCCCTCGTACGAGTTCCTCTTCGCCTCCCGCATCGTCTCCGCGCTCGCCTGCGCCGGCTTCTGGGCGGTGGGCGCGGCCGTCGCCATCGCGATGGTCGGCAGAGACCAGCGCGCCCGCGCGATGGCGGTCATGATCGGCGGCCTGTCCATCGCCAACGTCCTCGGCGTCCCCGCCGGCGCCTTCCTCGGGGAGCAGTTCGGCTGGCGCTCCGCGTTCTGGTCGGTGGGCGCGGCCTCCGCCGTCGCCCTCGTGGGCATCCTGGCGCTCATCCCGAAGATCCCGCTGCCCGCGGAGAAGCCCCGCCTGCGCCGCGAGCTCGCCATCTACGGCGACCTCCAGGTGTGGCTGGCCGTCACCGTCACCGCCCTCGCCGCGGGCGGCGTGTTCTGCGCCTTCAGCTACCTGTCCCCGCTGCTCACGGACGAGGCCGGACTGGATTCGGCGTGGGTGCCGTGGGTCCTCGCCCTCTTCGGCGTCGGCGCGCTCGTCGGCACCACCGTCGGCGGGCGGATCGCCGACGGCCGCCTCTTCGGCGTGATGACCTGGGGCATCAGCGCCTCCACCGCCTTCCTCGCGGCGCTGGCCCTGCTGGCCTCCGTCCAGGTCGCGGCCGTCGCGCTCGCCTTCCTGCTCGGCGTCTCGGCGTTCTTCACCGCACCGGCCCTCAACGCGCGCGCCTTCAACGTCGCCGGCGCCGCGCCCACCCTCGCCGGGGCCACGACCACCGCCGCCTTCAACGTCGGCAACACCGGCGGCCCCTGGCTGGGCGGCACCGTCATCGACGCCGGCTACGGCTATGCCGCCACCGCCTGGGCCGGCTCGGCCATGACCGTCACCGCGGTGGGCCTGACGGTGCTGGCCCGGCGGATCGACCGCCGCACGGGGACCGGCACGACCCGCGTCATCACCCGGGCGGGCTCCGCCCCCGCGCCGGCCGGCGCGGAGCCGGCGGGCCGGTAGGGCTCCGCCCCCGGGCCCGGGTCTCTCCGCGCGCGTCGCGCCGCGTGCTAAGCCGGGCGGCCCTTGGGGCGGCGCAGGCCCGCCTGGGTGAGGCGGCGGACCAGTTCCTTGCTGCCGATCTCCACCGCACCCGCCGCCACCGCGTCCGCGTAGCGGTACGACGGCACGTCGTAGTGATCGCGCTCGAACGCCTTCGGCGGGCAGCCGATCGACGCCGCGAAGGCGTGCAGCTCCTCGTACGAGACGTCGCTGACCAGGTGGGACCACATCCGACCGTGGCCCGGCCAGGTCGGCGGGTCGATGTAGAGCGTCACCCGCGGCTCACCGGCCGGCCCCGAAGACGGGCCCGAGGGCGCCGACCGCGGCGACCTTCACCCCGGCCTTGCCGCACACCCAGTGCGGATCGGGTCCCAACTCCGGCTCCACGTCCAGCGCGTGCGGATCGCCGTGCGAGCAGACCGGGCACAGCGGCCAGCGCCCGTACTTCTCCAGCAGTGCGTCCTGTACGTCCTGGGCGACGAGTCCGGCGAGGTAGTCGACCCCCGCCGGCCACTGCTCCACCCACCACCGGCGGTGCGTGACCGAGTCCTCGACGAGGGAGACGACATCGGCGTCGGCGACCTCGCCCGCGATGAGATCGGCGAGCACGAGGGCACGGGCGGCATGCAGCGCCTGTTCCAGGGGGGTCGCGTGGTCCATGCGCCCATTGTGAACCCGTACGGCCCACGTGGTGAAGGCCCTCCCCTGCCGGTGCCGGATGGCGCCTTGACCCCCACCCCGGCCGAAAATAGATTTCAGAGATGAGCGACGAGCCGAAAGTTGCTTTCAGCGAGGTCCCCGCCACGCCGCACGGCCACGCAGAGGTCCCCGCCACGCCGCACGGCCACGCGGAGGACCCCGCCGCGCCGCACGGCGACGCCCCCGGCCGCGGCCTTCCGCTGCGGGCCCGCGTCCGCAGCCTCGCCCCGTCCATGACCCCCTCCGTGCGGGCCGTCGCCGAAACCGTCGCCGCCGACCCCGCCGGCTGCTCCCGCCTCACCGTCAGCGCCCTCGCCGCCCGCACCGGCACCAGCGAGGCCACCGTCGTCCGCACCGCCCGCCTCCTCGGCTACCCCGGCTACCGCGATCTGCGCCTGGCCCTCGCCGCGCTCGCCGCCCGGCAGGAGTCCGGCGCGGCCCCCGCCGTCACCGCCGACATAGCCGTCGACGACCCGATCGCCGACGTCGTCGCCAAACTGGCCCACGAGGAGGCCCAGACCCTCGCCGACACCGCCGCCGGACTCGACCTCGCCGCGCTCGGCGCCGCCGTCACCGCGCTCGCCACGGCCCGCCGGATCGACATCTACGGCGTCGGCGCCTCCGCACTCGTCGGCCAGGACCTCGCCCAGAAGCTGCTGCGCATCGGACTCGTCGCCCACGCCCACGGCGACCCCCATCTGGCCGTCACCGGCGCCGTGCAGCTGCGCCCCGGCGACGCCGCCGTCGCGATCAGCCACTCCGGCGCGACCGGCGACGTGATCGACCCCCTGCGCACCGCCTTCGAGCGCGGCGCCACCACCATCGCGCTCACCGGCCACCCCCACGCCCCCGTCTCCCACTACGCCGACGTCGTCCTGGCCACCTCCGCCGCCCGCGAGACCCGGCTGCGCCCGGCCGCCATGTCGAGCCGGACCAGCCAGCTCCTCGTCGTCGACTGCCTGTTCGTCGCCGTCGCCCAGCGGACCTACGAGACCGCCGCGCCCGCGCTCGCCGCCTCGTACGAGGCACTCGCCCCCCGCCGGACCGCCAGGAGCCCCCGCCCATGACCGCGTCGTACGCCGCACTGCGCGCCCAGCTCGACACGCTGACCACCGAGGCCTTCCGCCCCGAACTGGCCGAGATCGACCGGCTCTCCACCCTGGAGATCGTTCGCACCATGAACGCCGGGGACGCCACCGTCCCGGCCGCCGTCGCCGCACAACTGCCGCGCATCGCCGCCGCGATCGACGCGATCGCGGCCCGCATGGCCCGCGGCGGCCGCCTCGTCTACGCGGGCGCCGGCACCGCCGGCCGGATGGGCGTCCTGGACGCCAGCGAATGCCCGCCCACCTTCAACACCGACCCGGCGCAGGTCGTCGGCCTGATCGCGGGCGGCCCCGGCGCCATGGTCGAGGCCGTCGAAGGCGCCGAGGACTCCGCCGGGCTGGCCGCCGCCGACCTGGCCGCCCTGGAGCTGGCCGCCGCCGACACCGTCATCGGGATCTCCGCCTCCGGCCGCACCCCGTACGCGGTCGGCGCCGTCGAGTACGCCCGCACGCGCGGCGCCCTCACCGTCGGACTGTCCTGCAACGCCGGCTCGGCGCTCGCCGCGGCCGCCGAGCACGGGATCGAGGTCGTCGTCGGACCCGAACTGCTGACCGGCTCCACCCGTCTGAAGGCCGGTACCGCCCAGAAGCTCGTCCTGAACCTCATCTCGACGATCACCATGATCCGGCTGGGGAAGACGTACGGGAACCTGATGGTCGACCTGCGTGCCTCCAACGAGAAGCTGCGCGCCCGCTCCCGCCGGATCGTGGCCCTGGCCACCGGCGCACCGGACGAGGAGGTCGAGGCCGCGCTCGACGCCACCGGCGGCGAGGTCAAGCAGGCCGTCCTCGTCCTCCTCGGCGCCGTGGACGGCCCCACCGCGGCCGGCCTCCTCACCACCGCGAACGGACACCTGCGCGAGGCCCTCGCCCTCGCCCGCGACCTCTGACTGCCCCGTTCCCCCCGACGCAAGGCGATCACGACATGTCCACTGACAAGAACCGCGCCACGGCCGCCGCGATCCTCCCCCTCGTCGGCGGCCCGGACAACATCAGCTCGATCGCGCACTGCATGACCCGGCTGCGCCTCGCCCTGCACGACCGCTCGCTGGTCGACGACCAGGCGCTGCGGGCGCTGCCCGCGGTGCTGGGCGTCGTCGAGGACCCGGGGGCCCCTCCCGGCGGCCGGGGGACGTACCAGATCGTGTTGGGGCCGGGGACCGTCGCACGGGTCACCCCGGAGTTCGAGGCGCTCGTCGAACAGGGCCGCACGCCGGCCGCCGGGGCCCGCAGGGCCGGCCCTGCCGACACGGACGGCCCGGCGGGCGGCACCCGTACGCCCGTCACCGCCGCGGAACTCGCCGACCGCGGCGCCGCGTTGAAGCAGGCCAGGCAGGCCCGCAACCGCACCCCCGTCAAGCTGTTCCTGCGCCGCATCGCGAACGTCTTCGTCCCGCTGATCCCGGCCCTCATCGGCTGCGGCATCATCGCCGGCCTGAACGGCGTGCTGCTGAACACCGGCTGGCTGCCCGCCGTCGTCCCGGCGCTCGCCGCGATCGCCTCCGGGTTCATGTCGCTGATCGCGGTCTTCGTCGGCTACAACACCGGCAAGGAGTTCGGCGGCACGCCGATCCTCGGCGGCGCCGTCGCCGCCGTCATCGTCTTCCCCGGGGTAGCGAAGATCGACGCATTCGGCCAGCACCTCTCCCCCGGCCAGGGCGGCGTCCTCGGCGCCCTCGCCGCCGCGTACCTCGCCGTGCACGTCGAGAAGCTGTGCCGCCGCTGGGTCCCCGAGTCGCTGGACGCGCTCGTCACCCCCACCCTCACCGTCCTGGCCTCCGGCCTGGTGACGATTTTCGGCCTGATGTTCCTCGCCGGTGCGGTCGCCGACGCCATCGGCTCCTTCGCGACCTGGCTCCTCGCCACCGGCGGCGCCTTCGCCGGTCTGATCCTCGGAGGCCTGTTCCTGCCGCTCGTGATGCTGGGCCTGCACCAGGCCCTGATCCCGATCCACACCACCCTCATCGAGCAGACCGGCCACACCGCGCTGCTGCCGATCCTCGCCATGGCGGGCGCCGGCCAGGTCGGCGCCGCACTCGCGGTCCACTGCCGGGTACCGCACAACCGCTCCCTGCGCACCACCATCAGGTCCGCGCTCCCGGCGGGCTTCCTCGGCGTCGGCGAGCCGCTGATCTACGGGGTGTCACTCCCGCTGGGCCGCCCCTTCGTCACCGCCTGCGTGGGCGGCGCGGCCGGCGGGGCGTTCGTCGGGCTCTGCAACCAGCTGGGGATCGCCTTCGGCGCCACCGCGATCGGCCCCTCGGGGTGGGCCCTGTTCCCGCTGCTGGACGGCCCGTCGGGGCTGGGCCTGAACCTCGCGGTCTACGCGGGCGGGCTGCTGGCCGGCTATGTGGTCGGCTTCGCAGCCACCTGGTTCTTCGGGTTCACGCCGCAGATGCTGGCCGACCTCAACACCGATCATGAACCAGATCCGGCCACCGCCCCACCGGCCAACGAGCCGGCTGTAGCGAAAATCTAGCGGCGTTCGGGAGACTGACTGGTATGCAGCTCCCCGCCGAAGCCGTTGCCGCCACCGCTGTCGTCGAGGTCGTACGCCTCTCCACGCGCCCCGAGCGCTACGGCGACCCCATGACCGGCGACGTCGTCTCCCGCTGGACCGGCCGAGAAGCCGCCGACTCGCTCGGGCTGCTCTCGTCCATGCCGCCCGGCAAGGACCGCGTGTGCTTCGCGCCGGGCTGGGGACTGCGCGCGTACGACGCCGCCGACCAGCTCCTGTTCGAGCTGATCTTCTGTTTCAGCTGTCACCACGCCTGGCTGTGGGGCCCGGCCGTCCCCTCGGGCGCGGCCTTCGACACCATCACGGGCACCACCGGCGACGCCGACGCGCTGCTCGCGCACTTCCGCAACGCCGCATGACCCTTCCGCCCGTGGTCCTGCCCGGCCGCATGTCGGCCGGCCCCCAGCCGGTCCTGGACCTGCCCGGCCCGTTCCTCCTCCGGCCGTGGACCCCGTACGACGCCCCCGCACTCGTCGAGTCCTGCCACGACCCGGACATACGCCGCTGGAACCGCTCGCCGATGCTGTCTCCGGCCGAGGCCGTGGCCCGGATCGAGCGCTGGCAGGAACGCTGGCACACCGAGCACGCAGCGATCTGGGCGGTGGCCCCGGCTCCCGGCGGCCCGCCCGTGGGCCTGATCGGCGTGGCCGACCTCGACCTCCCCGCCGGGAGCGGCGAGATCCTCTACTGGCTGCTGCCCGCGGGCCGGGGCACCGGCGTCATGACCGCGGCCACGGACCGGGTCGGCCGCTGGGCCTTCGAGGAACTGGGCCTGCACCGCCTGCGCATCACCCACTCCGTGGCCAACCCGGCGTCCTGCCGCGTCGCGACGAAGGCCGGTTTCCCCCTGGAGGGCACCATGCGCGGCGTCCTCCTCCACGCGGACGGCTGGCACGACGAACACCTCCACGCCCGCCTGAGCACGGACGCCCCGGTCCCCGCGTGAAGCCGGCCGCATGATCACACCATCGAGCTAACCCACGGGTGTGAACGCTCCACGGGTCGGCATATGCCAGCAGCCTATGCACATGTATTCCCTCACCCCACATGCCGGGTACGGCGGTGGCATCGGAAGTAGCATGGGTGGCATGAGCGAGCCCACCCAGAAGTACTCGATCTCGATGCCCCGCGACGTCGCCGAGGCCGCTCGCGCCCGCAGCGGCCCGTCGGGCCTGTCCGCCTACGTCACCGCCGCCGTGACCCGCCAGATCGAGCGCGACAACCTGGCCGAGCTCATCGCCGTCGCCGAGGCGGAGCACGGGCCCATCACCGAGGAGGAGATCGAGGCGACGCGCGAGATCCAGCGGCGCGCCCGCGCCGAGCAGACCGCTGACAGCAAGCCGGAGAGGAAGGCCTCATGACCCGTCAGGCGGCAACACCGGGCGGCACGCTCGTGCTCGACAGCGAAGGGCTCGCCAAGGCCGTACTGCGGGACCGCACGATCACGCGGTGGCTCGCCCTCGCTCTCGCCGACGACTTGCGGGTCATCACCAGCACGGCCACCCTCGTCGAGGTGATCCACCCTCAGATCAACGTGCCGGCACTGAAGTGGGCGCTGTCCCGCGTGGTGGTCGAACCCGTCACGGAGGAGATCGCCCACCATGCCACCGACCTGCTCCGTGAAGCGGGACTGCACGGGCACAAGCACGCCATCGACGCCATGCTCGCCGCGACCGCGCTCGCGGCGCCCGGGCCGGTCACCGTCCTGACCTCCGACCCGGAGGACCTGACGGCCCTCTGCGGCACACGCCTCGCCACGGTCAAGGTCTGAGCACCCCCGCGGGGCCCGACCCGTCACGGCACGAACCGGCAGCGGTCCGCAGGAAGCGGACCAGGTCATCGACGCCGTAGCCGAGGCGCGGGCCCCGCTCGGCGGCCATCAGGAGCAGCTGGCCCACGATCTCGGCGCCCCAGCCGTCCGTACCGTCGGACGCCCACTCCCACAGCTCCTCGATGCCGAGGTCGGTCATGAGCAGCCCGTACCCGGTCCGGACCTCCCCGCACAGCTCCCCCACGGCGTCCAGCAGCCGCGCGCCGGGCCGCTCGCACCGCAGCGCGAAACACCCGACGAGTTCCTCGGGCACGCAGCCCCGTGGCGGCCGCGCCTTGATGGCGTCGTAGCGCGGGTCGGCGTGGCCGGGCGCCCGGCCCACCGGACTGTGGACCAGCGTGAAGCGGTGCCAGCCCGGCGGCGGAGGCGGCTGCGGCCGCCAGGCCTTCAGCCCGAACGCCTCGTGCACGAGGGCCGTCGCCTCGTCCGCCGTCTCGGCGGTCTCCCGCACCCGCCGCTTCCCGTCGTCACCCACCGCGGTCCACAGCCCACTGGCCTCGTGCAGCTCCACCCGCACCTGGAGCCCCATCCCGCTCCTCCTCCACCCGGGCCCCGCCAGGCCCTTCTCCAGCCAGCACAGCTTCCAGGCCAGCTCGAACTCCCAGGCCCGCGCCGCCGCGCGGCACCCTTCCAGGGCGGCCTCGCTCACGCGGGGCGGGCCCGCTCGTGGAGCACGACCGCCAGCCGGAGCGCGGTGGTGAGGTTGCACCGCCCGAGGTCGATCAACGGCAGCCCGTACGTCCCCGCCGCCGAGACCCCGTCCACGTCCAGCGAGGGAAGGGTGACCCCGACGCCGGCGAGGGACTCCCTCAGCTGCCGCACGGCCTCCTCCGCCGCCTGCATCCGCTCCTTGGCCGTGAGCACCATGACATGTCACCTTTCCACTCTGAGTGTTCAGCTTCGACACACAGAGTGGCGACGGGGTCGCTAGCCTTTCAACACGGACACCGCAACAACGGCACGTGTTGCCAGGAGAGTTGCCATGGCAGGTAAGAACCTCGACCCGTCCTCCTCACCCCGCGCCCTGCTCGGCGCCGAACTCCGCGTGGCCCGAGAACGCGCGGGCCTCAGTCAGGCCGAGTTGGGCGAACCCCTCTTCGTCAGCGGCTCGTTCATCGGCCAGCTCGAAGCCGGCACGCGGCGGATGCACATCGAATTCGCCCGGCAGATAGACGACATCCTGGGCACGTCCGGCTTCTTCGTCCGCAACTGCGGCGCGGCGGCCAAGTCCAAGTACCCGGACCACTTCGCGGCGGCGGCCGAGGCCGAGGCTCTGGCGAAGGCCATCCGCGAGTACGCGCCCCAGCTGATCCCCGGACTGCTGCAGACGGAGGCGTACGCGCGCGAGGTCTTCCGCGCGTATCAGCCGACGGCCACCGAGGAGACCATCGATGAGCTGGTCACTAACCGACTGGCTCGGGCCGCGCTGCTCAGTGATCCAACAACCCCCCTGTTTTGGTGCGTCCTGGACGAGGCGGTACTCCGGAGGGCGGGGGAGAACACGACGGTCCTGGCAGGAGTACTGCGACACATCGCGAGGCTAATTCGGTCACATCGGGTCATCGTGCAAGTGCTCCCATTTACTGCGGGCCCGCACGCAGCCATGGAGGGCTCCCTCAAGCTGATGTCCTTCGAAGACGCTCCCCCGCTGGCTTACGTCCAAGGCATGAGCACAGGGCAGCTGTTCGACGATCCGGCCACCGTGACCCACCACGCCTTGGCCTACGATCTGCTCACGGCCAACGCGCTGTCGCCGCGCAAGTCCCTGGCCCTGATCGAATCGGTGGCGGAGGATTACGAACATGATCAGCACGCCTGAGTACGACCTGTCGGCTGCCGTCTGGCACAAGTCCAGCTATAGCGGGGGCAGCGGTGGCGACTGCCTGGAAATGGCCACCTGGCGCAAGTCCACCCACAGCGGCGGCGACGGTGGCAACTGCCTCGAAGTCGGCGACGGCCACCCCGACCTCGTTCCCGTCCGGGACTCCAAGGTCCCGGACGGCCCGCACCTCACCTTCAACGGTCCGGCCTGGACCGCGTTCGTCGCCAGCCTCTGACCCGGCTCACCAGCCGATCGTCGGGGCCACGTCGAAGATCGGCGGGAGGCGGGTGTCGTCGTCGAGGTTGACGAACGTCCGGCCGTGGAGCGCGAACGACTCGCCCAGCCGCAGGCGCCGCAGCACCGTCGATTCGCCGCGCGGCTTCCCCGTGCCCGGGTCGAGGTGCCACAGGTGGGTGTACGCGCCCTCGGTGATCACCGCGATCCGGCCGGTGCGGTCGGCCGCCAGGGCGCGGATCCGCCACTCGTCTTCGAAGGCGCGGGTCCACAGGTGGCGGCCGTCCTTCAGGGAGAACGCCGCCAGGACCTCCCGCTTCTCCCGTTCCGGGACCGACGCGTACAGCACGTCGCCCGCGACCAGCCACTCCGTCGCGCCCGTGGTCGGGACGTACGGCGCCTCCCCGTCGGGCTGCGGGCGGCCCGCCTCGTCGAAGACCAGCAGGCGCCCGGCACCGACGGCGGCGGCCGGGGAGGCCGACACGATGCGCGGGGACTCGTACCCGACCGGCATCGGGAACCGCCAGGCGACGGCGCCGGTGCGGGCCCCGAACGCGAACAGCTCGACGCCCTGGTCGGTCCGGGCCAGGAGCAGGACCCGGTCGGGGCCTGCGGCGACCTCCATGGGGACGGCGCCCGCCGGTAGCGGGGAGCGCCACCGCTCGGCGCCGGTGGCCAGGTCGTGGGCGAGAACGGCGTCCGCGGTCGCGACCACGGCCAGCGAGCCGCCCGCGGACGGCCGGCCCACGAGGTGCGGGATGTTCGTGGTCCAGAGCTGCTTGCCGGAGGCGACGTCCACCGCCACCAGGCGGCCGCCACAGCCGTCCAGCACGGTGGCGAAGGTCAGCAGACCGGTACCGGAAGGGCTGTCCGCGCTCATCGCGCACACCGCCCCGCCTGCCGGAACGCGCAGGCTCCAGCCGCGGCGGCCCTCCCCGTCGTAACCGGTCACACCATCCGCACCGGCCCGGACCACGAACCCCGTGGCCGGGGGGCCCGCCCAGGAGCCGAGCGGCTTCCCGGCCACCGCGCTCCCCGGGGCCTGGTACGAGAAGAGGTCCATGTGCGGGCCGCGCAGCCACGAGAAGCCGAGCCAGGCCGGACCCAGCGCGACGAGCGCGACCACCACGGCCATGACCCAGCCGACGGCGGAGCGGTACCCGCGGCCCTTCACGGCCGACCACCACAAGCCGGCCGCGGCCGACCCGGCGGCCAGCGTCCACAGCACCAGCCACCCCAGCCCGCGCGGACAGCCGGCGGTGTATCCCACGCGGCACACGGTGTCGGCCATGTCCGCGGCCGACTTCAGGCACAGGACCGCGTACAGCACCGCGACCGCGCTGAACGCGCAGGCCGCGGCGAGCCGTACGTGGTCCCGGAGCCGCTTCACGAGCGGCAGCCGCTTCACGAGCGGCGGTGGCGTGTCCATGATCCCCCCGGCCCGCAGCCTATCCGTGAACGGGCTGCGGGCCGGGTTCACCGGAACCCTCCGGCGGTCAGAGACCGGCGGTGTACAGCAGCCGGTTGGGGGTGCCCGTGCCGACGCCGGTCAGCACGTCCTTGGTGGACTCGTCGTCGAGGAACTCGTTGACCTCCGCAGGGCTCGCGGTCGGGTGCGCCTGCTTGTAGAGGACGGCGACACCGGCAACGTGCGGCGCGGCCATCGACGTCCCGTCGAGGGCCACGCTGCCGCCGCCGAGCTTCGCGGAGACGATGGCCTGGCCGGGGGCGTAGAGCGAGACGCACGTACCGAAGTTGGAGAAGGAGGTCTCCTCGTCCCACTGGTTGCTCGCCGCCACCGTCAGCACGCGCGCGGCGGACGCGGGCGAGACCGTGCAGGCGTCCTTCGCGGAGTTGCCCGCCGCGACGACCGGCAGCACACCCGCGTCGGAGAGCGCGGTCGCCGCGTCGTTGACCGCGGTCGACTTGTCCCCGCCGAGCGAGCCGTTCAGCACGGCCGGCTGCTTGGCGTTCGCGGCCACCCAGTCCATGCCGGCGATGATGCCCGACCACGTGCCGCTGCCGTCGCAGCCGAGGACGCGGACGCTGACCAGGTTCGCCTTGCGCGCCACCCCGTACGTCGAGCCCGCCACCGTGCCCGCCACGTGCGTGCCGTGGCCCTGGCAGTCCATGCCGTTGCGGCCGTCGCCGATGGCGTCGAACCCGAACGTCGCCCGGCCGCCGAACTCGGCGTGGTCGTAGTCGATGCCCGTGTCGAGGATGTACGCGGTCACCCCGGCGCCGTCGCCCTGGGTGGTGAAGTCGTTGTCGAGCGGCAGGTTCTGCTGGTCGATCCGGTCCAGGCCCCACGACGAGGACGGCGCCCGCATCCCGGGCGTGCTGGTCGGCATCGGCACGGACTGCACCTTGGCGTCCTCCTCGACCGACTTCACCCCGATGCTCAACCGGACGATCTGCAACTGGAGCGGGGTGAGCGGGAGCGCGAAGCCGGTCATCGCCTTGCTGTAGACGAACGTCGGCTTCAGACCCAGCCTCTGCGCCACCTTCGCCGCGTCCTGCCCCTTCTCCAGCGTCACGATGTACTGGCCGGGCACCGCGTTCTCGGCGGTGTGCAGAGGCACCGGGGTCGGCTCCGGGGTGTCGGCGGCGGCCGTACCGGCCGCGACCGCGGGCACGGTGAGCAGGGCGGTGGCGGCCAGGCGGGCGAGCAGGCGCATGGAAGGAACTCCCTGAAGGCGGTGGGCCGGAACGTCGGCATGAAGGAGCCGCCCCGGCGAGGACGAGTGCCTCTGCGGGGGCGGCCCTCCTTCCATCGGTGCCACCCCGGCGCGTCCTGAACCGCCGTGCACCGCCAGGCGGCCCACACGTCGCCACCGCCCGTACCGCCTGTCCCACCCGCTGCGGCAGGGGCGATCCCCTGTGCCGTCCGGGCCATGACCACGCCCGTGCGGTCCGCGGCCCTCGCCAAGATCACCCGTACGGCCCGCCACCACACCGGGGAGCGCGCGGCCGACGCGCCCCCCGGTACCCCCGCCACCCCCGCGGACGTCGTTGACCTGCGCCGTCGTACGTGATGGCCTCGCCCCATGCGCATCCGTGTGAGCCGGGCCCTGCCCGCAGCCGCCGTCGTCGTACTGGCCGCCCTGACCGCCTGCCCCGCCCCGGCCTCGGCCGCCGTCCGCGACCCGGTCCCGTACGCGGCGCCCGTGGACCACCCCACGTACATCGTCACCGTACGCAGGGACCTCGACCCCGCCGACGTGGCGCGACTGGTAGGCGCCACCCCGGTCCACGTCTTCGACAGCACCCTGCACGGCTTCGCCGCCCGGCTCGACCCCGCCCAGGTCGCGGCCCTCCGGTCGCTGCCGGGCGTCGAGGCCGTCGAGGAGGACGGAACCGCCTCGGCCGGCTGACGACGGGCGCCCCGATCAGCCGCGGGCGGCCCCGATGAAGGCGCGGATCAGGGCGGGGGACTTGACGCCGCGCTCGCTCTCGACGCCGCTGGACACGTCCACGCCCCAGGCGCCGGTGGTCTGCACGGCCTCGCGGACGCTGTGCGGGGTCAGCCCGCCGGCCAGCAGCCAGCGCCCCTGCGGCGCGGTGAACTCCGCAGAGCCCCAGTTCCACGGCTTGCCGGAGCCGGGGTCGGGCGCGTCGATCAGCAGCAGGTCCTCGCCGTACTCCCCGCACCGCCCGACGTGCAGGGCGGTGGCCCGCAGCAGGGTCCGGCCCTCGGCGCGCAGCGCCTCGTAGAACTCCGGGCCCTCGTCGCCGTGCAGCTGCACTCCCCGTACGCCGCTCTCCTCGGTCAGCCGCCGCACCTCGTCGACCGGCTGCCCGCGGAACACCCCGACGGTGAGCACCGAGTCCGGCACGTCGGCGGCCAGCGCCCGCGCCGTGGCGGCGTCGACGGTGCGCGGGCTGCCCGGCGCGAAGACGAACCCGACGGCATCGGCCCCGGCGTCCACGGCCGTGCCGACGTCGTGCGCGGTCTTCAGCCCGCAGATCTTGACGAAGAGATCGCTCATGCCCCCAGTCAACCAAACCGCCCTGTTGCGTGGTGATCCGTCTCGGCACCCGGCCGCGGCTCCTTGCCCCGCCACCCGGGAACGGGGCTCACGCCCGGCCCGCCGAAACGCCCGAGGGCGGCACCCCCTGTACGGGAGTGCCGCCCTCGGTCGTGAGAACAGCCGATCGGCTGCGGCCGGAGCCGCGGTCGATCAGAAGTCCATGTCACCGCCCGGCATGCCGCCCGGCGCGCCCGCGGCGGCCTTCTCCGGCTTGTCGGCGATGACGGCCTCGGTCGTCAGGAACAGCGCGGCGATGGACGCGGCGTTCTGCAGAGCGGAGCGCGTGACCTTCGCCGGGTCGATGATGCCCTCGGCGATCATGTCCACGTACTCGCCGGACGCGGCGTTCAGGCCCCAGCCGACGGTCAGGTTGCGGACCTTCTCCACGACGACGCCACCCTCGAGACCACCGTTGACGGCGATCTGCTTGAGCGGGGCCTCCAGGGCGAGCTTCACGGCGTTGGCGCCGGTCGCCTCGTCACCCGAGAGGTCGAGCTTCTCGAAGACCGCGGAGGCCTGGAGCAGGGCCACGCCACCACCGGCGACGATGCCCTCCTCGACGGCGGCCTTCGCGTTGCGGACGGCGTCCTCGATGCGGTGCTTGCGCTCCTTGAGCTCCACCTCGGTCGCGGCGCCGGCCTTGATGACGGCCACGCCGCCGGCCAGCTTCGCGAGGCGCTCCTGGAGCTTCTCGCGGTCGTAGTCCGAGTCGGAGTTCTCGATCTCGGCGCGGATCTGGTTGACGCGACCCTGGACCTGGTCGCTGTCACCGGCACCGTCGACGATCGTGGTCTCGTCCTTGGAGATGACGACCTTGCGGGCGCGGCCGAGCAGGTCGAGGCCCGCGTTCTCCAGCTTGAGGCCGACCTCCTCGGAGATGACCGTGCCGCCCGTGAGGATGGCGATGTCACCGAGCATGGCCTTGCGGCGGTCGCCGAAGCCCGGAGCCTTGACGGCGACGGACTTGAAGGTGCCGCGGATCTTGTTGACGACCAGGGTCGACAGGGCCTCGCCCTCGACGTCCTCGGCGATGATCAGCAGCGGCTTGCCGGACTGCATGACCTTCTCGAGCAGCGGAAGGAGGTCCTTCACGTTGCCGATCTTGGAGTTGACGATGAGGATGTACGGGTCGTCCAGGGACGCCTCCATACGCTCCATGTCGGTGGCGAAGTACGCCGAGATGTAGCCCTTGTCGAAGCGCATGCCCTCGGTGAGCTCCAGCTCCAGACCGAAGGTCTGGGACTCCTCGACGGTGATGACGCCTTCCTTGCCGACCTTGTCCATCGCCTCGGCGATGAGCTCGCCGATCTGGGTGTCAGCGGCGGAGATGGAGGCCGTGGAAGCGATCTGCTCCTTGGTCTCGACATCCTTCGCCTGCTCCAGCAGGGCGCCGGAGACGGCCTCGACGGCCTTCTCGATGCCGCGCTTGAGGGCCATCGGGTTGGCGCCGGCAGCCACGTTGCGCAGGCCCTCGCGGACGAGCGCCTGGGCGAGCACGGTGGCGGTGGTCGTACCGTCGCCCGCGACGTCGTCCGTCTTCTTGGCGACTTCCTTGACCAGCTCGGCGCCGATCTTCTCGTACGGGTCCTCGAGCTCGATCTCCTTGGCGATGGAGACACCATCGTTGGTGATCGTGGGGGCGCCCCACTTCTTCTCAAGGACGACGTTGCGACCCTTGGGGCCAAGGGTGACCTTGACGGCGTCGGCGAGCTGGTTCATCCCGCGCTCGAGACCGCGCCGGGCCTCCTCGTCGAACGCAATGATCTTGGCCATCTGAAGTGGTCCTCCAGGACTGGGGTTCCCCCTGCACCGACGGCGCGAGGGGAGGGTTGGATTGCTCCGGACCGCGCCCGCGCCCGCGACGGACGGCCTGCGTGCCCGGCGGTTCCTTCCCGCCGGACCCTGCGGGCCTCACCGACCCGGTCCTGTGTAGTAGCACTCTCAGCACGAGAGTGCTAACGCCAATGATTAGCACTCGACCCCTCCGAGTGCAAGCGGCTTCGGGCAGCGGGGGCGGTTCACCCGCGCCCGGCAGCGGACACGCCACGAGGGCCCGCATCCCTCCTCAAGGATGCGGGCCCTCGTGTGTATGCGTCGGTGGTCGATCGCGCCGGGACTAGACGGCGAGCTTGACCATGTCCGCCTGCGGACCCTTCTGGCCCTGCGAGATCTCGAACTCGACCCGCTGACCCTCTTCAAGGGTGCGGTACCCGTCCATCTGGATGGCGCTGTAGTGGACGAACACATCCGCACCACCGTCGACCGCGATGAAGCCGTAGCCCTTCTCCGCGTTGAACCACTTGACGGTGCCCTGAGCCATGCCTAACTCCCCTATTACTGGCCCTTGCGCGGGACCGCACTTCGCGGTCCCGGGTCAGAACTTGCGCCGGAACGCCTCGACCGGGGCTGAATGTATCTGCACCGCTGCTGTCTGCAACAGGTCAATCCGACGAGAAATCTGGACATGGGGATACATTGAAATAGAGTGAAAAGTTGGCATATTCCCGGGCAACTCGGACCCGGCATATCTCGCCAAAGCCCCATACCGCACGCGCACATTGACTCAATGTCAACCCTCACGCGACCCGCTCATATGCGGCGGGCAAGTCCAGCGGAGGGGACTTCCCCAACTCTACCGCGCCCAATCAAGCAGAATTACCCCCTCCGCTTTTACCGGAGGGGGTAATTCAGGTTCTTGCGTCAGCAGCCGCCGGCGACGGCGGGAATGATCGATACACCGGCGCCGTCCGGCGTCACCGCGTCCAGACCGCCCTCGAAGCGCACGTCGTCGTCATTGACGTAGACGTTCACGAAACGGCGCAGCTTGCCCTGGTCGTCCAGGACGCGCGCAGCGATGCCCGGGTGGCTCGCCTCCAGGGACGCGATGACCTCGGAGAGGGTCGCGCCCTCGGCCGTGACCTCCGCCCGGCCGCCGGTGTAGGTGCGCAGGATGGTGGGGATGCGGACGTTGACGCTCATGGCGCTACTGCCTTTCCGGTAGGGCGAGGGGGATGGTCAGGCCAGGCCGGCGGCGCGGAACGCGTCCAGGCTCGGGCGGATGGTGGCGGTCTGCCCGCTGTCCGCGGCCACCGCCTCCAGGGTCTTGAGGCCGTCACCGGTGTTGAGGACGACCGTGGTCAGCGCCGGGTCGAGCTGCCCGTTCTCGATGAGCTTCCTGGTCACGCCGACGGTCACGCCGCCCGCGGTCTCGGCGAAGATGCCCTCGGTCTGCGCGAGGGTCTTGATGGCCTCGACGACCTGCTCATCGGTGACGTCCTCGACGTAGCCGCCGGTGCGGCGGGCGATGTCCAGGACGTACGGGCCGTCGGCCGGGTTGCCGATGGCCAGCGACTTGGCGATGGTGTTCGGCTTCTGCGGGCGGACCACGTCGTGGCCGGCCTTGAAGGCGGTGGACACCGGGGAGCAGCCCTCGGCCTGGGCGCCGAAGATCTTGTACGGCTTGTCCTCGACGAGACCGAGCTTGATCAGCTCCTGCAGACCCTTGTCGATCTTCGTCAGCTGCGAGCCGGACGCGATCGGGATCACGATCTGGTCGGGCAGCTGCCAGCCGAGCTGCTCGCAGATCTCGTACGCCAGGGTCTTGGAGCCCTCGCCGTAGTAGGGGCGCAGGTTGACGTTGACGAAGCCCCAGCCCTCGCCCAGCGGGTCGCCGATGAGCTCGGAGCAGAAGCGGTTGACGTCGTCGTAGTTGCCCTCGATGCCGACGAGGTCGCCGCCGTACACACCGGCCATGACGACCTTGCCCTGCTCCAGGTCGTGCGGGATGAACACGCAGGAGCGGAATCCGGCCCGGGCGGCCGCGGCGCCGACGGCGCCGGCCAGGTTGCCGGTGGAGGAGCAGGAGAGGGTGGTGAAGCCGAAGGCGCGGGCGGCCTCGACGGCGATCGCGACCACGCGGTCCTTGAAGGAGTGCGTCGGGTTGCCGGAGTCGTCCTTGACGTACAGCTTGCCGGTGACGCCGAGCTCCTTGGCCAGGTTCTGCGCGTCGACGAGCTTGGTGAAGCCGGGGTTCAGGCTGGGCTTGGAGGCCACGTCCGCGGGGACGGGCAGCAGCGGGGCGTAGCGCCAGATGTTGTCGGGGCCGGCCTCGATCGCGGCGCGCAGCGCCTCGACGTCTTCAGCGGACCCGGTACCGATCGGGAGGTCGTAGGCGACTTCCAGCGGACCGAAGCACTCGACGCAGGCGAAAATGGGTCCGAGTTCGAAACGGGTACCGCACTCCCGACACGAGAGGCCGGTGGCAGGTCCGAGGTCGACAGAGGTGGCAACAGTCTGTGCAGCCATGATGGCGAGGCCCTTTCTCCTCATCTTCCCCATGGCGCACTTCGCCATGAGACGGAATTGGCACCTTCCCTAGCCGGGGACCCCGCTGCCGCAAGCAGGCGAGAACCGACTGGAGGGTTGCCGGGGCTTCAACGGGCCGTGTCCCTCTGCCCCTCTGGATGAGCGGTATGGCACCGGATCGCGCGCTCCATGGCGCGGCCGGGCGTTTGTCCGCGGGGACCCCCGGCATGCGGTGGTCCTTCGCGTTGTTCAAGACTGTAACTGAAGGTCCGGGTGGTTGAGACAGCCGTCCGAACCGCGAGATGGATCACTTTTCGGCTGAAAATGCCGAGCGCCGACGATGACCTAGGAGTGCCGAACGTGCTGGAAGAGGTGGAGCGCTGGTTTGCGGACCGCTCCTGGTCCGCGGCCGACCGACCGCTCGACCAGCTGCTTTCCGCCAAGCGGGCGGCGGGCACCACGGTCAGCGTCGTCCTGCCCGCGCTCGACGAGGAGGAGACGGTCGGCGCCATCGTCGAAGTGATCCGGCGCGATCTGATCGACGGGCCGGCGGTGCCGCTCGTCGACGAGCTGGTCGTGATCGACTCGGGCTCCACCGACCGGACCGCGGAGGTGGCCGCGAAGGCCGGGGCCCGGGTGGTGCACCGCGACGAGATCCTGCCGCGGATCCCTGCCCTGCCCGGCAAGGGCGAGGTGCTGTGGCGCTCGCTGCTGGTGACCACCGGCGACGTCGTCTGCTTCGTGGACGCCGACCTGCGGGACTTCTCGTCGGCGTTCGTGTCCGGGATCGTCGGCCCGCTGCTGACGGAGCCGGACGTGCAGTTCGTCAAGGCGATGTACGACCGCCCCTTCGGTGCGGACGCCGAGGGGCCCGCCCCCGGCAAGGTCCCCGCCCAGGGGGGCCGGGTGACCGAACTGGTCGCCCGGCCGCTGCTCAACCTGCACTGGCCGCAGCTGGCCGGGTTCGTGCAGCCTCTGGGCGGCGAGTACGCCGTGCGCCGCTCCCTGCTGGAACGCCTGCCCTTCCCCGTCGGGTACGGCGTCGAGCTGGGCCTGCTGGTCGACGCGCTGCACACCGTCGGGCTGGACGCCCTGGCCCAGGTGGACGTCGGCGTACGGCTGCACCGCCATCAGGACGGCCGGGCGCTGGGCCGCATGGCCGCGGCGATCTACCGCACGGCCCAGCTGCGCCTCTCGCGCGGGCACCTGGTGCGCCCCGAGCTGACCCAGTTCGAGCGCGGGCCGAACGGGTTCGTGCCGCGGACGTACCCCGTGGACACGGAGGAGCGGCCGCCGATGGCCGAGGTCAAGGAGTACTCCGGCCGCAGGGTGGCGTGAGGGAACGGACGTTTGAGCGGGTGGGCCCCGGGCTAGGTTCGCGGCATGGCTTCCCAGGTACTCGTTGCAGCGAACCGCGGCCCGCTCTCCTACGTCCTCGCCGACGACGGCACCCTCACGGCCCGGCGCGGCGGTGGCGGTCTCGTCTCCGGCCTCTCCGCCGCCCTCGCCCGGCAGCCGGAGGCGCTGTGGATCTGCGCGGCGCTGTCGGACGCGGACAGGGAGGCGGTCGGCCGGGGCGTCTCCGAGCCCGGCGTCCGGATGCTGGACATCGATCCCACCACGTATGACGACGCGTACAACGGCATCGCGAACTCGGTGCTGTGGTTCACCCACCACCACCTCTACGACGTCCCGCGCGAGCCGGTCTTCGACGCGGGGTTCCGGCGGCGCTGGGACTCGTACACCGCCTACAACCGGGCCTTCGCCGAGGCCCTGGCCGAGGAGGCCGCCGAGGGCGCCTCGGTCCTGGTGCAGGACTACCACCTGGCACTGGTGCCGGGGCAGCTGCGCGAGCTGCGGCCCGACCTGCGCATCGCGCACTTCACGCACACCCCGTGGGCCTCGCGTGACTTCCTCGCCATGCTGCCGGACGACGTGCGCGGGCAGCTCGTGTGGGGCATGCTCGGCGCGGACCAGCTGGGCTTCCACAGCTGGCGCTGGTCGGCGGAGTTCATCGCCGGGGCGGACCGGGACGACGCGGTCGGCATCGCGCAGCCGCACCTGCCCAGCGGCTCCCCGGAGCGCGGGGTGTGGCACCGCACGTACGCCGCCGACGGGTCCGGGCTCGGTCCGCGGCGCTTCACGGAGGTGCGGCAGTACCCCCTGGGCGTCGACGCGGACGATCTTCGCGCGCTCGCGCACCGGCCGGTGGTGGACGACAAGCTGGCCGCCCTGCGGGCCGAGGTCGGCGACCGGGCGACGATCGTCCGCGTGGACCGCACCGAGCTGTCGAAGAACGTCCTGCGCGGACTGCTGGCCTACCGGGAACTGCTCATCACGCACCCCGAGTGGCGCGAGCGGGTGGTCCACCTGGCCTCGGCGTACCCGTCACGGCAGGACCTGGAGGTCTACCGGGCGTACACGCAGTCGGTGCGGGAGCTGGCGGCGGAGATCAACGCCGAGTTCGGGACGGCGGACTGGCAGCCGGTGCTGGTGTCCGTCGAGGACGACTTCGCGCGCTCGCTGGCCGTGTACCGGCTGGCGGACGTGGCGCTGGTCAACCCGGTGCGGGACGGGATGAACCTGGTGGCGAAGGAGATCCCGGTGGTGTCGGAGGCGGGGTGCGCGCTGGTGCTGTCGTCGGGGGCGGGGGCGTACGAGGAGCTCCGCGAGGAAGCGCTGACGGTGAACCCGTACGACGTCACGGCGACGGCCCAGGCCCTGCACGCGGCGCTGTCCATGCCGGCGGGCGAGCGGCTGGAGCGTACGAAGCGGCTGGCGGCCGCGGCCACGGCGCTCCCGCCGACGGACTGGTTCACGGCCCAGCTGTCCGCTCTGCGCGGGGCTTGAGGACCGGCGCATGCGCGGGGGCGGCGCCCCCGCCCATGCGCCCGGGCGCGGCGCCGCGCCCGGTCCGTCAGTCGCGGATGGCCTCGGCCAGGGCGGAGAGGAAGGCGACCACCTCGGACGGGCCGTTCAGGACCAGGTCGGCGCGGGAGGCGAGTTCGGGGACCTCGGCCGATCCGCTGGCGATGAGCAGCCCCGGCATGCCGTCCGTCCGCAGCTTCTCCACCGCCGCGTACGCCGCGAGGTCGCCCAGGTCGTCCCCCGCGTACAGCACGGCTTCGGCGCCCGTCTCCGCCAGGTACTCGGTCAGGGCCACGCCCTTGTCCATCCCCGGCGGGCGCAGCTCCAGTACCGCCCGTCCCGGCTCCACCATCAGCCCGTGGCGCGCCGCCAGCTCGGCCAGTGGTTCGCGCAGCGCGGCGAAGGCGGCGTCCGGGTCGGAGGCCCGCCGGGTGTGAACGGCCAGGGCCCGGCCCTTCTCCTCGATCCAGGTGCCGCGCCAGGCCCCGATGGAGTCCAGGAAACCGGGCAGTTCCGCCCGGACGGCGGCGACCCCCGGGTGCTCGGCCGGGGCGTGGACGATGCCGGTCACCGCGTCCCAGCGTTCGGCCCCGTAGTGGCCGAGGACCACCAGGTGTTCCAGTCCGGCGGCGCCGGCGAAGCCGCCGTAGCGGACCGCGACCCCCGCCGGGCGGCCGGTGATCACGGCCACGGAGGCGACCTTGGGGGCCAGGGCGGACAGCGCCGCGACGGCTCCGGGGTGGGCCCGTGCCTGGTCCGGGTCCGGGACGATGTCGGCGAGCGTGCCGTCGAAGTCGAGTGCGACCACGGAACGGCGCGGTACACGGAGGAGGGCTTCGAGTCCCTCGCGCCCGGCGGCGGTGACGGGCATCGGCATGCTGTGCGGATGGCTCCCCATGGGGACGACCCTAACGAACCCGCCGGGCCACGGCTACGGCGCGCGCGCCCCGGACCTGGCGGGGGTGGCGCCCCGGGGTCAGCCCCGGGGTCAGCCCCGGGGTCAGCGCCGGGCCCGCTGTGCTTCGCGGATGCGGCGCAGCCGGTTGACGGTGCCGGGGGCGTGGGCCAGGGCGCGCGGGTCGTCCATCAGCACGTTGAGCAGCTGGTAGTAGCGGACCGGGGTCATCCCCAGCCCCTCCCGTATCGCGCGCTCCTTGGCCCCGGGCCCGGGCCAGGTGCGTCCCTCGTACGCGAGGACCGCGGCCTCGGTGGCCGTCAGCCCCTCGTCGTCCGTCATACCGCCAGATTAACGCCGCCCTCCGACAGCGGGCCGGGGCGGGCGCCCCGGCCCCGATCGGTCAGTGGGCGTCGGCCTTGCGGGCGGCCTCGGCGATGTTCTCCAGGACCTTCGCCGGCTGCCCGCCCGGCTGCACGGTCTTGCCGATGTTCTGCTTGACGTCCTCGCTCACGCCGGCCCAGGACTTCTTGCCGACGGGGTAGAGGCGGGCGTTCGGCAGGGCCTGCAGGAACGTCTTGAGCTGGGGCGCCGCACCGCCGGTGCTGGAGTCCATGGCCCGGTAGCCGCTGGTCGTGACCGGCAGCAGGTCGTACTTGTTGGTGAAGGCCGTCACGTTCTTCGCCTGGTACAGGTAGTCGAGGAACTTGCCGGACTCCTTGCGGTGGCCGTTCTTGAAGGCCATCACCCAGTCCGCGACGCCCATCGCGGGGTGGTCGGTCCCGTCCTCGCCCGGCAGGGCCACCATGCCGAACTTCACGCCCTTGGCCGCCGCCTGCTTGACCAGCGTGGGGTGGCCGTTGAGCATGCCGACCTCGCCGCGCGTGAAGGCGTCGAACGCGGCCTGCCGGTCCGTCTTCGACGGCTCCGAGGGGCCGGTCAGCCCCTGGCCGACCATCTTGTCGCGCAGGAACTCGAAGGTCTTGACGTTCTCCGGGGAGTCGATCGCGTAGGCCTCTTCGTTGTCGGTGTAGCCACCGCCGCCCGCGAGCATCCACATCATCGTCTCGGCCTGCGCCTCCTCGCGGCCCAGCGGCAGCGCGAAGGGGGTCGCCACGCCCGCCGCCTTGAGCTTCTTCGCGGCGGCCTCCAGGTCGGCCCAGCTCTTGGGCTGCCAGCCGGCCTTGGCGTCCTTGGCGATGACCCCGGCGTCCGTGAGCAGCTTCTCGTTGTAGAAGAGCAGGCGGGTGCTGGCCACGAACGGCATGCCGTACTGGACGCGCTTGACCTTGCCCGCGTCGGCGAGCGGCGCCAGGAAGTCGGCTTCCGTGGTGACGGAGAGCAGCTCGTCGGCCGTGTAGAGCTTGCCGGCTTCCGCGTAGTCGGCGTAGGCGCCGATCTGCGCGATGTCGGGGGCCTTGCCGGCCTTGACCATGGCGGCGACCTTGGCGTCGACCTCGGACCAGGAGTAGACGCTGACCTCGACCTTGACGCCGGGATGGTCCTTCTCGAAGCCGGCGGCCAGGTCCTTCCAGTACCCCGAGGAGGAGTTCTGCTGATTGTCCCCGTAGTCGGCCGCCACGACCCGCAGGGTCACCTCGTTGTCCCCGGTGAGGCTCCCCACGGCTCCGCAGCCGGTCAGTGCCGCGGCGGTCAGGCTCAGCGCGGCTCCGGTCGCGGCCAGGCTCAGGTAACGGCCCTTCACAGTTCTCGATCCACCCCTTGTTGTACGTACGATCCACGTAAGGTCTACACCACTTTGGCGCCTCGTCCACATCCGGGAACGCACCGTGTCCGGCCGGTGGCGCAGCCGCGCTCCCGAATTTGTATGGCAGCTCAACAATCGCCTCCAATGGACTAGACCTTTCCACGCCGAACACGCGAGACTGTCACCTGTGAAACCCGTGAAACACGTCATCGCCCTCGATGTGGGCGGCACCGGGATGAAGGCCGCCCTCATCGCCGCCGAGGGCACCCTGCTCCACGAAGCGCGCCGCGCCACCGGCCGCGAACGGGGCCCCGACGCCGTCGTCGAGACGATCCTGGAGTTCGCCGCCGAGCTCTGCGAACTCGGCCGCGAACGCTTCGGCGTGCCCGCCAGCGCGGCCGGCGTCGCCGTCCCCGGCATCGTCGACGCCGAGAACGGGATCGCCGTCTACGCGGCGAACCTGGGCTGGCGCGACGTACCGATGCGCGCCCTGCTCAGCAGACGCCTCCACGGGATCCCGGTGGCCCTCGGCCACGACGTGCGCACGGGCGGACTCGCCGAGGGCCGCATCGGCGCCGGCCGCGGCGCCGACCGGTTCCTGTTCGTCCCCCTGGGCACCGGCATCGCCGGCGCCATCGGCATCGCCGGCCGCATCGAGGCCGGCGCCCACGGCTACGCGGGCGAGATCGGCCACATCGTGGTCCGCCCCGGCGGCCCCGCCTGCGGCTGCGGCCAGTACGGCTGCCTGGAGACCCTCGCCTCCGCGTCCGCCGTCAGCCGCGCCTGGGCCGGCGCCTCCGGCGACCCCGACGCGGACGCCGCGGACTGCGCCAAGGCCGTCGAATCCGGTGACGGGCGCGCCCGCGAGGTGTGGCACGCCGCGGCCCCCGCCCTCGCCGACGGCCTGGTCACCGCGATCACCCTGCTGGACCCGCGCACGCTGATCATCGGTGGCGGGCTCGCCGAGGCGGGGGAAACCTTGTTCACACCACTACGGAAGGCCGTGGAGGAACGCGTGACGTTCCAGCGGCTGCCCGACATCGTTCCGGCGGCCCTCGGGGACACCGCCGGATGCCTGGGCGCAGGGCTGCTCGCCTGGGACCTACTCGCCACGGAGGTACCTGCCTGATGTCCGGAAGCGCACACAGCACCGTTCTCTCCGGCGCCAGGGTGGTCCTGCCCACCGGCACCGTGGCGGGCGGCCGCGTCATCGTCGACGGTGACCGCATCGCCGGCAGCGCCGGCGAGGGCGCGAGCACCGTCGACCTGTCCGGACACTGGCTCGTCCCCGGCTTCGTGGACATGCACAACCACGGCGGGGGCGGCGCCTCCTTCACCTCCGGCACCGCCGAGGAGGTCCTCAAGGGCGTGCGCACCCACCGCGAGCACGGCACCACCACCCTCGTCGCCTCCACCGTCACCGGTGACCTCGACGAACTGGCCCGCCGCGCCGGCCTGCTCGCCGAACTCACCCAGCAGGGCGAGATCGCGGGCATCCACTTCGAGGGCCCGTTCATCAACCCCTGCCGCAAGGGCGCGCACAAGGAGGAACTGCTGCGCGACCCCGACCCGGCCGAGGTCCGCAAGCTGATCGACGCCGCCCACGGCGCCGCCCGCATGTTCACCCTGGCCACCGAACTCCCGGGCGGCCTGGACTCCGTACGGCTGCTGGCCGAACACGGGGTCATCGCCGCGATCGGCCACACCGACTCCACGTACGACCAGACGCGCCAGGCCATCGACGCCGGCGCGACCGTGGCCACCCACCTGTACAACGCGATGCCCGCCATGGAACACCGCGCCCCGGGCCCGATCGCCGCGCTGCTGGAGGACGAGCGGGTCACCGTCGAGCTGATCAACGACGGCACGCACCTGCACCCGGCCATGCTGGAACTGGCCTTCCACCACGCGGGCGCGCACCGCGTCGCGCTGATCACCGACGCGATGGACGCGGCCGGCTTCGGCGACGGGACCTACCACCTGGGACCGCTGGAGGTCGAGGTCAAGGAGGGCGTGGCCCGGCTGGTCGAGGGCGGCTCCATCGCCGGCTCGACGCTGACCCTGGACACCGCCTTCAAGCGGTCGGTGACCCTGGACAGGCTGCCCGTCGAATCCGTGGTCCAGGCGATCTCCGCCAACCCCGCCAAGCTGATCGGCCTGTACGACGAGGTCGGCTCGCTGGAGCCCGGCAAGTACGCCGACCTGGTCGTCCTGGACGCCGAGTTCGACGTCAAGGGCGTCATGCGGCGCGGCGAATGGATCGTCGACCCGCTGGTCTGAGCGGGTACCGCAGGCAAGCGGGCAGCCCCGGGACTGGGCCGCCCGCACTCCTGTTTGGCATGATCCCGGCACACACCGAGACCGGGGCCTGCCATGATCCTCACCGTGACGCTCAACACCGCACTCGACGTCACCCACCATGTACCGAAGCTGATTCCGCACGCCTCGCACCGGGTCACCACCGTGACCGAGCGGGCCGGCGGCAAGGGCCTCAACGTCGCCCGCGTACTGGCCGCCCTCGGCCACGAGGTCACCGCGACCGGCTTCGCGGGCGGCCGCACGGGCGCCGTCGTACGCGAACTGCTGGCCGAGTCACCGCGGGTGACGGACGCTCTGGTGCCCTGCGCGGGCCCCACCCGGCGCACACTGGCCGTCGTCGACCGGGCCTCCGGCGACACCACGCAGTTCAACGAGCCCGGCCCGCAGATCGGTTCGGCGGAATGGACCGCCTTCCTCGGCCGCTACGAGGCCCTGCTGACCGGCGCCGCCGCGGTCGCCCTCTGCGGCAGCCTCCCGCCCGGCGTGCCCGTCGGCGCGTACGCCACCCTCGTACGGTCGGCCCGGGCGGCCGGCGTGCCCGTCCTCCTGGACACCAGCGGGGAGGCCCTGCGCCGCGGGGTCGCCGCCCGCCCCGAGGTGATCAAGCCGAACGCCGCCGAGCTCGCCGAGCTGACCGGCTCCCGCGAGCCGCTCCAGGCCACCCGCGACGCCCGGCGCCGCGGCGCACACGCCGTGGTGACCTCGCTCGGCCCCGGCGGACTGCTGGCGGCCACCGCCCAGGGCACCTGGCAGGCGGCCCCACCGCGCGCCCTGACGGGCAACCCGACCGGAGCCGGGGACTCCGCCGTCGCGGGGCTCCTGTCGGCCCTCACGGAGGGCCTGGACTGGCCGGAGCGGCTGACCCGCGCGGTGGCCCTGTCCGCCGCCACCGTGCACGCCCCCGCGGCGGGAGAGTTCGACCCCCGCACCTACGAACAGGTACGGGGGTCGGTGACACTGACGGCGCGTTGAGCCGCCGGGCCGCTCAGCCCTTCTCGAGCCAGAGCTGGTCGAGGTTGACCTCGCACTGGTTCCCGGCCTCGCACGAGATCTTGATCGTGTTCGTGCCCTGCTTGAGCGTCACGAGCGACCAGGTGTTGGTCCAGCCCTTGTCCCACTCACCCGGCTTGGCCTGGCTGAAGTTCTTCATGTTGATCGGCCGGGACTGCGCCTCGCCGTTGACGGTCAGCGTGGTGCTGGCGTCCTTGCCCGGCACCCCGTAGACCATCTTCAGCTTGTACTGGCCCGCCTTGGCCACGTCCACGGTCCAAGTCGCCGCGGCACCGGGGGCGTTCAGGCCGCCCACGTACTGGCCGCCCGTGCTCTTGGCGCCCGCCACCGTGCCTTCCAGGTGCGCGCCGCCGGTCAGGGACATGCCCGCGCCCGAGGCGTCCGCCTTGGGCAGCGGCGCGTCCGGGGACGCCGAGGTGCTCGGCTGCGCGGACTGCGAGTTCTGCGGCTGCGCGGACTGCTGCCCGCCCGCCGTGCCGCCGCTGTCCTTCGCCTTGTCCTTGTCGTCGCCGCCGAAGGCCAGGGCCGCACCGATGCCGATCACGACCGCGGCGACCACCGCAACGGCCGCGATGAGCAGGCCCTTGCGGCTGGAACCGCCGCTTCCGCCGTGACCGCCCGGAGCGGGGATCGTCGTGGTGGTCTGCCCCTGCTGCGGCGGAACCCCGTAGCCGCCCGCCTGGAGGGCTTCCGGGGCCTGGTACTGGGCCTGGTAGGCCGGCGGCTGCGGCTGCGCCGGAACCTGGCCGCGCTGACCGCCGTACGTCCGCTCCCCGACAGTGCGCACCTGGTTGTACGAGGTACGGGGGACACCGGGCTGCACGCCGGGCTGCCCACCGACCGTCGGGCCGGGGTAGCCGTATCCACCGCCCTGCGTGGGCGGGGTGGCTCCGGCGGCCTGGCCGTCCGCGTAGAGATAGCCGAACGGATCGTCGTCCTCGGGCTGGTTCGCCCCACTGTTCGGGCCGTGGTTCGCGGGCGTCGTCATCGCAGGTCACTCCTTTCGACCCACGGGAGCCTACCCCGAACACGTGCACCCACGGGCGGCCGATCGCCTCAGCCGGCCCGGCGGTGCGCCTTGGAGCGGGACCTTTTCTCGATGTACATCCGCTGGTCGGCCGAGCGCAGCACCTCGTCCGCGGACATGCCGCAGCTGGCCCAGCCGATGCCGAAACTCGCGCCCACGCGCACCGCGCGGCCGTCCACCCGGATCGGCGGGATGATCGCGTTGCGCAGCCGCACGGCCAGGTCGGCGGCGTCGGCTGCGCCCAGGCCGTCGGCGAGGACGACGAATTCGTCACCACCCAGCCGAGCGACGGTGTCACCGTCCCTGACGCCCGTCGTCAGCCGCCGGGCCACCTCGATCAGGACCGCGTCACCCGTGTGGTGCCCGAACCGGTCGTTGATCGACTTGAACCCGTCGAGGTCGCAGAAGAGCACCGCGAGCCCCTTCGTCCCGTCGTCGACGTCACTCGCGGGCGCCACCGTGTGCACGTGGTGGTCGTACGGGCCCACGCCGGCGCCGGGCGTCCCGGGAGCGCCGGGCACCCCGGGGGCGGCCGGGAACTCGAACGGCTCGGGGAAGGCGTCGGGCTGGAAGCCGTGCTCGCCGGTGGCGGTCCCGCCGCCCGTCCCGCCGCCGTGGCCCTCGTAGGCCGCGTCGAGCGCCTCGACGGCGGTGGCACGCACCGACAGCGGCCTGCGGCACAGCCGCGCGCCGAGCCGGGAGCGCAGCTCGGCGCTGTTGGGCAGGCCGGTCAGCGAGTCGTGGCTGGCCCGGTGGGCGAGCTGGAGCTCGTGCCGCTTGCGCTCCTCGATGTCCTCGACGTGCGTGAGCAGGAAACGCGGCCCGTCGGCGGCGTCCGCGACGACGGAGTTGCGCAGCGAGACCCATACGTACGTGCCGTCGCGCCGCCCCAGCCTCAGCTCGGCCCGCCCACCCTCGGCGGAGGTCCGCAGCAGGGTCCCGATGTCCTCGGGGTGGACCAGGTCGGAGAAGGAGTAGCGCCGCAGTACGGAGGCGGGCCGGCCCAGCAGCCGGCACAGCGCGTCGTTGGTCCGCAGCAGCCGCCCGTGCTGGTCCCCGCCCATCTCGGCGATGGCCATCCCGCTGGGCGCGTACTCGAAGGCCTGCCGGAACGACTCCTCGCTCGCGCGCAGCGCCTGCTGTTCACGCTCCAGCCGGACCAGGGCCCGCTGCATGTTCGCGCGAAGCCGTGCGTTGCTGATCGCAATCGCCGCCTGGAAGGCGTACATCTGGAGCGCTTCGCGGCCCCACGCGCCGGGCCGGCGCCCGTTGCGCGGTCTGTCCACCGAAATGACACCCAGAAGTTCCCCGCCGGACGCATACATGGGGGCGTAGAGCCGGTCCTCGGGGTGCCACTCGTCCTCGAAGCGCGGATCGGGGCCGTCGGTGTGCCACTGGGGCACGTCGTCCTCCAGCAGGACCCAGCCCTCGGTGTGCGGGATGAAGCGGAGCCCGTCCCAGCTCTCACCCATCATCAGGCGGCGCTCCCAGGAGGCGCGGGAGCCGACGCGGCCGGTGATGAGGGCCTCTGCTGCGGGGTCGCCCGCGAAGGCGGCGACGACGAGATCCCCGTCAGGGCGTACGAGGTTGACACAGGCGAGTTCGTAGCCGAGGCCCACGACGATGCCGTCCACGACGGTCTGCAGGGTGTCCGCCAGGCTCCTGGCCGTGTTGAGCTCGGCCACCACCTGGTGAAGCTGCCGCAGGGTCGCAAGACGGACGTACGGCTCCGACTCGGTCTCCATTGCTCGCTCTCCCCGAGACCTCGACAGCAACTCCAGGTTTGTCATCGGCGTTTCGTTGCGGTGTCCCGTCCACTGAATCACAGTGAGCTGTGCGACAGGTACGCAGGGTCAACAAATCTTGCCCTCTGTGACTCAAGTCACATGAGATGAATAAAGGTAAGCGATGGGGTCCTCGACGCCTGGGAGCGCTCCCCCACATTCCCGGAAGCGAACGATACGCCCGGGGCCCGGGGCGGCCTAGGTCAACGGGCCGGGACACGGCTCGGACTCGGGCCCGATGTGCGGCGCGGGAGGGCGAGACTAGCGTTCCGAACGTGCCGAAGACGACCCCCGTACCCCTGACGATCCCCTCCACCCCTCATCCTGAGGGCGTGAGCAACGACGAGTTCCGGGCCGCGATGTCCCGACTGGCGGCCGGCGTGTGCCTGATCACCGCGCACGAGGTCCCGCTGACGCCGGACGGCCCGGGCGGCGAGGACGTCGGCATGACGGCCACCGCCTTCATGTCCGTGTCGCTGGACCCGCCGCTGGTCCTGGTGAGCCTGCGCGAGGGCTCCCGGATGGACGACCTGCTGGCCGAGCAGCCCCTGTGGGCGGTGTCGGTCCTCGCCGACCACCAGGTGCAGGTCGCGAGCCGCTTCTCGATGAAGAACCGCATCAGCGACCGGCTGCTCTTCGCGGACCTCCCGCACGTCCGCGGCGAGCTCTCGGGCGCCCCGCTGCTCTCGGACGCCCTGGCCACCCTCGAATGCCGTACGGAGAACCGCGTCGAGGCCGGCGACCACACCCTGGTCATCGGCCGCGTCCTCGGTTCGGCCCTGCCGAACCCCGACTCCCCGCCGCTGACCTACTTCCGCGGCCGCTACCGCCACCTGTCGGGCTGAGCCCCCGGCCCCGGGGACGGGGGCCTACCAGTCGCGGCCGGTGCGTCCCCGCTTGGTCTCGGCCCGGGCCTTCTTCTCGCGCAGCCGCCGCTCGTTGATCCCCCGCGGGATCTTCGTGGCCCGGCGGGCCTTGGGCGGCGGCGCCGTGGCCTCCGCCAGCACGGACGCCATCCGGACCAGCGCCATCTCCCGGTTGCGGAACTGCGACCGGTGCTCGGAGGCCCGTACGGTCAGCACCCCGTCCACCAGCCGGCCGGCGAGGCGCTCCAGCGCCCGCTCCTTCCACACCTCGGGCAGCGCCTTCGTCGCCGCCAGGTCGAACAGCAGCTCCACGCGGGAGTCCGACGTGTTCACGTGCTGGCCGCCCGGCCCGGAGGACCGCGAAAAGCGCCAGGCGAGCTCCGCCTCGGGGAGCACGACCGAACCGCGGATGACATAGGGACCAGGCATGCCCCCATGATCCCGCCCCGCGCGGTGCCCGTCACGCGTATTTCCGCACCGACCGCAGGACGAAACGCGGGCGGTGGAACCTGGCGGCCCCCTCCCTGCGTTATGAAGGTCAGCGGTACCTTGGCCACGATCTCGCGGCCATGCGAAGAGGAAGGGACACCAGTCAAAATGGCAGTAAGCCTGTCCAAGGGCGGCAACGTCTCGCTCACGAAGGAGGCCCCGGGCCTCAGTGCGGTCACGGTCGGCCTCGGCTGGGACGTCCGTACGACGACCGGTGTCGACTTCGACCTGGACGCCTCCGCCATCGCGGTCAACGCGACGGGCAAGGTCGTCTCCGACGGTCACTTCGTCTTCTTCAACAACAAGTCCACCCCGGACCAGAGCATCGTCCACACCGGCGACAACCGCACCGGTGAGGGCTCCGGCGACGACGAGTCGATCAACGTCAACCTCGCCGCCCTCGCGGCCGACGTCGACAAGATCGTCTTCCCGGTCTCCATCTACGACGCCGAAGCCCGCAGCCAGAACTTCGGCCAGGTCCGCAACGCGTACATCCGCGTCGTGAACCAGGCCGGCGGCGCCGAGATCGCCCGCTACGACCTCTCCGAGGACGCGGCGACCGAGACCGCCATGGTCTTCGGCGAGCTCTACCGCAACGGCGCCGAGTGGAAGTTCCGCGCGGTCGGCCAGGGTTACGCCTCGGGCCTGACCGGCATCGCCCAGGACTTCGGCGTCAACGTCTGAGTCCTCACCGAGGCCGAAGCCCCCTCCCGGCCGCCCGGGCAGGGGACTTCGCCCTCAGGCCCGACCTCGGGCCCGCCTTCGCGCGCGGCCGCGGCTTCGGTCGCGGCGTTGGGCCCGACCTCAGGCGCGGCTTCAGGCGCGGTGCCTCGGGCCCGGCTTCGGGCGCGGGCGCGGCCTCGGGCACGACTTCAGGCCCGGCCTCGGGCGCGGGCGCGGCGTTGCCCCAGCCTTAGGCCCGGCTTCGGGCGCGGCCTCGCGCGCGACTTCGGGCTCGGGCGCGGGCTCGGCCTCGGGCGCGGGCGCGGCGTTGGGCCCGGCCTTAGGCCCGGCTTCGGGCGCGGCCTGGGGCGCGGCGTCGGCTCAGGCGCGACCTCGGGCGCGACTTCGGGCCCGGCCTCGGCTTCGGGCGTGGCCTCGGGCGCGACTTCGGGCCCGGCCTCGGCTTCGGGCGCCACCGCGGACGCGGGCGCGACTTCGGGGCCGGCCTCGGCTTCGGGCGTGGCCTCGGGCGCGACTTCGGGCCCGGCTTTGGCTTTGGCTTCGCTACGGTTCGGCGGGTGATCCTCCAACCGCTCGCCCCCGTGGACGGTGCCCTGCCCGGCCCGGTCCTGACCGAGATCGCCGCGATCTACGCCACCAACCGCGCCTTCTTCGAGCTCAGTGGCGATTTCCCCGACCCGGCCCGCATCACCGTCGAGCAGGTCGCCGCGGCCCTCGCCGACGAACTCGCCCACGACGGCGCCCAAGTGCTCCTGGCCCGCTCGGCCGGCCGTCTGGTCGGCCTGGCCGCCACCCTCGCCCACCACCCCGACCCGGCCTCCGCAGATCCGGACCCGTGGATCGGCCTGCTCCTCGTCGACGCCACCGCGCACCGCGCGGGATACGGACGCACCCTCGCAGCCCTCGTCGAGGACGACTTCCGCGCCGCCGGACGCACCGGCCTGCGGATCGCCGTACTCGACGCCAACACCGCCGGCATGGCGTTCTGGCAGGCCCAGGGCTACACCGCCCTGCGCCGCGCCAGGGACCGCGAACGCGGCCGCGACTGCACGGTGCTGCGCAAGGCGCTCTAGACCCTGTCGACCTAGGAGTGCCCGGCGGACGGCTGCCCGGGCCGGCCCTCCCCGTACAGCCACACGTCCCAGACCTTCTTCAGGTCGTGGCCCGTCGTCCGCTCCGCGTACGCGGTGAAATCGGCCGTACTCGCGTTCCCGTACCGGTGGTCGGCGGCCCAGCCGCGCAGCAGGGCGAAGAACTTCTCGTCGCCCACCTCCTGGCGGATCCGCTGCAGCACCATCGCGCCCCGGTAGTACACCGGCGCCTCGGAGATGTCCTGCGCCTCGGGCGGATCGGCGGGCGGGAAGGCGGCCCAGTCGGAGCCGGCGTCCTTGTCCACCGCGGTGTCACCGGTGAGGAAGGCGTCGAAGTGCTGCTGCGCGGTGGTCCCGCCATGGTCCTCCGACCACAGCCATTCGGCGTACGTCGCGAAGCCCTCGTTGAGCCACATGTCCTTCCAGGACTTCGGCGACACCGAGTCACCGAACCACTGGTGGGCCGTCTCGTGCAGCACCAGCTTCTCGTCCGGCGCACCGGAGAAGACGGGTTTCGTCTGCGTCTCCAGCGCGTACGAGAGGGACTCGGCCGGCAGTACGATCGCGCCGGCCGTTCCGAACGGGTACGGGCCGAACCTGCGGCTGCCCCACTCCAGGATCTCCGGCAGCCGGGCCAGGGCCGGGGCACTGGCGGCCGCCTCCGCCGGGTCGACGGCCTCGTACAGCGCGACCCCCGAAGGGGTGCGCCCGGTCGTCACCTTGAACTTCCCGATCGCGGCGGTGGCCAGGTAGCTCGCCATCGGCTCCGGGCTGTGCCACACGAACTCGGTCCGGCGCCCGTCGGCGCTGTCGGTGCGGGAGCGCAACTCGCCGTTCGACACCGCCTCGTACCCCTTGGGCACGGTCAGGGTGATGTCGTAGGTCGCCTTGTCGCTGGGGTGGTGGTTCCCGGGGAACCAGGCCATCGAACCGATCGGCTCGCCGACCCCGACGGCGCCGTCCTCGGTGGTGATCCAGCCCTCATGGGACCCGTCGGCATCCGTGATCGGCTTCGGCTTCCCGTGGTAGTCGACCTCCGCACGGAAGACCTCGCCCTTCTTGAGGTCCGTGGCGGGACGCACCGTCAGCTCCCGCCCGGTGCGGTTGAACCGGGCGCCCCTGCCCTGCACGGTGACGCCCTCGACGTCCAGGCCGGCGAGGTCGAGGTTGAAGGAGCTCAGCCCCTGCTCCGCGCGGGCGGTGATGACGGCGGTGCCGTCCAACTGCCCGTCGGCGGGGTCATAGTCGAGGTCCAGGCCGTAGTGCTCGATCTGGTAGCCGCCGTTGCCCGCCTTGGGGAAGTAAGGGTCGCGCAGCCCGGACGCACCCGGCCGCCCCTGCACCGTGCCGGCCGTACACGCCGTGGTGAGGGCGAGCAGGGCGGCGGCAGGGACGGCGAGGCGGGAGAGCGCGCGGTGTTCCACGCGCCCGATCCTATGGGGGCCCGATGTGACGGTTCGGACCGTTTCCCGCGGAAGGCCGGATGTCGCGGGAAGGGTGGCTGCTACTTGTCGAGCGCGTCGGCGCCGGCCTTGGCGAACTTCTCGTCCAGGTCGCCGCTGGGGGCGCCGGCCACGCCGATGCCGGCCACCGGGGCGCCCTTGGCCTGCACCGGGGTGCCACCGCCGAGGAAGAGGGTGCCGGGGATGTCCTTCAGGTTGGGGGTCTGGGCGAGACGGCCCGCGAGCACCGAGGTCGGGGCGTTCCAGGACACGGCGGTGAAGGCCTTGCGCTGCGCCGACTCGTAGGACTGCGGGCCCGCGCCGTCGCCCCGCAGGGTCACGATGGTGTTGCCGTTGCGGTCCACGACCGCGACCGTCACCTTCTGGTTCTCCTTCTGCGCGGCGTCCAGCGCGGCCTGGGCGGCGCGGGTGGCGGCGTCGACGGTGAGGTGGGTCGTGGTGGTGAAGTTCTTCTCGTCCGCCCCGCCGTCCTTCTTCGCGGAGGCGGCGGCCGGGGCGGTCTCGGCCTGCGCGGCGCTGGCGCTGACCGCGCCGAAGGTCCCGGCGCCGAGCGCAACGGCGAGGGCGGTACCGGTGAGGATGCGGGTGCGGGTGTTCATCTCTGCTGCTCCTGGGTGCGTCGGCTGAGTACGTCGGCTCGTTCTGCTGCTCCAAGCCTGGGGCGGTACCCGGCGCCCGCCCGTCCCCGTACCGGCTCGCGGCGGCTGGCGGACCGGCTGACCCGGGGGTCAGCCGATCGGCCGATGCGGACCGGGTACGGGTACGGATTGGCTGGTCAGCGCCATCACGTCCGACCGGGCACGATGGAGGAGCCAGCCACCGACCCGGGAGCCCACTGTGACCCACGAACCGCCCCCGGCCCCGGACCCGGACCGGGACCGGGACCGGGACCGGGACCGGGACCCGGACCGGGACCGGGACCGGGCAGGAGATCCCGGCGCACCCGGCACACCGGGTGCGGCCGACCGGCCCGGAGCGGCCGGCGGGCCCGGAGCAGCCGACCGGCTCGGAGCACCCGGCGGGCCGGGAGCGCTCGGGCCCGGAGCGCTCGGGGCCGGAGCGCGGAAGGCGGATACGCGGGTCCTCGCAGCGGTCATGCACACCGCGTTCTTCCTGCTCCTCGGCGCCTCCGTGGCCCGCTTCCTGCTGCGCCACCCCGGCTCGCCCAGCACCCCGTGGATCATCGCCCTCAGCATCACCCTGGCCCTGCTGTACGTACTCGGCCCGGCGCTCGGCGCCGCCCCCACCCTGCGCCGCCTGATCTGGCTCGGACTGGTCGTGGCCACCTGGGTGGTCCTGGTCGTCCTCGCGCCCAGCTTCGCCTGGTGCGCCGTCCCCCTCTTCTACACCGCGCTGCGCACCCTGCCGCCCCGCGCGGCGATCGTCCTCGTGGCCCTCCTGACGGTGTTCGTCGTCGCCGCCCAGCTCAAGCTCTCCGACGCCTTCGACCCGAACCTCCTGCTGGCCCCGCCCGCGATCGCCGCCCTCGCCACCGCCGTCTTCGTCCACATGGAGCGCCAGGCCCAGTCCCAGCGCGCCCTGATCGACGACCTGATCCGCACCCGCCGCGAGCTGGCCGCCACCGAACGCCGTGAGGGCACGCTCGCCGAACGGCAGCGCCTGTCGATGGAGATCCACGACACGCTCGCCCAGCACCTGTCCAGCCAGCAGATGCTGCTCCAGGCCGCGGACCGCACCTGGGAGAGCGACCCGGCCACCGCCCGCGCGCACGTCCGCACCGCCACCGGCATCGCGGCCCGCGGCCTCGCCGAGGCCCGCCGGCTCGTCCACGACCTGGCCCCGCCGGAACTCGAAGGCGGCGGCGGACTCGCCGACGCCCTGCGCGCGCTCGACGCCGGCCCCGGCATCGACGTCCGCTTCCACCTGGAGGGCACTCCGGCCCCGCTGCCGGACCGCGTCCAGTCCGCGCTGCTGCGCATCGCCCAGGGCGCGCTGGCCAACGTCCGCGAGCACGCCCACGCCCGCACCGCGGCCCTGACCCTCAGCTTCCTCGGGGACCAGGTCGTCCTCGACGTCGCCGACGACGGCGAGGGCCTCACCGAGCCGCGCGGCGCCGGACCGGCCGGGGACCGCGGGCACGGGCTTCCGGCGATGCGCGCCCGCGTCCGCCAGCTCGGCGGCACCCTGACCCTCGAATCCTCCCCCGGCGAGGGCACGGTCCTCTCCGCGGCGATCCCCCTGGAGCCCACCGGATGACGACGACGATCCTGCTCTGCGACGACCACGCCGTGGTCCGCGCCGGCCTGCTGGCCCTGCTGGGCAGCGCGCCCGGCATCGAGGTCCTGGGCGAGGCCGGCAGCGGCGAGGAGGCGGTGGCCCTGGCGGCGAAGCTGCGCCCGGACGTGGTGCTGATGGACCTCCAGCTGGGCGAGGGCATCGACGGGGTCGAGGCCACCCGCCGCATCACGGCGGTGACCGACCCCCCGCACGTCCTGGTCCTCACGACGTACGACACGGACGCGGACGTCACCCGGGCCATCGCGGCGGGCGCCACCGGCTACCTGCTGAAGGCGGAGCGCCCGGAGGAGCTGTTCTCCGCGATCCACTCGGCGGCGGCGGGCCGCACCACGCTGTCCCCGCCGGTGGCCAGCCGCGTGATGGCCCGCATGCGGGGTTCGCGCCCGACGCTGACGGACCGCGAGCTGGACATCCTGGGCCAGCTGGCGCGGGGGCTGGGCAACCGGGACATCGCCCGGGCGCTGTTCATCAGCGAGGCCACGGTCAAGACCCACCTGGGGCGCATCTACGACAAACTCGGCGTCGACACCCGCGCGGGGGCGGTCTCCGTGGCGAAGGAGGAGCGCCTCCTGCCCTGACGGCAGCGGGATCCGGACAGCGAGCGGGGGTGTTCGGACAACCCCGCCGGAATCCCCTCATATTTTTGTCGCAGACCTGCCAAAGGCGTGGCCTGCCCTGTCACGCTCACTCGCGCCGCCACCCCGGCCACCGCGAAGGAGCCCGAGTGACCCACCCCGCGTCCTCCCCCACCTCGCCCCGCAGCCGCCTCGCCGCCCTCCTCGGAACCGTCGCCGTCATGACGGTCACCACCGCCACGGCCACGGCGGCCGCCCCGGCTTCCACCGCCGCCCCGGCCCCGGCCCCGGCCCCGGCAGCACTCGTGGCACAGAGCACCGTCACCGACCCCGACGGCACCACCCACACCCGCTACCAGCGCACCTACGCCGGCCTCCCCGTCCTCGGCGGAGACCTCGTCGTCCACCAGCGCCCCGACGGCACCCGCACCACCAGCGGCAACGACAGCCCGATCACCCTCGCCACCACCACGGCCACCGCCAAGGCCCCGACGCCCACGTCCCACAGGGTCGTCTGGGCGGCCGGCACCGCACCGGCGCCCGTCCTCGCCTGGGAAACCACCACCCGCACCACCCACCCCGACGGCACCCCCGGCGAAATCCACACCCTCACCGACGCCCGAACCGGCGCCACCCTCGCCGCCTACGACGCCGTCCGCACCGGCACCGGCCACAGCCAGCACGCCGGCACCGTCCCCCTCACCACCTACTCCACCGGCACCGCCTACCAGCTCCGCGACACCACCCGCGGCAACCAACGCACCCTCGACGCCATGAACCAGACCGGCGGCGGCACCCTCTTCACCGACCCCGACGACGACTGGGGCGGCACCGGCACCCCCGCCAACCGCCAGTCCGCCGGCGTGGACGCCCACTACGCCACCGCCGTCACCTGGGACTTCTACCGGGCCGTCCTCGGCCGCAACGGCATCCGCGGCGACGGCACCGGCGTCACCTCCCGCGTCCACTACGGCAACCACTACCCCAACGCCTTCTGGGACCCGGCCTGCGCCTGCGCCAACTACGGCGACGACCCCGCCACCGGCCAGACCCTCGCCACCCTCGACATCGCCGGCCACGAACTCACCCACGGCGTCATCGCCGCCACCGCCGGACTCACCTACACCGGCGAACCCGGCGCCCTCAACGAAGGCACCGCCGACATCCTCGGCGCCTCCGTCGAATTCTTCGCCGACAACACCACCGACATCGGCGACTACCTCATCGGCGAGCGCATCTTCACCGGCACCGACGTACGCCGCATGGACCACCCCAGCCTCGACGGCCACTCCCGCGACTACTGGTCACGCGACATCGGCACCCTCGACCCCTACACCGCCTCCGGCCCCGCCCGCCACTTCTTCTACCTCCTCGCGGAAGGCAGCGGCCCCAAGGAAATCAACAAGATCTCCTACGACTCCCCCACCTACGACGGCTCCAAGCTGCTCGGCATCGGCCGGGACAAGGCCGTCCGCATCTGGTACCGCGCCCTGAGCCTGTACATGACCTCCACCACCGACTACGCCCGCGCCCGCACCGCCACCCTCAGGGCCGCCGCCGACCTCTACGGCCCCACCGGCACCGAATACGGACGCGTCGCCGCCGCCTGGACGGCCGTCAACGTCCACTGACGACCCGCCCCGGGGCCGCGGCCGGACGCACCCCGCGGCCCGCCGCCCCCCGGCTGCGGACGACCTCGCCGACACCCCGTCCCCCGTACCCGCCCCACCGTGACACCATCGTGTACGTGCTCGACATCGGCTACTCCCTCTCCCGGCGCTTCCCGGACCCCCCGCAGACCGACTACCGCTCGGCGGACGTCCACTCCCTGCGCCACGACCTGTTCTGCGGGGACGTCTACCTCGCCGACACCACCAAGGACCGGGAAGTGTCCACAGCCTGGGGATGGGTACCCGTGCTCGACTTCGCCTGGGCACTCTGCGACATCGTCGAACAACTCGACCAGGACCCCCGCGGCAGCCGCTCCGCCCACCGCCAGTACGCCGAACTCGACTTCACCGAATCCACCGACCGCATGCTCTTCGAGCGCCGCTTCGGCTGGGTCGACATCGAAGCCGACTGGATGCCGGCGGAAGAGGAACCGCTGACCTTCAGCCACCGCCTGCTGCGCCGCGAAGCCCGCGACTTCCTCCACGACCTCGTCGCCGACCTCATCGACATGCACGACGGCCTCGCCGACAACCCCGCCATCTGGACCCTCCAGGCCCGCTTCCCCCGCGTCCCCGCCTGACCCCGCGGCCTCGACCGGCTCCGCCCGACCCCGGAACTACGCCACCACCCGCAGCCCCAGCTGCGCCGCCAGCGCCGGAGCCAGGTCGAACAACTGCGCCGGACTGATCACCGCCCCCGACAGCGCCTCCACCCCCCGCGCGATGTCCAGCTCCGCGACCCCCCGCAGATCCACGTCCGTCATCCGCGCCCCCGTGAAATCCGCACCCCGCAGCGTGCACCCACGGAACTCCACCCGCTCCAGCACCGCACGCCCGAAATCCGCCTCCACCAGCACGCACCCCTCGAACACCACGTCCTTGAGCCGCGCCTCCCGCAGGTTCAAGTAGTCGATCTTCCCGCCGCGGAACACCACCCTCTCCAGCACCGCCCCGTGCAACTGCACACCCCCCAGCCGCGCCTCCACGACCTCCACGTCCCGCAGCGAAGCACCCGACAGGTCCGTTCCCACCCCGCGGACCCCCTCCAGCACCGAGTCCAGCAAGCGCGCCTTCGCCAGCCCCGCCCCGTCCAGCGCACACCGCCGCAGCGCACAGTCCATGAACCGCGCCCCGACACCCTCCTGCCCCGCCAGGTCCAGATCGGTGAACTCCAGCCCGTCGTAATCCCCGTCCGGCTCCAGCCCACCGCCCTCCCACAGACCGAGCTCCGGCAACCGCACCTCCGGCCGCCGCGCCGCCTTCACCGTCTCCCGCTGCCCCTTGCGCGCCATCCCCCCATCCTCCCCCTCCCCACTGACAACCCCGGCAGCAGCACCCGCACCCCTTGATCGACGAAGCCGCCACCGCCCACCACGACCTCGAAACCCGCGCCACCACCGGCAAGGTCGTCCTCGAACCCTGAGAGCACCCGCCCGGCAATATCGGATGACAGCAGCCCGTACCCCCACGTACCGTCCACCCCCGTGGACCCGCTCACCGAAAAACAGATCCGATCGTCCTTCGTGAACTGCACCAAGGGCGAGGCAGCACGCCTCAGACTCCCCCTGGACTTCGCCGAACTCCCCTGGGAGGACCTCGACTTCCTCGGCTGGCTCGACCCCGGCGCCCCCCTCCGCGCCCACCTCGTGCGCCGGGACACCGACGGCACCCCCCTCGGCATCACCCTCCGCGTCCCCGGCACCAGCCGGACCAGCGCCCTCAAGTCCAGCGTCTGCCAGATCTGCCTCACCGGCCACGCCGCCTCCGGCGTCTCCCTCCTCGTCGCCCCCCTCGCCGGAACCCGCGGCCGCGAAGGAAACACCATCGGCATCTACGTCTGCGCCGACCTCGCCTGCTCCCTCTACATGCGCGGCAAACGTCAGCCCAGGCTCCGCGCCGGCCGCCACGAGGAAACCCTCACCCTCACCGAGAAGATCGACCGCGCCCGCACCAACCTCGACGCCTTCACCAGCAGGATCACCGCCTGACGCACGACCCGCCGCGACGGCCCGACACGAAGACCCCACGCGACGCCCCCGGCGCGAGGATCCCGGCGCAAGGACCCGGCACGACGCCCCCGGCGCAAGGGCCCGGCGCAGCGCCCTCAGGCCTGCGCCGAGCCCAACCGCCGCAACGCCCCGTCCGCCAGCCGGTACACCGACCACTCCTCCTGCGGCCGCGCGCCCAACGCCTCGTAGAACGCGATCGACGGCTCGTTCCACTTCAACACCGACCACTCCAGCCGCTCGTACCCGCGCTCCACGCAGATCCGCGCCAACTCCCCCAGCAAGGCCTTGCCGTGCCCCCCGCCCCGCACGCCCGGCCGTACGTACAGATCCTCCAGATAGATCCCGTGGACCCCCCGCCACGTCGAGAAACTCAGGAACCACACCGCGAAGCCGACGACCTCCCCGTCCCCGTCCTCCGCGACGTGCGCGAACACCGCCGGCCGCTCCCCGAACAGCGCCTCCCGCAACTGCTCCGGCGTGGCCCGCGCCTCATGCGGCACCCTCTCGTACTCCGCCAGCTCACGGATCATCGCGTGGATGACGGACACGTCCTCGACAACAGCGCTACGGATCATGCGCGCAGCCTAGAACCCCGCCACACGCCCCCACCGGCAGCCTACGGACCCCACCACCCCCGCCACATCAGCCAAAAAGCCGCCTCTCCCACCCCGAAACCCGGCACCCCGTACCTGGACACCCCTCCAGGACCCCGTGTACCAACTCACCCATGACGATCAACGGCGGCATCTCCTTCTGGTACGCGACCGACCACACCGCCGGCCGGCCACCCCGCGCCCCCCTCACCGGCCACGCCACCGCGGACGTCGTCATCGTCGGCGGCGGCTACACCGGCCTGTGGACCGCCTACTACCTCAAGACCTCCGCCCCCGACCTCCGCGTCACCGTCCTGGAGCAGAAGTTCTGCGGCTACGGAGCCTCCGGCCGCAACGGCGGCTGGCTCTACAACGGCATCGCCGGCCGCGACCGCTACGCCGGACTCCACGGCCACCAAGCCGCACTCCGCCTCCAGCGGGCCATGAACGACACCGTCACCGAAGTCATCGACACCGCCGCCAAGGAGGGCATCGACGCCGACATCCACCGCGGCGGCGTCCTCGAAGTCGCCCGCACCCCCGCCCAGCTCACCCGCCTCAAGGCCTTCCACACCGCCGAACTCGCCTTCGGTGAAACCGACCGCGAGCTCTACGACGCCACCGACACCCGCGCCCGCATCGACGTCGCCGACGCCGTCGGCTCCACCTGGACCCCGCACGGCGCCCGCATCCACCCCCTCAAACTCGTCAAGGGCCTCGCCGCCGCGTGCGAACGCCTCGGCGTCGTCATCCACGAATCCACCCCCGTCACCGAAATCGCCCCCGGTCGCGCCCTCACGCCCTACGGCACCGTCCGCGCCCCGCACGTCCTGCGCTGCACCGAAGGCTTCACCGCGGCCCTCAAGGGCCAGAAGCGCTCCTGGCTCCCGATGAACTCGTCGATGATCGCCACCGCCCCCCTGCCCCCCGAGGTGTGGTCCCGCCTCGGCTGGTCCGACGCCTGCACCCTCGGCGACATGGCCCACGCCTACATGTACGCCCAGCGCACCGCCGACGACCGCATCGCCATCGGCGGCCGCGGCGTCCCCTACCGCTACGGCTCCCGCACCGACACCGACGGCACCACCCAGCAGTCCACGATCGACTCCCTGACCCGGCTCCTGACCTCCTTCTTCCCCGTCCTCACGGGAGTGGAGATCACCCACGCCTGGTCCGGCGTCCTCGGCGTCCCCCGCGACTGGTGCGCCACGGTCACCCTGGACCGCACGACGGGCCTCGGCTGGGCGGGCGGCTACGTCGGCTCCGGGGTCGCCACCGCCAACCTCGCGGCCCGCACCCTGCGCGACCTGGTCCTGGAGGACACCACGGAGCTGACCACCCTCCCCTGGGTCAACCACCGCGTCCGCCGCTGGGAGCCGGAACCCCTCCGCTGGCTCGGCGTCCAGGCCCTCTACGCGGCGTACCGCGAGGCGGACCGCCACGAAGCGGCAACCCACACCCCGACGACAACTCCCCTGGCCCGCCTGGCCAACCGCATCTCGGGCCGCCACTGACGACAAAACGGAAGGCTCCGGATGATCATCCGGAGCCTTCCGCTTCTGTATGAATTCCCTGGGTCGCTATACCTCTGACCTGGGACGGAGCCGCCTGTCGGAATCGAACCGACGACCTCAAGATTACAAGTCAAGCGCTCTAGCCAACTGAGCTAAGGCGGCACACGCGACACTGCACAGCGCACAGAATCGCCTTCACTTTACACAGCGAACAGACTTCCCGGCGAAGAGCTTTCCAGCCGACAGATCGCACAGAGTTCGAAGTCACGGGCTCGGGGGTGCTGACAGCAGGCGGGGCGGCGGGTAGCGTCGGGCGGAAGTCCTGCTTACTGGACTAGACCTTCCACTCGGATCGTCCGGCACGTTCCTGCCGGTAGAAGGGATTCATCACCATGGCTTCTGTCACTTTCGACAAGGCGACCCGGCTGTACCCCGGCGGCGACAAGCCCGCCGTCGACGAGCTGGAGCTGCACATCGAGGACGGCGAGTTCCTCGTCCTCGTCGGGCCCTCCGGCTGCGGCAAGTCCACCTCGCTGCGCATGCTGGCCGGCCTGGAGGACGTCAACGGCGGTGCCATCCGCATCGGTGACCGTGACGTCACGCACCTGCCGCCCAAGGACCGGGACATCGCGATGGTGTTCCAGAACTACGCGCTGTACCCGCACATGACCGTCGCCGACAACATGGGCTTCGCGCTGAAGATCGCCGGTGAGGACAAGGCGACCATCCGCAAGAAGGTCGAGGACGCGGCGAAGATGCTGGACCTCACCCAGTACCTGGACCGCAAGCCGAAGGCGCTCTCCGGTGGCCAGCGCCAGCGTGTGGCCATGGGCCGCGCGATCGTGCGCAAGCCGCAGGTGTTCCTCATGGACGAGCCGCTCTCGAACCTGGACGCGAAGCTGCGCGTGTCCACCCGTACGCAGATCGCGGCGCTCCAGCGCGACCTCGGGATCACCACCGTGTACGTGACGCACGACCAGGTCGAGGCCATGACGATGGGTGACCGGGTGGCGGTGCTGAAGGACGGTCTGCTGCAGCAGGTCGACACCCCGCGGAACATGTACGACCGGCCGGCGAACCTGTTCGTGGCCGGGTTCATCGGTTCGCCCGCCATGAACCTCGTGGAGGTTCCGATCGCCGATGGCGGTGTGAAGTTCGGTGACACCGTGGTCCCGGTGTCGCGCGAGGCGCTGTCGGCCGCGGCGGACGCGGGCGACCGCACCGTCACGGTGGGCGTGCGTCCGGAGCACTTCGACGTCGGCTCCGAGGGTGGTCTGACGATCACGGTCAACGTCGTCGAGGAGCTGGGCGCGGACGGTTACGTGTACGGCCGGACGACCGCGGCCGAGGGTGCGCAGGACATCGTGGTGCGCGTGGGCGGCCGCCAGGTGCCGGAGAAGGGTTCGACGCTGCACGTGGTGCCGCGGGCCGGCGAGATCCACGTGTTCTCGACTTCGTCGGGTGAGCGGCTCTCCGACTGACGGGTCGCGGGTCGGTGGATGAGGGGCGTCCCCGTCGCGGGGGCGCCCCTGTTCGTCTTTGGGGCAGACCGGGCCATTCGGGTCCACCCGTCAACCCATAATTCGAAAAGCCACGTCGAACCATCCCCCGACCGGGTGACTAAATGTCGCCAAATCTTCACCGAGCGCTACTCTCGCCCTCGTGACCCACACTGCCCGCCGTATCGGCCGTTCCCTCGCCCTGGTCCTGCCCGTCGTCCTGGTCCTGTCCGGGACCCTCGCGGTCACCATGGTCCCCTGGGCGGACAACACTCCTTCCCAGATCCTGACCGCCTCCGCCGAGGACGTGTCCGTCCCCGCGAAGCCGCGCGCCGCGCAGGACGTGCTGCGCGACAAGTTGCTGGCCGAGCTCCAGCAGGGTGAGGCGCCGGGTGATGTCCTGACGCATCTCCAGCAGGAGGTGGACCGGCGGCCGTCGTTGGCCGAGCACTGCGTGGGGATCGCGCGGGCGCTGGGACGTGCGGCGGTGGACGTGTACGGCCCGACGAAGGCGCAGTCGTATGCGCGTCCCGTGTGTGACACGGCGTACGCGACCGGTGTTGCCTCGATGGGCTGACGGGCGTCGTCGTCCTTCCTCGGGTCGGGGCCTCTACGCTGACGGCCATGACCGATGTGCCCCCCGTATCCCTTTCTTCCGTATCCGCGGCCGCGGACCCGGCTTCGTCGACTCAGGCGCCTGTTCAGGCGGTTGTGCTGGCGGGTGGCCAGGGTTCGCGGCTGCGTCCGTATACGGATGACCGGCCGAAGCCGATGGTGGAGATCCCGGGGACGGGGGTGCCGATCATCGGGCATCAGCTGGCGTGGCTGGCGGCGGAGGGGGTGACGGATGCGGTGGTGTCGTGCGGGCACCTCGCGGAGGTGTTGCAGGAGTGGCTGGCGGGGGCGGATCTGCCGTTGCGGGTGAGCACGGTGGTGGAGGAGGAGCCGCTGGGACGGGGTGGGGGGTTGAAGTACGCGGCCCGGCACCTGCCGTATCCGGGCCGGTGGTGGTACGCGACGAACGGGGACGTCTGGACGCGGTTCTCGTTGCGGGAGATGGCGGCCTTCCATGCGGAGCGGGGCGCGGCGGCGACGCTGGCGCTGGCGCGGCCGCGGATTCCGTGGGGGGCGGTGGAGACCAATGAGTTCGGGCAGGTGCTGGATTTCATCGAGTCGCCGCCGTCGCCCTTCCTGATCAATGCGGGCGTGTACGTCTTCGGTGCCGAATTCGCGGCGTTGCTGCCGGATGTGGGGGATCACGAGCGGACGACGTTTCCGCGGTTGGCACGGGAGCGGCGGCTGGCGGGTTTCCCGCTGCCTCAGGGGGCTTACTGGCGGGCCATCGACACGGCGAAGGACTTGGCCGCGGCGGCGCGGGAGTTGGCGGCTCAGAGCGGCGCGTGAGGCCGTCCTGGGCGGGGAACTCCGGTGTGGGTGGGTCCGGCGCATGGAGAAGGGGCCCGGAGCGCTGGTCGCGCTCCGGGCCCCTTCCGCGTGGTGGGGCGTGGTCAGCCGAGGAGGCCGCCTACGAGCCCGGGCTTCTTCGACGGGGCGTCGCCGCCGCCACTGCTGCCGGTGCCGCCCGAGCTGCCGGAGCCGGAGGCCGGCGGCTTGGGGGTGGACTGCCTGGGGGTGCTGCCCGAGCGCTGGCTGGTGCTGGTGCCGGAGCCGCGGGTGGCGGTGGGTGACTGGGAGCCGGTGCCGGCGGTTTCCTTGCTGGTGGTGCCGGTGGTGCCGCGTCCGGACTTGGCGGTGGCCGCGGAGGCGCTGGCGGTGGGTTCGGCGGGCTTGGAGGGCTGGGGGGTGCTGGACTGGCGCTGCTGGGGCTGCTGCTGCTTGGCGGGGGGCTGTGGGAGCGGGGAGCCGGGCAGGTAGTTGCTGGGGGCCTGGCCGGGTCCGGGCACGGTGACGACGGTGGTGGAGCGGACGGCGCTGCCGAGGAGGGAGCCGATGAGGAGGGTGAGTCCGCAGACGACGGTGGCCATGATGGTTCCGCGGCGCAGGACGCGTCGGCGCAGTCGCCAGACCTCGGAGCGGGGTCCGAGGGTGCGCCAGGCTTCGCCGGCGAGGCGGCCGTCGAGGGAGTAGACGGGGGCGCCGGCGATGATCAGCGGGCTCCAGGCGGCGAGGTAGATGATGTCGGGGGCGTCGTAGGCGGGGACCGTCTTCCAGCTGACGGTCATCAGCAGGGCGGCGGAGAGCAGGGCGCCGATGCAGGCGGCGAAGCGCTGCCAGAGGCCGAGGACGGTCAGTACGCCCACGATGACCTGGAGGAAGGCGACGCTGAGTCCGGCTCCGACGGGGTGGGCGAGGGCGAAGTCGCGCAGGGGTTCGGCGAGTGCCCAGGGGTGGAGGGTGCGGAGCCAGGTGACCATGGAGCCGCGTTCGCCGCCGTCGAAGTAGACGGGGTCGCACAGTTTGCCCATGCCGGCGTAGATGCAGATGAAGCCGAGGAAGACGCGCAGCGGGAGGAGGACGACACCGAGGTTCATACGGCGGCCGGGATAGTACGAGGCCTGTCCGCGGGTGTCGTTCGGGGTGCGGCGGGTGTCGGCGGGGGGTGTGCCGTGGTGGGTGCCGGGGCCGCCGGCGTAGGGCTGGTCGTACGGGAGGCCGCGTACGGGGGCGAGGGGCCGGGTTTCGTCCGGGTCGCCGTAGGTGCGCTGGCCGATGACGGTGGGGGTGGCGAGGGTGTCTTCGGCGAGGTCGTGGGCGAGGTCGACGCGGGGGATGGTCTGGGTGGCGCCGCCGTCGCCGTCGTCGTAGCCGCCGTACCCCGTGTGGCCGCGCCCGTGTTCGCGTACGGCTTGGAGGAGTCCGCCCATGGCTGCGGTGTCGCCGGGGGCGGATTTGCCGCTCCAGACGACGGGGGCCCTGCGGCGGCCGGCGCCGGCGGCGGCGACCACGGCGCCGCCGAGGACGGGCACGCGGCCGGGGCCGTTCGCGGGCTTGGAACGCGCGCTCGGGCTCGGTGCGAGCCGCACGCGGAAGCTGGCGTGGTTGACGATGACCTGTGCGGGGTCGCACGGCACCTTGACCATGCTCAGCGCGGGCTGGTCGTCGAACCCTGACGTTCTGGTGTCCACACTCATCTAACCGAGTGATCAGTGTTTAGGACACTGCCTTGACAGCAGGGATGTGTCCGAGACCCGTCAAGATCAAGCCACCCCGCCCGAAACGGGCGGGGTGGCACGCTCACGGGTCACGGTCCGTAGGCCGTTCGGCAGAGCGCGGACCGGTGGAGGGGTCAGGTGCGGGGCGTCGTGGCGCGGCGGCGGGCGGCCTCGTAGAGCACGACACCCGCGGCGACGCCGGCGTTGAGGGACTCGGCGCCACCGGGCATCGGGATGCGGACGAGGTAGTCGCAGTTCTCGCCGACGAGGCGGCCGAGGCCCTTGCCCTCGGAGCCGACGACGATGACGACCGGGCCGGCCAGCGCCTCCAGGTCCTGGACCTCGTGGGTGCCCTCGGCGGCGAGGCCGACGATGGCGATGCCGGCCTTCTTGTACTCCTGGAGGGCGCGGGTCAGGTTGGTGACGCGGGAGACCGGGGTGCGGGCGGCGGTGCCGGCCGAGGTCTTCCAGGCGCCGGCGGTCATGCCGGCGGCGCGGCGCTCGGGGATGACGACGCCGTGGCCGCCGAAGGCGGAGACGGAGCGGACGATCGCGCCGAGGTTGCGCGGGTCGGTGACGCCGTCGAGGGCGACGATGAGGGGGTCCTCGCCGTTGTCGTGGGCGGCGTCGGTGAGGTCCTCGGGGTGGGCGTACTCGTACGGCGGGACCTGGAGGACCAGGCCCTGGTGGTTGAGCCCGTTGGTCATCCGGTCGAGTTCGGGGCGCGGGGCTTCCATCAGGTTGATGTTGCCGCGCTCACCGGCGAGCTTGAGGGCGTCGCGGACGCGCTCGTCGTTGTCGATGAACTGCTGGACGTAGAGGGTGGTGGCGGGGACGCCGTCGCGCAGCGCCTCGAAGACCGGGTTGCGGCCGACGACCATCTCGCTGGTGCCCTTGGGGCCGCCGCGGCGGGGGGCCGGGCGGCGCTTGGCGGCCTGGCGGGCCATGGCGTTGGCGATGCGGTTCGCCTTGTGCTTCTTGCGGTCTTCGGCCTTGGGCGTGGGGCCCTTGCCTTCGAGGCCCTTGCGCCGCTGGCCACCGCTGCCGACCGTGGCGCCCTTCTTGTTGGACGTGCGGCGGTTCCTGCGCTGGCTGTTCCCGGCCATGACCTCTACCTGTTTTCGTTGGTGCTGCGATATGTACGTATGAAGAGTGTGCCGCCCGGAGCGCCGGGCGGCCACCAAACCCTGCCGCCTGTGGCTCAGCGGGGTCCGAGAGTCCAGCGGGGTCCGGCCGGGCTGTCCTCGATGACGAGGCCGGATTGCTGGAGCTGGTCGCGGATGGCGTCGGCGGTGGCCCAGTCCTTGCGGGCCCGGGCCGATTCGCGCTGGTCCAGGACGAGGCGTACGAGGGTGTCGACGGCTCCGTGGAGGTCCTCGCCGCGGTCGGTCTCCTCGGCCCAGTGCGGGTCGAGGGGGTCGAGGCCGAGGACGCCGAGCATGGCCCGTACCTCGGACAGCCGGGCGATGGCGGCGTCCTTGTCGTCGGCGGCGAGGGCGCTGTTGCCCTGGCGGACGGTGGTGTGGACGATCGCGAGGGCCTGGGGGACGCCCAGGTCGTCGTCCATGGCCTCGGCGAAGGCGGGCGGGACCTCGGGGGCCGGGTCGACGGTCTTGCCGGCCTTCTCGATGACGCGCTGGTAGAAGCCCTCGATGCGGGCGAACGCGGACTCGGCCTCGCGCAGCGATTCCTCGCTGTACTCGATCATCGAGCGGTAGTGCGGGGTGCCGAGGTAGTAGCGCAGGACGATGGGACGCCAGGCCTTGATCATCTCGGAGACGAGCACCGAGTTGCCGAGGGACTTGGACATCTTCTCGCCGGACATGGTGACCCAGGCGTTGTGGACCCAGTACTGCGCGAAGTCGTCGCCGTAGGCCTTGGCCTGGGCGATCTCGTTCTCGTGGTGCGGGAAGATCAGGTCGAGGCCGCCGCCGTGGATGTCGAAGGCGCTGCCGAGGTACTTGTGCGCCATGGCGGAGCACTCGAGGTGCCAGCCGGGGCGGCCGCGGCCCCACGGGGTCTCCCAGTCGGGCTCGCCCGGCTTGGAGGCCTTCCACATGGCGAAGTCGCGGGGGTCGCGCTTGCCGGTGATGCCCTGCTCGGCGGGCTGGCGCAGGTCGTCGATGTCCTGGTTGGACAGCTCCAGGTAGCCGGGGAACGAGCGCACGTCGAAGTAGACGCTGCCGTCGGCCTCGTAGGCGTGGCCGCGCTCGATGAGGCCGCGCATCATCTCGATCATCTCGGGCACGTGGCCGGTGGCGCGCGGCTCGTACGTGGGCGGGAGGCAGCCCAGCGCGTCGTAGCCGTCGTTGAAGGCGCGCTCGTTGTCGTAGCCGATGGACCACCAGGGGCGGCCCTGGTCCTCGGCCTTCGCGATGATCTTGTCGTCGATGTCGGTGACGTTGCGGATGAAGGTGACGTCGAGCCCGCGGTAGGTGAACCAGCGGCGGGCGATGTCGAAGTTCAGGTACGAGCGGACGTGCCCGATGTGCGGGGCCGCCTGGACGGTGGCGCCGCAGAGGTAGATCGAGACGCAGCCCGGGACGAGCGGGGTGAAGTCGCGGATCTGCCGGGCGCTGGTGTCGTACAGGCGAATAGTCACGGCATCCAGGGTAGTGGGCCGGTGGCAGTGCCCCGCGCCCCTTTCCGGGGCGTGGGGGCGCTTTGTTGCCGGAGCGTCGTCCTCCGGATCGGTCGGCCCGATCCGGAGGGCAACGCCCGGCGGGGATTACGGGACAGCCCTCAGGCGGGGTTCGTGCGGTACACGAGGGCGGTGGCGATGGCGGCGAGGCCTTCGGCGCGGCCGGTGAGGCCGAGGCCGTCGGTGGTGGTGCCGGAGACGGAGACGGGCGCGCCGACGGCGGCCGCCAGGGTCTTCTGCGCCTCGTCGCGCCGCTTGCCGATCTTCGGGCGGACGCCGATGACCTGGACGGCGATGTTGCCGATCTCGAAGCCCTCGGCGCGGACGATGCGGGCGGCCTCGGCCAGGAGGGTGACGCCGGCGGCGCCGGACCATTCGGGGCGGGAGGTGCCGAAGTGCGCGCCGAGGTCGCCGACACCCGCTGCGGAGAACAGGGCGTCGCAGGCGGCGTGGGCGGCGACGTCCCCGTCGGAGTGGCCGGCGAGGCCGTCCTCGCCCTCCCAGAGCAGGCCGGCGCACCACAGCTCGCGACCGGTCTCGAAGGCGTGGACGTCGGTGCCGATGCCGACGAGCGGGATGACGGGCCCCGCGCCCGGCGCGGCGGACGTCCCGGGACCTGCGGGGCTAGTAGGCATCGGTGGCCCTCCTGCGGGCGAGTACGGCCTCGGCGAGGACCAGGTCGAGCGGACGGGTGACCTTGAAGGCCTCTTCGTGGCCGGGGACCACCATGACGGTGACGCCGAGCTTTTCCACCATTCCGGCGTCGTCGGTGGCGCCCTCGCCGTTGACGGCGATGGTCTCGTGCGCGCGGACGAGGGTGGCGCGGTCGAAGCCCTGCGGGGTCTGGACGGCGCGCAGCCGGGCGCGCTCGGGGGTGGCGACGACCGGCTCGGGCTCGCCGGGCGCGGCGGGCTCGACCTCCTTGACGGTGTCGGCGAGCGGCAGGGCGGGCACGACGGCGGGCGAGCCGTCGCGTACGGCCTCGACGACGGAGTCGACGGTGTCCACGGGGACGAGCGGGCGGGCGGCGTCGTGGATGAGGACGGAGGTGATGTCCGCGGGGAGCGCGGCGAGGCCGGCGCGGACGGACGCCTGGCGGGTGTCGCCGCCGGGGACGACCAGGATCTCGGTGCGTTCGGGCAGGGCGTGCTCGTCGAGGAGGCGGCGCACTTCGGGGGCGCCGTCGGACGGCGCGACGACGACCACGAGGGAGACGGCCCGGGAGCGGGCCATCGCGCGGACGGCGTGGATGAGCATGGGGGTGCCGCCGAGGGCCCGCAGGGCCTTGGGGGCGCCGGGGCCGAGGCGTACGCCGCGGCCGGCGGCCGGGATCACCGCGGCGGTGCGGTGGGCCCGCGATTCGTCAGACATCAGTAGCTCCGAGCCAGGTTTGTGACTTCGGCCGACATGGGTATGGCCTGAAGGGTGCCGGGTGCGACGCCCTCGCCCCTTCCGTGACGACCGGTCGAGCAGGCTGTCCGGACCCGGCATGCCGGTGGATACGTGCAAGAGGTGTGGGTACAGACATGCCGCAGCGCCCGGCAACAGCCCTCTCGTGGAGGAGAGGGCTTGTCATCGGGCACCGCGGCACAACTGTGTAGACGGTGTTTCGCGTCAGGACGCGAGAACCTCGTCGAGGAGGGCCTCGGCCTTGTCCTCGTTGGTGTTTTCAGCGAGCGCGAGCTCGCTCACCAGGATCTGGCGCGCCTTCGCGAGCATGCGCTTCTCGCCCGCGGAAAGCCCGCGCTCACGCTCACGACGCCACAGGTCACGCACCACTTCGGCGACCTTGATGACATCGCCAGAAGCGAGCTTCTCCAGATTTGCCTTGTAGCGCCGGGACCAGTTCGTCGGCTCTTCGGCATACGGTGCACGAAGCACCTCGAAGACCCGGTCCAGCCCGTCCTGGCCGACTACGTCGCGAACGCCGACGAACTCCGCATTGTCCGCAGGCACACGAACCGTCAGGTCGCCCTGGGCGACCTTGAGCACCAAGTAGGTCTTGTCCACGCCTTTGATCTGGCGAGTTTCGATGGCCTCGATCAGCGCGGCCCCGTGATGGGGATAGACCACGGTGTCGCCAACCTTGAACGTCATGTGACAGGTACCCCTTCCGTGGCTATCCAGGGTAACACGAGAACTGACTGTTATGAATGGCGTTTTCGCAGGTCAGGGCACATCTCGGGGCTTGACAACAGCGACAGGAACGTGCTGCGGAGGCCTTCCGGAGGGGGGTATTCGCAGGTCGGAGGTGTTGTGCGGACCGGGCGAAACGGCCACGTTACACCTGGGCGACGACCCTGCCAGTGTGACGTACGTCCCGTTTTGCCGGGTTCAAAGCCGGGAAACCGCACTACTCCGTTCGACTGGCGGGCATCCGTACGGAGCGGTTCCGGCCCAATCCGGAATTGATCACCGGGGACCGTTCGAAGGAATCCCGGAATTGATCACCGGGGGCGCGGCGAACGATATGCGGGCGGCACATGATCGGCAGATGAACGCGGCGGGAAGTGGCACGCGGAAGGGCCCCCGCGAGCGCGGGCGGAATGCAAGATCGTGGAGCCGGTGCAGGGCCGCCCGTGCGCTGCGGAGGGTCGGGTGCGGGGGCGGGGTGGCGGCTCGGTAACCTAAGCCCGCTGACACACCCTTAGGGCGGCTTTACCTCGGTCGCCCTGGGACTGCCCACCCTTCCGTTCCGTACGTCCAAGGAGATGCCGCCGCCGTGAGCCGCAGCCTTCGACGCGGCGCCCTCGCCGCCACCGCCATCGTGTTCTCGATCGCCTCGCTGGCCGCTTGCGGTGCAGGCAAGGACGCGGAGACGCTCCAGATCAAGCCGGACAACGCCGCCGTCACCAAGGGCGACATCAAGATCCAGAACGCTCTGGTGATCACCCAGGGCGAGAAGGACAAGAAGGGCTCCGCCGCCGTCTCCGCCACGGTCTTCAACAGCGGCACCAAGCCGCAGACGCTTGACGCCATCACCCTCCCGGGTGGCAAGGCCAAGGTCGTGCTGAAGCCCGCCGAGGGTGCGGGCAAGGTGACCGTGCCCGCCGGCGGCTCCGTCGTCCTGGGCGGCAAGGGCAACGCCTCCGCCGTCATCGAGGGCGGCGAGGGCGTGCAGAACGGCAACGCGCAGCCCGTCGTCTTCCAGCTGAGCAATGCGGGTGACGTGGAGATCGCGGCGTACGTCGTCCCGAACACCGGCATGTACGCGGGCTTCGGCCCGACCGAGGCCCCGGTCCCCGCGGCCGGCACCACCCCGTCGGGCAACCCCTCGGGCGCGCCGTCGGGCAGCCCGTCCGGTTCCCCGGCCGCGGGCCCGTCGGGCAGCCCCTCGGGCGCCGCGTCCGGCGCCGCGGGCGCCCCTTCGGGCAGCCCGTCGGGTTCCCCGTCGCACAGCGCCGGACACTGATCCCGGCAGCACACGTACGAAAGGGCCCCCGTCCGCTCCTGCGGACGGGGGCCTTCTTCACATCCGCGCACCCGCGCGGCCGCCGGGGCGCCTCCCGGGCTCCGGGACCCTGCGCCGGTGCCGGCCACCGGCCGGCACCGGGCGCCCGCGCGGCCGTCGGAGGCCTACGGCTCGAACTTGTAGCCCAGGCCGCGGACCGTGACCAGGTAGCGCGGCGCGCCCGGGTCCGGCTCGATCTTGGCCCGCAGGCGCTTGACGTGGACGTCCAGAGTCTTGGTGTCGCCGACGTAGTCCGCGCCCCAGACCCGGTCGATCAGCTGCATGCGCGTGAGCACGCGGCCCGCGTTGCGCAGCAGCATCTCCAGCAGGTCGAACTCCTTCAGCGGGAGGTCGACCTTGGCGCCGGCCACCGTCACCACGTGGCGGTCGACGTCCATCCGTACGGGTCCGGCCTCCAGCGCGGCCGGGGTGACCTCTTCCGGCTCGCCGCGGCGGCGCAGGACTGCGCGGATGCGGGCGACCAGCTCCCGCGAGGAGAAGGGCTTCGTGACGTAGTCGTCGGCTCCTATCTCCAGCCCGACGACCTTGTCGATCTCGCTGTCCTTGGCCGTCACCATGATGACGGGCACGTTGGAGCGGCCGCGCAGCTGCCGGCAGACCTCGGTGCCGGGCAGGCCGGGCAGCATCAGGTCGAGGAGGACGAGGTCGGCGCCGTTGCGCTCGAACTCGTCGAGCCCGTCGGGGCCCGTCGCGGCGATGGCGACCTCGAAGCCCTCCTTGCGGAGCATGTAGGACAGGGCGTCGCTGAAGGATTCCTCATCCTCGACGACGAGCACTCGGGTCACGGAAGGACCTCCGGGGCAGGAATGGCTGGCGTGGTTCTTGGGGAAGCGGGGTTCAGGCAGGGGTGGGGTGGCTGGGTTCGGTGGCGGGTCCGGCGGCCGGGGCGGCCGCGGGAGCCTGGGCCGGAGCGGCTGCTTCCGGCAGGCGCAGGGTGAACGTCGAGCCCTGACCCTCGGAGCTCCACACGGACACCTCCCCGCCGTGCGAGGCCGCTACGTGCTTCACGATCGCAAGGCCGAGGCCGGTGCCTCCCGTGGCGCGGGAGCGGGCCGGGTCCACGCGGTAGAAGCGCTCGAAGATGCGCTCGCGGTCCTTTTCCGGGATGCCGATGCCCTGGTCGGTCACGGCGATCTCGATCAAGTCTCCCCCGGGGGCCGCCACCCTGCGCCCGGCTATGCCGACGCGGGTGCGGGCGGGGCTGTAGTTGACGGCGTTCTCGACGAGGTTGCCCAGGGCCGCCGCGAGCTGTCCGCGGTGGCCCCAGACGCGCAGGTCGGCGGTGCCGCCGGCGGCCATGGTGATCTGCTTGGAGGACGCGGTGTGGCGGCAGCGGTCGATCGCCTCGGCGACCAGCGTGTCCACGCGTACGGGCTCGGCGTCTTCCAGCGGGTCGTCGTTCTGTACTCGGGAGAGGTCGATGAGCTCCTGTACGAGGTTGATCAGGCGGGTGGCCTCGATCTGCATGCGGCCGGCGAAGCGGCTGACCGCCTCGGGGTCGTCCGAGGCGTCCATGACGGCCTCGGACAGCAGGGAGATCGCCCCGACCGGTGTCTTCAGCTCGTGCGAGACGTTCGCGACGAAGTCGCGGCGCACCGCTTCGATGCGGCGGGCTTCGGTGAGGTCCTCGACGAGGAGCAGGACGAGCCGGGAGCCGAGCGGGGCGACGCGCGCCGAGACCGCGAGGGCCTCGCCGCGGCCGGTGCCGCGCCGGGGCAGGTCGAGCTCGACCTGGCGTATCTCCCCGTCGCGGCGGGTGTCGCGGGCCATGTGAAGCATGGGCTCGACGGCCAGTTTGCCGCCGCGGACCAGCCCGAGGGCGTAAGCCGCCGAGCTGGCCTTGACCACCGCGTCGCCCTCGTCGAGCACGACGGCGGAGGAGCGCAGTACGGAGAGGACGGTGTCCACGCCGGGCGGGAGCACCGCGTTGATGTCGGGGCGCATGGAGCTCCGGGTGGGGCGGGCCTGGTCGCGCTCGCTCCAGCGGAACGCCAGCATCGCGATCACACCGGTGCACAGACCGGCGATCGCTGCAGCTGCGGCGACCGCCGCGTTCACGTCCATGGATCCAGGTTAAGCAGGCACGACGGCACTTCCACAGCCGTTCGGGTGGCACCTCGAACAGTCGTCGCCCAGAGTTCACCGTGGCGACGGGGTTGATTCACTTGTGGTGCCGGAGACCGACGCGTTCGCGGCCCACCGTGTCAACGTGGGGGCATGAGGCCGCCAGGCCCGGCCCACGGGCAGTAGAGGCTGTAGGCAAGAGAGGGACAACCCATGCGTGACGCGTACCACGAGGAACTGGACTCGATCGGGGAAGGCCTGGTCGAGATGGCCCGGCTGGTCGGTTCCGCGATCGGGCGGGCCACGACCTCCATGCTCGACGCCGACCTGAAGCTCGCCGAGAGCGTCATCGCCGCCGACCAGAAGGTCGACGACCTCCAGCACGACCTGGAGGCCCGCGCCATCGCACTGCTGGCCCGCCAGCAGCCGGTCGCCACCGACCTGCGCATCGTGGTGACCTCGCTGCGCATGTCCGCGGACCTGGAGCGCTCGGGCGACCTGGCGCAGCACGTGGCGAAGCTGGCCCGGCTGCGTTTCCCGGACACGGCGGTTCCGCGCGACCTGCACGCGACCATCCTGGAGATGGGGCAGCTGGCGCAGCGCCTGATGGCGAAGGCGGCGGAGGTCATCATCACGAAGGACGTCGACCTCGCGCTCCAGCTGGAGCACGACGACGACGAGATGGACCAGCTGCACCGCACGCTGTTCCAGCACCTGATGGACGACCGGTGGAAGCACGGCATCGAGACCGCGGTGGACGTGACGCTGCTGGGCCGCTATTACGAGCGTTTCGCGGACCACGCGGTGTCCGTGGCCAAGCGCGTGGTGTACCTGGTGACGGGCGAGCACGCGGACGAGCTGCAGGCGCCCACGCAGGTCGACGGCGTCTGAGCCGTTCTGCCCCAGTGCGCCGTTGACGCGCCGGTCCGGCTGGGCATGAATGAGGCGAAGGCAGTAAGAGGCAAGAAGTCCGTACAGCGCCACGCACGCCGCCTGCGAGGAGGACCCATGCCCGATTCCCCCGTTCCCATCACCCCGGACCAGGAGCAGCAGCCCCGGCCTGAACCGCTGCGGCTGCCGTTGCTCGCGGCCTGCGGCTGCGGCTCGGGCTGCGGCTGCGGCTGCCAGTCCGGCGCACCCTGCCAGTGCGGCGGCTGACCCCGCCGACCGGCTCGGCGGCCCGGCCGTCACGGTACCCAGGAACGAGGAGAGGCCCTCTGCCCGCGGAGATCCGCGCGCAGGGGGCCTTTCGCCGTTGCCGGACCCGAGGGCTCGGCGGGGGCCGCGCCACCGACCCCGTATCCGGCACCCGGCACCCGGCACCCGGCACCCGGCACCCGGCACCACTGTCACCCGAACGGCCCAATATGACGTGCCACCCACATGGGTGAAGATCAGGCTGGCTAGTGCCCCAACCGAGGCAATCCGTGAAAGGGAAACCACATGCGCATTCGACGAACCCTCGCCGCCGTCATCGCCACGGCAGCCCTCGCCGGACTCGGCCTCCCAGGCGCAGCCACCGCAACCGCCGCCACGACACAGGGTGCCGCGACCTACGTCACCCCTTCCGAGTGCAAGCAGGGCGGCGGAACGGCCGACCTGACGGCCAACGTCTGCAAGGGCGGCACGTACGACGGGCAGGCGATTGACTGACCCACATGCGCCCCCGCGGCCAGGCGCCGCGGGGTGCCCCCGAGCATGAAAAATGCCTCATGAAAAATGCCTCCCACCCGCGCCGTACGCGCAGGTGGGAGGCATGATCACGAGACTTACTTCTTCTTGCCCTGGTTCTTGACCGCCTCGATGGCGGCCGCCGCGGCGTCCGGGTCGAGGTAGGTGCCGCCCGGCGTGAGGGGCTTGAAGTCGGCGTCGAGCTCGTAGGCGAGCGGGATGCCGGTCGGGATGTTCAGGCCCGCGATGTCGGCGTCGGAGATGCCGTCCAGGTGCTTGACCAGGGCGCGCAGGGAGTTGCCGTGCGCGGCGACCAGGACCGTGCGGCCGGCCAGCAGGTCCGGGACGATGCCGTCGTACCAGTACGGGAGCATGCGGACGACGACGTCCTTCAGGCACTCCGTCCGGGGGCGCAGCTCCGGCGGGATGGTGGAGTAGCGCGGGTCGTCGGACTGGGAGAACTCCGTGCCGTCCTCGAGGGGCGGGGGCGGGGTGTCGTACGAGCGGCGCCACAGCATGAACTGCTCCTCGCCGAACTCGGCGAGGGTCTGGGCCTTGTCCTTGCCCTGGAGCGCACCGTAGTGGCGCTCGTTCAGGCGCCAGGAGCGGTGGACCGGGATCCAGTGGCGGTCGGCGGCCTCCAGCGCCAGCTGCGCGGTGCGGATCGCGCGCTTCTGGAGCGAGGTGTGCACGACGTCGGGGAGCAGGCCGGCGTCCTTGAGCAGCTCACCGCCGCGGACCGCCTCCTTCTCGCCCTTCTCGTTGAGATTGACGTCCACCCAGCCGGTGAACAGGTTCTTCGCGTTCCATTCGCTCTCGCCGTGGCGGAGGAGGATCAGCTTGTACGGTGCGTCGGCCATGCGTACGAGCCTAGTGGACGCGCGGGCGCGCGTGCGCGGGGTGTCCACGGCCGTGGATTGACGGTGCGCGTCAATCCGGTGGCTTTCGCCGACCCCCCGCCCGTAGGGTGCGGTGAGCAGGAGAGCCACTTACATAACCGGGGGGATTCCGTATGTCCGTTGCCAGTCTCAGACGGGCGGCCCGCGAGAGCGTGGCCGGCCTCCCCCGGGAGTTCTGGTGGCTGTGGACCAGCACCCTGGTGAACCGGCTCGGGGCCTTCGTCGCCACGTTCATGACCTTGTACCTGACCGTGGACCGGGGTTATTCGGCCTCCTTCGCGGGACTGGTGGTGGCCCTGCACGGGCTCGGCAGTGTGGTGTCCTCGCTGGTCGCCGGGGTGATGACCGACCGGCTGGGCCGGCGCCCGACGATGCTGGCGGCCCAGGCCTCGACGGCGTTCTCGGTGGCGCTGCTCGGCTTCATGGAGCATCCGGCGGCGATCGCGGCGGTGGCGCTGCTGGTCGGCATGACCTCGAACGCCTCGCGGCCGGCGGTGCAGGCGATGATGGCGGACATCGTGCGGCCGCAGGACCGGGTCCGGGCGTTCGCGCTGAACTACTGGGCGATCAACCTCGGCTTCGCCGTCTCGGCGACGGCGGCCGGCTTCGTCGCCGAGTACAGCTACCTCGCCGGGTTCCTCGGCGAGGCGGCGCTGACGCTGCTGTGCGCGGTGCTCGTGTACGTGAAGCTGCCGGAGTCGCGTCCGGAGCGGACCGCCGCGGAGGGGGCCGCCGCCGAGCCGGCGACCGGGCTCGGCACGGTGCTGCGGGACGGGCGCTTCATGGGTGTGGTCGGACTGTCGTTCCTGGTCTCGCTGATCTTCACACAGGGGTCGTTCGGGCTGCCGCTGGCGATGGGTTCGGGCGGTTTCTCCGCCGGGGACTACGGGCTGGTCATCGCGGTCAACGGGGTGCTGATCGTGCTGCTGCAGATCCCGGTCACCCGGTTCATCGAGAAGGGCGACCCGCAGAAGCTGCTGGTCGTGTCGGCGCTGCTGGCCGGGTACGGGTTCGGGCTGACGGCGTTCGCCGGGTCTGTGTGGAGCCTGGGGCTGACGGTCTGCGTGTGGACGCTGGCCGAGATCGTCAACTCGCCCACCCAGATGGGGCTGGTCGCCCGGCTCTCGCCGGTGCACGGGCGCGGCCGCTACCAGGGCATGTACACGATGTCGTGGGCGGTGGCCGCGCTGGTGGCTCCGCTGATGGCCGGTTTCATGATCGACCGGTGGGGCGCGGGCTGGCTGTGGGCGTCCGTGGCGCTGCTGGGCACCGTGGCGGCGCTGGGCTACTGGCTGCTGATGCGGAACCTGGCGCAGAGCGAGCCCGCGCCGCCGGTGCCCCCGGTCGCGGCCCCGTCCGAAGGCCCGGCCCCGGCCCCGGCTGCGGTCCCCGTCGCCCCGGTCGCTGTCCCGGCCCCGGCTCCCGCCGCCGCCGACCTCTGAGGTCGTCCGCCGTGCCGTACGGCCCCCGCGAGCGCGGGGCCCGTACGGCACGCGGCGTTCAGGACGGCTGCGTCAGGTGCTTGAAGGCGTCCAGGTTGTACGTCGGCTCGCCGCGCGAGACGCGCCATTCGTACTCGCGGCGGATCGCGCTCGCGAAGCCCAGCTCCAGCAGGGTGTTGAAGGCGCCGTCCGCCGCCTCCAGGACCGTGCCGAGCAGCCGGTCCAGTTCCTCCGGATTCACCACCGACAGCGGGAGCCGGGCCGTGAGGTAGACGTCGCCGAGGCGGTCGACCGCGTAGGCCATCCCGTACAGCTTGAGGTTGCGTTCCAGCAGCCAGCGGTGGACGCCCGCCTCGTTCTCGTCGGGGTGGCGGATCACGAACGCGTTCACGGACAGCGAGTGCCGGCCGATGCGCAGCGAGCAGGTGGTGCTCAGCTTGCGGGTGCCGGGGAGCTGGACGACGTAGGAGCCCGGCTCGGGGCTCTCCCAGCTCAGCTCGGCGCCGGCCAGCGTGGACTCGATGATCGCGGCGGTGTCAGCCATGGTGGGAGCGTACGCGACGGCGGTGATCGTGCATCGCCGCGGTGTACACGTCCGCCGTGCCGCTCGCCGCGGTGTCCCAGCCGAAGAACTGCGCGTGCCGCGCGGCCTCGGCGCCCATCCGGTCCGCGAGGGCCGGGTCGTCGACGAAGCGCCGCAGCTCCCGTGCGTAGTCCACCGGGTCGTGCCCGGGGACGAGGATTCCCGTCACTCCGTCGTTGACGGCGACCGGCAGACCGCCGACCTCGGCGGCCAGCACCGGGGTGCCGGTGGCCTGGGCCTCGATGGCGACGAGCCCGAACGACTCGCTGTACGAGGGCATGACCAGCACGGACGCCGCCCGGAACCAGTCGGCCAGGGCGTCCTGGCGCACGGGCGGGTGGAAGTGGACGAGGTCGGCGATGCCGAGCCTGGCCGCGAGCTTGTGGAGGCCCTCCGGCCGGGCGAGGCCGCTTCCGCTGGGGCCGCCGACGACGGGGACGAACAGGCGCCTGCGCAGCGTGGGGTCGCGGTCGACGAGCTCGGCGACCGCGCGCAGCAGGATGTCGGGGGCCTTGAGCGGCTGGATCCGGCCGGCGAAGAGGGGGATGACGGCGTCCTGCGGCAGGCCGAGGCGGGCGCGGGCGGCGGCGCGGCCGTCGGCGACGGTGAAGCGGTCGAGGTTCACGCCGGGGTGGACGACGGCCACCTTGCCGGGGTCGGCTTCGTAGTGCCGTACGAGTTCGTCGGCCTCTTCGGTGGTGTTCGCGATGAGCCGGTCGGCGGCGGCGACGATCTGGGTCTCGCCGATGACGCGGGCGGCGGGCTCGGGGGTGTCGCCCTCGGCCAGTGCGGCGTTCTTCACCTTGGCCATGGTGTGCATGGCGTGCACGAGGGGGACGCCCCAGCGTTCGGCGGCCAGCCAGCCCACGTGGCCGGAGAGCCAGTAATGGGAGTGGACGAGGTCGTAGTAGCCGGGCCGGTGGCCGGCCCAGGCCTGCATGACGCCGTGGGTGAAGGCGCACAGCTGGGCGGGGAGCTCCTCCTTGGCGAGGCCTTCGTACGGGCCGGCGTCCACGTGCCGTACGAGGACCCCGGGGGCCAGCTCGACGGTGGGCGGGAGGCCGCCTTCGGTGGCCCGGGTGAAGATCTCGACCTCGATGTTGATGGCGGCGAGGCGCTTGGCGAGCTCCACGATGTACACGTTCATGCCGCCGGCGTCGCCGGTGCCGGGCTGGTGCAGCGGCGAGGTGTGCACGCTGAGCATGGCGACGCGGCGCGGCTTGCGGTGGTGGCCGACGGCGGGCAGGCGCAGGCGGGGCGGGTCGAGGCGGGTGCTGCGGGCGGCGGCGATGCGGCCGCCGAGGCTGCCGCCGAGGCGGGACACGTACTGGCTCAAGGGAGCAGTTCCTCTCGCTCGGACGACTCTCGGACAGCAGGCGGGCATGACGGACGGAGCGCACGGGGCGCCCTTCTAGGAGTGCAACCCGGATGGCCGCGTCCCGCATTCCGCGGGGAGGGGTTCTTTTTTCCCGGCGTCCGCTTTTCTTCCGGCAGGGCCGCTCCGCTTACGCTCGGCGCATGCCCTCCCGCCCCGCCCCGCCCCCGCGTCGCCCTGTGGGCACGGTCACGCGCGGGACGACGAACCCGAACCGGCTGCGCCGCATGGACCGCTGGATCGCGGCCGTGCACGGGCCGGCGCTGCGGCGTGCGCAGGCGCCGGTCGCGGTGGACCTCGGCTACGGGGCGGCGCCGTGGACGGCGGTGGAGCTGCTGGCCCGGCTGCGGGAGGCGGCGCCGCGGGTGCGGGTGGTGGGCATCGAGATCGAGCCGGCGCGGGTCGCGGCGGCGAAGCCGTACGAGCGGGAGGGGCTCGGCTTCCGGCACGGCGGGTTCGAGGTGCCGCTGGAGGGCGGGGTGCGGCCTGCGCTGATCCGGGCGGCGAACGTGCTGCGCCAGTACGACGAGGAGCACGTGGCGGCGGTCTGGGAGCGGCTGTGCGCGCGGCTGGCTCCGGAGGGTCTGCTCGTCGAGGGGACCTGTGACGAGATCGGGCGGCGTCACGTGTGGGTCGCGCTGGGTCCCGAGGGGGCGCGGACGGTGACGTTCGCGACCCGGCTGGGCTCCTTGGAGCGCCCCTCGGACCTGGCGGAGCGGCTGCCGAAGGCGCTCATCCACCGCAATGTGCCGGGGGAGCCGGTGCACGCGTTCCTGCGGGACTTCGACCGGGCGTGGGCGGCGGCGGCCCCGTACGCCTCGTACGGGGCGCGGCAGCGCTGGATCCGGACGGCGCGGGCGTTGGCTGCGGACTGGCCGCTCGCGGACGGGCCGGGGCGTTGGCGGCAGGGCGAACTGACGGTGCGCTGGGAGGCGTTGCGCCCGGCGGGGTGAATGTGGCGCTGCGGGGAACCGGTCGCCGGGGTGGCCCGTTGAGTCGGCGGGGACCGGTGTGGGGGACTGGACAAGATCGAGGGGCGTCCCGTGAGGGTGTTGGAATTCGCCTACTCGTGGCACCATCCCGAAGGCAGCGCAAAGTTACTGATGAATAGTCAGATCTGATAGCGGATCGGACTCGGGGCACCTTGGGGGGACCATGGGGACCGTGGAGCGTAGGCGGCGCGGCGGCGTGTCCACTCTTGCGCTGCTGTGTGCGACGGCGCTGCTGGCGGTGTCGGGCGCGGTGGGCGTGACGGGGGTGGCGCAGGCGGCTCCGGCGGCGCCCGAGCCGGGCGCCAAGTCCCTTGAGCAGGTGCGCAAGGAGATCGAGGAGCTGTACCGCCAGGCGGGCACGGCGACGGACGCCTACAACCTCGCGGAGGGGGAGGCCAAGGCCCAGTCCGCCAAGATCGTCGAGATCGCGAAGCAGGTGGTGGCCGGCCAGGACCGGATCACGGCGCTGAAGGACCGCGCGGGGGCCGCCGCACGCGCCCAGTACCGCTCGGGCGGGATGCCGGCCGGCGCGCGGCTGGCCCTGAGCGGCACCCCGAGCCAGTTCCTCGACGGGGCGGACCGGATCAGGCAGGGCGAGAAGGCGACGACGGACCTGCTGTCCGAAATGAACCGCACGCAGAGCGACTTGCAGCAGTACGCGAAGGACGCCACCGCGCAGTGGGAGAAGCTGGAAGCCAACCGGATCAAGCAGGAGAACGCGAAGAAGGAGATCGAGGGGAAGATCAAGACGGCCGAGGCGCTGGAGAGCAAGCTGCAGGCCGAGGAGAAGGCCCGGCTGATCCAGCTGGAGCAGGAAGCGCAGTACCAGGCGCAGACGGCATGGCTGTCGACGGGCGTGCTGAAGGAGATCAACAGCTCGGCGTCGGAGTCGGGCAAGAGGGCGGTCCAGTACGCCACCGGGCAGATGGGCAAGCCGTACGTGTGGGGCGCCGAGGGCCCGGACTCCTTCGACTGCTCCGGCCTCACGTCCCAGGCCTGGCGGGCGGCGGGCAAGAACATCCCGCGCACGTCGCAGGAGCAGCTGCGGTTGCTGCCGAAGGTCGCGATCAAGGACATGCGGCCGGGTGACCTGATCATCTACTTCGACGACGCGAGCCACGTCGGGATGTACGTGGGTGACGGCGCGATCGTCCACGCCCCCCGCCCGGGCCGCAACGTCACCCTGACGGGCGCGGGCTCGATGCCGATCAAGGCCGTGGTGCGCCCCGACGCCTGACCGGGCCGGGCCGGGCGCCGGGCCGGGCGCCGGGCCGACGCCGCGCCGGGGACCGGGCCGGGCAACCCCGGGGGGCTCCGGGACGTCTCGGTAGGCGGGACGTGGACGGCCGCCGCCGTGACGTTCGTCATTCAGCGGTCTGGCAGTGAGGCGGATTTTCCCCCGCGATAGCGGCATATGACGGTGGCCTGGCCCGGAACGCCATTCCACTCTGCGGCCACCGACCGCTAGGGTCGGCCGGACGCACCCTCGGGGGGAGGGAAGGAACCGGAGACGATGGCCGTACCCGTACCGCGGCAGAGGGACACCCCCGCCACGGAGAGCGCTCAGGCAACGCCGCCTGCAGTCGCGCACGCCACAGCGCCCCCGGCGTCCCTGACCCTCCTGGTGATCGAGGACGACCCGGCGGGCGGGCTCACCGTCCCCGAGATCCTCGACTCCGACGGGCACCGCATCCGGCTCCGCACCGCCCGCAACCTCACCGAGGCCGCGCGCCTGCTCACCCAGGACGTGCACTGCATCCTGCTCGACCTCTCCCTCGCCGGGACAGCGGGAGGCTCCGGCGCGGGCCTCGGCGGTGCGGGCACGGTCGGCGGTGCGGGCTCGCGCACCGCCGTAGCCGACCAGCTGGCCATCCTCCGCGAGGTGCTCCGGATCGCGCCCCGCCACGCCGTCCTCGTCCTCACCGCCGAGGCCGACGCCGAGCGCGCCGCCGAGGCCGTACGGGTCGGCGCGCAGGACTTCCTCTTCCGCGACGAGCTCGACGGCCGTCTGCTCAGCCGGGCGATCCGCTACGCGGTGGAGAGAAAACGGGCGGACATCGCCCAGTACAAGCTTGCAGAATCGAAACTTCGGGCCCAGGAGAACGCCCGCCTGGAACGCGGCCTGCTGCCCAACCCGCTCCTCGAAGGCTCCGACCTCCGCTTCGCCGCCCGGTACCGCCCCGGCCGCAGCCGCGCCCTGCTCGGCGGGGACTTCTACGACACCGTCCGCACCCCCGACGGCACCGTCCACGCCATGATCGGCGACGTCTGCGGCCACGGCCCCGACGAGGCCGCCCTCGGGGTCGAGCTCCGCATCGCCTGGCGCGCCCTGACCCTGGCCGGGCTGTGCGGCGACGACCTGCTGTCGACGCTCCAGGAGGTCCTGGAGGTGGAGCGTCCCTGCGAGGAGATCTTCGCGACCCTGTGCACGGTGGACATCTCCCCCGACGGCCGCCGTGCGGGCCTGTGCCTGGCCGGCCATCCGGCCCCGCTGATATCCCGGCCGGGCCGCCGCGCGCAGCTGCTCCCGTACGAGAACAGCGGCCCGGCGCTCGGGCTGCTGCCCAAGGCCCGCTGGCCACGCCGCCAGGTCGAACTGGGCGGCGCCTGGAGCCTGATGCTGTACACCGACGGCCTGATCGAGGGCCGCATCGGCGAAGGCAGGGAGCGGCTCGGACAGGACGGCATGGTCGAGATGATCAACCGGCACCTCGACCGCGGCCTGAGCGGCGAGGGACTCCTGGAGGCCTCCGTCACCGAGGCCCGGCGCCTCAACGGCGGCGAACTGACCGACGACGTGGCCGTGGTCCTGCTCTCCCGCGCGGACGGCTAGGGCTGCGGCCCTCGCGGCCCGGCGGGGGGGGGCGGGGCGTCAGCGCCCGCCGTTGTACGGCCCGTACGGGCCGTCGCTGCTGCTGCCGCCGCTGCGGCGGCCACCCCGTCCGCCGCCCGAGACCTGCTTGAGGGCCGGGCGTACGTCCACGAGGAACACGATGGTCGCGACGAGGCCGGCGATCTGCAGGAACAGCATCCCGAGGAAGAAGTCCACGACCACGGTGACGCCGAGGATGACCAGCCAGAACGTCTTGGTCTGCTTGTCAGCGGCCCGGTACGCGTCCTCCCGCGCCAGCAGCGCGAAGACGAGGGCCACGACGGCCAGGGCCAGCATGGCGTAGCCGAGCAGCGGGAGCACGCCGTTGTCGAACCCGTTCATCAACATCGCCTTGACCGCCTCTTCCCGCTCGCCCGTCCGGTGCCGCCACTCCCCACGCTACCGGGAGAGCGGCTCTCGCCGACAACAACGGGCCGGACACCTCACAGGTGCCCGGCCCGCCCTCACCGCATCAGCTCTCGTCGGCCGAGACCGTGGCGGCCTTCTTCGTGTTGTTCTTGCGCACCGCGGTCCGGCGGGCGGCGGGCTTCTCCTCGTCGGAGCCCGCGGCCCCGTCCTCGGCGGACGCCTCGCCCGAAGCCCCGGCCGGGGTCGCGGCGGCCGGCTCGACGGCGACCGCGATGTCGACGATCTCCTCGGAGACCTCGCCGCGCCACGTCCGCACGGCCTGCTCGCCGTGCTCGGCGACCTTGTCGTACGTCTCCTTGGCGCGCACGGCGTACTCGGCGGCCACGCCGACCCCGCGCAGCGCCAGGTCCTGGGCGGTCTCCCCGAGCTTCTTCGGGTCGATCGCGGTCAGCACCTCGGCGAACTTGGCGGTGACCGCCTCCTGCGCCTCCTTGGCCTTCTCCTGCACGATCTTCGGGTCGGTGTTCTTCACGGCCTCGATGCGCGCCGGGGCCTCGGCGCGCAGCTGCTCGATCAGCCCGGGCACCTTCTTGGCCTGCTGCACCGCGAGGTCGGCGGTGCCGGCGGCGAAGTAGAGGGGAGTCGGGTCGGTGAGGGTCTTCTTCAGGTCATCGGCGATGGCCATGTGGCTGGTCCTCCCGGATCACAGTTCAGTTCGTAGGGTGCATCTCGTCGTCCGCGCCGGCCGGGTCGGCCTCGGTCGCGTTCTCCTTGCGGAACGAGTCGTAGATCTGGAGCAGCACCTGCTTCTGCCGCTCGTTGATCGACGGGTCGCCGAGTATGACGGCCCGCGTCTCGACCTCGTCGCGATCGCGCTCGTCGAGGATCCCGGCCTGCACGTAGAGCGTCTCCGCGGAGATCCGCAGCGCCTTGGCGAGCTGCTGGAGGATGTCCGCGCTCGGCTTGCGCAGCCCGCGTTCGATCTGGCTCAGGTACGGATTCGACACCCCCGCCGCATCGGCGAGCTGCCGCAGCGAGAGCTGCGCCTGCCGCCGCTGTTCACGGAGGTACTCGCCGAGATTTCCGACGTTGAGCGATGCCATGCCCCGATCCTGCCGGACCTTGCTAACTATTGCAAGCGCCTGCTTGCAAAATCACCCAGGGCGGGTTCCGCCGGGCCGGTTCACCGGGCGCGCGGCTGGTTGAAGCGCAGCATGTTGCCGGCCGGGTCGCGGAAGGCGCAGTCGCGGACACCGTACGGCTGGTCGGCCGGCTCCTGGAGCACCTCGCCGCCCGCGGCCCGGATGCGCTCGAACGCGGCGTCGACGTCGTCGGTGGAGAAGATCACGCCGCGCAGCATCCCCTTGGCCAGCAGCTCGGCCATCGCCTGCCGGTCGGCGGGCGCGGCGTTCGGGTTCGCGGCCGGCGGTTCGAGGACGATCTCCACGTCCGGCTGCGCGGGCGAGCCGACGGTCACCCAGCGCATGCCCTCGAACGAGACGTCGTTGCGGACCTCGAGACCGAGGGCGTCACGGTAGAAGGCCAGTGCCGCCTCGTGGTCGTCGACGGCGATGAAGCACTGGGACAGCTTGATTTCCATGCATCCGACGCTAAGGGCTGTCCCGTAATCCCCGGTGGATCAGCGCGCGGCGTCGGATGCGGTGCATCGCAAGGCGGAGGGGCGTCCGCATACTGGGCGTATCCGGGCGTCCCGACAACGCAGCGAGGTGCCGTAGCCGGCGTCGCGCGCCCGCCGGGGGTTACGGGACAGCCCTTAAGCGCGGCCGGGGGTTTCCGCTCCTGCGCCCGGACCGCTCTCGGTCGGTCCGTTCCTGACCGGCCGCGTGAGGATCTTGGCGACGCACGCCGGAATGGCCGCACCCGGTTCATGGCTGCGGGCCCGGTACGCGCTCGGGCTCTCACCGACCAGCTCGGTGAAGCGCGAGCTGAAGGAGCCCAGCGAGGTGCAGCCGACCTCGAAGCAGACCTCGGTGACGCTGAGGTCGCCCCGCCGCAGCAGCGCCTTCGCCCGCTCGACGCGCCGGGTCATCAGGTAGCTGTACGGGGTCTCCCCGAAGGCGGCCCGGAAGCTGCGGGAGAAGTGCCCCGGCGACATCAGGGCGACGCGCGCCAGCGCCGCGACGTCCAGGGGCTGCGCGTAGTCGCGGTCCATCGTGTCCCGGGCACGGCGCAGCCGCCGGAGGTCGTCGAGCGTCACCCGGCCAGCGTAAGCCGCCGACGGCGGCGGCGGGACCCCGTCGCCGCCGCCGGAAACGGCCGCGGGAGACTACGGGACAGCCCTCAGGCCGCGCGGGTGGCGACGGCGATCGTGGCCGCGTGTTCCTCCGAGGTGGCCGCGCGGACCGTCAGGCCGGCCGCCGAGAGGGCCGAGGCCGTCTGCGGGGACTGGCGGGCGCTCGTCTCGATCAGCAGCCTCCCGCCCGGAGCCAGCCAGGGCAGGGCCCCGGCCGCGACCCGGCGGTGGACGTCCAGGCCGTCCGCGCCGCCGTCCAGGGAGGCCATCGGCTCGTGTTCGCGGGCTTCCGGAGGCAGCAGCCCGATCTCCCGGGTCGGCACGTAGGGGGCGTTGACCACCAGGAGGTCCACCCGGCCGCGCAGCGAGTCGGGGAGTGCGGCGTACAGGTCGCCCTGGTGGACCTGCCCGCCGTACGGGGCCACGTTCAGCCGCGCGTACGCCAGCGCCACCGGGTCGATGTCCGCGGCGTGCAGTTCCACCCGGGGCCCCAGCTGCGCCGCCACCGCCGCGCCGAGCGCGCCGACCCCGCAGCACAGGTCCAGGACGACGGCGTCGGGCCGGGCCAGGGCCACGGCCTCCTGCACCAGGAACTCGGTGCGCCGGCGCGGCACGAACGCCCCCTCGCCCACGCGCACGCGCAGTCCGCAGAACTCCGCCCAGCCGACGACGTGTTCCAGCGGTTCGCCACCGGCCCGGCGGGCCACCAGGTCCGCCAGGTGTCCGTCGTCCCGGGCGGCCGCCGTCAGCAGTGCCGCCTCCTCCTCGGCGAACACGCAGCCCGCCGCCCGCAGGGTTTCCACGATCGAAGCCACGTGGCTCAGTCCACTCCTCGGTTCGTTCTGCAACAGGACAAGACTGCGGGGTCAGAAGACGTCCGGGCACCACGGGCGGCGTGCCGTGCGGAACACCGCGTCCGCCAGCGCGAGCGCCCCGGGCCGCTGCTCCGTGATCCGGCCCAGCTCGGCGAGGCGCACCGCCGATGCGTCGCCGAGGTACAGGGAGCCCAGCGCGGAGGCGTCGAGGCGCAGGTCCGCCGGGTCCTCGGTGCGCGTGCACTCCCCCGTGCCCGCGTCGAGCCGGTAGCGGCCGGCGGCGGGCCCCGCCGGGTCGGTCACGTCGAGTACGAGGACCCCGGGAACGGCGTACGTCCGCGCGGTCAGCGCCCGTACGACGTCCAGGAGGCGCACCCACAGGAAGTCGGCGGCGGTCACGATCCGGGCGGCGCGCGGGTCGGGCAGCAGCTCCGCGACGAGGTCGTCGGGGGCGCGGTAGCCGGTGCGGACCTTCAGGACCCAGTCTATGGAGCACAGGAAGTGCCACAGGGCGCGCTGCGCGTCCGGGGTGACCGCTATCAAGTCCTTGACCTGCACGGTGTTGAGCGGGACCTTGCCGTCCGTCCAGTGCTCGTCGGACGCGTACGCGACGAGGCCGGCGGGCTCGCCGTCCGCCGTCCGGTACACGGCGTGGAAGCGGCTCTTGTACGGGCGGCCGGACATCTCCTCCAGCCCGGTGGCCAGACTCCACCAGCGTGCGCTGCGGTCGACCGTGCCGGGTGAGAGCGCCCGCAGCCGCTCGTGCAGCCCGGGGCCGATCGTGCGCGCCTCGGCGACGTCCACCAGCTCGATCCGGCCGCCGCATCCGGGCCCGGCCCAGCGCGCGTCGAGCCCGGTGCGGCTCACGTCGATCTCCCACTCGGCGACCGAGGCGGCGGGCCCGAACCCGTACCGCCCGTAGATCGGGTACTCGGCGGCGATCAGCGTGGACACGACGTCGCCGCGTGCGGTCGCGGCCGCCAGCTCGGTGGCCATCATCCGGGTCAGCAGGCCGCGCCGGCGGTGCGTGGGCAGCACGGCGACGTTGGTGACGGCACTCGCGGCCACCGTCGCCCCGCCGGGAACGGTCAGCTCCTGCGCGAACGAGCGGAGGGTGGCCACGCAGCGTCCCGTGGCGTCGTCGAAGGCGCCCAGCGTGCGCTCCACGTCGGTGTGCTTGGCCCGCTGGGCGAGGTCGGCATCGGTGACGGGCTCAGGACGCAGGAAGCCGGTGTTCACGGCCCTGAGCCACGCGGGGAGTTCGGATTCGGCGATCGGCCGGACGTCTGCGCTCATGACCGGCCACGCTAAACCGCCACCCCGGCGCGGGTCGCCCGAATTTACCCGCGCCGACGGGCAGCCGGACCGCCGACCCCGGGCCACCGGGCCACCGGGCCACCGGACTAGGCGAGCAGGTCGTCCACTTGCGCCTCACCCTCCCGGTAGCGGCGGGTGATCTCCGCACTGCAGTCGTCCGCCGTGCGCTGGAGCTGCTGGCGGCGCCGCGAGACCTGCTGCTCGTAGCGCACCAGGCGGCCCATCGCGTCGTGCAGTTCCCCGTCGGTGCGGGCGTCCAGGTCCGACAGCTCGACGTCGGACAGCATCTCCGCGGCCAGCAGCCGGAACTCCTCGCTGTGCGGGGTGCCGAGCGTGACGTGCCGGGCGGAGGCGCTGCGCCGCGAGGGCGCGTCGGCGAGGATCTCCGAGAGCCGGTCGACGACCGGGGGCTCCGGGGTCACCGGTGCCTCCGGATCGCTGCGCCGGGCCAGTTCGGCGCGCAGGATGTCGATCCGGCCCTGGAGGAGCCTGCGTACGTAGCTCAGGTCGGCTTCGTCGCGCTGTGCGTCTCGGCGCAGCATGCGAAGTTCCGGCAGGCCGAGCGCGGTGGCGGGCGTGGTCGGCGCCTGCTCCTCGCCCGTGCGCTGCGCGGGCGGTCTGGCCGCGCCTGTCGGTGTGGCCGTGGGTGATGCAGGTACGGAGGTACCAGAAGTGTTCATGTGACGTGTCCGTCCCCTCGACCGGTGCATGGGGTCGCCCCCGGCCCGCAGGACCGGGGGGAAGCACCGCCTGCGTGCATCGTGCCACTCTCCGTGGTGCGGATGCAGTCCCACGCCACCCGATCGGCCCCTGATGGGTGCACGCCTGGTACACAGGTGGTATGCGAGCAGTGGTGCAGAGGGTGGACGGCGCGAGCGTCGTGGTGGCCGGCGAGACCGTGGGCGAGATCGTCGGCGAGGGGCTGTGCGTACTGGTGGGGGTGACCCACGACGACACCCCGGAGAAGGCGGCGCAGCTGGCGCGCAAGCTGTGGTCGGTGCGCATCCTGGAGGCGGAGAAGTCCTGCAGCGACGTGGACGCTCCGCTGCTGGTCATCTCGCAGTTCACCCTCTACGGAGACGCCCGCAAGGGCCGGCGCCCCACGTGGAACGCGGCGGCCCCGGGCGAGGTCGCCGAGCCGCTGGTCGACGAGGTCGTCGCGCAGCTGCGCGCGCTGGGGGCGACGGTGGAGACGGGCCGGTTCGGCGCGGACATGCGGGTCTCGCTGACCAACCACGGCCCGTTCACCATCGTCATCGACGTCTGAGGCTCCCGAGGCTCCTGGGACGCCCGAGGCGCCCGGGACCGCCCGGACGGTCAGGGCGCTACGACGACCTCCTGCGCGGCCGCCGTCGTACCGGCCAGCAGCGGGGCGTCGACCGGCACGTTCCGCTTGACCAGGGCGAGCGCGATCGGGCCCAGCTCGTGGTGGCGGACCGCGGTGGTCACGAAGCCGAGCTGGCGGCCCTCCTCCCCGTCGGCGGCGAGCCGGATCGGGGTGCCGTGCGCCGGGAGCAGCACTTCGGAGCCGTCCAGGTGGAGGAAGACGAGGCGGCGCGGGGGCTTGCCGAGGTTGTGGACGCGGGCCACCGTCTCCTGGCCGCGGTAGCAGCCCTTCTGGAGGTGCACGGCGGTGCCGATCCAGCCCAGCTCGTGCGGGATGGTCCGGTGGTCCGTCTCCAGGCCGAGCCGCGGGCGGTGCGCCTCGACGCGCAGGGCCTCGTACGCGAGGAGGCCGGCGGCGGGGCCGTGGGAGGCGGCGAAGGCCTCCAGCTGGGCGCGGGGCAGGAACACGTCGCGGCCGTGCGCGGTCTCCCGTACGGGGTGCTCCTCGGGGAGCTCGGCGATGGAGCCGGCCGGCAGGTGCACGACGGCGAAGTCGGCGGTGCGGTCGGCGACTTCGACGCGGTAGAAGAACTTCATCGACTCCAGGTAGGCGATCAGCGCGTCCTGGGTGCCGGGCTCCACGTGCGCCCACACGGTCTCGCCGTCGTCGACGAGGTAGAGCGCGTGCTCGATGTGGCCGTTCGCGGAGAGGATCAGTGCCTCGGTGGCCTGCCCGGGCGGCAGCTCGGTGAGGTGCTGGGTGAGCAGCAGGTGCAGCCAGCTCAGCCGCTCCGGTCCGGTGACGGTGAGGACCCCGCGGTGCGAGAGGTCGACGAAACCGCGGCCGTCGGCGAGTGCGCGCTGTTCGCCGTACAGCTCTCCGTAGTGGGCGGCGACGCCCTCGTCGCGGCCTTCGGCCGGTACGGCGCCGGGGAGATGGAGCAAGGGGCTGCTGGTCATGCCATCCAGCCTACGACCCTGCCCGGGCGGCTCCTATGCCGGAGCGGCGTGCTGTCCGGCAGCGCACTTCTTGCAGAGTCCGAAGATCGCGAAGTGCTTCATGTCGGTCTCGAAGCCGAAGGTGGCGCGGAGCTTCGCGGTGAACTCGGCGGCGATGTCCACGTCCGCCTCGATCACGTCGGTGCATTCGCGGCAGACCAGGTGGATGTGGTGGTGCCGGTCGGCCAGGTGGTACGTGGGCGCCCCGTGCCCGAGGTGGGCGTGCGAGACCAGCTTCAGCTCCTCCAGGAGCTCCAGCGTGCGGTAGACCGTGGAGATGTTGACCCCGGAGGCGGTCTTGCGGACGTGGGCGAGGATTTCGTCGGGTGTCGCGTGCTCCAGCGTGTCGACGGCTTCCAGCACGAGCTGGCGCTGCGGGGTCAGCCGGTATCCGCGCTGCCGCAGGTCGCTCTTCCAGTCGGCACTCTCGGTGTCTCCGATGCTCCCCACCCGGCCAGTGTAAGCGCGGGAAGGGGACCGCGGGCTCGGCCCGCGGTCCCCTTTTCGCGCACGGACTCAGCGGAAGAAGGCGATGCCGTCGTCGGGCATGTCGGGGAGGTTGCGCGCCATCTCGGCGACTTCCTCGGGGGTGACGACCTTCTTGAGCTGGGCCGACATGTACGGGCGCAGCTCGACGTCCGGCGTCGCCTTCTCGCCGACCCACATCAGGTCGCTCTTGACGTAGCCGTAGAGCCGCTTGCCGCCGCTGTACGGGCCGGAGGCCGCGGTGCGGGCGACGGCGTCCGTCACGAGGTCGATCTGCGGCTTCTGGTCGGCGAGCTCGCCGTACCAGACCTCGACGACGCCCTGGTCGCGGACCATGACGATCTCGACCTTGCGGTCCTTGTCGATGCGCCAGTAGCCGGACTCGGACTCCAGCGGCCTCACCTTGTTGCCCTCGGCGTCGAGGACCCAGCTGTGGGAGGTGTACTCCAGGAAGTCCCGGCCGTCGTGGCTGAAGACGACTTCCTGGCCGAAGTTGCACTTCTCTTCACCGGGGAAGTCGAAGACGCCCGCGCCCTCCCAGGTACCGAGGAGGAAGGCGAGGGGCACGAGGCCCGGGTTCAGGTCGGACGGGATCTGGATCATGAATGGCTGCTCAGGCGATCTGTGGGAGGGGTTCCGGGTCCGGGGCGGCGGCCGATCGGATGATCAGCGCTGACCCTGGTACAGCTTCTTCACTGCGAGGCCGGTGAAGGCGAGCACGCCGACGCAGACCAGGACCAGCAGGGAGGTGAAGAATGCCTCAAGCACGGGGTGCTCCTCGGAGTGATGTGGGCGTGTACGGGGCCGGTCCCCAAGCCTACTGGCCCGGGGACCGGCGCACTCCGTGAGGTAGGCCGCACGGCGCTCCCGGGGGTCAGTACAGCAGCTGGCTCTGCAGGATCAGCGTCTGGTGGAACGGGACGACCGGGGCCTGCCCCTTGCGGGTCTGCAGGACCAGGGCCTGGATGTCACCCGACTGGACGCAGCCGAACCGGACCTGTTCGTCCCCCGCCGGCTGGGCCTCCTGGTAGAGCGTCACGTCGCGGGCACTGCGCCAGGAGGGGCCGGCGGCCGCGCTGTCGCTGCCCAGGTCGTTGCGCTGGTTCCGCTTGGCCTCGCTCCAGACCGGGTCGGCCTCCAGCACCGAGGCGTTGGCCAGGCCCGTGGACACGGTGCAGCCCTTGAAGGCGTCCACGAATCCCGGGCCTTGGAAACGCAGCAGGTAGATGTGGGTGCGGGTGCCGTCCGGGGTGGTCCAGCCGCGCCCGGCGATCTGGCGCAGCCCCTCGTTCACGAGCTGCGTCTTGAGCTTCTCCCGCTCGCCCGCCTGGTACTCCTCCAGGAAGGCGTCGACCGTCACCGCCTCGTCCTTCTCCCGCTTCAGCGTGGAGTCGGCGGTCGCACCGGCGGGTGCGGGAAGCAGCAGCTGGTTCAGCCCGGCGTAGTGGATGCCCTCCGGGTTGTCCGCGGCGAACGGCAGAGCGGCGCCCGCCGGCAGCTGCGGCTTGGTCAGGGCCGGGTACGTCCAGCGGCCGTCGTCCTCGGTGGACAGGCCGGGGACGTCGGTGCGCTCGGCCCGGGTGATCCCGTACGTGACCCCCGTGCCGACGGCGGCGAAGACGAGCACGGCGGCCGTCCAGCGCAGCGCGGCGAACAGCGTGCGGCGGTCCTCGGGGGCGGCGGGGGCCTGCGGCTCGGGCTCGGCGGCGGGGGCCGTCCCGGCCACGGCGGTGTTCTGCTCGGTCACACGGACTCCCCGGGGGACTTCAGGTGGTTCAGCTGCCGCTTGAACAGGTCGGCTCCGTCGTTCGCGGAGAACGGCTTGCGCCCGTACATCCGGAAGTCCACGAGCACATCGCCCTGGAGGGCCACGCAGTCCATGGCTCCGATCTTGTGCTTGTCCTCCGTCTTCTCCTTGCCGAGGGTCTCCAGCGCGCACTTGGCGTCCGGGAAACCCTCGATCTTCGGGGCGTCGCCGTCGTCGCCCGTCAGCTCCAGGAGCTTCTTGCTGAACTCGGAGAACTTCGCCAGGGCCTGGGGGTCGGCCTGGGTGAGGTGGATCTCCACCACCTCGCTCTCGCGGACCTGCCGGTAGCTGCGTCCGGCCATGCCCTTGAGCTTCAGGTCGGCCAGCGCCTTGTCCCGCTGCGCCCGCTGGTCGCCGGACAGTCCGGAGCGCACGTCCTTGAGGGACTGGAGCGCCCGCTCGCCCGACACGTAGAAGTCGTTGCCGTCCTCGTCGATGTCCGGGCCGGGCTCGAAGCCGGCGGGGAGCGGCAGCAGCCGGCCCGTCAGCGCGTTCGGCGGCACGGTCGGCTTGGGATCCGGTGTTCCGGTGGGCCGGGGGCCGGGGTCCGCCGCGCTCCAGTAGCGGGTCTGCGCGGTGCGGTCGGCGTCGGCGATCCGCCCGGCTCCCCAGAGGGCGCCGCCCGCGAGGACGGCGACGGCGACCGCACCCGCGATCAGCGCCGCGGTCCGGCGGCTGCGCGCCCGGGACGCGGTGGCCGGGGCGGCGCCGGGGGCCGCGTCGGGAACAGCCGGCTCGGCCGTCAGGGCCTCGGTGGTGTCCTGCGGTTCGCTCACAGCCGCTCCCACTGTCGCTTCGCGATGTCGGCGACGTCGTTCTCGTCGACGACGCCGCGGTTGTTCATGTACTCGATCTCCATGACGATGCCGCCGCGCCGGGCGACGACGCGGGCCCACTTCATCGGGAGGTAACCCGGCTCCTGCCGCTGTTCGGAGGCCACCCACAGGTGGCCGAAGCCGGCGGGCACACCGGGCAGGTCCTTGCCGGGGTTGCCCATGTACTCCTTGGTGTCCAGGTAGGAGTGGTCGTGCTGGTACCAGTCGGCACCGGAGCGGTCCCGGTACTGGAAGAGCCGGATCGTGACGAAGTTCCGGTCGTCCTGCGCCCACTCCAGCTCGGCGATCCGCCGCACGCCGTGGTCGATCTGGCTGGCGAGACCGTGGCCCGGCTGCTTGTAGTACTCGGCCGAGAACTCGTCCGGGGACCGGCTCCCCGAGTAACGGACCTGCGCCCCGGAGGGGGCCTCGATCAGGAGTTTCGCCAGGTCGTCGTCGGTCGGATGCCAGCGGCCCGCGTTGATGGTGCGGGTGCTCGTGGACTCGTTCGGGGCCTGCGGCTTCGGCTGGCCGATCTTCTGTTGCGCCAGTGGCGGCAGGGGTGTGGGCTCGCGGTCGTACTGGATCGCGTAGCCGGTGACCGTGCCCGCGAGCACGCCGAGGACGGCGGCTGCGGCGATCAGGATGACCGTGCGGCGGCGGCCGCGGGGGCGGCGCGCTCCGGTCCCGTCTCCGGTCCCCTCCCCTTCCGGCTGCTCAGGGGTGGTCGGTGCGTGTTCCAAGGGAGTCCCCCACAGGACGTGAAGCGCCGGGTGGTGATCACCCGTGCACAGCCATGACCTGTACGGGAGGGGGCTGGTTGTACGCCTGCTTATTACATTCTTATCTCGCGGCGTTTCAGTCCTCGTGACGCCGCTTTCCGTCCAGTTCGTCCCACCACTCGTCGGACTTCGGATCGCCCGAGGGATCGTCCCACCAGCGGTCTTCCGGCCCGCGCCGGTTCGCGATCATCGCGGCGACCGGCGGGATGACCATGGCGACCACGCACAGGGCCACGGCCGCCTCCACCGAGAAGAGGCGCACGAAGGACCAGGCGGAGACGAACAGGAAGATGCATCCGCCCATCAGGAGGAAGTAGACGCGGCGCCGCCGGGCGTACATGCCTCCAGGGTAGGGCGGGCCCCGGCGAACACAAGCGCGCGGACGGCGCGAAGGGCCGCACCCCGTTCCAGTGGCGTCCAACCCCCGGGGGTGCGGCCCTTCGGCCGGTCATGCAGGCGTGCAGTGCTCTCAGACCGCGATCGCCACGTCCGTCACGCCGCCGGCCTCGGCCACGATCACGGCGCGGTCCGCCTGGGCGCCGGGGACCAGCGCGCGCAGGGTCCACGTGCCGGTCGCCGCGTAGAAGCGGAACTGGCCGGTCGCCGAGGTCGGGACCTCGGCGGTGAACTCGCCGGTCGAGTCGAGCAGGCGCACGTAGCCGCTGACGGGCTCGCCGTCCTTGGTCACCTGGCCCTGGATGGCGGTCTCACCGGGCTTGAGCGTCGCGAGGTCGGGCCCGCCGATCTGTGCTCCACACATGTTCTCTGTCCTGTCCTAGAGAGGTCGTATCTACGGAGGGCGTCGCGTGCCCGGCCGTCGTGGTTACTTGTTGGCGCCGAGCTCGATCGGCACGCCGACCAGGGAGCCGTACTCGGTCCAGGAGCCGTCGTAGTTCTTGACGTTCTCCTGGCCCAGGAGCTCGTGCAGCACGAACCAGGTGAGCGCGGAGCGCTCACCGATGCGGCAGTACGCGATGGTGTCCTTCGACAGGTCGACCTGCTCGGCCTCGTAGAGGGCCGTCAGCTCCTCGTCGGACTTGAAGGTGCCGTCGTCGTTGGCGTTCTTCGACCACGGGATGTTGCGGGCGCTCGGCACGTGGCCGGGGCGCTGCGACTGCTCCTGCGGGAGGTGCGCCGGGGCGAGCAGCTTGCCGGAGAACTCGTCGGGCGAGCGGACGTCGACCAGGTTCTGGGCGCCGATCGCGGCCACGACGTCGTCGCGGAAGGCGCGGATCGAGGCGTCCTGCGGCTGGGCCTTGTACTGGGTGGCCGGGCGGTTCGGGACCTCGGTGCCGTCGACCAGGTCGCGGGAGTCGAGCTCCCACTTCTTGCGGCCGCCGTCGAGGAGGCGGACGTCCTGGTGGCCGTACAGCTTGAAGTACCAGTAGGCGTAGGACGCGAACCAGTTGTTGTTGCCGCCGTAGAGGACGACGGTGTCGTCGTTGGAGATGCCCTTGGCGGAGAGGAGCTTCTCGAAGCCCTCCTGGTCCACGAAGTCGCGGCGGACCGGGTCCTGGAGGTCCTGCTTCCAGTCGATCCGGACGGCGTTGGTGATGTGGTTCTTGTCGTAGGCGGACGTGTCCTCGTCCACCTCGACGATGACGACGTTGGCGTCGTTCAGGTGGGCCTCGACCCAGTCGGCGTCGACGAGGACGTCGCTGCGGCTCATGGTGTTCTCCTCCGGGGCAGTGTGCGGCGGGGCGTGCTGTGCAGGTGCAGGTGCTGTGGGGCGTTCTGCGGGTGCTGCTGGTGCGTACCGCTGCGGGCCGCGTCCGCGGGCACTGTGCGGGGAGGCGCCAGTGGGCGGGAAGGGGCGGCTGCGATGCGGTCACACGGGAAGTACGGTCGTCCGGCTGAGGGAGCGGAAGCGCTCACAGGTCACATGGATCGACAGAGCATGGCGGCGACGCGACACAGGTCTACTGCCCGTCGCTTCGTGAGGTCCGCCTGCTGATGCTTCATAGCCATGGATCGTAGGGACGAACCGGCCGCCCTGTCACCGGCGTGTCATATTCCGAGACAGGATCGTCCGAATGACGGGATGCGCATGCCCCGAACCGGCCGCCGCACCACCTCCGGGAGCCTCCGTACGGCCCGTCCTTCTGCGGATCGGACCGTCCTGTCTCACGATCCGGCCAGCGCCACGTCCGAGCCGCTCAGGGTGAGGTGCACGCCCGACTCGTCGGAGGTCAGCGTGTCCAGCTTGAGCCCGGCCGGCAGGCCGCCGTCGAGCCGGCGGTCGAAGTCGGTCTTCTTGCGGACCGCGCTCTCGATCCCGGGCAGGCCCTCGCCGGGCACCTCGTCGGCCCGGACCCGGACCATCCTGCCGCCGCCCGGGGCGTCCACGAGGGTGACGGTCGACACCACGCTGGGGGCGAGCCTGCGGCCGAGGACCTCCACGGCCGCCGTGACCTTCACCTTGCCGGGCGCCCCGCCGTAGGTGACGGTCACCCCGGTCTGGGAGGCCTCGGTCAGGTCCCGGTACGTGACGAGGGCCGTGCCCTCGGCCCGCCGGGCGGTGCCGCCGCTGTAGTCGCCGTTCAGCTTCACCCCGCGGAAGGTGGCGTTCAGCTGCGAGAGGCGCGTTTTGCGGCCGTCCGAGACGGCCTCGACGCCGTCGAGCTTCACGTCGACCTGTTCGAGGTCGTGGCTGAGCGCCTGGGTCAGGAACGGGAAGCCGTGGATGTCCACCTCCGTGGACCCGGCGAGGCCCTGGCGGGCCTGTATGCGCTCGGCCAGCCGGTTCTCGGCGTAGTTCACCGCCCAGCGGTCGACGCCGGCGAAGAGTGCGCCGAGCACCACTCCGATGATCACAACGACACGCAGGAACCGCACGTGCCCCACCCCCTGTAGATCGGTACGTGCGTTCTAGTGGACCATGGTCGGCCGCCTCGCGGCGGGCGCGCCGTGGTCCACGGCGCGTCCGCCGTCAGCCGACCACCCGGCCGATCAGGTAGATCACGGGAGCGGCCGCCGCCAGCGGCAGCGCGACGCCGGCCGTCATGTGGACGAACTTGGAGGGGTAGTCGTACGCGGCCACCCGCAGCCCGATCAGCGCGCACACCCCGGCGGCCAGGCCGACCAGCGCCCCGCCCACGCCGACGGAGGTCAGTCCGCCGACCGCGATCCCGGCTCCCGCGGCAGCGGCCAGCGAGACCCCGACGGAGGCCGGGGTCGGCAGCGGCAGCGCCCGGGTGAACACCGCCACGGCCACGGCGACCGCGCCGACGGTGACGGCCGCGGAGTCGGCGGCCAGGTAGCCGGCGCAGACGATGGCGAGCGCGGCGGAGGCCACGGAGGCCATCAGCCCGTACATCCGCTCGTCGGGGTCGGCGTGGCTGCGCAGCTGGAGGACCAGCGTGAGCAGGACCCAGGCCCCGAGGGTGCCGATGATCGCGCCGGGGCCGTACGTGTCCTCGACGGCGAGCACGGCGCCGTCGGCGACGAGGGCCCCGAGGAAGGCCAGGGCGATGCCCTGGCGGGCGGGCCACATTCCGTTGAGCCGGAACCAGCCGGCCGCGGTGAGCCCCTGGAGCACCACCAGCGGAACGAGCAGCGCGAGGTCCCCGAGGGCGGCGGCCCCGGCCAGCAGCAGCCCCAGCGCGGCGGTCAGTACGGCCGGCTGCGGACCCGGGTCGATGATCGGCGACCGGCCTTCGGCGCGGGCCTGGGCGGGGTCGACGGCGCGCAGGGTGTTCCCGCCGAGGGTGGGCGGGGAGTACTCGGGCTCCTCGCCGGGGCCCTCGGCGCCCGCGGCGGCCGCGGTCCCGGCGGCCGCGGGCCGGGCCCCCGGAGCGGGCGCTTGT
>LJCW01000339.1 GCA_001298555.1 Actinobacteria bacterium OV450
CGGGATGTTCTTCCCGCTCGTCGCCGGCCTCCCCGAGTGGGAGCGCATCGGCGCCGCCTACGACCTCGTCGGCTACGCCCCGCGCGGGGTCGGCCGCTCCGCACCGCTGTCCTGCGAGGACCCCGCCCGCACCCACCGCCCCACCCACGTCCCGGTGGAGCCCTCCGCCGCGTACAAGCGGCAGCGCGTCGCCGCCGCCCGGGCCTACGCCCAGGGCTGCGCGCAGCGGGCCGGCGCGGCCCTGCCGTACTACTCGACCCTCGACAACGTGCGCGACCTGCACGTGCTGCGCGCCGCGCTCGGCGAGGAGAGGCTGACCTTCATGGGCGCCTCGTACGGCACCTACCTGGGGGCCGTCTACGCGACGCTGCACCCCGGCCACGTCCGCCGGATGGTCCTCGACTCCGCGGTCGACCCCGACCCGCGCCGCATCTGGTACCTCGACAACCTCGCCCAGGCGCCGGGGTTCGAGCGCCGCTGGTACGACTTCCGCGCCTGGGCCGCCCGCCACCACGCCACGTACCGGCTCGGCGCCACCCCCGCGGCGGTGCAGGCGAGTTACGAGCGCGTGCGGGACGCGGTGGCGCGCACTGCGGCGGGCGGGGCCGTGGGGACCGGCGAGCTGCAGGCCGCGTTCCTCCAGGCCGCGTACTACGACGACGTCTGGGCGGAGCGGGCCGCCGCGCTCGGTGCCTACCTGGCCGGCGATCCGGGCCCGCTGGTGCGGCAGGCCCGCCCCGACCCGGAGTCGGCGGTCGCGCGCGAGAACGCGCGGGCGGTGTACACGGCGGTGCTGTGCAACGACGCCGCCTGGCCCGCGGATTGGGAGGTCTGGAACCGCGACAACACCGAACTGGCGCGCCGGGCGCCCTTCGAGACCTGGGCCAACGCCTTCCTGAACCTGCCGTGTGCGTACTGGCCGGTCCGCGGGCGGCAGCAGCCGGTGGCGGTCGGGGAGCAGTCGGCGCGGATCCCGCGCACGCTGATCGTCGCGGCGGAGCGGGACGGGGCGACCCCGTACCCGGGTGCGCTGGAGCTCCAGCGGCGACTCGGCGCCGGGGCGGCGCTGGTCACGGAGTTGGGGGCCGGCGCCCACGGAGTGGTCGGCGGACGCAATGACTGCGTCGACCGTCACGTGGAGCGGTATCTGCTGACGGGTGACACCTCAGGGCGGCGTGTCACGTGTGCGCCGCATCCGGAGCCCGCACCGGTGTCGCTGGACGACCGGGCGGCGAGGGCCCCCGGGAGGGTACCCAGGGCTCTGCTGCCGCCTGTCGTCTGAACTTCCGGGCGGGATCTCCGGCTGCGTCGTTTCGGGGGCTGGGCCTCCCGATCCACCGGAAGCCGCTCCCCAGTCACGAGAGCGGTCCTCCGGCTCCTTCCCCCCAGGGGAGGTATCAGGCGAGCCCGGCCACCAGATCGGCGACGGACTTGCGGCGTCCGGTGTAGAAGGGGACCTCTTCACGGACGTGCATACGGGCCTCGGAGGCACGCAGGTGACGCATGAGGTCGACGATGCGGTACAGCTCGTCGGCCTCGAAGGCCAGCATCCACTCGTAGTCGCCCAGCGAGAAGGACGCGACGGTGTTGGCCCGGACGTCCGGGTAACCGCGGGCCATCTTGCCGTGGTCCGCGAGCATGCGGCGGCGGTCCTCGTCGGGCAGCAGGTACCAGTCGTACGAGCGCACGAAGGGGTAGACGCTGACGTAGTCGCGCGCGACCTCGTCGGCCAGGAAGGCCGGGATGTGCGACTTGTTGAACTCGGCCGGACGGTGCAGGGCCATGTTCGACCACACCGGCTCCAGCGCGCGGCCGAGCCTGGTGCGGCGGAACAGGTTGTACGCGGTCTGCAGCTCGTCCGAGGTCTCGGCGTGCCACCAGATCATGATGTCCGCGTCGGCGCGCAGGCCGGAGACGTCATAGGTGCCGCGGACGGTGATGTCCTTGGCGGCCAGCTGGTCGAACAGCTCCTGGACCTCGTCGGCGTAGCCGCTGCGGTCCTCGGGCAGGACGTCCTTCAGCTTGAAGACGGACCACAGGGTGTAGCGGATGACCTCGTTGAGGTCCTTCGCCTTCTTCCCCGCGTTGGGAATCTTCTCTGGTGCAGTCATGTGTCCATTGTCCCGTGTGCTGATCAGTGGTCGGTGCCAGGGGTGCCCAACGTGGCCGTCACCACGTCGGCGGCCTTCCCGGCGCTCGCGATGCACGCCGGGATGCCCACGCCGTCGTACAGCGCGCCGCACACGGCGAGGCCGGGCAGGGCCGCGACGGCGTCGCGGATGCGGGCCACGCGGGCGAGGTGGCCGACCGGGTACTGGGGCAGGCCGCCGTCCCAGCGGGTGACGGTGGAGGCGACCGGCCGGGCCGCGAGGCCCACGGCCTCCCCGAGGTCGCGCAGCGAGACGTCGACCAGCTCGGAGTCCTCGCGCCCCAGGTCGCCCTCGTCGCCGTACCGGCCGACCGAGGTGCGCAGCAGGAACAGCTCCGGGTCGGCGCCGGCCCAGGCCCACTTGTTGCTGGAGAAGGTGGAGGCCTTGATGGTCCGCCCGTCGACGGGCGGGACGAGGAAGCCGCTGGCGCCGCCGTCGCTGATCGCGGCGGGCAGTCCGGAGCGCCGGAAGGCCATCGTCACCAGGGCCATCGAGGCGTACTCGACGGTCCGCAGCTCGGTGGCCGCGGCCGGGGCGAGCCCGTCCAGCAGCCGGGCGGCGGGGCCGGCCGGGACGGCCAGGACCACGGCGTCCGCGTCGATCACCTCCGTGTCGGTGACGACCCTCCAGCCTCCGGCGGTCCGTCGGACCTCGCGTACGGCGGTACCGGTTTCGATCCGCGCCCCGGCGGCCCCGGCCGCGTCGGCGACGGCGAGCGGCAGGCGCCCGATGCCGCCGGAGATCCCCGCGAAGAAGGCCCCGGAGGCGGCCGCGCCGGTGACGGTGGTGCGTTCGGCGGCGGCGCGGGCCGCGGCCCCGTCCTGGAGGGCGCGGACGCTCTCGGTCAGCGTGGGGTGGGCGCGGATGGCGTCGAAGAGGGCGGGGACGGCGGCGCGCATGGAGATGCGGTACGCGTCGCCGGCGTAGACCCCGCCGAGGAGGGGCTCCACCAGGCGGTCGACGACCTCGTGGCCGAAGCGGGCGGCGACGTACTCGCCGACGGCGACGTCCTCACCGATCTCGGTGGGCGCCAGCGTGCGTTCGGCCTCGATCCGGGCCAGGCCCTCGGCGGACAGCACCCCGGAGGCGGCGAGCGGGGCCACGTCGCCGGGGACGCCCATGACGTGGCCGCGCGGCATGGGCCGCAGCGCGCCGCGGGTCCACAGCTGCGCGGTGGCGGTGGCGGGCGGCTGGAGGGCCTCGCCCAGGCCCACGGCCCGGGCCAGTTCCAGGGCTTCGGGGCGGCGGGCGAGCACGGATTCGGCGCCGAGGTCGACGGGGGCGCCGGCGAGCTCGCCCGCGAGCAGCTTGCCGCCCAGGCGCGGCCCGGCCTCCAGGAGCGTGACGCGCAGGCCGTCGGCGAGCAGCCGGCGGGCCGCGGCGAGGCCCGCGATGCCGCCGCCGATGACGACGACGCAGCGGCCGGCCGCCGGGCCCGGCCGGCCGTCCGTACCGCCGCCGGCGCCCGTACCGGTCGCGCCGTCCGTACGCATGTCCGCTTCGTGCATGGACACATCGTCTCAGACCGCTCACCTGCCGATCACCGAGGCCGGACCGTGACCGCATCGGGACCGGCTCGGGACCGCGGGGGCGAAACCGGCGGCGTGACCCTGTACGTCACACCGGCGACATCAGCCGAACCCCGGGGGGTACCACCGATGCGCACCACCAGCAGAGCCACCGCCGTGCGACACCGCGGGGCGGCCGCCGTGGCCGCCCTGTCCCTGGCCGGGGCGCTCGCGCTCACCGGGTGCGGGGCCGAGGGGAACACCGTCGGCCCGTCCTCCGCCGACAAGGCCGCGGTCGGCGCCCCGGAGGGCGCCGCCCGGGGCAAGCCCGGAGCCGGAGCGGCGGCTCCCCCGGCGGCCGCCGGGACCGACGCGGCCAAGAACGGACAGCAGCCGGCCGCGGTGCGCCCGCACGTCATCCGTACGGCCACGCTCGCCCTGGAGACGCCCGACGTGCAGAGGGCACTGGCCGCGGCCCGTACCGCGGCGGAGGGCGCGGGCGGGTACGTGGGCAACGAGTCCACCCGGCGCGAGGACGGCCGGATGACCTCGACGCTGACCCTGCGCGTGCCGGGCGACCGCTTCGACGCGGTGCTCGGCGCCATGGAGGGCAACGGGAGACTGCGCAGCCGCAAGGTCGAGGCGCAGGACGTGACCGAGAAGGTCGCGGACGTCGACAGCCGGGTGAAATCGCAGCAGGCGAGCGTGGCCCGGGTGCGGGACATGATGGACAGGGCCACGGCGCTCGCCGACGTGGTGATGCTGGAGAGCGAGCTGAGCAAGCGCCAGTCGGACCTGGAGTCGCTGCTGGCGCAGCAGACGGCGCTGAAGGACCAGACCTCGATGGGCACGATCACGATGGAGGTCTCGGAGCCGGCGCCCGAGCCCGTGGAGAAGAAGAAGGAGGACGGGGCGCCGTCGTTCACGGCCGCCCTGGGCGGCGGCTGGAACGTCTTCACGACGATCGTGCGGTACCTGACCCTGGTCGTCGCCGCCCTGCTGCCGTTCGCGGTGACGGCCGCGCTGGTCCTGCTGTGCCTGCGGCTGTACCGGCGGCTGCGCCCGGCGAAGGCGAAGGGGGGCCCGTCGCCGAAGGAGGGGCCGTCGCCGAAGCAGGTCCCGGCCGCACCCGCGGTGCCGGCCGCACGGCCCGTCGGCCCGACGGAAACGGGTCACCTTCCGGACTGAACACGCATTCGCCCGTAGCGTGTTCCCCACCAGACGGCGGTGCACAGGACGGGGCGGACGATGGCGGTGGAACGACTGGTGGTGGTCGGAGGTGACGCGGCGGGGATGTCCGCCGCGTCACAGGCGCGGCGGCTCAAGGGCCCGGCGGAGCTGGAGATCGTGGCGTTCGAGCGGGGGCACTTCACCTCGTACTCCGCGTGCGGGATCCCGTACTGGATCGGTGGCCGGGTCGCCGGCCGGGACGAGCTGATCGCCCGTACCCCCGACGAGCACCGCGCCCGGGACATCGACCTGCGGATGCGCACGGAGGTGGTGGAACTCGACCTCGCCGGGGGCCGGGTCCGCGCCCGTGATCTGGATTCCGGGTCCGAGTCCTGGACGGGCTACGACAAGCTCGTCGTGGCCACGGGCGCCCGCCCGGTCCGCCCCCGGCTGCCCGGGATCGGCGCGCACGGGGTGCACGGGGTGCAGACCCTGGACGACGGCCAGCGCCTCATGGACAGCCTGGAGCGGACGGAGGGCACCGAGGGCCGCAGGGCGGTCGTCGTCGGCGCGGGCTACATCGGCGTGGAGATGGCGGAGGCGCTGGTCGCGCGCGGGTACGAGGTCACCGTGCTGCACCGCGGACCGCAGCCGATGGCCACGCTCGACCCGGACATGGGCGCCCTCGTGCACACCGCGATGAACCGGATGGGGATCCGCACGGTCTCCGGCGCGGAGGTCACGAAGATCCTCACGGACGATCGGGGCGCGGTCCGCGCGGTGGCCACGGCGTCGGGGGACGAGTACCCGGCGGACGTGGTCGTCCTCGGCATCGGCGTGGAGCCGCGCACGGCGCTGGCCCGCGATGCGGGGCTGCCGCTCGGCGAGTCCGGCGGCATCCTCACGGACCTGTCCATGCGGGTCCGGGGTCACGAGAACATCTGGTCGGGCGGCGACTGCGTGGAGGTGCTGGACCTGGTGGCGGGCCGGATGCGGCACATCCCGCTCGGCACGCACGCCAACAAGCACGGCCAGGTGATCGGTTCGGGCGTGGGCGGCGGCTACGCGACCTTCCCCGGGGTGGTGGGGACGGCGGTCAGCAAGGTCTGTGACCTGGAGATCGCCCGTACGGGCCTGCGCGAGAAGGACGCGCTGGCGGCCGGCCTGCGCTTCGTGACGGCGACGATCAGGTCGACGACGACGGCGGGCTACTACCCCACGGCCGCGGACATGACGGTCAAGATGCTCGCGGAACGCCGTACGGGCCGGCTGCTGGGCGTCCAGATCGTCGGCGGAGCGGGTTCCGCGAAACGGGTGGACATCGCGGCGGTCGCCCTGACGGCGGGGATGACGGTGGACCAGGTCGTCTCCCTGGACCTGGGGTACGCCCCGCCGTTCTCCCCGGTCTGGGACCCGGTCCTGGTGGCGGCCCGCAAGGCGGTCTCGGCGCTGCGCAGCACCGCCGCCTGACGCGGACCACCACGGTCACGCACCGGCGGCCCCGGCTGGTACGTGCGCCGCACGCGGCACCGGGTCCGGTCGACGTGTTCTCCGCCGGGCATGCGCAACGCCGGTCCGCGCCCCGTCATGCGGGGCGCGGACCGGCGTTGCGACCGGGTCGAGGACCGGGTCGAAGTCGAAGTCCGTCCGGATCAGCGGGCGGTCTTGGTGTGGACGTAGTCCACCAGGCGGGTCAGGGCGTCCGGGTCCGTCGTCGGGAGGACGCCGTGACCCAGGTTGAAGACGTGGCCCTCCAGGCCGGCCGCCGCCGCCAGGACCTCGTCCGCCTTGGTGCGCACGGCCTCCTCGGTGGAGAAGAGCACGGCCGGGTCCAGGTTCCCCTGGAGCGCCTTGCCGGGGCCGACCCGCTTGACGGCCTCGTCCAGCGAGACCCGGTAGTCGACGCCCATGACGTCCGCGCCGGCCTCGCCCATCAGGCCTAGCAGCTCACCGGTGCCGACGCCGAAGTGGATCCGCGGGACCCCGTACGAGGCGACCGACTCGAAGACCTTCGCCGAGGCGGGCATGACCGAGCGCCGGTAGTCCGCCGGGGGGAGCGCGCCGACCCAGGAGTCGAAGAGCTGGACCGCGGAGGCGCCGGCCTCGATCTGCACCTTCAGGAAGGCGGAGGTGATCTCCGCGAGGCGGTCCAGCAGGTCGGCCCAGAGCTGCGGGTCGCCGTACATCAGGGCCTTGGTGTGCTCGTGGTTCTTCGACGGGCCGCCCTCGACCAGGTAGCTCGCGAGGGTGAAAGGCGCGCCGGCGAAGCCGATCAACGGCGTGGAGCCCAGTTCACCCGTGAGCATGCCGATCGCCTCGGTGACGTACGAGACGTCCTCGGGGGTGAGGTCGCGCAGCTGTGCGAGGTCCTCGCGGCGGCGGATCGGCTGGGCGACGACCGGGCCGATGCCGGGCTTGATGTCCAGGTCGACGCCGATGGCCTTCAGCGGGACGACGATGTCGGAGAAGAAGATCGCCGCGTCCACGTTGTGGCGGCGGACGGGCTGGAGCGTGATCTCCGTGACCAGGTCGGGCCGCATGCACGACTCCAGCATCTGGGTCCCCTCGCGCACCTTGCGGTACTCGGGGAGCGAGCGCCCGGCCTGCCGCATGAACCACACCGGGGTGTGCGGCACCGGCTCCCGCCGGCACGCCTTCAGGAAGGCGGAATCGTACGTCTGACTCGGCTGGCCCGTGGGGCGGTCATTGGCGCTCACGCCGCAAATCTTCGCACGTATGAAGAAGTGCGCGGCCCGGCGCGGGTGTCCCTGCGGCGCACGGACCCTCGTTCCGCCTAGTCTTCCCCGCATGGCTGCGGCTCAGGGACGATTTTCAGATGGCGCCGAGGGTACGGACAGCGCGAAGGAGAGCTCCGTCCCGCTCCCGTTCCGGCGGGCGGTCGACGGCTTGAGGAAGGCGCGGCTGCGTCCGGGGATCGAGATCGACCCCGCCAGACCGCCACAGCGCCTGGCCCCGCACGCGTACGCCCTCGAGGCCGCGGTCGTGGACGGAGAGGACGATCTGGCCGACGGCCGGCTCATCCTGCTCCACGACCCGTCCGGGCACGACGCATGGCACGGCACGTTCCGCCTGGTGACGCTCGTACGGGCCGAGCTGGAGCCCGAGATGGCCGCCGATCCCCTCCTGCCCGAGGTGTGCTGGTCGTGGCTGACGGGGGCGCTGGAGGCGCGCGGACTGGGGTACGGGGAGGCGAGCGGGACCGTGACCATGGCGAGCTCGCACTATTTCGGCGGACTCGCGGAACGGCGGCCGGCCACGCAGATCGAGATCAGGGCCTCGTGGACGCCGCGGGAGGGCGTGGGCGGGGTGCCGGACACCTCGGCGCACCTGTCGGCGTGGTGCGAGCTGCTGTGCCAGATCGCGGGGCTGCCTCCGGTGGGGCCGACGGACTCGGGGACCGGCGTGGTCTCCCTGCCACAGCGGCGCGGTCCGCACCACCCGTAGCCGCCCAGCGCGGCGTCCGCCGTCGCGTCCGAATGCACCGAACCCCGTAGAACGGTCGATCGAGGGCCGGCGGCGGACTGTCGGAACCGGGCGCCCGTTGTGGGCTTCTGATCACCCGATGATCGATCGTGCGTCCGAATTGCCCGAATTGTTACTCACCAAATCGTGATCATTCCCTAAAGCCGGGCGGGTGACGTGCCGAAGGAGTGGGTGACCATCCGCACGGTTCGCACCGGCTTCCTCCCCCGAGCCGGCCCGTCCCGCCACTCCCCCAGGAGGCCTAGGTGTCCGTTCTTCTCGAGCAGCCCGCAAGCCTGGTCGCCTACCGCCCGAACAAGCCGACGGCCATGGTCGTCGTGGCCGACCCGCGCGTGCGTTCCACCGTGACCCGTCATCTGTGGGCCCTCGGAGTACGTGACGTGATCGAGGCGTCGTCCATCGCGGAGGCCCGCCCCCCCGTGGGCAGCCCGCGCGACATCTGCGTGGCCGACGTCCACCTGCCCGACGGCTCCGGTCTCACCCTGCTCTCCGAGACGCGGGCCGCCGGCTGGCCGAACGGCCTGGCCCTGTCCGCCGCCGACGACATCGGCGCCGTGCGCAACGCCCTCGCGGGCGGCGTGAAGGGCTACGTCGTCACCGGCACACGTACCAACATCGGGCTCCCCACCCGGCCCGGCGCCGCCCCCATCGGTGCTGCCGCCGCCCGTATGCACCGCCGCCCCCCGGGTGCCCCGAGCCACCCGGGCGGCTACCGCGAGCTCTCCGGCCGCGAGGTCGAGGTCCTGCGCCTCGTCGCGGAGGGCCAGTCCAACAAGGCCATCGGCGTCTCGATGGGCCTGTCCGCCCTGACCGTCAAGTCCCACCTCGCCCGGATCGCCCGCAAGCTGGGCACCGGCGACCGGGCCGGGATGGTCGCCGTCGCACTGCGCACCGGAATCATCCACTGACACCACCCGGCGGTTCCCGGGCAGACCCCCCCCGGCCACCGCCGGGAGGGACCCCGGGGGAAAGCCGGTGATGCGGCCCGCCCGCGCCTCGCGCCCGTCGACGGAACGTTCCGGCGACGGGCGCGGCACATCCACGGATACCCTTGAGCGGTGACCGACGCCCAAGAGACCGCAGCAGACCTGCGCACCACCACCGGGGGCGGCCCCCCGGACGACGTCGAAAAGGCGCCGATTCCGTTGCTCGAACCCCGTGAGGGGATCCCTCCGGTGGTCGCCGACGAGGACGCACTCGCCCGGGTGGTCGCGGCCTTCGCCGCGGGCACCGGGCCCGTGGCCGTCGACGCCGAGCGCGCCTCCGGATACCGCTACGGCCAGCGCGCCTATCTGGTGCAGCTACGCCGCGAGGGCGCAGGATCCGCGCTGATCGACCCGGTCGGCTGCCCCGACCTGTCCGCACTGGGCGAGGCCCTGTCCTCCGCCGAGTGGATCCTGCACGCCGCCACCCAGGACCTGCCGTGCCTGCGCGAAATAGGCATGGTGCCCACCTCCCTGTTCGACACCGAGCTGGCCGGCCGCCTCGCCGGCTTCCCGCGGGTCGGACTCGGCGCGATGGTCGAGAGCGTGCTCGGCTACGCGCTGGAGAAGGGTCACTCCGCAGTCGACTGGTCCACCCGGCCCCTGCCCGAGCCGTGGCTGCGCTATGCCGCGCTCGACGTGGAGCTGCTGGTGGACCTGCGGGACGCGCTGGAGAAGGAACTGGACCGGCAGGGCAAGCTGGAATGGGCCCGGCAGGAGTTCGACGCCATCGCCGCCGCCCCGCCCGCGCCGCCGCGCAAGGACCCCTGGCGCCGTACGTCCGGCATGCACAAGGTGCGCCGGCGCCGGCAGATGGCCGTCGTACGGGAGCTGTGGGAGTCCCGGGACCGGATCGCCCAGCGGCGTGACGTGTCGCCCGGCAAGGTGCTCGGGGACGCAGCGATCGTCGAGGCGGCGCTCGCGCTCCCGGCGAACGTGCACGCGCTCCAGGCGCTGCCCGGGTACGGGCAGCGGATGGGACGGCGCCAGCTGGAGCAGTGGATGGCCGCCGTGGACCGGGCGAAGGCGCTGCCCGAGAGCGCACTGCCGCAGCCGGGGGCGACCCCGGCCGGTCCGCCGCCGCCGCGCTCCTGGGCGGACAAGGACCCGGCGGCCGCGGCGCGGCTGGCGGCGGCGCGGACCGCCGTCTCGGCGCTCGCGGAGGGGCTGAACCTGCCCCAGGAGAACCTGATCACCCCGGACACGGTCCGCCGGCTGTGCTGGGAGCCGCCGCAGCGACTCGAACCGGAGACGGTGGCGCAGGCCCTCGCGGGCTACGGCGCCCGCCCGTGGCAGATCCAGCAGGTGACGCCGGTGCTGGTGACGGCCCTGGCCGCGACCGCCTGACGCACCCCGCCCCGAAGAGCCCCCGGCCGACAGGCCGGGGGCTCTTGCCGTCCCGGTCCGTCCCCGGCCGGCGCGGCGGGCCCCGGGCGGAGTGTGACGTTCGCCGCTCCTCCCGGAGGGGGTGTCCACTCCGGTTACCGGCAAGTAGCATGGCCGGGTGAGCGGGCGCTCAGCGATGGGCCGCCCCCGCGCAGCAGTGCACACCCGCACCTGGAGGAGAGCCAACGTGCCTCGTACCGTCAGGGACGTCGTCTTCGTCGACGGCGTCCGCACCCCGTTCGGCAAGGCGGGCCCGAAGGGCATCTACCACGAGACCCGCGCCGACGACCTCGTCGTGAAGGCGATCCGGGAGCTGCTGCGCCGCAACCCGGACCTGGACCCCAAGAAGATCGACGAGGTCGCCATCGCCGCGACCACGCAGATCGGTGACCAGGGCCTGACGCTGGGCCGTACCGCCGGCATCCTCGCGGGCCTCCCGCAGTCCGTCCCGGGCTACTCCATCGACCGCATGTGCGCCGGCGCGCTGACCGCCGTGACCGCCGTCGCGGGCGGTGTGGCCTTCGGTGCGTACGACGTCGCCCTCGCCGGCGGTGTCGAGCACATGGGCCGCCACCCCATGGGCGAGGGCGTGGACCCGAACCCGCGCTTCGTCTCCGAGAAGCTGGTCGACGAGTCCGCCCTGTTCATGGGCATGACCGCCGAGAACCTGCACGACCGGTACCCGACGATCACCAAGCTCCGCGCCGACGAGTACGCCGTGCGCTCGCAGGAGAAGGCCGCCAAGGCGTACGCCGACGGCAAGATCCAGCAGGACCTGGTCCCGATCTCGGTGCGCAACACCAACGAGGCGGCCGGTGAGACGGGCTGGGGCCTGGTCACCACCGACGAGCCGATGCGCCCGGGCACCACGCTGGAGAACCTGGCCGGCCTGAAGACCCCGTTCCGTACGCACGGCCGGGTCACCGCGGGCAACGCCGCCGGTCTCAACGACGGTGCCACCGCCGCGATCATCGCGTCCGAGGACTTCGCCCGCGAGAACAACCTCCCGGTCAAGATGCGCCTCGTCTCGTACTCCTTCGCGGGTGTCGAGCCGGAGGTCATGGGCTACGGCCCGATCCCGGCCACCGAGAAGGCCCTCGCCCAGGCCGGCCTGTCCATCGAGGACATAGGCCTGTTCGAGGTCAACGAGGCGTTCGCCGTCCAGGTCCTCGCCTTCCTGGAGCACTACGGCATCGCCGACGACGACGCCCGCGTCAACCAGTACGGCGGCGCGATCGCGTTCGGCCACCCGCTGGCCTCCTCCGGCGTCCGCCTGATGACTCAGCTGGCCCGCCAGTTCGAGGAGCAGCCGCACGTCCGCTACGGCCTGACCACCATGTGCGTCGGCTTCGGCATGGGCGCCACGGTCATCTGGGAGAACCCGCACTTCAACGCCGAGGGAGACTCCAAGTGAGCACCACCGCCGAGCTCCTGAAGGGTGCGGCCGAGCTGTTCCCGGACGAGGTCGTCACGTCCGCGCACGTCCGTCACCTGGACCTGCCGTTCGGCGCCGGGCGCTTCGCGCTCATCACGCTGGACAACGGCTTCGACCACACCAAGCCGACCACCTTCGGCCCGCAGTCGCTGGCCAACCTGAACGCCGCGATCGACCAGGTCGAGCAGGAGGCCCTCGCGGGCTCCATCGTCGGCGCGGGCATCACCGGCAAGCCGTTCATCTTCGCGGTCGGCGCCGACCTCAAGGGTGTCGAGCTGCTCAAGCAGCACGACGAGGCGCTCGCCATCGGCAAGGGCGGCCACGACGTCTTCAAGCGCCTCTCGGCGCTGGCCGTCCCCACCTTCGCGTACTACAACGGCGCGGCGATGGGCGGCGGTGTCGAGGTCGGTCTGCACTGCAGCTACCGCACCGTCTCGAAGGCCATCCCGGCCTTCTCGCTGCCCGAGGTCTTCCTCGGTCTGGTACCGGGCTGGGGCGGCTGCGCCATCCTCCCGAACCTGATCGGCGCGGAGCGCGCGGTCTCGGTGATCATCGAGAACTCGCTGAACCAGAACCGTCAGCTCAAGGGCAAGCAGGTCTTCGAGCTCGGCATCGCCGACGCGATCTTCGAGGGCGCGGACTTCCTGGAGCAGTCGCTCCTGTGGACCGCCCGGGTCCTCACCGGCGAGACCGAGGTCGTACGCGCCGAGGTGGACCGCGGCGAGGCCTGGGACGCGGCCGTCGCCAAGGGCCGCTTCATCGCGGACTCCAAGGTGCACGGCGCCGCTCCGGCCGCCTACCGCGCGCTGGACATCATCGCCGCGGCCAAGGACGGCGACCTCCAGGCCGGCTTCGACGCCGAGGACAAGGCCCTGGCCGACCTCATCATGGGCGGCGAGCTGCGCTCGGGCATCTACGCCTTCAACCTGGTCCAGAAGCGCGCCAAGCGCCCGGCCGGCGCCCCGGACAAGTCGCTGGCCCGTCCGGTCACCAAGGTCGGCGTCGTCGGCGCGGGCCTGATGGCCTCGCAGCTGGCGCTGCTCTTCCTGCGCCGCCTGGAGGTGCCGGTGGTCCTCACCGACATCGACCAGGAGCGCGTGGACAAGGGCGTGGGCTACGTCCACGCCGAGATCCAGAAGCTGCTCGGCAAGGGCCGCATCAACCAGGACAAGGCGAACCGCCTGACCGCCCTGGTGAGCGGTGTCCTGGACAAGGCCGAGGGCTTCGCGGACGCGGACTTCATCATCGAGGCCGTGTTCGAGGAGATGTCCGTCAAGCAGAAGGTGTTCGCGGAGGTCGAGGCGGTCGCCCCGGCGCACGCGATCCTCGCCACCAACACCTCCTCGCTGTCGGTGTCGGAGATGGCCTCGAAGCTCCAGCACCCGGAGCGCGTGGTCGGCTTCCACTTCTTCAACCCGGTCGCGATCCTCCCGCTGCTGGAGATCGTCCGCGGTGAGCAGACCGACGACGCGTCGCTGGCCACGGCCTTCGGTGTCGCCAGGAAGCTGAAGAAGACCGCCGTTCTGACGAAGGACGCCCCGGCGTTCGTCGTGAACCGCATCCTGACCCGCTTCATGGGCGAGATCCAGAACGTCATCGACGAGGGCACCCCGGTCGTCACGGCGGAGAAGGCCATCGAGCCGCTCGGCCTGCCGATGTCCCCGCTGGTGCTGCTGGAGCTCGTGGGCCCGGCGATCGGTCTGCACGTCTCCGAGACCCTGAACCGCGCCTTCCCGGAGCGCTTCACCGTCTCCCCGAACCTGGCGGCGGTCGTCAAGGCCGGCAAGCGCGGCTTCTACGTCTACGATTCCGGCAAGCCGGAGCTGGACCCCGAGGTCGCCGCGCTCCTGGTCCAGGGCGACTCGGTCCTGACCGAGGAGCAGGTCCGCGACCGCGTCCTGGACGCGGTGGCGCAGGAGATCGGCCTGATGCTGGAGGAGGGTGTCGTGGCCGAGGCCCAGGACATCGACCTCTGCCTCATCACGGGTGCCGGCTGGCCCTTCCACCTGGGCGGCATCACGCCGTACCTGGACCGCGAAGGCGTCTCGGAGCGCGTGAACGGCAAGAAGTTCCTCGCCCCCGGCCTGGCGAGCGTCCCGGCCTGAGGCTGAACGCCCCCGACGCCCGTCCCCCTCACGCGGGGGCGGGCGTCCGCCGTTGCGCGGGCGTCCGCCGTTGCGCGGGCGGCCCCGGCAGCCGGACCCGGCGGCTGGGCCGCCCGTAGGGGCTGGCAGAATACGGTCCATGGCGGATGGCAAGACACCTTTCAGCCGCCGGAGCCTGCTGTTCGCAGGTGGTGCGGCGGCCGCCGGCCTCACCACGGGCGGTCTGTCCTGGGCACTGCGCGCCGGGGCCGGCGAGCAGGACGCCGGCGTACCGCCGCTGGCCGGCGAGTTCGACATGCGGACCGGTAGCCAACTGCTCGCCCCGACCCCGCTGTTCAATACGACGGGACCGCAGTCGTTCGCGTTCGACGACACGAACGGCCAGGTCTACACACTGCAGACCGTTCAGGACGGCATCCGGCTCGACGACGAGGAGGAGCCGGTCGACTCGGCGGACCGCAAGTCTTCCGGCGATATGTGCCTCACCCGGCTGAGCAGTTCGGGGAAAACGCTCGGGCATATGTATCTGCGCGGCTTCGGCCACGGAATTTCCTGCGGTGTCGAGCCTACGGGCCCGCGCACGTACATATGGGTGGAGGGCCGCGCCGAAGCGGAGCGCGGCTACGGGCGCACCGTGGTCCGCGTGCCGTTCAAGGACGGCTCGGTCCTTGACAGCGCCGATGACTCCGTCCACCATTTCGATCCGGTTCCCGGCTCCACCGACGTCTGCCCCGCGCTCGACCTGCCCGGTGAGCGGGTGCTGGTGAGCCACGAGGAGGAGGGCGTGCACCGGTTCTCGGTGTACGGGATGGCGGATTTCCTGGCCGGGCGCGTCGACGCCGCGCAGGTCATCAAGGCCGGGGTGCAGGTCAGGCAGGAGGAGTGGTTCCAGGGCTGCGCCCTGTACGGGAACTACGTGTACGTGCTGACCGGCGGCCCGTACACCGGCGACAAGGGTGACAATCCGCGGAAGTCCGGCGGAAATACTTACGTCTCCGCAATTGACGTGCGCACCGGCAAGGCACAGCGGCGTCACCACGTGACGGTGGCCCGGGATCTGGTGTACCGGGAGCCCGAGGGAATCGCGATCTCCATGGCCGGCGGACGGCCGGCATTGGTCATCGGATTTTCCGTGAAGACGAAGGACCGGCGCGAGCTGGCGCTGTATCGCTTCACGGCCTGAGAACGTTGGCCGTGAGTTAACCCGGCGTTTTTCGGCCATCCATACGGCTGCTTATACTACTGCGACACTTCACAGCATCCTTATACCTCCACGGGGGAGGCACCGCACCATGGGCTCCAAGCGGCTGCGCGGCGCACTCGGCGTTCTGATCACCTCTGGGCTCATCCTCAGCTTCATCGGCATGCTGGTCGCCGTCGCGTTCGTCTCCCTCCCCCTGTTCGCCGGCTGTGCCGCGCTGAGCTACGTCGCCGACCTGATGCTCCACAACACCGAGTCGCCGACACTGGAAAAGCTGCGCGACTCGCGCTTCGGCCTGACGATGCGCTTCCTCATCCGGCAGTTCCTGCTGCTGGGCCTGTGCGGGGCCATCTCCGACATCGAGTCGTTCGTGGCGCAGATGACCACCATCGGCCTGCTCCTGCTGTTCATCCTCCAGCTCGCGTACGGCGCGCTCCTCAAGCACGTCCGCAAGATGCGCAACGAGCTTCCGTTCACCACGCGGGGACTGGACCTGGAGGCGCTCGGCATCCGCCGCATGCCGCACCCGTTCCTGATGAACAAGCACGTCCGCAAGACGCTGCACCTGGACATCCCGCTGGTGGCCGGCGCACTCGCCACCATCGCGACGGACGACTGGCGCTTCGTCACGTACGGCATGATCACCACGGTCTTCCTCGCCTACTTCTCCCTGCTGGTGCTGGTGCCCGACGCGCGCAACGCGCTCAAGCTGCCCACCACCGACGAGGCCATCGAGGAACTCAACCACCAGCTGGCCGAATATCGCCCCCAGATCGCCCTCTACTTCACGTTCGCGGCCGTCTCCAAAGACTTCATGTACCAGGTGAACATGTGGCTGGAGTCGCTGGAGGCACTGGAGCTGCGGCCCATCATCGTGCTCCGCGAGCGGGCCACCCTGCGCTACCTGGACGCCACCTCGGTCCCCGTCATCTGCATTCCGAAAGCGGACAATCTCGCACGTATCGAGATGAACGAACTCCGTGTCGCGCTCTACCCCGGCAACGCGGGCAAGAACGTGCACATGCTCCAGCGCGCCGAGGTCAAGCACGTCTTCATCGGTCACGGCGACAGCGACAAGCTCGCGAGCAGCAACCGGGTCAGCAAGGTCTTCGACGAGATCTGGGTGGCCGGCCGAGCCGGCCGCGACCGCTACGAGCGCATCAAGCACGCCGTGTCGCACCACCAGATCGTCGAGGTCGGACGCCCCCAGCTGATGCCCCTGCACCGCTGGACCGGCCGGGTCGCGAACCCCGTCCCCACGGTCATCTACGCCCCCACCTGGGAGGGCTGGACCGACGACGCCTGCTACACCTCGGTCATCCCGGCCGGCGAGAAGCTGATCAAGGCGCTGCTCGACTACGACCGCGACATCCGCATCATCTACAAGCCGCACCCGCTGACCGGCTCGCGCTCCGCCGAGGCCGCCGCCGCGCACCGCCGCGTCATCGCCCTCCTCGAAGAGGACAACGCCCGGCGCTTCGGCCGCAACCTCACCGACTCCAAGGCCGCCGCCAAGAAGCTCGCCCGGATCGACCAGCGCATCGCCGACCTCTCCGAGCGCGGCGTCCGGTCCAAGTACCCGGACCTCACCGAGGAGGAGCGGACCGCGCGCATCCGGCGCAGCCGCAACCAGGCGGGGGCCCTGTACTGGAACGCCGTCCCCGACGGGGCGCACCACGTGGTGACCGAGCGGATCCCCGCCCTGTACGACTGCTTCAACCAGTCCGACCTGCTCATCGGCGACATGTCCAGCGTCGTCTCCGACTTCGTGGCGACCCTGAAGCCGTACGCGATCTTCAACCTGGACGGCCTGCCCGACGACCAGTTCCGCAACGAGCAGCGCACGGCCTACGCCTCGTACCTGCTCGACGGTGACTGCAACGGTCTGGCGGAGGCCATCGAGGCGACGCTGAACCCGCGCGAGGACGTCATGGCGCCCTACCGCGAGCAGCTCAAGGAGTACCTCCTGGGCGAGGAGTACCCGCCCAGCATCGTCCGCTTCAACGCGGCCGCCAACAACCTCTACCGGCGGGGGCTGCGCGACTTCCCCATCGAATACCCGGAGCAGGTCCCCTACCCCGTGTAGCCGGACCCTCCCCCGGGCATCCGCGTCGCACCGCCCGTCCACCCCGCCCCGCACCACCGCCGTGCCGCACCCTCACTCAGGAAGAAGGAGCCTTGTCCTCCAGACCTGCCCCCCACCGCACCGTCGCCGTCGTTCTCGCGGGTGGCACCGGCCAGCGCATCGGACTCGAAATACCGAAGCAGCTGCTCAAGATCGCCGGAAAGCCGATCCTGGAGCACACCCTCCACGTCTTCGAGAACGCCCCGGACGTCGACGAGGTGATCCTCCTGATGACGCCCGCGTACGTGGAGGACGCCCGCCGCATCGTCGAACGGGCGAAGCTGGGCAAGGTCACGCAGGTACTGGCCGGCGGCTCCACCCGCAGCGAGACCACCAGGATCGCCATCGAGGCCGCGGCCACCGGGCTCGGCGAGGGCGAGGACTGCAACCTCCTCTTCCACGACGCGGTCCGCCCGCTGCTCTCGCAGCGCGTGGTGCGCGAGTGCGTCGAGTCCCTGGAGCGCTACCAGGCCGTCGACGTCGCCATCCCGTCCTCCGACACCGTCATCGTGACCCGCACCCACGGCAACGACGGCGAGTTCATCACCGAGGTCCCGGACCGCTCGCGGCTGCGCCGCGGCCAGACCCCGCAGGGCTTCCGCCTCTCCACGATCCGCGCCGCGTACGAGCGGGCCGCCGCGGACCCGTTCTTCCAGGCCACCGACGACTGCTCCGTCGTCGTCAAGTACCTGCCCCACGTCCCGGTGCACATCGTCACCGGCGACGACTACAACATGAAGGTCACCCAGCCCGTCGACGTCTTCATCGCCGACAAGCTGTTCCAGCTCGCCTCCCACGCCGCGCCCGCCCAGGCCGGCGAGGCCGCGTACCGCGAGCAGCTGGCCGGCAAGACGATGGTGGTCTTCGGCGGCTCGTACGGCATCGGCGCCGACATCTCCCGCATCGCGGAGGGCTTCGGCGCCCGCGTCTTCGCCCTGGGCCGCTCCACCACCGGCACGCACGTCGAGAACCCCGCCCACGTCGAGGAGGCCCTGGCCCACGCCTACGCCGAGACCGGCCGCATCGACTACGTCGTCAACACGGCGGGCGTGCTGCGCGTCGGCCGCCTCGACGAGGCCGATGACGACACGATCCGGGAGGCGCTGGAGGTCAACTACCTCGCCCCCGTCAACATCGCCCGGACGTCGTACAAGTACCTCAGCGAGACCCGGGGCCAGCTGCTGCTCTTCACCTCCAGCAGCTACACCCGCGGCCGCGCCGAGTACAGCCTGTACTCCTCGACCAAGGCCGCCATGGTCAACCTGACCCAGGCCCTCGCCGACGAGTGGGCCGAGGACGGCATCCGCGTCAACTGCGTGAACCCGGAGCGCACCGCCACCCCGATGCGCACCAAGGCGTTCGGCCAGGAGCCCTCGGGATCGCTGCTCACCTCCGAGTCGGTCGCCCTGACCTCGCTGGACGTCCTCCTCTCCGAGATGACCGGCCACGTCATCGACGTGCGCAAGCAGGACCCGACCACGACGCCGGCGCAGCGCTCGGGCTTCGAGGCCGCGCTGGCGTCCGTACTGATCGCGACCACGGAGGACCAGGGGGTCTAGGCGTGACGTACGCACCCGGACAGCAGCAGCACGGCCGACGCCCGAGGATCTTCGTGGCCGGTGGCTCCAACGAGGTCAGCCGCCCGTACAGCTTCCTGCCCATGGCCGGGTGGGCGCAGGTCCTGCCCCTCTTCCTCACGGACGAGGTGGAGGTGGTCGCCTGCGGCTGGGCGCGGGCGAGCTCTAAGAGCTTCCGTGAGCGCGGCAGGCTCCAGTGGATCCTCGACACCATGGAGGCCGGGGACTACCTGCTGTTCGGCTTCGGCCAGACCGACTGGAAGCCCGACCCCGGCCTGCACACCGACCCGTTCACCACGTTCCTCGAACACATGAGGGCGTACGTGGACGGCGCGCGGGAACGCCAGGGGCACCCGGTGATCTATCTGCCGTACGAGCGGCGGCGGATCGACCGGCACGGCAACGTGGCCCGGTTCCTCGGCGACTACCCGGTCGCCGCGCGCCGGCTGGCCGAGGAGGAGCACGTCCCGGTCGTGGACATGTACGGGCAGAGCCTGCAGTGGTGGGAGGAGCTCGGGCCGGAGGCGACCAAGTCCGTGTTCACCCACCTGCGCCGCGGCGAGCCCCTGCTCCAGGACGTCCTGGACGGGGACAACGTGCACCTGCGGGCCGAGGGCGCCGTCGAGTGCGCCCGGTTCGCCGTCCGCAGCATGCTCGAACAGGGCGTCATCCCGTCCCACTGGGGCCGCGACCTCGACCGCACGCGCTTCTCGTACGACGAGATGGGCTGGCTGGACGAGGAGACGTTCAAGCACCGCACCGCGTCCCGTGTGTCCCAGTTCCCCGGCGCCTAAGGAGTCCCGCACGTGAACCACCTCCTGTGCCGGGGCCGGGCCCTGGGGGACGAACCGTCCCTGGGCGCCGTCTACGCGGCCCTGTACAGCTCGGCCGACCCGCGCCATGGCCTGGCCCCCGGCGAGACCGTCCAGCTCGGCCTGTCCGTGGCGCCCGACCACGGTGCCCCGCGCGGCTGCGCCTACCTGCTGGAGGCGCCGCTGGCCGACTCCGCCGACGTCGTCGCCTTCCAGGGGCTGGAGTACTTCCCGCGGCAGCGTTGGTTCCGGCTCCGCGCCGAAGCCGGCGAGACCGGCACCGCCGTCCTGCACCTGCGCGTCCACGACACGCTCACCGCACCCCGGATCCGGCCCCAGATCGTGGTCGCTGTTCCGGACGCGACCGGCCGCAAGCTCGTCCGGACGGCCAAGCTCGACGCCGACGCCCTGCCGTTGCGGCCTGCGACGGCCCGGAGCCTGCGCATCACGGCCGGACCGGGCGGGCCGGGCACGGTCAACGTGCTGTCCGCCGCCCCGGCGGGGAGCACCGCCGTCTCCGTGACGCAGCCGCGCGGCGGGGATGCGCAGCTGTCGTACGACGGCTGGGTGACGTACACCCCCGCCCCCTCCTTCACCGGCTACGACCGCTTCGAGTACACGGTGGCGACGCCGGCCGGAGAGAAACAGACCTCCCACGTGAACGTGTTCGTGGGCTCCCTGGAACACACCCCCGGCGTTTTCCCGGCGCAGCCCGCGGACGTCGCCTTCCGGCCCTGGCAGTGGCCCGAGCTCAGCGGGGAGATGCCGTGGCCCCGTCCCGGCCGGACCGCGCGGAACCGATGAGGAACACAGGACCATGAACACCGCCGCCGTGCGCCCCACCGACGTCAAGGACGTGACCGTCGCGGTCCGCGTCCGCAACCAGGCCGCCGCGCTCGACGCCTGCCTGGCCTCCGTCTTCGTGCAGACCATCGGCACGGACCGGCTGGAGGTCATCGGCGTCGACGACGGGTCGACCGACGAGAGCGGGTCCGTCCTGGCCCGCGCGGCCCATCAGTACCCCGCGTTCGTACGCGTCGGGCAGGTCTCGCAGGGGCTGAGTCCGGCCGGGGCGCGCAACTGGGCGCTGAGCCAGGTCCGCGGGCGGTACGTCATCTTCCTGGAGGCCACGGACCGGCTGGCACCCGACGCGCTGGAGCGGATGGTCGCGGCGGCCGACGCGAACGAGGCCGACGTCGTGCTGGGCAAGCTGGAGAGCTCCGGCCGCCACACGGTGGCGACGTCGATGTTCCGCAAGAACCAGGCCTATGCCGATCTCTACGCATCGCGCCTGTACTGGTCGCTGACGCCGGACAAGCTGTTCCGCACCAGCCTGCTCCAGCGGCGCGGGCTGGCCTTCCCCACCGACATGACGATCGGCGACGACCAGGCGTTCACCGCCGGCGCGTTCATCGGCGCGGACAACGTCTCGGTGGTCGGGGACGCGACCTGCGTGGTCAAGGGCCCCTCCCCGGCCTCCCGCGCCACCCTGCCGGACCGGGTCGCCCTGGCCTCCCGGATGCTGTCGCTGGTCGCCGCGCAGCTGCCCGAGGGGCCGCGCCGGGACAAGCTCCAGTCGCGGCACCTGGAGGTGGAGCTCGGCAAGCCGACCGCGGCCGCGCTGCTGGCCGGCACGGACCCGGCGGAGCGGGACCAGGCACTGTGGGCCGCGGCCGAGGTGCTGCGCACCCAGGCCTCCCCGGGCGCGCTGGCTCTGCTGCCGCGCACGGTGGCCGTACGGTTCGCCCTGCTCGCGCAGGGGCGGTTCGCCGAGGCACAGCGGATGGCCGCGTTCGAGGCGGACAAGGACCGGCCGGCCGTACGCAACACGGTGGAGAACGGCCGGGTGTACACGACGCTGCCGTTCTTCCGCGATCCGCAGGTGGGGCTGCCGGACGAACTGTTCGACATCACGGGCGACATGACGGTCACCCACCAGCTCCAGAAGGCGCGGTGGGAGGGGCCGATGCTGACGCTGGACGGCTTCGCTTTCTACGAGCAGCTGTCGACGAAGGACCGCACCACACGGGTGGTGCTGCGGGAGCGGACGAGCGGTGCGCAGGAGAGCTACGCGGTGACGGCCCGCCGGGACGACGCGCTCACCAACGCCAAGGGCAAGCCCCGGGCGATGGGCCGGTTCTCGGCCCGGGTCAACCTGGCGCAGACCTCCAGCGGCTGGCCGCTGCCGCCGGGCACCTGGGACGCGTACCTCGCGGTCGGGTTCGAGGGCGTGACCCAGGAGGTGCGGCTCGGGCCGAAGCGCTCCGCGGACCTGGACACGACCGCCCGGAGGCCGGTGCCGGTCGGGGCGGCGCCCGGTGCGCGGGGCATGGAGCTGGCCGCCGTGGCCTACTACACGGAGACGGGCGGGCTCAGCATCGAGGTGTTCCAGCGGACGCCGCTGCCGCGGCAGGCCTGACGCCCGGCACCGGCGGCCCGAGTCCGGCTCAGGCCGCTTCCCAGGGGCCGAACACCAGCCCCTGCTGCGTGGTGTCCTGGCGGGTGCAGACCAGCGAGCCGTCCGCGTCGAACGCTGCGACGACGATCCGGCCCGAGCGGTCCACCGCCACCTGGGGTGCGTACGCGCCGTGCCCGCCGAGGGAGGCCCACCAGGTGCCGTAGCCCTCGTTCTCGGTGACGTAGGCGGTGACTTCGATGTCGCCGCCGGCGCCGGTCTGCGCAAGGACCGTGCAGTCGTAGCCGCCGAGATCGGCCCGTGCGACACCCGGGGCCCCGCTGCCGCCCGCACCGCCGAGGCCCATCAGGCCGCCCTGGACGCCCTGCTGGCCGGCCCGCCACGCGACGAGCGAGCCGTCGCCGGGGTAGCGCCAGAAGTAGGTGACCCGGCGCGGGCCCGTCTCGCAGACGGCCGGAGTGCCGGGGACGACCGCGGTGGGGATGCGGTGCGCGAGCGCGAACCGGCCCTGGCCGACGCCGGCCCAGCGGTCGGCGCCGGCCGGCCCGAGGACGAGCATCTCCAGCTGGCCGCCGGCGGGCATCAGCGGGGTCACACCGCTCTCGTACGGCTCCGGGGCCACCTGCTTCCAGCCGCCCCACGCGCCCTCGGCGTTGCGGCTGCGGCGCAGGACACCGCCGCGGCGCATCGAGACGAGCACGTGCGTGGAGCCGGAGCGCTGGTTGACGGCGATGCGCGGCGGGCCGGCGAGCCGGTCGTCGGCGGGGCCGCCGCGCAGCCCGGGGGTGCCCAGACCGTGCCAGTCCATCATTGCGCGGCCCGGCTGGAACTGGGTGGAAACGATGACTTCCGGCCGCCCGGAACCGTCCTGGGCGGCCCGGAGCGCGACGAAGTGCACGTACCCCTCGCGGCTCTGCGCCATCGAGACGGTACCCATCCAGCCCGGCACCTCGAAGACGTCGGGGCCGGTCCAGCCCGTGCGCGGCGCCGCGGCCTCGGTCCAGCGCAGCAGGCCGTGCGGGGTGCAGGCATAGGCCGTCAGCCGGCCGTCGCTCCCCCTGAACAGCCAGTTTCCGGCCGGCGGCGAGGAGCGGCGGGAACCCGGTCCACCCGGGGGCGCCGGTTGCGCCCCGCGGGCGGAAGAGGCGGTACGGGCACCGCCTTTGCCTCGGATCACGCCGCTGTCCACCCATCTGCCGAGAATGTCCTGCTCAAGCGGCAGAGCTCTTCACCGGAAAGAACCAGCCACTCGAAAGTGTGTCTTATGATGCACCCCATCGATAATAGAAGGGCTCTGCCTCCATGACCGACCGGCCCTCGGCCACTCCCCCCACGCGGCGCAGACCGCGGCGCGGCGGCAGGCGACGCGCCCTGCGGATCGTGCTCCTGACGGTGGCCGTGCTCATCCTCGCGGCCAGCGGCGCGGGCTGGTGGGCCTACAGCCATCTCAACGGCAACATCGACAGCGTGGACCTCGACCAGGCGCTCGGTGACAACCGCCCGAAGAAGGTCGTCGCGGGGGCGCAGAACGTCCTCGTCCTCGGCTCCGATTCGCGCGCCGGGGCCAACGCGGACCTCGACCACGGCGATGTGAGCGGCGCCCGCTCGGACACCGCCATGCTGGTGCACATACCCGAGGGCCGGTCCAAGGCCACCGCGGTGAGCATCCCCCGCGACACCCTGATCAGCCGGCCCGAGTGCAAGGGCGCCGACGGCGAGACCGTCAAGGCCGCGAACCGGGTCATGTTCAACTCGGTGTACTCGCTCGCCGGTCCGGCCTGCGTGGTCAAGACCGTGGAACAGATGTCCGGGATCCGCGTGGACCACTTCGTCGAGGTCGACTTCGCCGGGTTCAAGGGCCTGGTGGACGCGCTCGGCGGGGTCACCGTCACCCTGGACAAGCCGATGAGCGGGGCCAAGGGCGGCCTCAAGCTCGATGCCGGCACGCACCGGCTCAACGGCACCGACTCGCTCAAGTTCGTCCGTACCCGCTACGGCTACGGCGACGGCAGCGACCTCGGACGCATAGGCCTCCAGCAGCAGTTCATGATGGCGATGCTGTCGGAGATCAAGAAGCAGGACGCGCTCGGCAACCCGGCGCGCCTGTACAAACTCGCCGACGCCGGTACGAAGTCGCTCACCACCGACTCCGACCTCGCCTCCCTCACCTCCCTGGCCGACTTCGCCCAGAGCATGAAGGGCGTGGACCCGGACACCATGGAGACGATCATGCTCCCGGTGGCCTACGACAAGGTGGACCCCAACCGCGTGGTCGTCGCGGAGCCGCAGGCCGGCATGGTGTGGGAGGCCCTGCGCTCGGACCAGAAGATCCCGGCGGAGGCGAAGAAGTCCCCCGCCAAGGGCTGACGCGACACTGCAGGCAGAAGCGGCCGTACGGGGAGGCGCTCCCCGTACGGCCGCTTTTCCCTGCCGCGGGTCACATCGACACCGCGGGAGCGGCCCTAGTACTCCGCGTCCTGGCCGGACCTGCCCAGACGGCTGTGGCTGCGGCCGTACAGGAAGTACACGACGAAGCCGATGACCATCCAGACGCCGAACCGGATCCAGGTCTCGGCCGGCAGGTTGAGCATCAGCCAGAGCGAGGCCGCGATGGACAGGATCGGGATCACCGGCACCCACGGAGTGCGGAACGCCCGGTGCAGGTCGGGGCGGGTCCGGCGCAGGATGATCACGCCGAGGGCGACGAGCACGAAGGCGAACAGCGTGCCGATGTTCACGAGTTCCGCGAGCTTCTCCAGGCTGGTGAAGCCCGCGACGACGGCGATGATCCCGCCGAGCAGGATGGTCGCCCGGTAGGGCGTGCGGTACTTGGGGTGGGTCACGGAGAAGACCCGCGGCAGCAGTCCGTCACGGCTCATCGCGAAGAACACGCGGGTCTGGCCGAGCAGCAGGATCATGCTCACGGTGATCAGGCCGACGGCCGCCCCGAGACTGATGGCACCGGAGAAGAAGGGCTGGTTCACCGACTTGAAGGCTTCGGCCAGGGGCGCGGTCGGCGACATCTCCGAGTACTTCTGCATGCCGGTGACCACCAGCGTCACGGCGACGTAGAGCAGGGTGCAGATCATGAGCGAGCCGAGGATGCCGCGCGGCATGTCCCGCTGCGGGTTCCTCGTCTCCTCCGCCGCGGTGGCCACGACGTCGAAGCCGATGAAGGCGAAGAAGATGAGGGAGGCAGCCGTGAAGATGCCCATGACGCCGAAGTTGGTGGGCGCGTAGCCGAACAGCAGCTGGACCAGGGGCGCGTGGAGGCCGTTGCCCGCCTCCTGTGGCTGGGCCGGCGGGATGAACGGCGAGTAGTTGTCGGCCTTGATGAAGAACAGGCCCGCGATGATGACCAGCAGGACCACAAAGACCTTGATCGCGACCACGATCGCCGTGATCCGCGCCGAGAGCTTCGTCCCGACGACCAGGATCACGGTCAGCACCAGGATCAGCAGGAAGGCCAGGAGGTCGAAGCTGCCTCCCGCGTCCGGCCCCTCCAGCGTCTTGGGCAGGTCCCAGCCGAGGTTGGTGTGCATGAGGTGGCGCACGTAACCGGACCAGCCGACCGCCACGACCGCGGTGCCCAGCGCGAATTCGAGCACCAGGTCCCAGCCGATGATCCAGGCGGGCAGCTCGCCGATCGAGGCGTACGAGAAGGTGTACGCCGATCCGGCCACCGGGACGGTGGACGCGAACTCGGCGTAGCACAGGGCCGCGAGGGCGCAGACGATGCCCGCCGCGACGAAGGCGAGGGCGGTGGCGGGCCCGGCGTTGTTGCGGGCGGCGATGCCCGTCAGGACGAAGATGCCGGTGCCGATGATGACACCCACACCGAAGACCGTCAGGTCCCAGGCGGAGAGCGACTTTCGGAGCGCGTGTTCCGGCTCCTCCGTGTCGCGGATGGACTGCTCCACCGTCTTGGTGCGGAAGACGCTGTTCAGATCCTTGCTCACCGACGCACCTCCGACAGGTGACGACGTACGCGAACGGGCCGGGAGGCCCACCCCTTCAAGGGTGATCTCCCGGCCCGTGACGTGCAACCGCGCGATCGGCCATGACCGGTGTCAGTCGACGGCGGCGGCCGGCTCGTTGTCGTAGCGCCCGTCCAGCTTGGCGACCAGACCCGTGACCTGACGGGCGATGTCCGGCGCGGTCAGACCGATCTCGGCCATGATCTCCTTGCGCAGGGCGTGGTCGAGGAAGCGCTGCGGAATGCCGAAGTCGCGCAGCGGTACGTCGACGCCCGCGTCGCGCAGCGCCTGCGAGACGGCGGCGCCCACACCGCCGGTGCGGCCGTTGTCCTCGACGGTGACGACCACGCGGTGCCGGTCCGCGAGCGGGGCCAGGGCCTCGTCCACGGGCTTGACCCATCGGGGGTCGACCACGGTCGTGGAGATGCCCTGCTTGTCGAGCAGGTCGGCGATCTCCAGGCACATCGGGGCGAGCGCACCGACCGAGACGAGCAGTACGTCTGGATTGGCGATGTCGGCGGCGGGGGCGCGCAGCAGGTCCATGCCGCCGATCCGGCCGACGGCCGGGACGGCCGGGCCGACGACGCCCTTGGAGAAGCGCACCACGGTCGGCGCGTCCTTGACCTCGACGGCCTCGCGGAGCTGGGCGCGCAGCTGTTCGGCGTCGCGAGGGGCGGCGAGGCGCAGGCCGGGGACGACCTGGAGGATGGACATGTCCCACATGCCGTTGTGGGAGGCGCCGTCGTCGCCGGTGACACCGGCGCGGTCCAGCACGAAGGTGACCCCGCACTTGTGCAGGGCCACGTCCATCAGGACCTGGTCGAAGGCGCGGTTGAGGAAGGTCGCGTACACCGCGAAGACCGGGTGGACGCCGCCGGTGGCCAGGCCGGCCGCGGAGGTCGCTGCGTGCTGCTCGGCGATGCCCACGTCGAAGATGCGGTTCGGGAAGGCCTCGGCGAACTTGTTGAGGCCGACCGGGTGGAGCATGGCCGCGGTGATGCCGACGATGTCCTCGCGCTCGTGGCCGATCTTGACCATCTCGTCGGCGAAGACGGAGGTCCAGCTGGCGGCGGCGGTCTTGACCGGCAGGCCGGTGTCCGGGTGGATCACGCCGACCGCGTGGAAGCGGTCCGCCTCGTGCTCCAGGGCCGGGGTGTAGCCGCGGCCCTTCTGGGTGAGGCAGTGCACGATGACCGGGCCGCTGAAGCGCTTGGCGCGCTGCAGTGCGGACTCCAGGGCCTCGATGTCGTGGCCGTCGATGGGGCCGATGTACTTCAGGCCCAGGTCCTCGAACATGCCCTGCGGGGCGATGAAGTCCTTGAGGCCCTTCTTGGCGCCGTGCAGCGTCTCGAAGAGCGGCTTCCCGACGACCGGGGTGCGCTCCAGGAGTTCCTTGCCGCGGGCCAGGAAGCGCTCGTAGCCGTCCGTGGTGCGCAGGGTGGCGAGGTGGTTCGCGAGGCCGCCGATGGTGGGGCCGTACGAGCGCTCGTTGTCGTTGACGACGATGACCAGCGGGCGGTCCTTGGCGGCGGCGATGTTGTTCAGCGCCTCCCAGGCCATGCCGCCGGTGAGGGCGCCGTCGCCGATGACGGCGGCGACGTGGTGGTCCTCGCGGCCGAGCACCTCGTTGGCCTTGGCGAGGCCGTCGGCCCATCCCAGCACGGTGGAGGCGTGCGAGTTCTCGATCACGTCGTGGTCGGACTCGGCCCGCGAGGGGTAGCCGGACAGGCCGCCCTTGGAACGCAGGTTGCCGAAGTCCTGGCGGCCCGTGAGCAGCTTGTGGACGTAGGCCTGGTGGCCGGTGTCGAAGAGGACCTTGTCCTTGGGCGAGTCGAAGACCCGGTGCAGGGCGATCGTCAGTTCGACCACCCCGAGGTTGGGGCCGAGGTGCCCGCCGGTCTTGGAGACGGCGTCGACGAGGAAGGACCTGATCTCGGCGGCGAGCTGGTTGAGCTCCTCCTGGCTGAGCCGGTCCAGATCGCGCGGTCCCTTGATGCGGGTCAGCAGCACCCGTGCCTCCTTGCAGTTGCTTGCTGGTCTGTCGAGTCTAATGTTCCGTCGGCGACCGCGGTCATCGGGCTGCCGCAGGCGGGTCACAGCTTTGTCATACCTGCATACATCCCTGTACACATCACCCCGATGTCACACACCACATACGGGCGTATACCCACACAGGTGTGCGCACGGACGTACGCACGCGTGCCCGGTGCCACACGGGGTGGCACCGGGCACTGTGACCGGTCTTACCGCAGCGGGCGCGGTGTCAGGCGCGTCCGGCCGTCTTCTGGGTCTTGCGGGTGACCGAGTCGATCACCACGGTGGCCAGGAGCACCGCACCGGTGATCATGTACTGGATCGGCGTGGCGATGCCCTGGAGAGCCAGACCGTACTGGATCGAGGTGATGACCATGACGCCGAGGAGGGCGTTCCAGGTCCGGCCCCGGCCGCCGAAGAGGCTGGTGCCGCCGATCACGGCCGCCGCGATCACGTTCATCAGCAGGTCGCCGCCGCCGGCGCTCTGGTTGGCCGCCGCGATCTTGGAGGCCCAGAAGAGGCCGCCGATGGCCGCGAAGGTGCCCGAGATCGTGAACACCGCGATACGGATGCCGACCACGCTGATGCCCGCGCGGCGGGACGCCTCGACGCTGCCGCCGAGGGCGAAGACGTTCCGGCCGAACGTGGTGCGGCGCAGCAGGAAGTCCGTGCCGGCCAGCACCACCACGAAGAGCACGACCGCCAGCGGCAGGCCCTTGTACTGGTTGAACACCGCGGCGGGACCGAAGGTGAAGACCGCCAGCAGGCCCGTGCGCAGGGCGATCTCGCTCATCGGCCGGGACGGGACGCCCGCGGCCTCGCGGCGGCGGTTGTCGAAGAAGCTGGCCAGGAAGTACCCGATCACCGCGACCGCGGCGAGGCCGTAGCCGGCCGCCACGTCCGTGAAGAAGTACGTGGTGAGCTGGCCCACCACACCGTCGGAGTCGATGTTGATCGTGCCGTTGCTGCCGAGGATCTGCAGCATGGCGCCGGACCAGAAGAGCAGGCCCGACAGGGTGACCGCGAAGGCCGGCGCACCGATCTTGGCGAAGAAGAAGCCGTGGATTGCGCCGATCAGGGCCCCGCCGGCGACGGCGGCCAGGATCGCCACCCACTCGTTGACCCCGTGGGTGACGGCCAGGACGGCGAAGAGGGCACCCGCGACACCGCTGACCGAGCCGACCGAGAGGTCGATCTCGCCGAGCAGCAGCACGAAGATGATGCCCACGGCCATCATGCCGGTGGCGACCATGGTGATCGCGATGTTGGTGAGGTTCTCCGGGGACAGGAAGTTCGCGTTCAGCCCCTGGAAGATGCCGCAGATGATGATCAGGCCGACGACGACCGGGAGGGAGCCCAGGTCACCGGCCTTCATCTTGCGGCCGAACTCGCTCAGGTAGCCGGACAGACCCTGCTCGCGGACGAGCAGCCGGGGGTCCACCACGGGGATGGCGTCGGCCGGGGCGGCCGGGTTGGCCAGCTGGGCGACCTCCTCCGCCGAGGTGTGGTGTGCCGAGGTGTGGTGTTCGGTGCTCACTTGCGAGCCTCCCCGGTGCGGGCCGCCCGGCGCGTCACGGCGTTGTCCGTGGCTCCCGTGATGGCGGAGATGATCTCTTCCTGCGACGTGTCCTTGACGCTGAAGACGCCGTTGTTGCGGCCCAGCCGCAGGACCGCCACCTTGTCGGCGACGGCCTTCACATCGGCCATGTTGTGGCTGATGAGGATGACGGCGTGGCCGCGCTCGCGCAGCCGCTCCACCAGGTCGAGGACCTGGGCGGTCTGCTCGACGCCGAGGGCGGCGGTGGGCTCGTCGAGGATGACGAGCTTGGGCTCGCCGAGCATCGAGCGGGCGATCGCCACGGTCTGGCGCTGTCCGCCGGAGAGCGAGGCGATGGGGATGCGGACACTGGGGATCCGGATCGACAGGGTGGTCAGGAGCTCGCGCGCGCGGCGCTCCATCTCCACCTCGTCGAGGACGCCGCGGCGCTTGAGCTCGCGACCCAGGAAGAGGTTGCCGACGACGTCGATGTTGTCGCACAGCGCGAGGTCCTGGTAGACCGTCGCGATGCCCAGGTTCTGGGCGTCGTGGGGCTTGCTGATCGAGACCGGCTTGCCCTCCCACTCGATGACTCCGTCATCGATGGGGTGGACGCCGGCGATCGTCTTGACGAGCGTGGACTTGCCGGCGCCGTTGTCGCCGACCAGGGCGACCACCTCGCCGGAGTGGATCTCGAGCTCTACATCGGTGAGCGCCTGGACGGCACCGAATCGCTTCGAGACCCCGCGCAACGCCAGCACGGGCGCAGCGGACACATGAACCATCTCCTTCGCCGCCTGACCGGCGGGGATGTCGTGCAGTAAGTGCAGGAGCGGGGTGGGTGGGGAAATCGTTTCTGCCCGGCGCCCCGCGGGTGGCGGGGAAGAGTGGGCGGGGCGCCGGGCAGGCGCGGGGGTCCTGGGGGACCGGAGGCCGCGGGGGCGGGCCTCCGGTCGGCAGGACGCTGGGGCCTCGGCAGGTCCGGGGAGGGCCTGCCTGCGGCCGGGGCCGGCCGTGTGGGGCCGGGGATGGCCTGCGGGGCCTGTGTGGGGCCCGGAGGGCCTACTTCAGGCCGACGGTGGCGCAGGCGGCCGCGTACTTGTCGGTGCAGATCTCGTCGGCCGTGTAGACACCGTCCTTGATGACAGTGTCCTTGATGTTGTTCTTGGTCAGCGAGACGACGGGGACCAGGACCGAGGCGATGCCCTTGTCCGTGGGGCTGTCGACCTTGGAGGTGGCGACCCCGTCGAGCTTCTCGCCCTTGGCGAGCGCGACGGCCATCTTCGCGGCGGCCTCGGCCTCGGGGGCGTACGGCTTGTAGACGCTCATGAACTGCTCGCCCGCGACGATGCGCTGCACACCGGCGAGTTCCGCGTCCTGGCCGGTGACCGGGGGCAGCGGGTCCATGCCGGCGGCCTTGAGGGCGGTGATGATGCCGCCGGCCATGCCGTCGTTGGCGGAGTAGACGCCGACGATCTTGTCCTTGCCCAGCGCGGAGATCGCACCCGCCATGTTGGTGTTGGCGTTCTCCGGCTTCCACTCCTTGGTGTCGTACTCCTTGCCGATGGTCACCTTGCCATCGAGGACGGAGTGCGCACCCTTCTTGAAGAGGGCGGCGTTCGGGTCGGTGACCGACCCGTTCATCATGACGATCTGGCCGGAGCCGGCCTTGTCGCCCAGGGCCTCCAGCAGGGCCTTGCCCTGGACCTTGCCGACCTCTTCGTTGTCGAACGAGGTGTAGGCGTCGATCGGGCCCTCGGCGAGGCGGTCGTAGGCCACGACCGGGATGCCCTTCTCCTTGGCCTTCTTCACCGATCCGGCGATGGCCTTGGAGTCCACGGCGTCGACGACCAGGACGTTCACCTTGTTGGTGATCATCGTGTCGACCTGCGAGTTCTGCGTGGTCGCGTCCTGCTTGGCGTTGGCGTAGACCACCTCGGCCTTGCCGCCCGTGAGTTCGGCGACCTTCTTCTCGAAGAGCGGCTTGTCGAACTTCTCGTAACGCGCGGTCTGGTTCTCCGGCAGGAGCAGACCGATCTTGATCGCGCCACCCGCGGCGGCGGAGCCGGACTCCTTCGGCTTCTCGCCGGCCTCCTTGGCGCTGCCACAGGCGGCAAGGGAAGCGGCCATGGCGGTGGCGGCGACGGCTACGGCGGCTCTACGCATGCGCGTGTTCATTTCTTGAACCTCCCTGACGAGGCCGCAACAGCGCGGCCGAGGTGGACGTGAGTCAACCTCGGCCGCAGTTTGCCGTCAAGGAGTGAATCCTTAACGAGATGACAACGGTGCCATCCGTTATCTAACTGAAGGCAAAAGCTTGAGGTTCGAAGAATCGGTCAGAAGGGTTGAATCACCCATCTCGCTCAGCACCAGCGCGAGTGCGCCCAGCACCTCGGCCCGGCCGCCCAACGATCCTGTGAGAACCGAGAGTTGACGTGCCGCACTGGGGATCGCGTACCGGCTCACGGACTCGCGTATGGGGGCCAGGACCAGCTCACCGGCCTCGGCCAGCGAGCCCCCGAGCACCACCCGGCTGGGGTTGAGGACGTTGCACAGGTTCGCGACACCACTACCCACATGGCGGCCGACGTCGGCGATGACGCGGCGGCACCCCGGGTCGCCCTCCCGGGCCAGTTCGACCACCCGCTCCATGGTGAGCTCGGGCCCGTGCGTGCTCTGCAGCAGCGGCAGGACGTACCGGGCCGCGGCGAAGGTCTCCAGGCAGCCGCGGTTGCCGCAGCGGCAGACCGGGCCCGACTCGTCCAGGGTGATGTGCCCGATCTCGCCGGCGGTTCCCCCCGGACCCCGGTAGATCTGGCCGTTGATCACCAGGCCGGCGCCCACGCCGCTCGCGACCTTGATGTACGCGAGGTCCTTGACCCCCCGGCCACTGCCCCACACCAGCTCCCCGAGCGCTCCGAGGTTGGCGTCGTTGTCCACGTACACGGGCACGCCGAGGCGCTGCGAGAGCTCCTGGCGCGGGTTGATGCCGGCCCAGCCCGGCAGGATCGCGGTGGAGCCCAGGGTGCCGGACTCCACGTCGATGGGGCCGGGGACGCCGAGCCCGACGCCGATGACCTTCTCCCGTCCCACCCCGATGCCCGCGATCAGCTCTCCGACCAGGGCCTCGGCCCGGTCGAAGCCGTCCGCCCAGGAGGCGTCCACGTCCAGCGGGGCCGATTCCTCGGCCAGGACCTGGTGGGCGAGGTTGCCGACGGCCACCCGCAGGTGGGTGTGGCCGAAGTCCACGCCGATCACGATGCCCGCGTCACCGCTGAGCGAGACGCTGCGCGCCCGCCGGCCGCCCGCCGAGGTGTCCGTGACCTCGACGGTCCCACCCTCCTTGAGTTCGCGGACGATGTTGGAGACCGTGGCCGCCGACAGTCCGGTGGACCGGGCGATCTCCGCCTGGGTCAGCGAACCGGCGAGCCGCACGGCCCGCACGACCCGTTCGAGATTCGCGCGGTGCAGTGAAGACTGCGATCCGGGAGTCTGCACGACTCATCCACTCCTGCCCATTAGCGACGTCCGACCGTCGCCCCCCGAGCCGGCATCACGGCCTGGTGCTCCGAGACCCCGGCGTCTCTCCAACTTGTGAACCTTAAGTCGAGCCTTTGGCCTTCCAGACGTCAAGAGGCTGACACGGAACGAAACGGCCACTTCCGGTCATAAGTATGAGAGACATCCCTCGTGATCGTGTTACGGTCGCTGAGGCGCCGGTCCTCTGCGGCCTTTCCGGCCGGACGGGCGCCCCGTCATGACAGCGCTGCGCGAGGAGGTGTTCGGGATGAGTCCCGACCGAAGTCCTCGCAGCGCTCCCGTCGGCTGACCCGGATCAGCCGGTCTCCCCCTGAGTGCGCACGGCCGCGGCAATACGCCGCTCGGCCGCGGTCGTCCGCTGCCCCGTGCGGTCCTGCGTTCCTTCTCACTCCCCCTTCCCTGCGCATGCCCGGCCCGCCCGCCGGGCGTGCGTCATCCATGCCCCTCGGCGTGCCCGACGGCGCTCCGCGCCGCCCCGCGCCGACCCACGATCACTCCACGTGACCGCGCGGCTCCGTGCTGCCCGGACGCCGTGGAGGGAGGTATGCGTCATGACCATGCTCACCCCCCGTACCCCGGCCAGGCTCGCACCGCCGGGCCAGGGCCGCCGGGAGCGCAAGGCCGCCGAGCTGGAGACCCGCACCCGGCTCGCCGGCGAGCGGCTCGCCGGGTTCAGCGGCCGCCCCGCCGTCCAGGTCCTCCAGGAGCTCTCCGCCACCCGCGACGGCCTCACGCACGCTGAGGCGGCGCTGCGCCTGGAGCGGCACGGTCCCAACGTCGTCGCCCACGAGCGCGCCCCGCGCTGGTGGCTCCGGCTGGCGAAGGCGTTCTGGAACCCGTTCATCGCCGTCCTGGTCTTCCTGGCCGCCGTCATGTGGTGGCAGGACCCGGCCGACCCCGGCGTCGTCATCCTCTCCGTGATGGTGGCGGTCAGCGGGCTGCTGCGGTTCTGGCAGGAGTTCCGCTCGGGCCGGGCCGCCGACGCGCTCAGGCGGCTCGTCACGACCACCTGTGCGGTGCAGCGCCGGGCCGGCGGCGGCTCGGGCCCGACCACGTTCGAGGTGCCCATGGACCAGGTGGTCCCGGGCGACGTGGTGAAGCTGGCCGCCGGGGACCTGGTACCGGCGGACCTGCGGCTCATCACCTCCAAGGACCTGATGGTCGGCCAGGCCGCGCTGTCCGGCGAGTCCCTGCCGGTCGCCAAGGCCGACCTCCCCCCGCGCTCCACCGGCGGGTCCCGCGGCGCCGAGGACCTCGGCCGGTGCGCGACGAGCGACCCGGTCGAAGCCGACAACCTGGTCCTGACGGGGACGTCGGTCACCTCCGGCACCGCCACCGGGGTGGTCGTCGCCACCGGCGCCGGAACCTGGTTCGGCTCGATGGCCGGCTCGCTGGCCGGCGAGCGCCCGCAGACCAACTTCGACAACGGCGTGCGCAGGGTCAGCTTCCTGCTGATCCGCTTCATGCTGGTCATGGTCCCGGTCGTGTTCGCGGTCAACGGGCTCACCAAGGGCGACTGGGACGAGGCCTTCCTCTTCGGCGTCGCCGTCGCGGTCGGCCTGACCCCCGAGATGCTGCCGATGGTCGTCTCCGCCAACCTGGCGCGCGGCGCGGTCGCCATGTCGAGGCGGAAGGTCGTCGTCAAACGGCTCAACGCGATCCAGAACCTGGGCGCCATGGACGTGCTCTGCACGGACAAGACCGGCACCCTCACCGAGGACCGGATCGTCCTGGACCGCTACCTGGACGTGCACGGCGACGAGGACGGCGAGGTCCTCGAGTACGGCTACCTCAACGCCCACTTCCAGACCGGCTTGCGGAGCCTGATGGACCGGGCGGTCATCGACCGCGTGGACGAGGCCGAGGAGGTTGTCGTCGACGCACGGTTCTCGATGGTCGACGAGATCCCCTTCGACTTCGCCCGCCGCCGGATGTCCGTGGTCCTGCGCCGCAACAGCGTCGTGGGGGACCTCGGCCGCCCCGAACACATCATGATCACCAAGGGTGCGGTGGAGGAGGTCCTGGACCTCTGCACCCACATGGCGGACGGCGGCCGCAGGGTCGCACTCACCGACGGGCTGCGCCGGTACGTCACCCGCATCGCCGAGGACGACAACCGCCGGGGGCTGCGCGTCCTCGCCGTCGCGACCCGCACGATCGACGCCCCCCGCGACACGTACACGGTCGCGGACGAGGACCGCCTCACCCTGGTCGGCTTCCTCGCCTTCCTCGACCCGCCGAAGGCCGACGCCGCCCGCGCCCTGCGCGCGCTGGCCGGCAAGGGCGTCGCGGTCAAGGTCGTCACCGGCGACAACGACCTGGTGGCCGCCCGGGTCTGCACGGACGTGGGGCTCGACGTCGGGCACGTGGTCCTCGGCTCCGAGACCGACGCCCTCGACCAGACGGCGCTGCGCGCGCTGGCCGCCCGTACGACGGTCTTCGCCAAGGTCAACCCGGTCCAGAAGGCCCGCATCGTGCGGGCCCTGCAGGCCGACGGCCACACCGTCGGCTTCCTCGGGGACGGCATCAACGACGCGGCCGCGCTGCGCGACGCCGACGTCGGCATCTCCGTCGACACCGCCGTCGACGTCGCCAGGGAGTCGGCGGACGTCATCCTGCTGGAGAAGGATCTGACCGTCCTGGAGCAGGGCGTGATCCAGGGCCGGACCACCTTCGGCAACACGATCAAGTACATCAAGATGACGGCGTCGTCGAACTTCGGCAACGTCTTCTCGGTCCTCGTGGCGAGCGCGTTCATCCCCTTCCAGCCGATGCTCGCGATCATGCTGCTGGTGCAGAACCTGGTCTACGACATCGCGCAGCTGGCGACGCCGTGGGACCGGATGGACGAGGAGTACCTGCGACGGCCCCGCAACTGGGACGCCCGGGGCATCGGCCGGTTCATGGTCTGCATCGGTCCGATCAGCTCGGTCTTCGACATCGCCATGTTCGTGATCATGTGGAACGTGTTCGGCGCCGACAGCGAGGCCGAGCAGTCGCTGTTCCAGTCCGGCTGGTTCATCGAGGGACTGCTCTCGCAGACCCTGGTCGTCCACATGATCCGTACCCGGAAGATCCCCTTCCTGCAGTCCCGCGCCTCCTGGCCGGTGATGGTGATGACGGTCCTCGCGGTGCTGACCGGGCTGTACCTGCCCTTCTCGCCGCTGGCCGCCCCGCTGGGCTTCACGGCCCTGCCGGCGAGCTACTTCCCGTGGCTGATCGGCGTGCTGCTGGCGTACTGCACGCTCACGCAGCTCCTGAAGACCCTGTACATCCGCAGGTTCGGCACCTGGCTGTAGAGGCGCGCCCGAGCCGTCGGCTTCCTCCGGTCGAGCGGGAGCTACTTGAGGGTGGCGGAGGTCAGCCCGGCCTGGATCTGCCGCTGGAAGGACAGGTAGACCACCAGCATCGGGATCATCGCGATGGTCACGCCCGCGAACAGCACGGGCAGGTCCGTCTCGTACCCCATCTGGTACTGCAGCTGGATCAGGCCCTGGGTGAGCATGTAGCGCTCGGGGTCCGATCCGGTCTGCGGCTGCATCAGCACGGAGGGCAGGATGTACTGGTTCCACTGGCCCAGGACATTGAATATCCCGACGCTGATCAGGCCGGGCTTGGCCATCGGCAGCATCACCTGGAAGAAGATCCGGGTGTCGGAGGCCCCGTCGATCACCGCCGCCTCGTGCACGGCCGTCGGCAGCGTGCGGAAGAACGAGTGCATGAAGAAGACGGTGAAGGGCATCGAGTAGGCCACGTACACCAGGATCAGACCCTGGTACGTGTTGAGCATGTCCAGGCGCTTGACCATGAAGAACAGCGGGACGAGCGCGAGGAAGACGGGGAACATGGCCCCGCTGACGAAGAAGTAGTAGACGAGCCGGTTCCCCGGGAAGGGGTAGCGGGCCAGGACGTACGCCGCCATCGAGCCGAGCAGCATGGTCAGCGGGACCGAGAACACCATCACGATCAGCGTGTGGGCGAAATAGTCGCCGATGCCCTTGTCCCAGGCCCGGGAGAAGGCGTCGAAGTGCCAGTTGGAGGGCCAGCTGAGGGCCGAGCCGCCGATCTGCGAGTCGGTCTTGAACGAGCCGAGCGCCAGCCAGATCAGGGGCAGCACGATCAGTACCGCCCAGACGGCCAGGAACCCGTGCGAGAAGACGTTGAGCACCGTGCCGTCGGAGGCGGGACTCGCCCCGCCCTCGGGGCGCCCGCTCCCGCCGGACCGCTCGGCGGAGGCCTCGCCCGGGGCCTTGATCACTGTGGACTGTGCAGTCATGGGGGATCTCCTCTCAGAACTCGATGCGCTCGCGGCGGGTGGCGCGCAGCGTGACGATGGAGAGGATCATGGTCAGGACGAGCATGACGACGCCCATGGCACAGGCGTAGCCGCTCTTGCCGAAGTAGAGGAAGTTGCGCATCAGCACCGTCGCCATGACCTCGCTGTGGTGGTCGGGCCCGCCGCCGAACTGGCCGGAAGTCATGGTCGACACCAGGACGAACATGTCCATCGCGGCGATGCCGAGGTAGACCGCGGAGGTCTGCACGGAGTCCCACAGCAGGGGCAGCGTGACCTTGAGGAAGGTCTGGGCGCGCCCGGCGCCGTCGAGGAGGGCGGCCTCGTAGATGTCCTTGGGTACGGACTGCATGGCCGCCGAGAAGAGCACCAGGTAGAAGCCGACGCCGTGCCAGACCACCACCAGGAGCAGGCACCACAGCACGAGGTCCGGCTGATTGAGCCATTCGACGGGGTGGGCCGGGTCCACCAGGCCCAGCTTGGTCAGGAACCCGTTGAGCAGGCCGCCCTCGTCACTGCGGTACACGGCGCCGAACAGCACGGCGAGGATGGCGAGCGAGAGGACCTGCGGGAAGAAGTAGACGATCTTGTAGACGGAGGAGCCGCGGACGCCGCGGACGCCCCCGGCCCCGCTGCGCCCTCCCGCGTTCACCATGAAGGCGAAGAAGAGGGCCAGCAGGATGGTCACGGTCGGGACGAACACCAGGAGCAGCAGGTTGTGCCACAGGGCACCGCGGAAGACCTCGTCCTTCATCAGCGCCGCATAGTTGTCCAGGCCGACGAAATCGAACGTGGGCGACTGTCCCGACCAGTTGGTGAAGGAGTAGCCGAACGTCTGGATGTACGGCCAGATGACGAAAGTCAGGTACAGCGCGAGCGGCAGGAACAGGAAGCCGGCGATGAAGCCGGTCCGTCCCGCGCCCCGGGCTACTTGGCTCATGGTGTCCGCCCCTTGGACGTGGGTCAGCTGCGGTGGTTGTTCTTGGCGTTCGGGTCCTTGGCAGCCTTGTCTACCGCAGCCTGGGCCCGCTTGATCCATTCCTTTGGCTGGATCCGCTTGGCCATCAGCTCATTGGACGCGTTCTGGATCTCGGTGTCCATTTCGCTGTACCAGTCGGGGTACAGGTAGTTGAAGGTGTTCGATCCGGCGGTCTTGACGGCCGCGACCGCCGAGGCCGTGCCCGGGCGCAGCTTGACGTTCGGGTCGACGCCGTCCTTGACCACGGTGAGGGAGTTGGCCTGCTGGGCGAAGAGGGTCGACCATTCGCGGGACAGCATCGTCCGGAGGAACTCCAGGCCGCCGGCCTTGTTGGCGGCCTTCTCGGGGACGATGAAGGGCTCGCCCGCGCCGGCCCTGATGGCCTCGAAGGGCAGCTTGCTGTCCGCGAGGGCCGGCACCGGCAGGAACTTCATGTCGAAGTCCTCCGGGGTCTGCTTGAGCTGCTCGTTCTCCAGCCAGGAGCCGGAGGGGATGAAGGCGGCCTTGTACTGGTTCCAGGCGGTCTGGGACTCCGTATGGGTGAGGCCGTTCGTGCCGGCCATCAGCAGGTCCTTCTCGACCACCTCGTAGACGGCCTCGACGGCGGCGAGGGCGGCGGGGTTGCCCTCGAAGGCGTTCGGTTCGAGGTTGTCGATCGCCTTCATGGCCTCCAGACCGCCCTTCTTGGCGATCAGGTCCATGATGACGACGTTGATGTAGTACGGGTACTTGCCCTGGTGGGCGAGTCCGCCGATGCCGGCGGCCTTGGCCTTGGTGCAGATGTCGAGGAACTCGTCCCAGGTCTTCGGCTCGGTCCAGCCCTTCTCCTTGAAGAGCTTGCCCGAGTACCAGAAGCCGTAGACGGTGTAGACGTAGTAGAGGGCGACGAACTTGCCGCCCTGGGTGCCCTGTTCGACGGTGCCGGGGATGAGCATGTCCCGGACCTTCCTGGCCGGGTCGTCGAGCGAGGGTGCGTCGAGGACGGCGGTGAGATCGGCGAGCTGGCCGCCCTTGGCGAGGACGTCGACCTTGATCTGCTGGGCGCCCGAGTCGTCGATGACGTCCGGCGGGTTGCCGCCGTTGAAACGGGGCTGGAGCTTGGCGGCGATCTCCTGGGTCCCAAGGTGGGAGCTGGTGGTGCCCCACTTCTTGTCGAAGGCGGCCTCCCAGGCCTTCGCGTAGTCGTCGCCGAAGCCGCCCTTGAAGACGACGACGTCGAGCTTGCCGCCCTTGGCGACGCCGAACGGGTTCTCCTTGGTCACCGCCCCCTTGTCCGGCCCCTTCGTCGAGGTGTCCCCACCGCCGGAGGCGCAGGCGGACAGGAAGCTCATCGTGGGCACCGAGATCAGTCCCAGCGCTGCGGAGCGCTTGATCAGGTCACGGCGGCCGAGGCCCTCACCAGTGGATCCCATGCTCATGTCCTCGCCTTCGTCAGAAGTGTGAAGGAGGTCGGGACTCGACGAATGCACGTGGTCACCGCGCATACGGACATCGCCGCAGGTCCCCGCCGTCCCCCGGTCCGGTGCCGCTCGTACCGCGGTGATCCGGACGGGCACAGGTATAGTCCACTTCCGCTCGTGTGAGCAAGATCATGCACACGGTTGTCTGTCAGCTTTTCCGAGTTGAGACCTCCCCGAAACCTGGACCCGGCCGGAAAAGGCGGAAGGGCCGTACCCCCTTGACGGGGATACGGCCCTTTGGTGCCGCTACGGTCCTCAGCCTCGGATGAGGTTGCGGAGCACGTACTGCATGATGCCGCCGTTGCGGTAGTAGTCCGCCTCACCCGGGGTGTCGATGCGGACGACCGCGTCGAACTCCACACCGGTGTCGGTGGTGACCTTGACGGTGCGCGGGGTGGTGCCGTTGTTCAGCTCCTCCACACCGGTGAAGGAGAAGGTCTCCTCGCCGGTGAGGCCCAGCGCGGCCGCCGAGGCGCCCTCCGGGAACTGGAGCGGGAGCACGCCCATGCCGATCAGGTTCGAGCGGTGGATGCGCTCGTAGGACTCGGCGATGACGGCCTTGACGCCGAGCAGCGCGGTGCCCTTGGCCGCCCAGTCGCGGGACGAGCCGGAGCCGTACTCCTTGCCCGCCAGGATGACCAGCGGGATGCCGGCGGCCTGGTAGTTCTGCGAGGCGTCGTAGATGAACGCGACCGGCGCGCCCTCGACGGTGAAGTCGCGGGTGAAGCCGCCCTCGGTGCCCGGCGCGATCTGGTTGCGCAGGCGGATGTTGGCGAACGTACCGCGGATCATGACTTCGTGGTTGCCGCGGCGGGAACCGTACGAGTTGAAGTCGCGGCGCTCGACGCCGTGCTCGGTGAGGTACTTGCCGGCCGGGGTGTCGGCCTTGATCGCACCGGCCGGGGAGATGTGGTCGGTGGTGACCGAGTCGCCCAGCTTCGCCAGCACGCGCGCGCCGGCGATGTCGGAGACCGGGGTGGTCTCCATCGTCATGCCCTCGAAGTAGGGGGGCTTGCGGACGTAGGTGGACTGCGGGTCCCACTCGAAGGTGTTGCCGGTCGGGATCGACAGCGCCTGCCACTGGGCGTCGCCCGCGAAGACGTCCTGGTAGGACTTGCTGAACATGTCCTCGCCGATGGCGTTCGCCACGACGTCGTTGACCTCGGCCTCGGACGGCCAGATGTCCTGGAGGAAGACCGGCTTGCCCTCGGTGTCGATGCCGATGGCGTCCTTGGTGATGTCCACCTTCATGGAGCCCGCGATGGCGTACGCGACGACCAGCGGCGGGGAGGCCAGGTAGTTCATCTTGACATCGGGGTTGATGCGGCCCTCGAAGTTGCGGTTGCCCGAGAGGACCGAGGTGACCGCGAGGTCGTGCTCGTTGATCGCCTTCGAGATCTCCTCGTCCAGCGGACCGGAGTTGCCGATGCAGGTGGTGCAGCCGTACCCGACGAGGTTGAAGCCCATCTTGTCGAGGTACGGGGTCAGGCCGGCCTTGTCGAAGTAGTCGGTGACGACCTTCGAGCCCGGGGCCAGGGTGGTCTTGACCCACGGCTTGCGGGACAGGCCCTTCTCGACCGCCTTCTTGGCCACGAGCGCCGCGGCGACCATGACGTAGGGGTTCGAGGTGTTGGTGCAGGAGGTGATCGCGGCGACGGTGACGGCGCCGTGGTCGATCTCGAACGAGGTGCCGTCGGCCAGGGTGACCTGGGTCGGGCGGGTCGGTACGCCGTTGACGGCGGCCGGGGCGTCGGACGCCGGGAAGGACTCCTTGCCGGCCTCCTCGTCGTCGGAGACGTAGTTGCGCACGTCGACGGCGAACTGCTCGGCGGCGTTGGCCAGGACGATGCGGTCCTGCGGGCGCTTCGGGCCGGCGATGGAGGGGACGACCGTGGAGAGGTCGAGCTCCAGCTTCTCGGAGAAGTCCGGCTCGGCGGCCGGGGCCAGCCACAGGCCCTGCTCCTTGGCGTACGCCTCGACGAGCGCGACCTGCTGGGCGTCGCGGCCGGTCAGGCGCAGGTACTTCAGGGTCTCGCCGTCGATCGGGAAGATCGCGGCGGTGGAGCCGAACTCCGGCGACATGTTGCCGATGGTGGCGCGGTTCGCCAGCGAGGTGGCGGCGACGCCCTCACCGTAGAACTCGACGAACTTGCCGACGACGCCGTGCTTGCGGAGCATCTCGGTGATGGTCAGCACGAGGTCGGTGGCGGTGGTGCCGGTCGGCAGCTCGCCGGTCAGCTTGAAGCCGACGACGCGCGGGATCAGCATGGAGACCGGCTGGCCGAGCATCGCGGCCTCGGCCTCGATGCCGCCGACGCCCCAGCCCAGCACGCCGAGGCCGTTGACCATGGTGGTGTGCGAGTCGGTGCCCACGAGGGTGTCGGGGTACGCCTGGCCGTTACGGACCATGACGGTACGCGCCAGGTGCTCGATGTTGACCTGGTGGACGATGCCGGTGCCCGGCGGGACGACCTTGAAGTCGTCGAAGGCGGTCTGGCCCCAGCGCAGGAACTGGTAGCGCTCCTTGTTGCGGCCGTACTCCAGCTCGACGTTCTGCGCGAAGGCGTCCTTCGTGCCGAACTTGTCGGCGATGACCGAGTGGTCGATGACCATCTCGGCGGGCGAGAGCGGGTTGATCTTCGCCGGGTCGCCGCCGAGCGCCTTCACGGCCTCGCGCATGGTGGCGAGGTCCACGACGCAGGGGACGCCGGTGAAGTCCTGCATGATCACGCGGGCCGGCGTGAACTGGATCTCCTCGCTGGGCTGGGCCTGCGAGTCCCAGTTCCCGAGCGACCGGATGTGGTCGGCGGTGATGTTCGCGCCGTCCTCGGTGCGGAGCAGGTTCTCCAGCAGCACCTTCAGGCTGTAGGGAAGGCGGGCGGAGCCCTCAACCTTGTCCAGCCGGAAGATCTCGTACGACTCGTCGCCCACCTGCAGCGTGCTGCGGGCGTCGAAGCTGTTCGCCGACACGACAGTCTCCTTCATGCATGAAATTCGCGCGTTTTACCGCAATCCTGCCGCCACGCCCTGGGGCCAGTCCGCTAAGGTAAGGCTAAGTTAGGTGAGCCTTACCAGCAGGGGCGGCTGCGGTACGCCTTCGGCAGATATCTCGATGTCGAGATAACTCTAGTGCATTGCCGCGCCCTGGTCATGCACGGCATGGGCCACATCACACCGGCCCCCGCCGTGCGGACGAGGGCACGGTCAGCGAAGACGTACGCACGGCCAGCGCGGCCGGCACGGTCAGCTGGCCCGGCGGCGCGCCCTGCGAGGACTCCAGCAGGGCGACCAGCGCGTCGACGGCGCGCTCCCCGATCACCTCCGGACGCAGGGTCACGGTGCTCACCGCCGGGTCGCCCGCCGCGTAGGAGGGATCCTCGCTCGCGCAGACGAGCCGCAGCTGCCCGGGTATCCGCAGCCCGTGCCGGGCGGCGGCCGCCAGCACCTGGCGGCCGCCGGGGTCGTACACGCAGTACACGGCGTCGGGGCGCCCGCCGGGCGCGGCGAACACCGCGTCGAACGCGTGCCCGGCGCTGTCGTCGGGGTCGAAGGGGACCACCAGCGGGGCCGTCCCGCGCTCGGCGCACCAGCGGGCGTGGGCCGCGGTGACGGCCCCGGTGTAGTGCTCCCGGCCGTAGGCGGAGTGCAGCGCGATCCGGCGGGCCCCGCAGGCGGCGAGGTGGTCGAGGACCTCGCGGGTGGTGGCCTCGTGGTCGTTGTCCACCCACACGTCCCCCGGCCGGGGGTCCGGGGGACGGCCGTCGAAGACGACCGGCAGGCCGCGGGCGCGCAGGGCGCGCAGCACCGGGTCGCCGGCCGGGCTGTCGAGCAGCAGCATCCCGTCGACGGCGAGGGTGTGCCACAGGGGTTCGGCGCCCCGGTCGGCGGGCAGCACCGTGAGGGCGTAGCCGCGGGCGTGGGCGGCCGCGGTGGCGGCGGTCAGCAGCCGGGAGAAGTAGGCGATCTCGACGTAGTTCCAGGCGGAGCCGGCGTACGTGGTGACGGCGAGGCCGAGCGTACGGGTGCGGGGGCCGCGGCGGGCGCTGTAGCCGAGGGCGGCCGCGACCTCGCGGACCCGTCGGCGGGTGGACTCGCCGACGCGGCCGGTGCCGCCCAGGGCGTGCGAGACGGTCGCGGTGGAGACCTCCGCGGCGCGCGCGATGTCGGCGATGGTCGGTCCGGGCCCGGGCACGGGGTCATCGTACGGACGGCGGTGCGGATTTCGTCGACCGCGGCGGGTTCTGGTTAAGGGGTTAATCAAACAGTGTCCTGGCCACACCGACGTTTGGAGTGGCCATGACCTCTTCTTCCCGTTCCTCCTCCCCCTCCGCTGCCCCCGCGCGCCGTTTCATCGCGTCCTGACCCCGCTCCCTCCTCAAGCCCGCCGAGGTCTTCGTTCGGCAGACCAGCGAGATGGCGGCATCATTCTTCGATCAGAGCCCGGCCGCCCCCGGTATCGGCCCGCAGC
>LJCW01000340.1 GCA_001298555.1 Actinobacteria bacterium OV450
GTAGGGCCCCGCGGAAGCCGCCCGCCCGCCCACCCGGCCGGCTCCGCGCCGGCACCTGCCCGGGGGAGCGGCGGTCCGGGTGGGGCGGTCCGGGTGTCAGTAGGCGCCGTTGACGTTGTCGATCGAGCCGTAGCGGGCCGCCGCGTAGTTGCAGGCGGCCGTGATGTTGGCGACCGGGTCGTACGAGTCCAGGGCGGTGCCGGGTACGTGGTAGGCCCGGAAGGTCGGGTCGATGACCTGGAGCAGGCCCTTGGAGGGGATGCCGGCGGCCGCGTTGGAGTCCCAGTTGTTGATGGCCAGCGGGTTGCCCGAGGACTCCCGCATCACGTTGCGCAGAATTCCGTTGTAGCTCCCGGGGATTCCGTGCTTGGCCATGATGTCCAGGGACTGCCGGATCCAGCCGTCGAGGTTGTTCGCGTACGAAGCCGCCGGCTTGGCCGCCGTGGTCGCCTTCGCGGCGGCCGCCTTGGCCGCCGCGCCGAGGCTCAGTTTCAGCCCCGGGCGAATGACCGAGGGGTTGGCCCCGATGGTGCTCCGGTTGGCTTCGTAGAGGGCCTGCCAGCCGCCGTTCACCGCATGCTCCACGGCGATCTTCGAAAGCGTGTCGCCGACGGTCACGGAATAGGTCAGCGGGACCGCCGCCTTTTCCACCGCCGGCTTCACGGCGGGCAGCGTGACGGTCTTCGCGGCGGGCGCCGCGGCCGGCTGCGTGACGGCCGCCCCGGCCGTGGTCGCGCTGATCAGCGGCAGGGCGAGGGCGGCGCCGCCGGTGCCGGCGAAGGCCAGCTTGCGGGCGATGGGGCGCTGCTTGGGCCGACGGTGCTTACCGGGTCCGGGCATGGCGGAATTCCTCACGTGGGGGGTGCGGGGGATCCCTGGCGGCGGCCGGTTCGGGCCGCTGCCCGCTGGGAACGACGTGACCGTAAGCGAGCCCGCCGGGCCGGAACAAGGCTGGAATTCCACCCGGTGATCGACTTCTCTGTTCCGGGGTCGGAAACGACCTTGGAGGCGTCTTCCGGGAATGCCGAAATTCCTTTCCGGGAAAAGGGAATCGCTTGTTCCGGATAAATGATGTTGGCCCTATTCGAGTGACTCACATCACGGGCCCCCGAAGCCCTCCGGGGAAACGGACAAGTCGCCCATAGGCGTGCCTGATTCGGGCATCTCGCCCGTTGTTTGCGAACCGCCCACAGGGGCCGCTTCCCGGCATGCCCGCCATGATCCGAAAGGCGCGGGCTACCCGGGCGGGAGCTCCGCCAGCCGGTCCAGCGCCGTCGACACCGTCGCGCCGTGCGCCGGCAGCAGGGGGAGCCGTACGTCCGGCGTCGGGATCCTGCCCTGGGCGTGGAGCACCCCCTTCAGCACCACCGGACTCGGCTCGGCGAACAGCGCCGCCGAGAGCCGGGCCAGGCCGTGCCCCAGCGTCCGCGCCCGCGGCACGTCGCCGTCCCGCCAGGCCGCCGCCAGCTCCGCGAACCGCGCCGTCGCCAGGTGCGCCGAGGCCAGGATCCCGCCCGCCGCTCCCATCGCCAGCAGCGGAGACAGGTACACGTCGTCGCCCGCCAGCACCGCGAACCCCTCCGGCGGCCCCCCGAGCAGCGCCACCGCCTCCTCGCCGATCCCGCCGCCCGCGTACTTCATCCCAGCCACCCCGGGCAGCTCCCCGAGCGCCCGCAGCGCGGCCGCGTCCAGCCGCTGCCCGGTCCGGTACGGGATGTGGTAGACGACCAGCGGTACGGGGCTCAGCTCCGCCAGCCGGGCGAAGTGCGCCAGCACCCCCGCCGCCCCGGGCCGTACGAAGGACGGCACGCTCACCAGCGCCGCCCCCACCTCGGGCCACTTCGCCAGCCGCCCCAGCGCCGCCGCGGCCGCCCCGGTGCCGCTCGCCCCGGCGCCCACGGTGAGCGCCGCACCGCGCTCCCGGCAGACCCGGGCGCAGACGTCCGTGACGAGGTCGCTCTCCGCCGCGTCGAGGGCGGCGGCCTCGCCGGTGGTGCCGAGGGCGACGATCCCGGTGGCGCCCTCGTCGAGCACCTGGTGGGCGAGCGCCTCCAGGGCGTCGGCGGCCACCTCCCCGGCGCGCGTGAAAGGCGTGACGAGCGGTACGTGAATCCCGTGCAGGGAGAAGTCCTGTGCCATGCCCCGAGCTTCGTCCGCCCCGAGCACCGAATCCAGTTCGCGTTTCTTACCCGAACCGTAAGCTGAGCCGATGCTCGACGTACGACGCCTGCGCCTGCTGCGCGAACTCGCCCGCCGCGGAACCATCGCCGCCGTGGCCGAAGCCCTCGCCTTCAGCCCTTCGGCGGTGTCCCAGCAACTCGGAGTCCTCGAACGCGAGGCGGGCCTGCCGCTGCTCGAACGCACCGGGCGCCGGGTCCGGCTCACCCCGGCCGGCCAGAACCTGGTCCGGCACGCCGAGGCCGTACTGGAGCGGCTCGAACAGGCCGACGCCGATCTCGCCGAGGCGCGCAGCGGCCTGGCCGGGGCACTGCGCATCGGGGCCTTCCCCACCGCCGGCCGGGCCATCGTCCCCGCCGCCCTGATCGCCCTGGCCCGGCGCCACCCGGGGCTGGAGCCGATGGTGTCGGACACCGACCCGGCGGCGGTCGCGCACGCCCTGCGCGCCGGGGACCTGGACGTGGCCCTGGTCCACGAGTACGACTTCGTCCCCGCGCCGCCGGAACCGGGGCTCGCCACGCAGCCGCTCTACCGGGAGGCGATGTACCTGGCGGCCCCGGCGACCCCGGCCGCGTCCCCGGCCACCCTGACCGCGTCCCCGACCGCGTCCCCGGCCGCGGTCCCCGGCCCGGACCAGGGTGCCGTTCTGCGGGCCCACGCCGATGCCCCGTGGATCACCTCCACGCCCGGCACCCTCTGCCACACCATGGCGTTGCGGGCCTGCCAGGCGGCCGGTTTCACCCCGCGGATCCGTCACCGCGTCGACGAGTTCCCCACCGTGCTCGCCCTCGTCGCGGCCGGTCAGGGCGTGGCGGTCGTCCCGCAGCTCGGGGTCGTGGGGCCCGCCGACCCGGCCGTCTCCCTCACCCGGCTCCCCATGGAGCGCCGCACCAAGGTCGCCTTCCGCAGCGGGGCCGCCGCCCACCCGGCCGTCGCCGCCTTCGAAGCGGCACTTCGCGCCGCCGTACCACCGGAACTCGCCACTCCGGGTTCCGCGGCGTGACACAACTCCCCTCCGCCGCCGCGCCCGTGTACGTTCGTTGATCCAGACAGATCCGACCAGAGCGGGGTACGACGTGACGCATCGCGTACGAGGGGTCATCGCCCGGAGCAAGGGCGCACCGGTGGAGACGACGACGATCCTCGTGCCCGACCCGGGACCCGGCGAGGCCCTGGTCAAGGTGCAGGCCTGCGGGGTCTGCCACACCGACCTCCACTACCGCGAGGGCGGCATCAACGACGAGTTCCCCTTCCTCCTCGGCCACGAGGCAGCCGGGATCGTGGAGTCCGTCGGCCCGGACGTCACCTCCGTCGCGCCCGGTGACTTCGTCATCCTCAACTGGCGTGCGGTGTGCGGTACCTGCCGGGCCTGCAAGCGCGGCCGCCCCTGGTACTGCTTCAACACGCACAACGCCACCCAGCAGATGACCCTGGAGGACGGAACCCCGCTGTCCCCGGCGCTCGGCATCGGCGCCTTCGCCGAGAAGACCCTGGTCGCCGCCGGCCAGTGCACCAAGGTCGACCCGGCGGCCGCCCCTGCCGCCGCCGGACTCCTCGGCTGCGGGGTCATGGCCGGCCTCGGCGCCGCGCTCAACACCGGCGGCGTCGGCCGGGGCGACTCCGTCGCCGTCATCGGCTGCGGGGGAGTGGGCAACGCGGCCGTGGCCGGCGCCCGCCTCGCCGGCGCGGGCCGCATCATCGCCGTCGACCTCGACGACCGGAAGCTTGAGTGGGCGCGCGGCCTGGGCGCCACCCACACCGTCAACGGCCGCACGGAGGACGTCGTCAAGGCGATCCAGGGCCTGACCGGCGGAAACGGCGCGGACGTGGTCATCGACGCCGTCGGCCGTCCGGAGACCTACCAGCAGGCCTTCTACGCCCGCGACCTGGCCGGCACCGTCGTGCTGGTCGGCGTGCCGACGCCGGAGATGAAGCTCGAACTCCCGCTCATCGACGTCTTCGGCCGCGGCGGCGCACTCAAGTCCTCCTGGTACGGCGACTGCCTGCCCGAGCGGGACTTCCCCCTCCTCATCGACCTCTACCTCCAGGGCCGTCTCGACCTCGACGCGTTCGTGTCCGAGACGATCCCGCTGGACGGCGTGGAAGCGGCCTTCGCCCGGATGGAACGCGGCGAGGTCCTCCGCTCGGTCGTCGAGTTCTAGACCGCCCCGCACCCGACCCGACCCGGCCGACCCGGCCCCGGCGCCCGCGCCGGGGCCGGCACCGTTCCCCTCGGGCAGAAGGGCCCGGCAGCGCCCGGCCGAGGTGCCCCCCGTACCCCGACCGGCCAGGCCCTAGACTCGGCCGGGCCGCCAGACCCGTGCCCCGGTCGGCCTCCGGCCGGGGCCGCCGCACACCCAGGGGCCGTTCGTGACCATCGACCACCGCTACCGCCAGCCCGGTGTCGTCCTCACCGACCACCGCTTCACCGTCCCGCTCGACCACACGCGCCCGGACGGGGAGCACATCGAGCTGTACGCCCGCGAGGCCGTCGCCACCGGCAAGGACCCCGAGACACTGCCCTGGCTGCTCTACCTGGAGGGCGGCCCCGGCTTCGGTGCCCGCCGCTTCATCGGCCGGCAGGCCTGGCTGGAGCGGGCCCTGAGCGAGTACCGCGTCCTCCTGCTCGACCAGCGCGGCACGGGCCGCTCCACCCCGCTCAACCGGCAGACCCTGCCCCTGCGCGGCACGCCCGGGCAGCAGGCCGCGTACCTCGCCCACTTCCGCGCCGACTCCATCGTGCGCGACGCCGAGGCGATCCGCCCCGCCCTGACCGGCGGCGCGCCCTGGACCGTGCTGGGGCAGAGCTTCGGCGGCTTCTGCACCACCCGTTACCTCTCCACCGCCCCCGAGGGTCTGACCGCCGCCCTGATCACCGGCGGCCTCCCGTCCCTCACGGCCACCGCGGACGAGGTGTACGAGGCGGCGTACCCCCGCATGGAGCGCAAGAACCTGGCCCACTACGCCCGCTACCCGATGGACGTCGAGCGGGCCCGCCGCATCGCCGCCCACCTGGCACAGGGCCCGGCCGAACTGCCGGTCGGCCACCGCCTCACCGTCGAGGCGTTCCAGTCCCTCGGCATCCTGCTCGGCACCGGTGACGGCAGCCACCAACTCCACTACCTGCTGGAGGACGCCTTCGTCCCGACGTCCTCGGGCCCGGCTCTCTCCGACGCCTTCCTGGAGGCCGTCCAAGGTCTGCTCTCCTTCGCCGCGCACCCCCTGTACGCCCTGCTCCACGAGTCGATCTACGCCCAGGACCCGGCCGCGCCCACCGCCTGGGCCGCCGAACGGGTCCGCGCCGGCCACCCCGGCTTCGACGCCGCGAAGACCCTCGCGGGCGACGAGCCCCTGCTGTTCACCGGCGAGACCGTCCACCCCTGGCACTTCACCACCGACCCCGCGCTGGCCCCGCTGCGCGAGACCGCCGAACGCGTGGCCGCCCGTACCGGCTGGGAACCCCTGTACGACCCGGCCCGGCTCGCCGCCAACGAGGTGCCGGTGGCCGCGGCGGCCTACCACGACGACCTGTACGTGGACACCGCGCACTCCCTGCACACCGCCGCGTCGATCCGGGGCCTGCGCACCTGGGTGACCGACGAGTTCGAGCACGACGGCGTCCGCGCAGGCGGCCCCCGCGTCCTGGACCGCCTCCTGGCCCTGGTCCGCGACGAGGCCTGACCGCATCGCCTTGCGCCGGCCGGCGCAGTGCGGCGGATCGGCACCCCGGATCCGGCAGCGCGGCTATCGTGCGGTGCATGACCGAACGAAATGATCAGCCCGCACCCCTGGAGCCCATGCCCACCGACTGGCAGCGCGCCCTCGCCGTGGTCGCGCACCCCGACGACCTGGAGTACGGCGGCGCCGCGGCGATCGCCGACTGGACGGACGGCGGGCGAGAGGTCGTCTACCTCCTGGCCACGCGCGGCGAGGCCGGCATCGACACCCTCCCGCCCGAGGAGTGCGCCCCGGTGCGCGAGGCGGAGCAGCGGGCGAGCGCCGCCGTCGTCGGGGTGTCCACCGTGGAGTTCCTCGACCACCGTGACGGGATCGTCGAGTACGGTCTGGACCTGCGCCGGGACATCGCCGCGGCCATCCGCCGGCACCGCCCCGAACTGCTCATCACCCTCAACCACCGTGACACCTGGGGCGGCCAGGGCGGCGGCGGTTTCTGGAACACCCCCGACCACAAGGCCGTCGGCCGGGCCGTCCTCGACGCGGCCGCGGACGCTGGCAACCGGTGGATCTTCCCCGAGCTCATCTCCGAGCAGGGCCTGGAGCCGTGGAACGGGGTGCGGTGGGTCGCGGTGGCGGGGTCCTCGACGCCGACGCACGCGGCGGACGCCGGTCCGGGCATGGAGCGTGCGATCGCATCGCTGATGGAGCACAAGGCGTACATCGAGGTGCTCACGGACCAGGACCCGCAGGAGTACTGCCGCAACTTCCTCACCGGCATGGCCCAGCAGGCCTCCGTACGGTTCGGCGGCCGTCCTGCGGTGACCTTCGAGGTCTTCCCGCGCTGACCCCCGCCCCCTAAGCTGACGGACCATCAATTGTCGGCGTGAGGGCGGACGGATCGGTGATCGACACCATCGGCAACGAGGTCCCGGAGGGGGAGGAGCGCATCCGTCTGGAGACCGCGGACGGCATCGCGGTCCTCACCCTCTGCCGCCCCGACCGGCTCAACGGATGGACCTGGGAGTCCACCCGCCAGTTGGGGCTGCTCGCGGACCGGATCCGCTTCGACCCCCAGGTGCGGGCGGTCCTGCTGCGCGCGGAGGGCCGCGCCTTCTGTGCGGGCATCGACGTGACCGCCCCCGGCGGCGCGATCACGGGCGCGACGGCCGCCGAGCGGACCCGCAACTACTACGAGGGCATCCGCTGGGTCCACGAGCGCTTCGCCGTGCTCTCCCGGCTCCCGCAGCCGGTGGTGGCCGCCGTACAGGGCCACTGCCTGGGCTTCGGCTTCGAACTGGCCCTGATGGCGGACCTGCGCGTCGCCGCCGAGGACGCCGTGTTCGCCCTGCCGGAGGCGCAGCTGGGCGTGGCGGTGGACGCGGGCGGCGACCTCAGGATCGCCCGTGAGGCGGGCGCGGGCTGGGCCAAGTTCCTGGCGCTGACCGGCCGTCGCATCGACGCCGCGACGGCGCACCGCCTGAACCTGGTCCAACTGGTCGTGCCGCGCGCCGATCTGGACACCACGGCCCGCGCGCTGGCGGCCGAGATCGCGGCGAACGCGCCCCTCGCCGTCCAGGGCATCAAACGGGCGGTCGACGCCTACGCCGACGCCGCACTCGCCCCGGCCCTGGACCGTGTCGCGATGACGGCGGCCCTCACCCTGACCTCGGAGGACTGCAGGGAGGGCTACGGCGCCAAGGCGGCCCGGCGACCGCCGCACTTCAGCGGAGGCTGAACACGGGCCGCGTCGAGAACTCCTCGTACATGCCCTCGCCGTCCGGGCCGTACGCGAACTCGGCCGTCGACGGGTTGCGGTGGGCGGTGGCCAGCGGCAGCCAGGCGAGCAGGTCGCCGTAGCCGCCGCAGACTGCCTCTCCGCCGTCCCCTCCGTGCACCACGGCCGGGTCGGCGCTCAGCTCCGTGCCGTAGCTGTCGTACGCGATGTGCAGCCCGAACGCGTTCCGTCGGTGCCGTACGCCGTGGCCGCCCCCGTACGAGGGCTCGTCGAGGGGGCACTCGTTGCCCCAGCGGAACAGGGTGCCCGCCCCGGCCCCGCAGGCGTGCTCCCATTCGTCGGGGTCCGGCATCCGCAGCCCGCGCGCGGCGAGCACGGCCGGGGTGGCGGCCGGGGGCCCGGTCAGCGGTTCGTCCTCCACGGCCATGAGCACCGCGGCGAGCGTGGCGGTGCGCAGCGGGCTGAGCATCTCGGCGAGATGGCCCTTCAGCGTGTCGTGTCCGTACCCGTACCCCTCGGCCACGCTGGCGGCGTAGTCGGCGGACTGTGCGGGCGTCGGCTCCCAGGCGTCCAGGTCGAACCCCAGCCGCACCGGGCCGCCGGGTACGAGGGCGAACTCCTGCCCCTCGCGCTCGATGCGGACGCGGTGCAGGGGCCGGCCCAGGTGCTCCACGGTGTCGAGCAGCACCACCCGGCCTCCCGCCTGCGCGGCGGCTTCGTGGGCGATGGGCGCGGCGGCCGCCGCGTCGAGCGAGCGCCAGTGGTCGAGGGTCAGATCGGCGAGGGACATGACGGGATCCTCGCACCGGCCACCGACAACCGGCCGCTCAGGGGCTGAACGGGCCGCGGCCCAGCTGGGCGCGGACCGGCACCACCTCCGGGCTGACCAGCGAGCGGCGCTGCCAGTTCGCCCCGTCGACAACCAGTGTGTGGCCGGTGATGAACCGGGCGTAGGGGGACGCCAGGAAGGTGGCCGCCCAGCCGAGTTCGCGCGGGGCGCCGACGCGCAGGGCGGGCTGGCGGGCGTCCTTGGCGTCCCGGGCAACCAGGGCGTCCGGGGCGGCGTGGGCGTCCGGGGCGTCGGACGCGGCGCGGTCCAGCCCGGCGCGGATGTCCTCGGTCATGTCGGCGTGCGGGAACAGCCCCGGGACGAGCCCGTTGATCCGGATGCCGTACGGGCCCCACTCGACGGCGAGGGTCTCCACCAGGTTCTTCACCCCGGCCTTGGCGGCGGCGCTGTGGGCGAAGCCCGGCCCGCCGGTCCAGGCGTACGAGGCGCCGATGTTCACGATGGACCCGGGCGCCGAGGCGGCGAGGTGGCGGCGGCCGAACTCGCGGGTCATGAACCAGGTGCCGGTCAGGGTGATGTCGACGACCGCCCGCCAGGCGTTGGGCGACAGGTCCTCCGCCGGGCAGGGGAAGTTGGCGGCCGCGTTGTTGACCAGGACGTCGGGCGGTCCGAGCGCGGCCTCCGCCGCGTCGAAGACCTCCGCTATCCGCTCCGGGTCGCGGATGTCGCACACGGCGGCCGTCACCCGGCCCGCGCCGGGGACGGCCGCCAGCTCCGCCTGCGCCGCCTCCAGCCGCTCGGCGCGCCGGCCCGCGAGCACCAGGTCGGCGCCGAGCCGCGCGAATTCGGCGGCGATCGCCTTGCCCAGCCCGGATCCGCCGCCGGTCACCAGGACCACCTGCCCCGCGTACGTACCGGCGGGCAGGGCGGCGGCGCCGGGCGGGGGAGGCGCGGGCAGCCCCGGCAGGCCGGGCGGGATTTCGTGCGTCATGGGGGCATCGATAGCGCGCGGGCGCCGAGATCACCATGCCCGCGACGGGGTCACTTCTGCGGTGCGTACGCCTGCTTGCTCGCGCAGGTCCACACCACGGCGGTGCCCTTCCTCGTCTCCCAGTCGTAGAACGTGCCGCCAACCCGGTCGTCGTCCGAGGCCGCGTACGCCGAGCTGCGCGAGTCCGGTCCGGTGCCGGCGGGGTGGGGGAGGGCCAGAGGGGCTCCCGTGCCCGGCCAGTACGCCGCGTGGAGGTGGTTGGGGTATCCCTCGACGAAGGTGACGGCCGAGCCGACGGCCACGTTCGTGGCCGGGCTGAGCCCGTCGAAGGTCACGTGGTCGTAGCCGTCGACCCGGCCGGGGTCGTCCGGCAGGGCGTCGTACGGCTTCTTCCAGACGGCAGGCCTGCGCTCCTGCCAGTCGCGGTAGCTGCGGTCCTCGTGGCCGACGACCCGGCCGCGGTCGTCGATGCCGGCCGCGGTCGTCCAGACCGTCGGGTCGTCCTCCGTCCACACCCGCAGGCTGTACGGCGGGTACCCGCCCCCCGAGGGCCAGACGACCGGGAAGGTCTTCCCCCTGAGCTGGTCGTCCTCCTCGTAGGACGTCTGCGCCGTGCCGACGACGTCCCCGCGCGCGTTGATCCCGTTCACCGAGACGATCCTGGTGCCCAGGCGGGCGTCTGCAGGCACGGGCAGCTCGCGCACCACCGCGCCGTTCAGCCACTCCTTGGCGACGCCGCCCTCCATGCCGACGGAGCGGCCCGCGTCGTTGACGTCCGTCACCGCGCTCACGGTGGCTCCGCCGCCGATCAGCCGTACTTCCGCCGCCCCCTTCTGGTACGTGAAGCCGTAAGGGGCGTCGGGTGCACCGGCGCGCCGGAGGACGCCCACCATCAGGCCCTTGGCGTTCACGGCGCGCACCTCGCCCGACGCGAAGCCCTCGGGCAGCGGGACGGCGTGCACCGCGTGGTCGGCCGTCCAGTAGGCGGGCAGTCCGACGCTTTCGCCGGCCACCAGGCCGCCGGACCCGAAGGCGCGTACGGACCCGTAGGCCGGTGAGGGGCCCTCGGCGAGGGCCGGCAGCCGCAGGATGTCCGGCGTGCACCCGGGCCCGGCGGCGGCGGCCGGTGCGGCGGCCGTGATCAGGCCCGCCAGGACGACGGCGGCTCCGGCCGCGGACATGCTTCTTCTCATGTGGTGGTCCCCCCAGGACAGGTGCTGTTCCCCGTTGAGTCATGACACGTGCACGCCACATGTTGCCCGAGAGTGGGGCTGAAGTGGCCGGAATGACGTGTGTTGATCCGGTCCGGACGCCCTCCGTCCGGCCGAGCGGTTCCCAGAGAGGCAAGCGACTGCTTAGTATGCTCCGCGGAGCGTGGTTCCTCGACGGCGGCTGGAGGCCCCGGATGCAGGCATGGCGAGTACACACCCCCGGCGAACCCCGCGAGGTCATGCGCCTCGAAGAGGTCCCCGAACCGGTGCCCGGCGAGGGCGAGGTGAAGCTGAAGGTGCTCGCGGCGAACGTCAACTTCCCCGACGCGCTGCTCGCCCGCGGCCAGTACCAGATCCGTCCGCCGCTGCCCTTCACCCCCGGCGTCGAGATCTGCGGCGAGACCGAGGACGGCCGCCGCGTCATCGCCAACCCGAGCCTGCCGCACGGCGGTTTCGCCGAGTACGTCACCGCGCCCGCCCGCGCCCTGCTGCCGGCCCCCGCGACCCTCGACGACGCCGAGGCCGCCGCCCTGCACATCGGCTACCAGACCGGCTGGTTCGGCCTGCACCGCAGGGCCCGTCTCCAGGCCGGCGAGACCCTGCTCGTGCACGCCGCCGCCGGCGGGGTCGGCAGCGCCGCCGTCCAGCTCGGCAAGGCCGCCGGCGCCACCGTCATCGGGGTCGTCGGAGGCAAGGCCAAAGTGCGCACCGCGGAAGAGCTCGGCTGCGACCTGGTGATCGACCGGTCGGGCGAGGAGACGAGCGGGATCGCCGCCCGCGTCAAGGAGTTCACCGGCGGGCGCGGCGCCGACGTCGTGTACGACCCCGTCGGCGGCGAGGCGTACACCGCCTCCGCCAAGTGCGTGGCCTTCGAGGGCCGGATCGTCGTCGTCGGCTTCGCCAGCGGCACCATCCCAGCCCCCGCCCTCAACCACGCCCTCGTGAAGAACTACGCCGTCCTCGGCCTCCACTGGGGCCTGTACGCCGCCAAGGACCCCGCTTCCATCGCCGCCTGCCACACCGAGCTGACCCGGCTCGCCGCCGAGGGCGCGATCAGGCCGCTGGTCAGCGAACGGATCCCGCTCGCCGGAGCCGCCGACGCCGTCCAGCGCCTCGCCGACGGGGCCACCACCGGCCGCCTGGTCGTCGTACCGGCCCTGAACGGAGGCGGCTCGCGGTGATCACCTCCGAAGAACTCGTGGCGCGCGTACGGGACCTGCTCCTCGCGCACCCGCCCGCCGACACCGACCGCGCCACGTTCCTGCGGGCCCGCTTCGACGCCGGCCTCGCCTGGATCCACTACCCCGAGGGCCTCGGCGGACTCGACGCCCCCCGCACCCTCCAGGCCGTCGTCGACGCCGAACTCGAAGCCGCCGGCGCCCCCGACAACGACCCCCGCCGGATCGGCATCGGCCTCGGCATGGCCGCCCCCACGATCCTCGCGTACGGCACCGACGAGCAGAAGCAGCGCTTCCTGCGCCCCCTGTGGGTCGGGGACGAGGTCTGGTGCCAGCTCTTCAGCGAGCCCGGCGCCGGCTCCGACCTCGCCGCGCTCGGCACCCGCGCCGTGCGCGAGAGCGGCACCGGCGACTGGATCGTCGACGGGCAGAAGGTGTGGACCTCCAGCGCCCACACCGCCCGCTGGGCCATCCTGATCGCCCGCACCGACCCGGCGCTGCCCAAGCACCAGGGCATCACCTACTTCCTCTGCGACATGCACGCCCCCGGCGTCGAGGTCCGGCCGCTGCGCCAGATCACCGGCGAGGCCGAGTTCAACGAGGTCTTCCTGACCGGCGTCCGCATCCCCGACAGCCACCGGCTCGGCGCCGTGGGCCAGGGCTGGGAGGTCGCCCGCACCACCCTCATGAACGAACGCGTCTCCATCGGCGGCATGCGCATCCCGCGCGAGGGCGGCATGATCGCGCCCGTCGCCGCCGCCTGGCGCGAGCGGCCCGGGCTGCGCACCCACGCACTGCACCAGCGGCTGCTGCGGCTGTGGGTCCAGGCCGAGGTCGCCCGGCTCACCGGCGAACGGCTGCGCCAGCAGCTCGCCGCCGGGCAGCCCGGCCCCGAGGGATCCGGGATGAAGCTCACCTTCGCCCGCCTCAACCAGGAGATCAGCGGCCTGGAGGTGGAACTCCTCGGCGAGGAGGGGCTGCTCTACGAGGACTGGACGATGCGCCGGCCCGAGCTCGTCGACTTCACCGGCCGCGACGCCGGATACCGCTACCTGCGTGCCAAGGGCAACAGCATCGAGGGCGGCACCAGCGAAATCCTCCTGAACATCGTCGCCGAACGCGTCCTCGGCCTGCCCGGCGAGCCGCGCGACGACAAGGACCTCGCCTGGAAGGACCTGGCCCGATGAGCACTGCCTTCGACCTGCTGTACTCGGACACGGAGGAAGAACTCCGCTCCGCCGTACGGGCGCTGCTCGCGGACCGGTGCGCACCCGCCGCCGTCCTCGCCCGGGCGGAGACCGGCCGGCCGCACGACCCGGAACTGTGGCGCACCCTCGCCGCCGACATCGGCACCGCGGGACTGCTCGTACCGGAGAAGCTCGGCGGCCAGGGCGCGGGGCACCGGGAGGCGGCCGTGGTCCTGGAGGAGCTGGGGCGGGCCGTGGCGCCGGTCCCGTACCTGACGAGCGCGGTGCTCGCCACGGAGATCCTGCTGGGCTGCGACACGCCGGAGGCCACCGCACTGCTCAGGGAGCTCGCCTCCGGCCGGCAGGTGTGCGCCCCCGCGCTGCCGCTGCCGCAGGCCCCGGGCGCACCGCTGCCGGCCGCGGTGCGTGACACCGGGGGCGGCGCCCTGACGGGCACGGTCACCTCGGTCGCGGATGCGGTCGCCGCCGACGTGCTGCTGGTCCTCGCGGACACCGGGCTGTACGCGGTCCCCGCGGCGCAGGCCGCACCGACCCCGCTGGTCCCGCTGGACCTGACCCGCCCGCTCGCCACCGTGACGCTGGACGCGGCCGCCGGAACCCGGCTCGCGGACCCGGCGACGGCCCGCGCGGCGGTCGCCGGAGCGCTGCTCTCCGGGGCCGGACTGCTCGCCTCCGAACAGCTCGGGCTCGCCGAGTGGTGCCTGACGGAGACGGTGCGGCACGTACGCGGCCGGCACCAGTTCAACCGGCCCGTCGGCTCCTTCCAGGCGCTCAAGCACCGGCTGGCGCAGCTGTGGCTGGACGTGGCCTCGGCCCGCGCGGCGGCCCGCGCCGCGGCGGACGCCCTGGCCACGGGGGCTCCCGACGCCCCGCTGACGGTGGCCGTCGCCCAGGCGTACTGCTCCGGGGTCGCGGTGCGCGCGGCGGAGGAGTGCGTGCAGCTGCACGGCGGCATCGGCATGACCTGGGAGCACCCGGCGCACCTGTACCTCAAGCGCGCCAAGGCCGACGCCCTCGCCCTCGGCACCCCGGGCCACCACGAAGCCCTGGTCGCGGACTTCGCGGAACTCCCGTCCCCCTGAGGGCTGTCCCGCCGCCCGGCGGACGGGCCCGCCGCCGGAGGCGGTGTCCGCCGGGCCGTCGGCCCCTGCCTATCCTCGCCGCATGATCCCCGTCATCACCCGCCTCGACGCCCCCCGACTGGCCGCCCACCGCGAGGAACTCGCCGATCTCCTGGTCGCCGTGGTCCGCGGCGGCTCCTCCCTCGGCTTCCTCGCCGACCTCGATCACGCCCGGGCGGCCGCCTGGTGGGATTCCCTCGCTCCCGCCGTCGAGGACGGCTCCCTCGCCCTGTGGGCCTTCCGCGCCGGTGACGGCCGTCTCGACGGCACCGTCAGCTGGTACCGGGAGTCCAAGCCCAACGGGCGCCACCGCGCCGAGCTGCGCAAGCTCATGGTGCACCCGCGGGCGCGCGGCCGCGGCGCCGCCCGCGCACTCCTCACCGAGGCCGAGCGGGCGGCGGCCCGGGCCGGTGTGCTGCTGCTGGTCCTGGACACCGAGACCGGCAGCGGGGCCGAGCACGTCTACCGTTCCGCGGGCTGGACCGAGGCCGGCACCATCCCCGACTACGCCACCGATCCGGCTGGCCGCCTGCACCCCACCACCCTCTTCTACAAGCGGCTCCGGCCGCTGATGTGACCTCGCCCGCCGCGCGGCGTTAGACCCGTAGCGCGGACCACCGAGCGAGGGAGACCGCATGTACGCCACATCCGCCACCGCAGCACTCACCCGCCGCGCCCTCCTGCGCACGGCCTTCACCGCGGCCGTGCTCGCCGGTACCGCCGCGGCCCTGGCCCCCGTACTGCGCGCCCGCCGGCCCCGGCAGACCGTCACCCCGGCGCCCCTCACCGAGGAGACGTACCGTGGCCGGCACATCGCCGTCGACCTCGCCGGGGTGCGCATCGACGGCCGTCCCCTGCACGTCATGCGCCGTGCCGACGGCAGCTACCTGAGCGGGATCAACCACTTCGAGTCCTTCGCGACCCGGCTGGAGCTGGCCCGCGCCGCCGTCGACGAACTCGGCACCACCCAACTGGCCTCGGCCGCCCCGCACCACGGCTGACGGCCACACCGGACCGGAACGGGAGGAGCCCGCGTGTACACCCGGCAGAACCAGAGGAACCTGACCAGCGCCCAGAAGAAGAGGTTCACGGCGGCCGTGCTGGAGCTCAAGCGCAACGGCGCCTACGACGACCTGGTGCGCACCCACGACAAGTACTTCGTGCCCGACCGGGACAGCAAACTCCGCGTCGGCCACATGTCCCCGTCGTTCTTCCCCTGGCACCGCCGCTTCCTGCTCGAGTTCGAGCGGCTGCTCCAGGCCGTCGACCCGGGCGTCTCGGTCCCGTACTGGGACTGGACCGCGGACAGCAGCCCGGTCTCCTCGCTCTGGGCCGAGGACTTCCTCGGCGGCACCGGCCGTGAGAGCGACCGCCGCGTGACGACGGGCCCCTTCGCCTACGAGCAGGGCAACTGGGAGATCACGGTGGGCATCACGGAGGCCCGCTTCCTCACCCGCAACCTCGGCCGCCCGCAGAACCCGATCGCCCTGCCCACCGCGGCCGAACTCCAGTGGGCGCTGGACGATCCGACGTACGACACCTCGCCCTGGGACTCGACGGCGCAGGGCGGCGGCTTCCGCAACAAGCTGGAGGGCTGGGCCGCGCCGAAGAGCGAGCGCTGGCGCAACCACAACAAGGTGCACCAGTGGATCGGCGGCCACATGACGGGCGGCACCGCCCCGAACGATCCGGCGTTCTGGCTGCACCACGCCTTCGTCGACCTGCTCTGGGACCGCTGGCAGCAGAAGCACCCCGGCTCCGGCTACCTGCCGGCGGCTCCGCTCGAACTGGGGGACCTCCAGCGCGGCCGGGTGATCGCCCTCGACGAGGTGATGCCGCCGTGGAACGTCACCCCGCGGGACATGCTCAGCCACCGGGGCCTCTACCGCTACGAATGACCCCGGCGCGATCCGCCGCGCCCGTGATCCCGGGCACGGGATGCACAGCTCCAGGCATCGCCAGGGCACGGGACGTGGTTTCACCGGGTACGAGGGCACGGGAAGGGCCCCCGCCGCCGGCGGGGGCCCTTCGGTGCTCGGGCCGGCCGGTCGAGCCGGCCGACGGGCACGGACGGTCAGCCGCCGTAGCCCTCGGTGTGGTGCTCGCCGCCGCCCGAAGCGTTGATGCAGGTGTTGCCGAACGCCGGGTTCAGGAGAGCGATCACGTTCACGGTGTTGCCGCAGACGTTGATCGGGACGTGAACCGGGACCTGGACCAGGTTGCCCGACAGGACACCGGGGGAGCCGACCGCCGCACCGTGCGCTCCGGCATCGGCGACGGCCAGACCGGCACCGGCGGCCAGGGCGCTACCGGCAACAGCGGTGACGGCGACTGCCTTCGCGATACGCGACATCAAGATCTCCTCTGGGGATGGGGTGCCGCAGGAGGTCTGCGGCATTTGACATGGCATACAACGCAGCGGGAGCCCGGCGGTCACGGCTGCTGGGCCTTAGTGATGAAGGAAAACCGCACGGAGGCGAAGTACGGCTGGATCTGGCCCCCGCCCCCCGGCGGCAGCACCGCCACGGCGTCGCCCTTGCAGCCCGGTTCGCGGTACAGGGTCGCCCGGCTGCCCGTCGCGTTGGTGACCGCCCTGAAGCCGCCGCCCTTCGCCTCGACGCAGCCCTTCGGGCCGCTCAGCCCGTGGACCTTGTCGTCCCGGCCGACGTACTGGAAGTCGGGCCCCGCGGCCCGCGCCGTCCCCGCGGCCACGAGCAGGAGCAGGGGGACCGAGCCGGCCCGGACCAAGCCGCGGACGCCGGGGTGGATACGCATGGATCGCATGCCGGTCCAACCCGGCGGGCCCGGGACCGGGTCACGCCTTGTCACCCGTCGCTGGCCTGTGCGACCGTGCCGGGGACGCGGAGCACCGGATCCGGCGGAGGAGCGGGAACGATGAGCACAACGGGCGGCAGGGGCCGGCCCCGGGTCAGGACCGGGTACGGCGTGGTCGAGGGCAGGACCGGCCCGGGCGGCGTCTCCGTCTTCCGGGGCGTCCCGTACGCCGCCCCGCCCGTCGGCGCCCTGCGCTTCGCCGCCCCCGGGTCAGCGGCCCCCTGGGACGGCGTACGCGACGCCGGCAGCTTCGGGCCCACCGCGCCCAAGGTGCCCTACCCGCCGAGGTTCGCCGCCCTGCTGCCCGACCCGGACATCCCGGGGGACGACTGCCTGAACCTCAACGTGTGGACCCCGGACCCGGCCCCCGGGGCCCGGCTGCCCGTCATGGTGTGGCTGCACGGCGGGGCGCTCACCCGCGGCTCCTCGGCCGTCCCCGTCTACGACGGCTCCGCCTTCGCCCGCGACGGGGTGGTGCTGGTCTCCGTCAACTACCGCCTGGGCGTCCTCGGCTACGGTCTCTTCCCCGATGCTCCCGCCAACCGCGGACTGCTCGACCAGATCGCCGCCCTGACCTGGGTAAGGGAGAACATCGAGGCCTTCGGCGGGGACCCCGGCCGCGTCACCGTCTTCGGTGAGTCGGCCGGCGCCATCAGCGTCGGGGCCCTCCTCGGCGCCCCGCGCGCCGCCGGGCTCTTCGCCGCGGCCGTCCTGCAGAGCGGGGCCCCCGAAGTGCTGCGGCGCGACAGCGTGCGCGCCATGGTCCGGCGCATGGCCTCCCTGCTCAAGGTGCCCGCGACCGCCGAGGCCTTCGCCGCCACCGCCCCGCGCGACCTGCTCGCCGCACAGGGCGCCGTCATGCGCCGCTCCGGCCCGCTCGTCGGGGGCCCGGCGTTCGGCCTGGTCACCGACCCGGACACGCTCCCCGGCGACCCCCTGGAGGCCGCGACGGCGACGGACGTACCGCTGCTGCTGGGCTGGACCAGCGAGGAGTACCGGCTGTGGCTCGCCCCCACGGGTGTGATGCGGCTCATGGACCGCCTCGGTCCGCTCACCGTGGCCCTGGCCCGCGCCCGCAGCGGCAAGGACCGGGCCGCCGTGCGGGCGCTGCGGGCCGCACTGCCCGGGGCGGGGCCGGCCGAGCTCGCGGGGCAGCTGCTCACCGACCGGCTGCTGCGCGACCCGCTGCGCCGGCTCGCCGCGGCACGGCGGCCCGCACCGAGTTTCCTCTACGAGTTCGGCTGGCCCTCCGGTGTCCCGGGCCTCGGCGCCTGCCACGCCCTGGAGCTGGGCTTCGTGTTCGACGCGCTCCACGTGCCGGAGTCCTCGTGGCTGGCCGGCCCGGACGCCCCGCAGGAACTGGCCGACCGGATGCACGCGGCCTGGGTGCGCTTCGCCGTGACCGGGAACCCGGGCTGGTCGGCCTGGGACGGCGACGGCCCGCCGATGGTGTTCGGCGGGCCGCGGCGCGTGGAGCCGGCCGAACCGGCGGGGGCGGGCCCCGCTACTCCACCGGTCCTTCCATGACCTTGCTGATGAACTGGATCGGGCCCTCGCCCATGTTCGGCACGTAGGTCTTGGCGTTGTGCTGGCCGCCGGGGATCACCCTCAGGCTGGTGTGGATCGGGCCCTTGGTGTAGGTCGCGACGAACTTCTGCACGTCGGGCAACGTCTTCTTGTTGTTCTCGTTGTCGCCGACCTGGAAGGCGAGGTAGACGTCCGGAGCGCCCTTCTTGTCGATCATGGCCTTCGCCAGCAGCTCCGGGTTGTTCTCGGCCTTCTCCTTGTCGTGGCCCTTCCACAGGGAGGAGTCGGGCACGATGTCCGGGCCGGAGCAGATCGCGGCCTTGAACTTGTCCGGGTGCTGGAGCACGGCCTTCAGGCTCGCGAAACCACCGGTGGAGGAGCCCATGTAGGCCCAGCCGTCACGGGACTTGATCGTGCGGAAGTTCGCCTTCATCAGGTCCGGGACGTCCTCGGTCAGCCAGGTGCCCATCTTGGGCTGGCCGGGAATGTCGGATCCGTCCCAGTAGATGCCCTTGTCGTCCGGGCCCGGGTTGAGGACCGGCATGGCGAGGATGAACGGCTTGCTCTTGCCCTCGCTGTACCACTTGCTGATGCTGGTCTGCAGCCCCAGGTCGGTGCCCATCCAGTAGTTGCTCGGGTAGCCGGCGCCGCCCGGCAGGGCGATCATGACCGGGAAGCCGCTCTTGGCGAACTTGGGGTCGTTGTACTCCTTGGGCGCCCAGACCCACACCTTGCCCTTGAAGCCCGACTTCTGGCCGTCCAGGGTGGTGACGGCCACGTGCGTGCCGTCGCCCAGGGTCATCGAGTTCTTGAACTCGGCCTTCGGGCCCGTGGGCATCAGGGCCTTGGCGTTGGCTGCCTGCTTGGGGGTGCCGTCGGTGCCGCCCGCCGTGCCGCCGCCGGCCGGCTGGCCGAAGGAGACGTCCTTGCCCTTGTCGGTGAAGGGCGGTATCTCGAAGTGGTACATCACCCCCGCGGCTATGCCGGCGAGCGCGAGGACGGTGACACCCGCGATCAGCCAGCGCCTGCCCCGGCGCGGGCGCCGCTGCTCGTACTCGGGCTCGTCGGGCTCGCCGTACGGCGGGTGCGGCGGCCCGTACGGCGGCTCGGGCTGGTACTGCGGTTCATACGGCTGCGCGTACGAGGTGCCGTAGGGCTGCTGCTGGTACTGCCCTTCCGACCGGTACGGCTGGTGCTGTCCGTCGGGTGCGTACGACATGTGCGGTTGCTCTCCGGCTGGTGCTGCCCCGTCGGGGGGTGGTCTCGTCTGTTCGAAGGATGAGCCTAAGTGATCCACGGTTCCCCTTTTTTCCAGCTCTTGGGATGACGTAGGGCTGGGCGTTGCCGAACACCCGGAAGCTCACCGGAGTTCCCGATCTGTTGGCCGACTGTCCCTGGTCCATGCACATGCCCCTGGGTATGGTGCGTCCGCGCCGCCCCCAGACCCCCTGCCCGGAGGTATTTCCCGTGTTTGGCATGACCTCATCACGGTCCCGCCGCAAGACCGCCCTCGCCACCGCCTTCGGCCTCAGCGCCGCAGGTGCCGCCCTCTGGGCCGGCGTAGGAGCGGCCCAGCCCGCGCACGCCGCCGGCCTGCCGGCCCCCGACCACGTCGTCGTCGTGGTCTTCGAGAACCACGCCTACAGCCAGGTCATAGGCAGCTCCAGCGCCCCGTACATCAACTCCCTCAAGACGGGGGGAGCCAGCCTCACCCAGTCCTACGGCGTCACGCACCCCAGCCAGCCGAACTACCTGCAGCTGTTCTCGGGCTCGAACCAGGGCGTCACCGACGACAGCTGCTACTCGCCGGGTTTCAGCTCCGCACCCAACCTCGCCTCCGAGCTCATCGCCGCGGGCAAGAGCTGGGGCAGCTACAACGAGACCCTCCCCAGCCAGGGCTCCACCACCTGCAGCAGCGGCAAGTACGCCCGCAAGCACAACCCCTGGTTCGCGTTCTCCAACGTGCCCACCGGCAGCGCCAAGACCATGACCCAGTTCCCGACGGACTACACCACCCTCCCCAAGGTGTCCTTCGTCGTCCCGAACCTGTGCAACGACATGCACGACTGCTCCGTCGGCACCGGCGACACCTGGCTCAAGAACAACCTCAAGGCCTACGCGGACTGGGCCAAGACCCACAACAGCCTGCTCGTCGTCACCTTCGACGAGGACAACCGGCTCTCCGGCAACAAGATCCCGACCGTGCTCTACGGCCAGTCCGTCACCCCCGGCAGCACCTCGGGCACCACGTACAACCACTACGACATGCTGCGCACCCTGGAAGGCCTGGCTGGCCTGACCACCCACGCCGGGAACGCGGCCACCGCCAAGGACATCACGGGGATCTGGGCTTCCTGACCATGTACGTTGCGGACAGTCGCGGAACCCCCGCGCCCGCCGTGACTCCCGAGCCACAGGCCGTCGCCCCGGGCACCAGCCCGGGGCGGCGCGCCGCGCTCGCCCCCACGGTGCTCGCCCTCGGCACGGTCAGCCTGATCACCGACGTCTCCTCCGAGATGGTCACGGCCGTGCTCCCGCTCTACCTCGTCGCCGGCCTCGGCCTCTCCCCGCTCGGCTTCGGGCTGCTCGACGGGCTCTACAACGGCATCAGCGCCCTGGTCCGGCTCACCGGAGGCCACCTCGGCGACCGCCTCGGCCGGCACAAGGCCCTCGCCGGGCTCGGCTACGGCCTCTCGGCCCTGTGCAAGCCGCTGCTCCTGCTCGCCCACACCCTGCCCGCCATCGGCGCCGTGCTCGCCCTCGACCGCACCGGCAAGGGCCTGCGCACCGCCCCGCGCGACGCGCTGATCTCCCTGGCCGCCGCCCCGGAGGACCGCGGCCGGGCCTTCGGCGTACACCGGGCGATGGACACCGCGGGCGCCCTGATCGGGCCGATCCTGGCGTTCCTGATCCTGCGCGGCGCCGCCGACGGCTACGACGCCGTCTTCACGGTCAGCGCCTGCGTCGCCGCCCTCGGCGTGCTCGTGCTCGTCCTGTTCGTCCCCGGCCGCCGCACCGAGCCGGCGCCCGGCACGGAACCCGTCTCCCTGCGCGCCTCCCTCGGCTTGCTGGGCCGCCGGGACCTGCGCCGGATCAGCGCGTGCGCGCTGCTGCTCGGGCTCTGCACCGTCAGCGACGCCTTCTTCTTCCTGCTGCTCCAGCGCGCCACCGGGATCGCCGACCGCTGGTTCGCGCTGCTGCCGCTGGGCACCGCCGCCGCGTTCTTCCTGCTCGCCCTGCCGCTGGGCCGGCTCGCCGACCGGATCGGCCGCTGGCGCGTCTTCCTCGGCGGCCACCTCGCGCTGCTCCTCGCGTACGGGCTGCTGCTGGCGGGCGGGACGGGGCCGGGCCACAGCACTGTCCTGCCGTACGCCGTGCTCCTGCTGCACGGGGGCTTCTACGCGGCCACCGACGGCGTCCTGATGGCCGCGGCCGCCGGAGCCGTGCCCGAGGAGCACCGTGGCGGCGGCCTCGCCCTCGTCCAGACCGGCCAGGCCCTCGCCCGTTTCGCCGCCTCGCTCGGCTTCGGCGCCGCCTGGACCGCATGGGGCCCCCGCCCCGCGCTCGCGGTCGCCGCCGTCCTGCTGGCCGTCGCGGCCGCAGCGTGCGCGGTGCTGCGCCCCGCGGACACCACGACCGCCGCGGACACCACGACCGCCCCGGACACCGTGCCCGCCGGGGCGGGAGCCGACTGAGCCGCCCGCTCCGCCTGCCGTCCCCCCATCCCCGAAAGGCCCCCGCCCATGCCCCTCCAACGCCGGATCCTGATCCTCGTCTCCGCCGTCGTGCTGCTCGCCGCCGTGGGGGTGCTGGCCGTCGTACGGGCCTCCTCGCGGGCCGACGAGAAGGACCGGACCCAGGCCGGCGGCCCCCCGATCACCCGGGGCGAGGTCTCCCTCACGCCCGGCGCGGGCGGGCGGCGGATCGTGTTCCGGAACATGGCGTGGGGCCCGCACCGCGACGAGCTCGCCACCGTCCCCGCCGACACGCCCCGGGGACCCCGCACCGCCTCGGGGGTGAGCTGCCTGCGCTTCCACGCGGCGGCCGGCACCGGGATCTGCCTCCAGGCCGACAAGGGCGGGGTACAGGACGGCTACCGGGCCGTCGTCCTCGACGCCGGCCTCAAGGAGGTCTCGGCGCGCCCGCTGGCCGGCATCCCCACCCGGGCCCGGGTCTCGCCCGGGGGACACCTGGTCGCCTGGACGGTCTTCGTCGGCGGGGACTCGTACGCCGGGACGAACTTCTCCACCCGCACGTCGCTGCTCGACCTGCGCACCGGGAAGTTCGACGCCTCCCTGGAGGACTTCACGATCCGCAAGGACGGCAAGACGTACCGCAACGCCGACGTCAACTTCTGGGGCGTGACCTTCGCCGCGGACGAGCGGACCTTCTACGCGACGCTCGCCACCGGCGGCCAGACCCACCTGGTCCGCGGCGACCTCGTCGAGCGCACCGTGACCACGCTCCGCGAGAACCTGGAATGCCCGTCGCTGTCGCCCGACGGGACCCGGCTGGTCTTCAAGAAGAGGGTGCCGGGCCTCTCCCCGGACGCGCCGTGGCGGCTGTACGCCCTGGACCTCGCCACGATGCAGGAGACCCCGCTCGCGGAGCAGCGCAGCGTCGACGACCAGGTGGTGTGGACGGACGACAAGACCGTCGTCTACTCCCTGCCCGGTGACTTCGGCGCCGACCTGTACGCCGTGCCGGCCGACGGCAGCGGCGCTCCGGCCCCGCTGATGGCCTCGGCCCTCGCCCCGGCCTTCCTGGGCTGACGCCGCGAGGAGGGACCGGGACGGCACCGGAACGGGCCCGCGGCCGGACGGAGCCGAACGGGGCCGCACGGGCCCGGATGCAGGACCGCTGCACCCGGGGCCGTGCCGGGGCTAGGCCGGGATCAGCGTCTTGCGGCGCCGCTTGCGCTGGGCCCCGGCCGACAGCCGCATCTCGATGATCGACCGTACGGTCGGCCACTCCTCGTCGAGGATCGAGTAGAAGGCGGTACTGCGCACGGCGCCGTCGAGGCCCCGCGAGTGGGCCCGGCGGACCCCCTCGCAGGTGAACCCGAGCCGCTCCATCGCCGCTCGCGAGCGCCCGTTGCGGGCGTCGGCGCGCAGCGAGATGCGGCGCACGCCCCAGGTCTCGAAGGCGTGGCGGAGCATGAGCAGCTTCGCCTCCGTGTTGATGCCCGTCCCCTGGGCGCCCGGGGACAGCCAGGTATTGCCGATCTCGGCGGCGTCGGGGATCGCCGTCACCGGATCACCGAACGGGACGCCCGGTACTGCGGGCCACACCAGCGGGCCCTGCCAGTAGTCGAGTTCCAGGAACCGGGTCGAACCGACGACCCGGCCGTCGGTGGCTCTGACCACCGCGAAGGGGAGCGATCGACCCGCCGCCTGATCTGCGAGGGCGCGGTCGATGTACTCGTGGGACGCCTGCACCCCATGGGGTACGGGGGTGAAGGCGTAAGTCGTACGATCCTCGGCCCCGGCCACGGCCAAAGCCTCGGTGTGGTGGGGGGCGAGGGGCTCGAGCCGCACGGTGCGGCCGGCGAGGAGTACGGGTACGGGCACGGAGCCTTCGGTCCTTCTGGGCGGTGGGGTGGTTGCACAGTGTGCGCTCCTGACGTCGCCCCCCGTGCAAAACGCGGGTGAAAGGCAACGGGCTGTCAGGTGAACGCGAGTGGCTCAATGTAGCCCCTAAATCTCCTCTCATGAACCCCCAAATTGGCAACGCCGCGGCCATGTTTTTCGAGGACTCCGATCCCCGGCCAGGAGCGCCCGTAATCCTGATCCGCGGACATCCGTTCCCGCGCACCGCACAGGCCCCCCGGACGGCGGTCCGCACGGCCTCCCATCGGCCTACAAACCCTCTCTGACCTGCGCGGATGCAAGGGGGCCCGGACGTGGTCGGGCCGCCTGCCGACCGCCGGCCCGGCGGGCGGCCGCGGGACCCTCCCGGGCCGCCCGGAGATCGAACGGACGGTCGTCGGTGATGTGTCCAACGGCGGGTGCCGCGGGGCCGCGGGGGCGCGCCCGGCGGCCCGACCCGAGTGGCCCAGTGGAAAGGCCGCCGATTGGACCGTTCGGTTGGGCCATCCGGCTGATCCAATGGACCGGTGACGATACGGATCCTGGCCCCTGCCGGGGCGCCGCGCCGCCTGGCGGCCGCCCAGCTGAGCAACTCCGTCGGAGACGGCGCGTACTACGTGTGTTCGGCCCTCTACTTCACCCGCGTGGTGGGTCTCTCACCCGCCCAGATCGGCCTCGGACTGACGCTCGCGTGGGCGATCGGCTCCGTCGCGGGCGTTCCCCTGGGGGCGCTCGCCGACCGGCGCGGTCCGCGCGGCACGTCGGTCCTGCTGGCCCTGGCCACCGCGGCCTCCGTGTCCTCGTTCCTGTTCATCCGCTCCTTCTGGGCCTTCCTCCTCGCCGTCGCCGTCTACGCCACCGCCCAGTGCGGGCTGGCGGCCGCCCGGCAGGCGCTGCTCGCGGGGCTGGTGGCCCCGCAGGAGCGCACGGGCGTACTGGCCCACCTCCAGTCCGTGCTGAACGCCGGGCTGGCGCTGGGGGCGGCCCTGGGCGGGCTCGCCCTGAGCGCCGACACCGAACGGGCCTACCTCGCGGTGTTCCTCCTCGACGCCGTCAGCTTCCTGGTCTGCGCCGCCGTGCTGCTGCGGCTGCCCGCGGTGGCACCCGTACCGCAGCGGGCGGCCGGGGAGCCGCGGCTGGCGGTGCTCCGCGACCGCCCGTACGCGCTCGTCACCCTGCTGAACGCGGTCCTGCTGCTGCGGATGCCGCTGCTGAGCCTCGCCGTCCCGCTGTGGATCGTCGAGCGCACCAGCGCCCCGGGCTGGCTGGTGTCGGCGCTGTTCGTGCTCAACACCGTGGCCGTCATGCTGTTCCAGGTGCGGGTGGCGCGGCCGGTGACCGACCTGGACAGCGCCCGCCGTGCGGTCCGGGTGTCCGGACTGGTCATGGCCGCCTCCTGCGCGGTGTTCGCCCTCTCGGCGCTGCCCGGGGCGGGCTGGGCGGCCGCGGCGCTGCTGGTGGCCGGGGCGGTGCTCCAGGCGGACGCCGAGATGCGGCAGTCCGCCGGGTCCTGGCAGATCGGCTTCTGCCTGGCCCCGGCCGAGCGGATCGGGCAGTACCAGGGCTTCTTCGGGACCGGGGTGCCGATCGCGCGGACCCTGGGGCCGCTGGTCCTGACCTCGCTGCTCCTGCTGTGGGGGATCCCCGGCTGGCTGCTGCTCGGCGCGGTGCTGCTGGCCGCCTCGTACGGGATGGGCCCCGCGGTCCGCCGGGCGGCCGGGGCGGTCCACAGCGGAACCGGGCCCGCGGGGGCCGTCGTACAGGCGTCCTAGCCGGGTCCCGGCCGCCGGCCCACCGGGCGGCCGTGCCGTACCCCCGGTGACCCCTGAAACGACCCGGACCGGCCTTTCAGGGGTGCTGCGGGGACCGCCGGCCCGCGACGCTGGCCGCCCCGCCACCGAGTGCACCGTCCTGTCGGAGAACCCGCAGGGCCTGGTCCGGGTGCGGCGATGCGCACCTCCATGGCCCGGACGGTCGCCCGGACCCTGGCCGTGATCCGCGAGAACACCGCCGCCTGAGATCATCCGGGCATGGAGATGCAGGAGCTGCTGGGCCGGCTGGCCGCCGTCGGGCCGTTCTTCGGCGTGCCGTTCGGGACGGAGCCGCCGGGTCCCGGCTTCCGGCCGCTGAGCGAGCTGTACGGGCGCCGACTGGAGCCGTACGTCGCCGAGGTGGGCCGGCGCCTCGGCAGCGGGCCCGGCCGGGTCGCCGCCTCGACCGCGCAGTTCGGGATCGCCTCCCGGCTGTGGTCGGTGGGGCTGGGCTGCGCCGCGCTGGGCGGGCGGATCCCGGACCTGGCGGCGGACCGCGTGTGGTGGCGGCTGCCCGCTGCGGGGTCCCTGGAGCTGTGGCTGCCCGATCCCGGCCGGGGGGAGCTGCCGTCCGCGGCGCTCGGCGAGAACGTGCTCGGCCACCTCGCGGTGCTGGACGGGGCGGTGCGCGACCGGTACGGCGTGTCGCCCAAGGTGCTGCGCGGGAACGCCGCGTCGGGGCTGGTCGGGGCGCTGCGCGTGCTGATCGACCGGGTCCCGGGCGGCCCGGCGGTGTCCCTGGCGGCGGAGCTGCGGGCCGAGGGCGGGGCGCTCGGCGGCAGCGGCACCTTCGTCCATGAAGAAGGTCTGGGGGTGGCGTTCGTGCGCCGCAGCTGCTGCCTCTACTACCGGGTGCCCGGCGGTGGGCTCTGCGGGGACTGCGTGCTGCGGACCAGGTAGGCCGCCCCTCTCGGGGCGGCCCGCCCGGCGGGGGCCACGGGGGAGCGGTGGCACCGCTCCCCCGTGGCCCCGCGGCCTCAGAAGGTGAGGTTCCAGGCGTCGATCTTGCCGGTGTCCGCGCTGGCGTTGTCGTTCACGCGGAGCTTCCAGACGCCGTTGGCGACCTCGGAGGAGGCGTTGACGGTGAAGGTCTGGATGATGTTGTCCGTGCCGCCGCCGGCCCGGTTGCTCAGGGTGTAGACCGAGCCGTCGGGGGCCACCAGGTCGACCTTCAGGTCACCGATGTAGGTGTGCTTGATGTCCACGCCCACCTTGAGGGTGGCCGGGGCGTTGCCGCTCACCCCGCTGACGGTGATGGGGCTCTCCACGGTGGCGTTGTCGTTGATCGTGAAGTCGCCGAGGTTCTCGAAGTACTTCCCGGGCGGCGGGGTGGAGCCCACCGCCTTCAGCGCGTCGACCTGGCCCTCGCCGAAGAACGAGTTGTTGGCCGCGGTGCCGGTGCAGCGGCCGTCCGAGGGGCAGGCGATGTCGTTCGCCTGGGTGGCCAGCTTGTCGCGCAGCTGCGCCGGGGTGATGCCGGGGTTGGTGCTGGCGAGCAGCGCCGCGACGCCCACGACGTGCGGGGTGGCCATCGACGTGCCGCTCTTGGTGCCGTACTTGCCGCCCGGCAGCGTGGAGTAGACGTCCTGGCCGGGGGCCGCGACGTCGATGACGCCCGAGCCGAAGTTGGAGAACGAGGCCTTGGTGGTGCCGGTTCCGTTCGCCGCGACCGTGACCACGCCCGGGAGCTCGGTCGGGATGTCGAGGCAGGCGTTGGTGATGGTGCGGGTGACCGGCGTCGAGTCGTTGGGGCTCGCGGTGTCGGTCGTCTTGTGGGCGAGGTCGTAGTTCTCGTTGCCCGCCGCGGCGACCTGCAGCGAGCCCTTGCCCTCGGCGTACTCCTGGGCGCGCTTGACGCCCTCGATGATGGCGGCCTGGTCGATGTTGTCCGGGCAGTTGAACTGCCACGGGTCGGTGTAGTAGCTGTTGTTGGTGACCTTGAAGCCGTGGTCACCGGCCCACACGAACCCGCAGATGGTGTTCTCGGCGAAGAAGAACGAGTTGCCCGGCTCGGCGACGCGGACTGCGGAGATCTTCACGCCCGGGGCCACGCCGACGACGCCCTTGCCGTTCTTGGCGGCCGCGATGGTGCCCGCGACGTGGGTGCCGTGGGTGTCCACGTCCCGCCAGGCGCCCGCACGGGTGTCGGGCTTGCCGTAGGCGCAGGAGACGGAGTCGGCGGAGTTGAAGTTCGGCGCCAGGTCCTGGTGCTGGTCGTCGACACCGGTGTCGAGGATGCCGACCTTGACGGAGGCGGAGCCGGTGGTGACGGCCCAGGCCTGGTCCGCCTTGATCTGGCTCATGTCGGCGCGGACGGGCTCGCCGGCCGGCGTCGTCGACTGCGCCGGGTTGGCGGGCAGCGCCGGGTTGTAGGCGTCGGCCGGAACGTCCGAGGTGCGGGTGGCCCCGACCTGCTGGACCCCGCTCACCCCGCGCATCGTCGCGGCGAAGCCGGCGGACGAGGAGTGGGCGACGATCACGCCGATGGCGTCGAAGTTCGAGAAGACGGTGCCGCCGTTGGCGGCGATGGCGGAACGCACCGCCGAGCTGTCACCGGGGGCGGTGATCACAAGGTAGGCGCGGGTGCCGGCAACCCAGGTCGCACTCTGGGAGGACGGCGCCGCGGCCTAGGCCTTGGCGGGGGCGGACGGGACGGCCTGCCCGGAGGGCGAGACCGGGGCGGTGCCGGCGAGCGCGGCGGGGGCCCCGAAGGCGAGCGCGGCGCCGAGCGTGGCGGCCAGCACGAGGGTACGTCGAGGTCGGCTGGATATGTGGGGTATCAATGCGTCCTCCGAAGACGGCCCGGTGGTGCTGGTGGCACCTACCGGGCCGTACGAAACGAGTGGTGGACGCAAGATGTCAGAAGCGTGCCCGGGTGCGGAAGTACCTTTTACCGCACGACACTTCACAGCCCCATGGCCGAAAATCGACCATGGGGGCGGAGTGCGGGCCGACCGGGCTGGGCACCGTGGGGGCGAGCCCTGCCCGGCCGGCCCGTGACGGGCGTTCCGCTTAGGCGGGTACGCCGTCCTCGGCGCGGACCGGCGAGGGGGCGGGCACGGCGGGGATCTCCGTACCGTGGCCGTCGTCGACCAGCGTGGTCTCGTCGAACTGCAGGCGTCCGGCCAGGACTTCGGAGGCCCTTCGGCGGTCGAACTCCTTGGTCCAGGTGCCGATGAGCACGGTCGCCACCGCGTTGCCCGCGAAGTTGGTCAGTGCCCTGGCCTCGCTCATGAAGCGGTCGATGCCCACGATCAGCCCCACGCCGTCGACGAGTTCCGGCCGGTGCGACTGGAGCCCCCCGGCCAGCGTCGCGAGCCCCGCGCCGGTCACCCCGGCCGCGCCCTTCGAGGCCACGATCATGAACAGCAGCAGGGAGATCTGCTCGCCCAGGGCGAGCGGCTTGCCCGTCGCCTCCGCGATGAACAGCGAGGACATCGTCAGGTAGATCGCGGTTCCGTCCAGGTTGAACGAATAGCCCGTCGGCACGGTGATGCCGACCACGGGCTTGGAGACGCCCAGGTGTTCCATCTTCGCGATCAGCCGCGGCAGCGCCGACTCCGACGAGGAGGTCGAGAGGATCAGCAGGAACTCGCGGCCCAGGTAGCGCAGCAGTGAGAACACGTTGAGCCCCGTGCACACCCGCAGCAGGGTGCCGAGCACGACGAACACGAACAGCAGGCAGGTCGTGTAGAAACCGATCATGATGACGGCGAGCGACTTCAGCGCGTCGATTCCGGTTGCGCCGACCACCGCTGCGATCGCGCCGAACGCGCCCACCGGCGCGGCCCACATGATCATCGCGAGCACCCGGAAGACCAGCTTCTGCACGTGGCCGATGCCCCGGAGCAGCGGCTCGCCCGCCGCACCCATGGCCTGGAGCGCGAACCCGCACAGCAGGGCCACGAGCAGCGTCTGGAGCACCTGACCGCCGGTGAAGGCCGAGACCAGGGTGGTCGGGATGATCCCGAGCAGGAACTCCGGAGTGCTCTGCGCCGCGCCCGCCTTGGCCTGCGCCTCTCCGGCGTGCTTGACGGCCTCGGTCAGGTGCAGCCCGGAGCCCGGCTCCAGCAGGTTCCCCACGAGGAGCCCGATGGCCAGCGCCACCGTGGACATGATCATGAAGTAGCCGAGGGCGAGTCCGCCCACGGCGCCGACCTTCGCGGCCTTGCGCACCGACCCGATGCCCAGCACGATGGTGCAGAAGATCACGGGCGAGATCATCATCTTGATGAGGTTCACGAAGCCGGTGCCCAGCGGCTTCAGCTCCACGGCCGTGCCCGGCGCGGCGAAGCCGACGGCGATGCCGAGGAGCACCGCGGCGATCACCGCGATGTAGAGATAATGGGTCTTGTCGCGTCTGCCGGCCACGGCTCGCCTCCTGGTGCTGAATACGTCCCGGGAGGACCATCGCCCGAGGCTGTGACCCCGGTCACCGTTGCGTTCATTGAGTTCACGCCCGGGTGCACACTGAACGCCATGTTCCGTTTCCCTCGTCCGCCGCGCAGCCTCGCCGGCCAGCTCTTCGCCATGCAGGTGCTGCTGGTCGCCGTGGTCGTCGCCGGCTGCGCGGTCTTCGCGTACGCCACCGCCCGCGGTCAGGCCGAGGAGGCCGCCCGGCGCCAGGCGGGGGCGGTGGCCCGCGCGGTCGCCGACTCCCCGTCCGTCCACGAGGCCGTCCGCGCGGCGGGGCAGGGGGGCAGTCCCTCGGCGGCCCTCCAGCCCTACGCCGAGCGGGTCCGCGTGGACTCCGGAGTGGACTTCGTGACGATCATGGCCCCGGACGGGCGGCGCTGGACCCACCCCGACCCCCGCCGCATCGGCGAGCCCTTCATGGGGAACACCGCCCGCGCCCTGCGCGGCGAGACCTTCAGCGAGACCTACACCGGCACCCTCGGGCCCTCCATCCGCGTGGTGACCCCGCTCGTCGACGACGGCCGCGTGACCGGCATGGTCAGCGCCGGCATCACCGTCCGCGCGATCAGCGCCCGGCTCGCCGAGCAGCTCTCCGCCCTCGTCTGGGTCGCGGCCGGCGCGCTCGCGCTCGGCGGACTCGGCACGTACGTCGTCAACGCCCGGCTGCGCCGGCACACGCACGGGATGAACGCGGGCGAGCTCAGCCGGATGTACGACTACCACCAGGCGGCCCTGCACGGCGTCCGCGAGGGACTGCTGATGCTCGACGGCCAGCGACGGATCACGCTGATCAACGACGCCGGACGCGAACTGCTCGGCCTGCGCGGGGACATCAGGGGAACCGGGGCCGCCGACCTCGGACTGCCCGCGCCGATCACCGGCGCCCTGCTCGCCGACCGGCCGCGGGTGGACGAGGTGCACCTGACCGCGGACCGGGTGCTGGTCCTCAACAGCTCGCCCGTCGCGGGCGGCGGCCGCCGCGGCACCGTGGTCACCCTGCGCGACCACACCGAACTCCAGTCGCTGACCGGCGAACTGGACCAGGAGCGCGGATTCACCGAGGCGCTGCGCTCCCAGGCCCACGAGGCGGCCAACCGGCTGCACACCGTGGTCTCCCTCATCGAACTCGGCCGCGCGGAGGAGGCGGTGGAGTTCGCCACCGCGGAACTGGAGCTGGCCCAGGCCCTCACCGACGAGGTGGTCACCGGCGTCGGCGAACCCGTCCTGGTGGCGCTCCTGCTGGGCAAGGCCGCCCAGGCGCACGAGCGGGGCGTCGAACTGGTCGTCACCCCCGACAGCCGCGCCGTGGACGGCCGGACCGGAACCCTCCCGGCCCGCGACCTCGTCACCGTGCTCGGCAACCTCCTCGACAACGCCGTCGACGCCCTCACCGGCGTGCCGGGGGCCCGCATCGCAGTCACCGTCCGGCCCGAGGGCGACGGGCTGCTGCTGCGCGTCACCGACAACGGCCCCGGGCTGCCGACGGGCGCCGCCGCGGACGTGTTCCTGCGCGGCTGGTCGGGGAAGGGAGAGGGGCGCGGCCTCGGCCTCGCCCTGGTCCGGCAGGTGGCCCACCGGCACGGAGGCAGCGCGGTCGCCGCCGAAGTACCGGGCGGGGGAGCCGAGTTCACCGTACGACTGCCCATGCGAAGGGAGCCGACGCCATGAGTGACGCCCGTGAAGCCCGCGAGGTGCCCGAGGTGCGGGTGCTGGTGGTCGAGGACGACCCCGTCGCCGCCGACGCGCACGCGCTGTACGTCGGCAGGGTGCCCGGCTTCACCGCCGTCGGCGCCGTCCACTCGCTCGCCGAGGCCACCCGGGTCCTGGAGCGGACCCGGGTCGACCTGCTGCTGCTCGACCTCACCCTGCCCGACGGCCACGGGCTGCGCTTCGCACGCCGGCTGCGGGCGTCCGGTCATCCCGTGGACGTGATCGTGGTGACTTCGGCACGGGACCTGGCCGTGGTCCGCGAGAGCGTCTCGCTCGGCGTGGTCCAGTACGTGCTGAAGCCCTTCGCCTTCCCGACGCTGCGCGAACGGCTGCTGCGCTACGCCGAGTTCCGCGCGACGGCGGGGGAGGCGGCCGGCCAGGACGACGTGGACCGGGCGCTCGCCGCCCTGCGCGCTCCGCGCCCCGCCGAGCTCCCGAAAGGGCTGAGCGCGCCGACCCTGGAGCGGGTCGGCGCGCTGCTGAGGGCGGCGCCCGAGGGGCTGACCGCAGCGGGGACGGCCGAGGCGGCCGGGATCTCCCGGATCACGGCCCGCCGCTACCTGGAGCACCTCGTGGACACCGGGCGGGCGGACCGCACCCCCCGCTACGGCCAGGTCGGGCGCCCCGAACTGCACTACCGCTGGCTGGCCGCCGCCGGCTCGGCGTCGAAGGTGTAGAACTTGCGGTGGTCCAGCATGTCGGCCGGGGTCACGTCGTTCCACGGCCGCATGGTGTCGTGCAGGTCCACGACGTTGGCGGTGCCGGCGGCCGGCAGGTACGCCGACTTCGGGTTGCGGGCCTGCCACTCGGCCCACAGCTTGTCGACGTAGGCGTGGTGCATCCAGAACACCGGGTCGTTGGGGGAGACGCCGGTGGCCATCTGGCCGCCGACCCAGACGTGCACCCGGTTGTGGAGGTTGGCGCCGCGCCAGCCCTCCAGGTGGTTGCGGAAGCCGTTCGATGAGCTGTTCCACGGGGCCATGTCGTACACCGGCATGTTGAGCACGGCGTCCACCTCGGCCTTCGTCGGCAGCTCGGCCACCCCGGCGCCGAGCGCGCGGCGCAGGTACGTGCGCCCGTCCACCCGTACGTTCACGCTGAACTTCCCGGTGGCGTACGCGAACGGCCCGTCCATGACCTGCCCGTCGCGGGCCCGGCCGGTGCCGCCGAGGAAGTCGGCGGCCCACAGGGAGGCGCGGGCGGTGCGGTCCGTGGTCCAGTCCCAGTACGGGAGCGTGACCTTCGCGTCCACTTTCTGCAGCTCGGCCTCGAACTCCAGCAGGAAGCGGCGGTGCCAGGGGAGGAAGGACGGGGAGCGGTGGCCGACGCGGTCACCGGAGTCGGTGTCGCTCATGATGAACCCGTTGTGGGTGGTCACGAAGCGGTCGTAGACGCCCGTGCGCTTCAGTTCGAGCAGGGCGTTCGTGAAGGCGCGCTTCTCTTCGGCGGTGAGCGCGGCCTGGTTCTTGCGGACGGTCATGCCGTGCCTCCCATGGGCGCGAACGGGGCGAGAACGGCTCCCTGGAGCTCGCGCACGGCGGCGCGGGCGAGCGAGGCCGGATCGGCGAAGGTCTCGTAGTGGTTGACCACGCTGATCCAGGTGCCGTCGGCGTTGCGCATGACGTGGAGTTCACGGCCGTCTATCCGGACCGTCGGCAGGGCGTCGTGGCCGCCGCCGTGGTGGCCGCCATGATGGCCGCCCCCGGCCTCCGCCGGGGTGATCTGTATGCGGCGGCCCTGGTACACCTCGTCGACCGCGCCGGTGGGTAGGGAGGCGCGGGAGTCGGTGGCGGCTGCGTGCGCGGTGGCGCCGGCGATGCCGAGGGCGGTGAGTGCGCCGGCCGTGGTGCCCAGGGCCTGCCGGCGGGTGATCTTGTTCATGGGCCGAAGAAGTATCAGGCCGGCGCAGGCTGTTGGCCGGTATCCGGACATCAGTGGATAAGTTGCCCGTAGAACGAATTGGTCGATCTTCCCGTCCGAACCGGCTCCAGCGGCCCGGACGGGAAGATCTTCGTACAAAAGTCTACTCGACAGTAAGTTGTCCGGCCGACCGCCCCTCCTATGGGGGGCGTCACACCGTGGAGTCGGCCGGAAGCTCTTGGTGTGCGCTGCCCAAAAAGACGAGATTGTAATGATCCGTCACTTATAGTCCGGATATGGCTCTCCATGAGACGAAAGACGTGAACGCCGGTGATGCCGACTCGGACGTGTTCACGTCCGCACTGAGCAGCCAGGTCCTGCCCAAGTACCGGATGCCCGACGACCACTCGCCCACCGAAGTGGTCTACGAACTCCTCAGCAACGAACTGCTCCTCGACGGCAACGCGGCCCAGAACCTCGCCACCTTCTGCACCACCTGGTCCGACGACGGCGTGCACCGCCTGATGAACCAGTGCCTCGACAAGAACATGATCGACAAGGACGAGTACCCGCAGACCGCCGAGATCGAGGCCCGCTGCGTCAACATCCTCGCCGACCTGTGGAACGCGCCCCCCGGCGGCGCGGCCACCGGCTGTTCCACCACCGGATCCAGCGAGGCCGCCATGCTCGGCGGACTCGCCCTCAAATTCCGCTGGCGCTCCCGCCGCCAGGCCCAGGGCCTGCCCGTCGACCGCCCCAACCTGGTGTGCGGGCCGGTCCAGGTCTGCTGGGAGAAGTTCGCCCGCTACTTCGACGTCGAACTGCGCCAGGTCCCGGTCGAGGCCGATTCCACCGGCCTGCGGCCCCATCAGCTCGCCCAGTACGTCGACGAGAACACCATCGGCGTCGTCGCCATCCTCGGCGTCACCTACACCTGCGACTACGAACCGGTAGCCGAGATCGCCGCCGAACTCGACCGGATCCAGGCCGAACACGGCTGGGACATCCCGATCCACGTGGACGGGGCCAGCGGCGGCTTCATCGCGCCCTTCCTCCACCCCGACGTGGTGTGGGACTTCCGGCTGCCGCGCGTCGCCTCCGTCAACACCTCCGGGCACAAGTACGGGCTCGCACCCCTCGGCGTCGGCTGGATCGTGTGGCGCACCGCCGACCTGCTGCCCCGCGAGCTCGTCTTCGACGTGGACTACCTCGGCGGCGACATGCCGACGTTCGCCCTCAACTTCTCCCGCCCCGGCGGCGAGGTCATCGCCCAGTACTACCTGTTCCTGCGGCTCGGACGCGCCGGCTACCAGCGCGTCCACGAGGCCTGCGTCGCCACGGCGCAGTATCTGGCGGGGGAGGTCGCCGCCATGGGCCCGTTCACCCTGCTCTACGACGGGCTCGGCGGCCTGCCCGCCGTCTCCTACCGGCTCACCGACCCGGAGGGCTCCGTCTTCAGCCTGTACGACCTCTCCGACCGGCTGCGGATGCGCGGCTGGCAGGTGCCCTCGTACCCGCTGCCGGCCGACCGCGACGACACCGTCATCCAGCGCGTGCTGATCCGGCACGGGGTGACCCGCGACCAGATCGCCCTGCTCGTCGACGACCTGCGCCACGCGGTGGACCCCCCCACCGCCACACCCCCGCCGACTCCGGCGGTGGAACCCCGCTCGGGCTTCCACCACTGACCACGACCACGGGCTCGCCCGACCGACGCCGGAGCCCCACCGGCCCGTCAGAGGCGGGCCCGGCCACGTCCGGCACCCGCCCGCCGACGGCAGTGCGCCTCCCCGAGCGCCCTCGGGCTGAGCGCCGGCCGCCGGGCCCGTTGTGCGGAGCGCGCTCCCTCGACCGTGGGGCGGGTCGGCCGTGGTCCGGATCCGCCTGCCGACGGGCGGCGCAGGCCGGTTCGCAGCCAGCTGCGGGCGTGCTCGCCGGAGCGAGGCGAGCCGCGCCCTGGGAGTGGGCGCCGCCCGTCGGGGCCCGTTGTGCGGGGCCCGCTCCCACGATCGCGGGGCCGGGTCGGCCGTGGTCCGGATCCGCCCCACGGTGGGCGGCGAGCTCCGGGGCCAGGTGTCCGTGTCCGCTCCGCGCACCCGGCGCACCCGCACGAGCCGCCGTTGACTGCCCCGGCCCCCGGTCCCCGGCGGATGCCTACCAGCGCATGCCGAGGGCGTCGAGGTCCGCGATCCGGTCCGGGGCGAGGGCCGAGGCCCGCGAGCGCTGATTGGCGATCCACACGCCCAGGCGCACCTCCCGGTCCCCGACCCGCTCCACATGGGCACGGGGGACCCGCAGATGGTGCTCCCGGGTGCGGAACTGCCGGGCCGCCGCCAGGTGGGCCGCCCACTTCTCGGCCTGGGAGCGCCGCGGCGCCGGGCGCTCCGCCCCGGTCGCCGCGGTCACGCCCAGCGTGTGCTCCAGCAGCCAGCGCTGCGCCCAGGCCAGTTGCTCCCAGGCCAGCCGCTGGCCGCGGACCCATCGGCCGAGGTCCTCGCCCTGGACGACGACCTCGCCGGGGGCGAGGGGCAGCCGGCCGCCCCCGTCGAGGTGCACGCGGGTCAGGTGGAAGGCGCGCTGCCAGGAGATCTCCCAGGCCGGGCACCAGGACGCGTCGATGGCCTCCAGGGCCTCCCGGCGCTCGTCCGGCAGTGCGCCCGGACCCTTGCGGCGGGCGGCGGCCCGCTGGTTCTTGACCCACACCCCGACCGGCGCGCCGCGCCAGGTGGCCTCCACCGGCGGCAGCAGGTGGCCGTGTTCCGCCGCCCAGCCGCGGGCAGCGGTGAGGCCCTCCTCGAAGGCCACGTCGAAGTGGCTCCAGACCATGCCGAGTTCGTCGAGCTGCGCGACCCGGTCCCGGCCAAGGGCACCCCGCCGGTGGGTGCGCCGCAGGTCCGCGATCCACTGGCCCAGCGGGAACCCGGCCAGCCCGGGCGGCCAGGCCACGGGGGCCGGCTCCGGGACGGGCGGGGACTGCGCACCGGGCGGGGCCGGTGTTCCGGGCGGGGGCACAGCGGCCCCCGCGGCCGCCGCCGGCGGGGTGCGCAGGGACGGCCTCGGCACCGGGCCGGGACCGGTGGACGCCCCAGGCGCGGCGGACGCCCACGATCCGACGGACGCCCCCGGTCCGACGGACGCCTCCGGTCGCGGGGATCCCCCCGGGCGGGTGGATGCCTCCGTTCGCGGGGATGCCCCCGGCCCGGCGGACGCCCACGGCCCGGGGGACGCCCCCAGCTCGGTGGGTGCCCCCGGCGCCCCCGGCGGGGCGGCGCCCGGTCCGGCCGGCACCCGGAAGGCGAACGGCACCCGCAGGTCCCCGGCCCGGGCCGCGTAGATCCGGGCGGCCTCCACCCCGCGCCGCCAGTTCTCCCGCTCCGGATGCAGGACGCGCAGCCGGATGAACGCCGCCAGCAGCGCCGGATCACGCGGGGTGGAGAAGCTCAGCAGCGCCTGCGCCCCGGACCGCATGCCGGCCCCGGCCACGGCCTCGGCCGGGGACTGCGTCCGCTGCCGGCTCGGTGCCTGCGGCTGGGCCAGTGCCTCGACGAGCCGGGTGTCGTGCGCGCGCAGCGCCTCCAGCAGCCGCGCCAGGTCCCCGTACGACCGCGAGGTCAGCATGGAATCGGGCGTCTCGCCCGGCCCCAGCAGTACGGGGACCACCAGCGAGGCGACCTTGCCCTCGTCCGGGCGGATGCGCAGGGCCCGCCCGACGGCCTGGACGAGGTCCGGCATGGAACCCCGTACGTCGGCCCAGAACACGGAGTCGCACTCCTTGGTGTCCACCCCCTCGCCGAGCACCCGGACACTGCCGAGGAAGGCCTTGCCGGCCGCCCGGTCCGCCGCGAACTCCGCCAGCACCCGCCGCCGGTGCGCCGCCGGGTGCTGCCCGCACAGCCAGTCCGCCCAGACGGTGCGGGGATACACGGGCCCCGGTGCGTCACCAGCGGCCCGCAGCCGCCGCGCCACCGCCGGCAGCCCGGCCGCGAACGCCTCCGCCTCCCGGGTCAGGTGGTGGAAGACGAGGGTCCGCCGGAAGCCCTGGTCGGAGGCGGCCTTCACCAGGGCCGCCTGGAGGGCGGCCAGCCGGGCCCCGCGCACAGCATCGGAACGCGCGTCGGCGCCCAGCAGCACCGACGCCTGGAACCCCGGATCGCTGACGTCCACGCACACCACCCGGTAGGGGGCGCAGATCCCGCGGTCGATGGCCTCCGCGAGGGACAGGGTGTGGCAGCGGGCGCCGAACGGGCCGTCGGGGTCGTCCTCCATGGACGCGACGAGCTCACCCCGCCGGCTGCCCGCCCCGGACTCCTCCGGCTCCTCGGCCCCTGCGCCCGCCTCGCTCCCCTCCGGCTGCGCGCCGTCCTGCCAGACCCGGGGCGTGGCGGTCATGTACAGCCGCCGGAGCGAGGGAATGCGGGTGTTGTCGTGGACCACGGCCCACGGCTTCCCGATCCGCCCGGAGGTCCGGTGCGCCTCGTCGACCACGATCAGGTCCCAGCCAGGCAGCCCGGACCGGTGGGCCTGCTCGATCGTGCCCAGGCCCAGCGAGGCGTACGTGGCGAACACCGTCACCCGGTCGGTCACCCGGTCGGTCGGCCGGTGCGCCGAACGGCCCGCCCAGCGGGCCACTTCGGCCGGATCGGTGGTGGCCGGCACGCCCGCGTCCGCTTCGCGCAGGGAACACACGGCGAAGGCGCGCCCGGTGCGCCCGCCCCGGCGCCAGGCCGCCGCCGTCTGGACGAGCAGGTCCAGCGACGGTACGAGGACCAGCACCCGCCCGGCCCGCAGTTCCTCGGCCGAGCGCACGGCGACCAGTGACTTCCCGGAGCCGGTGGCCATGATCACCTGGGTCCGCAGACCGGCGCCGGGCACCCGGCCGCCGGCGGGCAGTTCGAGCGCCCGGAGCACGGCGTCGACGGCCTCGCGCTGGTGCGGGCGGAGTTCCTGGCGTGCCATGTGTCCCGCTCCGTCCATCGCCCTGATCAGCTTCTTCGGCCCCAGTCTCCATCCTGCACGAGGTTTGAAGCACGTGGGCCCGACGTGGCCGACGGGGGCAGACGGGTTCGGGGCTTCCGGTCACATGCGGGCGCCGAAGTTCTGCGTCCACCACGGACCGCCCGGCCCGGAGTGGATGCCGACGCCGATGTCCTTGAAGGAGCAGTTGAGGATGTTCGCGCGGTGGCCCGGGCTGTTCATCCAGGAGTCCATGACCGAGTCCGCGGTCTGCTGGCCCCTGGCGATGTTCTCCCCGTACGTCGACCAGCGGTACCCGGCGGCCGTCGTCCGCTTCCCCGGGTCCGCGCCGTCGGGGTTGGTGTGCGAGAAGAAGTCCCGGGCCGCCATGTCGTCGGAGTGCCCCTGCGCGGCGGCCCGCAGCTGCGAGTCCTCCTTCAGCGGGCCGCAGCCGGCCTTCGCGCGCTCGGAGTTGACCAGGGCGATGACCTGGCCCGCGACTCCCGCCGGGGCCGGTCCCGGCGCGGGGGCCGACGGGCGCGGCGCCGGAGCCTTGGACTTGGTCGGCGTCGGGCTCGGCGTCGGGCTCGCCGTGGAGGGGCTCGGCGAGGGGGAGACCGAAGGGGAAGGCGATGCGGAGGGCGAGGCCGGTTCCGAAGGGGAGGCGGAGGCGGAGGCGGACTCGGGCGCCGACAGCGCGGAGAGCGGGGCGGCGGGCGCGGCGCCGGTGTCCTTGTCGCCCGAGCCGGGGAGCCCGCCGAGGTACGCGAGCCCGCCGCCCGCGACGCACGCGGCGATCACCGCGCCGCCGACCGCGCGGCGGCGGCTCTGGCGGCGCTTGCGCAGGACGCTGGGGCCGCCGCCGGGGGCCGCGTCAGGTATGCCGCCCTGGCCGGAGACCGCGGGGGAGAGCTGCGTCGCCGCATCGGAGAAGTCCCTGCCGTCGGAGAACTCCCTGCCCGCGGAGAGGCCGACGCCGTCGAATCCCGTCCCCGGGCCGGTGCCGGTGCCCGTAGCCGCGCCGTCGGAGGCATACGCCGCGTCCGCCGGTGCGTAGGCGGCGTCCGCCGGTGCGTAGGCGGCGCCCGCCGGGACGAAACCGCCCGTCGCAGCCGACCGTACGCCGGCCAGCAGGGCCGCCCCGACCGGTACCAGGGCCAGGCCCGCCAGCAGCCCCTCCGCCGGGAGCAGTCCGCCCCACAGCCCCGCGCAGCGCACGCACTCCCGCGCATGCCGGGCTATTCGCTTGCGCCACAGCGTCGACGGCACCCCGTCCCAGCCGGCCGTCACCGCCCGCAGCTCCTCGCACGGGGGCTGGGTGGCCAGCGCCCGCTCCACCACCCGGGCCGACTCCAGCTGCGCCTTCATCCGCTGCACGCGCACCGCCGTGTGCTGCGGGGAGAGTTCGAGGGCCGCGGCCACCTCGGCGCGGGTCAGCTCGCCGGCGCACTCCAGCCACCACAGCGACAGCAGGGCGCGGTCGTCGGTGTCCAGCCAGCGGGTGGCGCGGGCCGTCTCCCGCTGCTGGCCTTCGAGCTGGAGCCGCAGCACCGTCAGGTCCACGAAGTCGGCGCCCGGGTCGGCCAGCTCCCAGGCCGCTTCGAGGCCGCTCTCGCCGGGGGCGGTGTGCCGGGCCTGCCAGTGCGCCCGCACCCGGTTCATGGCGATGGCCACCAGCCAGGACCGGAAACTCTCGTCCGACCGCAGGGTGCCCAGGCCGTCGAGCGCCCGCAGCATGGTGTCCTGCACCACGTCGTCAACGTCGCAGGAGCCGTTCAGGGCGCGCCCGACGATGTTGTAGACGAGCGGCAGATAGGTGCTGACCAGCTCGTCCTGCGCGCGGGGATCGCCCGCGCGGGCCGCTGCCACCAGCGCTGCGGTGTGCTGTGTAGTCATGTGAGGTTCCCTGTCCGTACCGACGGTCGATGATGCCCGACACCTGGGAGACCGTCGAACGCGGCCCCGATAACGGTTATCCGGAAGAAGAACCTCAGAAATCTTTCTCCGGGCCCGCGGACGCGCTCCAGGTGCCGCCGTTGCCGGGGCCTCGGGTACGCGGCCGTCCGGCGGCTGAGCTCCGGGCCGGCCGGGGGCGCTTCGGCTGAGGGCCCCCGCCCCGCGTCGACCTCCGGACGCGGGACCCCTGGGGTCGGCCTACAGGAGCGGAGCCAGTGCCTCCGTGGCCGCGCGCAGGGCCGGCGCGTACGCCTCGATCTCCTCGCGGGAGACGTGGGGGTACCCCCGGCCGGGGGCGGCGGAGAAGGCGACCGTGGTGATGCTGACCCCGCCGACCGGGCGGCCCCCCGGGCCCAGGACCGCGGCCCCGATGCACCGGATCGTCGGCTCGTTCTCCTCGTCGTCCACGGCGAAGCCCCGGGCCCGGACCCTCTCCAGCTCCGCCAGCAGCGCCTCCGGGCGGGTCAGCGTGTTCGGCGTGCGGGCCGGCAGCCCGGCGCTCGCGATCAGCGCCCGCACCTCCGCCTCGGGCAGGTGCGCCAGGATGCTCTTGCCGATCGCGGTGCTGTGCAGCGGCATCCGCATCCCGACCCGGGAGGCCGTCCGGAAGGGCTGGTCGCTCTCCAGCTTCCGGATGTAGGTCAGTGTCTCCCCACTGTGCAGGGCCAGATGGACCGTCTGGCCGACGGCCTCGCACAACTCGCCCAGGACCCGCCCGATGGTCTGCGGCTCGCCCCCGCTGACCATGGCGGACAGTCCGCGCAGGCGGGGGCCGACCCCGTACCGCGCGTCGTTCTCCGGGCGGACGAAGCCCTGCTCGACCAGCGAGGCGAGGATCCGGAAGGTGCTCGACTTCGGCACCGCAGCGGCCGCCGCCACATCGGTGAGCCGGTGCGGCCCGCCGGGCGCGGCCACGGCCTCCAGGATCCGCATCGACTTCTCCAGCGCCGTGCCGGCGGCCGAGGTGCGGCCGGTGCGGGCGCGGGCGTTGACCGCGTCCGCCGGGGAGGGGTCTTCGGGGTCGGGCATGCGCTCTCCAGGACGGGAAGGGACGGGGCGGGGCGGGCGGGAGCGGGCGCAGCGCGGAGGTGGAGGTGGGCCAGCTTGTGCGGCGGGAACCGGACGAGCCAGTTGGCTGCGAAGCCGACCACATAGCCGGCCAGCAGCCCGCCCGCGTAGACCGCGAGGTTC
>LJCW01000341.1 GCA_001298555.1 Actinobacteria bacterium OV450
CATAGTGTTTCGGTGGTCATAGCGTTAGGGAAACGCCCGGTTACATTCCGAACCCGGAAGCTAAGCCTTTCAGCGCCGATGGTACTGCAGGGGGGACCCTGTGGGAGAGTAGGACGCCGCCGAACAACCCGCCCTTTTAGCTCAGTCGGTAGAGCGTCTCCATGGTAAGGAGAAGGTCAACGGTTCGATTCCGTTAAAGGGCTCCATCGAAAAGGCCCCCGCCATCTGGCGGGGGCCTTTTTGCGTTGGCGGACCTCACCACCCCTGGCTAAAGTGGGCTGGAAGGGTAAGAAAGGTACGACCGGCGGGTTCGACGTGCCCCTTGGGCCCGTCCGGCCGGCCTGGGAGGCGCGATGTCCCTACCCCCCGACGCGGCGGTACCGCACCACACGCAGAGCGACCCGGAAGACACCCTCAAGCAGGTCGGAGCCTCGTGGCGCTGGGCGCTCGGCTTCGCCCTCGCGACCCTGATCCCCGGCATTCTGGTACTCGTATGGCCCGATGAGACGCTGCACATCCTGGCCGTCATCATCGGTCTGCAACTCCTCGTCGCAGGAGTCTTCCGATTCGTCACGGCCTTCTCTCACGGCAACGACGGCGGCAGCAGACTCGCGAGCGTCCTGGTCGCCCTGCTGGCGTTCCTGGCCGGCGTCCTCGTACTGCGGCATCCCCTGCAGACGATCGGGGCACTGTCCCTGATCCTCGGAGTGTTCTGGCTGCTGACCGGAGTGCTCACGGCGTACGTCGCCATCGCCGACCGAGGGCTCGTCCACCGGGGCCTGCTCTTCGGCCTGGGCGTCCTCGGTACCGTCGCCGGCATCGTCGTGCTCTGCTTCCCGGTCGACTCCGCGGTCGCCCTCACCCGGCTGCTGGGGCTGTGGCTCGTCCTGCTCGGCGTCTTCGAAGTGGTGATGGCGTTCGCCCTGCGTTCCGCCACCCGCGACATCAGGTCCAGGCCACCGGCGTGAGCCCCGACCGCGGCCCGGCTACTCGCCCTCGCGCGGCTGCGGAACGCGGAAAGCGAGGATCGCCATGTCGTCCGAGGCGGGTTCCGCCGCGAAGCGTTCCACCGCGCGCAGGACGCGGGCGGCGACCGCGCCTGCGGTCAGGCCCGTGCAGGTGGTGAGGACGTCCGCGAGACCGTCGTCGCCGAGCATGCGGGTGCCCTCACGGCGCTCCGTGACGCCGTCCGTGACACAGAGGAGCACGTCACCGGGGTCCAGCGTGAGGGTCTGCTCGTAGAGGTCGAGGTCGTCGATCACGCCCAGCAGTGGCTGCGGGTCAGCGGCCGGGGTGACCTGGCCGTCCGGGCGCAGGCGGAGCGGCAGCGGATGCCCGGCGCACACGACCTTCATCAGGGCGCCGCCGTCGGGCTGCGGGTGCAGCTCGCCGTACAGGAGGGTGAGGAAGCGGCTGCGGGCGCCCTCGTCGAGGATGGCCGCGTTGAGCCGTTCCAGGACCGCGGGGCCGCCGAGGCCCTCGCGGGCCAGGAGGCGCAGGGCGTGCCGGGCGAGACCCGTGACGGCGGCGGCCTCCGGGCCCGTACCGCAGACGTCGCCGATGGCGAAGCCGTACGCGCCGTCACGGATCGGGAAGACGTCGTAGAAGTCGCCGCCCACCTCGTTGCCCTCGCCGGCCGCGCGGTAGATGACCTCGACCTCCATGCCGGGGATCGCGGGCGAGCCGGGCGGGAGCAGGCTGCGCTGCAGGGAGCGGCTGATGGCGGTGCGCTCGGAGTAGAGGCGGGCGTTGTCCAGGGCGAGGGCGGCCCGGCGGGAGAGGTCCTCGGCGAGTTCGAGGATCTCCTGGCGGAAGTGCTCCTCGGACGGCTTTCCGAGCGTCAGCATGCCGATCACGCGGTTGCGGGCCAGGAGCGGCAGGACGACGGTCTCCCCGCCGACCGCGAGCGCCGTCTCGGGCCAGGGGCGGGCGCCGGCCTCGCGGACCGGTTCGGGCGGGCTGACGCGGGACAGCAGGGCCTTGAGGCCGTCGATGCGTTCCTCGTCCTCGTGCAGGACGTACGAGAGGTAGGGGTCGGATGACTGGTCGGCGATGGTGTAGACGGCGCACCAGGTGGCCAGCGTCGGGACGGTCATCTGGGCCATGAGGGCCAGGGTCTGGTCCCGGTCGAGGGTGCCCGCGAGCAGGTCGGAGGCCTCGACGAGGAAGGACAGTGAGCCGCGGCGCAGCCGTTCCAGCTCGCCGAGGCGGGCGGACTCGACGGCGAGGGCGATGCGGTCGGCGGCGAACTGCAGACGCAGGGCCTCGGCGTTGGAATAGCGCCCCGGATTCTCGGCGGCGACGCCGAGCGAGCCGGTGAGCCGGCCTTCGACCTTGAGCGGAACGGTGATCACCGAACGCATGCCGGTGGCCTCCAGGAGCGGGACGGCTCCGGGGACGGCGGCGAGGTCGTCGTGGACGGCGGGCATGCGGGCGGAGCCGTACCGGTTGGTGCCGGCCTCGACGGGGACGCGGGCGAAGCGCTGGCGGGTGGAGGGGAGCCCGGTGGTGGCGCGTACTTCGAGCTCGGTCTCGTCGTCGGTGGCCAGCAGCAGGAACGCGGAGTCGGCGTCGAGCATGTCGCGGGCGCGTTCGACGGTGCGCTGGAGGAGTCCGTCGAGGTCGTCGGGGGCGGGGGAGCCGATGAAGACCTCGAAGGGGTCCACGGGGCGGGGCTCGGTGAGCTGGAGGCTGTCGGCGGAGGCGACCCGTACGGGGGTCTGGAGCAGGGCCCGCTCGTCGTCGTGGACCAGCAGGCAGACGGTGGAGGGCTCTCCGTGGGCATCGCGTACCCGCAGGTGCGAGGCGTAAACGGGGATCACGCGGCCGTCGGCTCCGCGGATGCCGTAGCTGCCCTCCCAGCGCGACAGGCGCAGCGCCTCGGCGATGCCGGTGCCGGTGCCGGGGGTCTGGGGCCAGGCGGCGAGTTCGGCGAGCGGGCGGCCGACGACCTTGTCGGCGGAGTAGCCGAAGACGTGCTCGGCGTCCTCGTTCCACGCGGAGACGGCGTCGGAGGCGTCGATCTGCAGGACGGCGACGCGGACGCGGCTGTCGGCGAGGGGAAGCAGGCGGTCGGGGACGACGGGTCCGGCGGAGCGGGTACCGACCGGCCGGTCCGGGAGGTCGAGCCGGAACCACACGTGTTTGTGGGTGGCGGTGTACTCGACTCCCCAGCGGGTGGCGAGGGCGGCGCAGAGCATCAGCCCGCGGCCGTTCTCCCGGTCGGGGTCGGCGTACGGGCGCTCGCCGGGGTGCTGGAGCGGCAGCTCGCGTTCGGGGTACCGGTCGGCGATCTCGACCCGGACCCCGTCGCCGGAGCGCAGGCACAGGACCTCGGCCCTGGTGCCGGCGTGGACCACGGCGTTGGTGACGAGCTCGCTGGTGAGGACCACGGCGTCGTCGACGATGTCCGCGAAGCCCCATCCCTGGAGGGTGTCGCGGACGAACGCGCGGGCCGCGGCGACCGAGCGCCCGAGGGGGTCGAAGCTGGCAGCCGCCCGAGCCGTGATCACGAATCTCCTTCGACGCGGTTGGACATCGGGTGCCAGGTTACTTACCTTCGCGGGCGGCATGGTGCGGTCGTCCGGGATTCCACCCGCAGGGTGCGGCCGGTGTGCGATGGTGCCGAAGTGTTATGGCCGGGTTCGGCCAGGGTGAAACACTGGGCAGGATGGAACAACCGGGCGTGCGACTCGCCGGGTGTCGGTGGAACAGCGGTCGACCCTTTCGGGAGGGACACGGTGGAGTCTGGCGCAGCGGTGCGGCGTACGGGAACGCGCCCGAAGGGCGGGAGGTCCCGCCGGAACGGCACGACGGAAGTCGACACCGCCGCCCTGAACCGGCTGCTCACGGCCCTGGTGTCGATGCGGGACGGGAATTTCCGCAAGCGGCTGACGGTGTCCGGCGAGGGCGTGATGGCGGAGATCGCCGCCGTCTACAACGAGGTCGCCGACCGGAACCTCCATCTGACCGGAGAGCTCTCCCGGGTGCGGCGGATGGTGGGCCGCGAGGGGAAGCTGAGCGAACGGCTTGAAACAGGTGCCTGCGAGGGCTCCTGGGCGGCCGCGATCGACGCCTCGAACCAGCTGGTGGACGATCTCGCGCGGCCGGTGTCCGAAGTGGGCCGGGTGCTGTCGGCGGTCGCCGAGGGCGATCTGGACCAGCGGATGGACCTGCGGACGCAGAGCCCGGACGGGGTCGGGCACCCGCTGCGGGGCGAGTTCCTGAAGGTCGGGCGCACGGTCAACAACCTGGTCGACCAGCTGTCCGCGTTCACCGACGAGGTGACGCGCGTGGCGCTGGAGGTCGGTACCGAGGGCAAGCTCGGCGGTCAGGCGCAAGTGCGCGGAATGTCGGGCTCCTGGAAGGATCTGACCGACTCCGTCAACACGATGGCGTACCGGCTCACCGCCCAGGTGCGTGACATCGCCCTCGTCACGACGGCGGTGGCGAAGGGTGATCTGTCACGCAAGGTCACGGTGCACGTGGCCGGCGAGATGCTCCAGCTGAAGAACACCGTGAACACGATGGTGGACCAGCTGTCGTCGTTCTCCTCCGAGGTGACCCGCGTGGCCCGCGAGGTGGGCACGGAGGGTGAGCTGGGCGGTCAGGCGAAGGTGCCCGGCGTCGCCGGCGTGTGGAAGGACCTGACCGACTCCGTCAACACGATGGCGGGCAACCTGACGGCCCAGGTGCGGGGGATCGCGCAGGTCACGACGGCCGTCGCCAATGGCGATCTGTCGCAGAAGGTACGGGTCAGCGCGCGCGGAGAGGTGGCGCAGCTGGCCGAAACGATCAATCAGATGACGGAGACGCTGCGCACCTTCGCGGACGAGGTCACCAGGGTGGCCAGCGAGGTCGGGGCGAAGGGTCTGCTGGGCGGTCAGGCGCAGGTGCCGGGTGCGGCGGGGACGTGGAAGGACCTCACCGATTCGGTGAACACGGTCTTCCGCAACCTCACCACGCAGGTGCGGGACATCGCGCAGGTGACGACGGCGGTGGCCAACGGCGACCTGTCGCAGAAGGTCACCGTGGACGTGGCCGGCGAGATGCTGGAGCTGAAGAACACCGTCAACACGATGGTGGACCAGCTCCAGTCCTTCGGCGCGGAAGTGACGCGTGTGGCCCGTGAGGTCGGCGTCGAGGGTGAGCTGGGCGGTCAGGCGCAGGTGCCGGGTGCGGCGGGGACGTGGAAGGACCTCACCGATTCGGTGAACACGGCCTTCCGCAACCTCACCGGCCAGGTGCGCAACATCGCGCAGGTGACGACGGCGGTGGCCAACGGCGATCTGTCGCAGAAGGTCACCGTGGACGTCTCGGGCGAGATGCTCCAGCTGAAGAACACCGTGAACACGATGGTGGACCAGCTGTCGAGCTTCGCCGACCAGGTCACGCGGATGGCGCGGGACGTGGGCACGGAGGGCCGCCTCGGCGGCCAGGCGCGCGTGGAGGGGGTGTCGGGGACGTGGAAGGAGCTCACCGACTCCGTCAACTTCATGGCCGGCAACCTGACCTCCCAGGTGCGGCAGATCGCCCAGGTGACCACGGCGGTGGCCCGCGGCGACCTCTCCCAGAAGATCGACGTGGATGCGCGCGGCGAGATCCTGGAGCTGAAGAACACCATCAACACGATGGTGGACCAGCTCTCGGCCTTCGCGGAGCAGGTGACCCGGGTGGCCCGGGACGTGGGCACGGAGGGCCGCCTGGGCGGTCAGGCGCAGGTGCCCGGCGTGGCCGGCGTGTGGCGCGACCTCACGGACTCGGTGAACGGCATGGCCGGGAACCTGACCTCGCAGGTGCGCAACATCGCGCAGGTGGCGACGGCGGTGGCCCGCGGTGACCTGTCGCAGAAGATCGACGTGGATGCGCGCGGCGAGATCCTGGAGCTGAAGAACACCCTCAACACGATGGTGGACCAGCTCTCGAACTTCGCGGAGCAGGTGACCCGGGTGGCCCGTGAGGTGGGCACCGAGGGCATCCTGGGCGGTCAGGCCGAGGTGAAGGGCGTCTCGGGCACCTGGAAGGACCTCACGCAGTCCGTCAACTTCATGGCGAACAACCTGACCTCGCAGGTGCGCAACATCGCCGAGGTGACGACGGCGGTCGCGATGGGCGATCTCTCCAAGAAGATCACCGTGGACGCCAAGGGCGAGATCCTCGAACTCGTCACGACCGTCAACACGATGGTCGACCAGCTGTCCTCGTTCGCGGAGCAGGTGACGCGGGTCGCCCGTGAGGTGGGTTCCGAGGGCATCCTCGGCGGCCAGGCCCGGGTGCGCGGGGTGACGGGCATCTGGAAGGACCTCACCGACAACGTCAACCTGATGGCCAACAACCTGACGTCGCAGGTGCGCAACATCTCGCAGGTCTCGGCGGCGGTCGCCAACGGTGATCTGACGAAGAAGGTCACGGTGGAGGCGCGCGGCGAGGTCGCGCAGCTCGCCGACACGGTCAACACGATGGTGAAGACCCTGTCCTCGTTCGCGGACGAGGTCACGCGCGTGGCCCGCGAGGTGGGTACGGAGGGCCGGCTCGGAGGCCAGGCGCACGTGCCGGGTGTGTCCGGGACGTGGAAGGACCTCACCGACTCGGTGAACTTCATGGCCTCCAACCTCACCGGTCAGGTGCGGCAGATCGCCATGGTCACGACCGCCATTGCCAAGGGCGACATGACCAAGAAGATCGACATCGATGCGCGCGGCGAGATCCTGGAGCTCAAGACCACGATCAACACGATGGTCGACCAGCTGTCCTCGTTCGCCGACCAGGTGACCCGGGTGGCTCGCGAGGTGGGCACCGAGGGCATCCTGGGCGGTCAGGCGCGGGTGCGGGACGTGGACGGCACCTGGCGCGACCTCACGGAGTCCGTGAACGAGATGGCCGGCAACCTCACCCGGCAGGTGCGCGCGATCGCGGCCGTGGCCACCGCGGTGACCCGCGGCGACCTCAACCTGAAGATCGACGTGGATGCCTCGGGCGAGATCCAGGTCCTCCAGGACAACATCAACACGATGATCGCCAACCTGCGCGACACCACCTTGGCCAACAAGGAGCAGGACTGGCTGAAGGGCAACCTCGCCCGGATCTCCGCCCTGATGCAGGGCCGCCGCGAACTGGACGACGTGGCCTCGCTCATCATGAGCGAGCTGACCCCGGTGGTCTCGGCGCAGCACGGCGCGTTCTTCCTCGTCCTGCCCACCGGCGGGAGCACCGAGATCGGGGCGGAGGGCGGCCCGGACGGCTCGTACGAGCTGCGGATGCGCGGGAGTTACGCGTACGCGGGCGGTCAGATGCCCTTGTCCTTCCGGCCGGGGGAGGGGCTGATCGGGACCGTCGCCGAGGAGAAGCGGACGATCCTCGTCGAGAACACCCCGCCCGGTTACCTGAAGATCTCCTCGGGGCTCGGGGAGGCACCGCCGGCGCACGTGATCGTGCTGCCGGTGCTGTTCGAGGGGAAGGTGCTCGGCGTCATCGAGCTGGCGTCCTTCCAGCCCTTCACGCAGATCCAGAAGGACTTCCTGAGCCAGATCGCCGAGATGATCGGTACGAGCGTCAACACGATCAGCGTCAACTCCAAGACGGAGATGCTGCTCAAGCAGTCGCAGGAGATGACCGAGCAGCTGCGCGAACGCTCCGACGAGCTGGAGAACCGGCAGAAGGCGCTCCAGGCCGCCAACGCCGAGCTGGAGGAGAAGGCGGAGCTGCTGGCCCAGCAGAACCGGGACATCGAGGTGAAGAACACCGAGATCGAGGAGGCCCGGCAGGTCCTGGAGGAGCGTGCCGAGCAGCTCGCGGTCTCGATGCGCTACAAGTCCGAGTTCCTGGCGAACATGTCGCACGAGCTGCGCACGCCGCTGAACTCGCTGCTGATCCTGGCCAAGCTGCTCGCCGACAACGCGGACGAGAACTTGTCCCCGAAGCAGGTGGAGTTCGCGGAGACCATCCACGGGGCGGGTTCGGACCTGCTCCAGCTGATCAACGACATCCTGGACCTGTCGAAGGTCGAGGCCGGGAAGATGGACGTCTCGCCGACCCGGATCGCGCTCGTGCAGCTGGTGGACTACGTGGAGGCGACCTTCCGGCCGCTGACGGCGGAGAAGGGGCTGGACTTCTCGGTGCGGGTGTCCCCGGAGCTTCCGGCGACGCTGCACACGGACGAGCAGCGGCTGCTCCAGGTGCTGCGCAACCTGCTGTCGAACGCGGTGAAGTTCACCGACAGCGGGGCGGTGGAGCTGGTGATCCGGCCGGCCGGTTCGGACGTGCCGACGGCGATCCGGGAGCAGCTGCTGGAGGCCGGTTCGCTGCGGGAGGCGGACGCGGACCTGATCGCCTTCTCCGTGACGGACACCGGGATCGGGATCGCGGCGAGCAAGATGCTGGTGATCTTCGAGGCGTTCAAGCAGGCCGACGGGACGACCAGCAGGAAGTACGGGGGCACCGGACTCGGACTGTCCATCAGCCGGGAGATCGCCCGGCTGCTGGGCGGTGAGATCCATGCGGCGAGCGAGCCCGGCCGCGGGTCCACGTTCACGCTGTACCTGCCGCTGCACCCGAGCGAGTTGCCGCCGCAGGGGTACGCGCCGCCCACGCCGGGGGGTGCGCGCGCAGAGGTGTACCGCAGGCAGGCGGACGCGGCGCGGCCCGCGCTGCCGGCGGCTCCGGCGGCGCCCGCCCCCGTGCCGCAGGCGCAGCCGCACCACGTGCGGCCCGGGCTGCCGGCGGGTGAACCGGCCGGTCAGGGGCAGGGCGGCGCTGCGCTGTTCCGGCGGCGGCGCAAGGCGCTGAGCGACCTGGAGCCGCGTACGGCGGTGCCGGGGCAGCCCAACGTGCAGGGACCGGAGGACGGTTGGGCCAACCCGGAGCAGGAACTTCCGGTGGTGCCCCGGACGTACGACTTCCACGGTGAGAAGGTGCTCATCGTGGACGACGACGTCCGCAACGTGTTCGCGCTGACGAGCGTGCTGGAGCAGCACGGGCTGGCGGTGCTGTACGCGGAGAACGGCCGGGAGGGCATCGAGGTCCTGGAGCAGCACGATGATGTGACCGTCGTGCTGATGGACATCATGATGCCCGAGATGGACGGGTACGCGACGACGTCGGCGATCCGGCGGATGCCGCAGTTCGCCGGCCTGCCGATCATCGCGCTGACGGCCAAGGCGATGAAGGGCGACCGGGAGAAGGCGATCGATTCCGGAGCGTCCGACTACGTCACCAAGCCGGTCGACCCGGACTACCTGCTGTCGGTCATGGAACAGTGGATGCGGGGCAAGTGACCGGCGGGCGAGCGCTCTGATACCAATTGCTGACTGACTGTGGCGAAAGCGGTGTGGAAGGGCGGGAAGCGGGGAACCTTCTGCTCCCCCACACCGTTTCTGCTTCGTGCACAGTGACATCTTGGTGACAGGGTGTGGCGATCTCGGGACTGGGGCTACGATGACCGGCACAAGGACGGACGGCGCAAGGATGCCGTCCTCTTCTGGGGCGGGGCCCGGCGTACAGGCCGGTGCCAGGAGCCGGGGAGGCCCCACGCCGGGGCGAGGAGGACAGGGCATGGTGCAGAAAGCCAAGATCCTCCTGGTCGACGACCGGCCGGAGAATCTGCTGGCGCTGGAGGCCATCCTCTCCGCGCTCGATCAGACACTGGTCCGGGCGTCGTCGGGGGAGGAAGCGCTCAAGGCGCTGCTGACGGACGATTTCGCGGTCATCCTGCTGGATGTGCAGATGCCCGGAATGGATGGATTCGAGACCGCCGCGCACATCAAGCGGCGCGAGCGGACCCGGGACATCCCGATCATCTTCCTCACCGCGATCAACCACGGTCCGCACCACACGTTCCGCGGCTATGCCGCCGGCGCGGTGGACTACATCTCCAAGCCCTTCGACCCGTGGGTGCTGCGGGCCAAGGTCTCGGTGTTCGTGGAGCTGTACACGAAGAACTGCCAGTTGCGGGAGCAGGCGGCGCTGCTGCGGCTCCAGCTGGAGGGCGGCGGCTCCAACGGTGAGGGCAGCAAGGACACGGCCGGGCTGCTGGCCGAGCTCTCCGCGCGGCTCGCGGCGGTCGAGGAGCAGGCCGAGGCGCTGACCAAGCAGCTCGGCGAGGAGTCTGCCGACGCGGCGGTCGTGGCGACCGCGGCCCACCTGGAGCGCAAGCTCACCGGGCTGCGGCGGGCGCTCGACGCGCTGGAGCCCGGGACCGGCGGGGGAGCGCCGGTACTGCCCGCGCAGGGCTGATCGCCGCGCACGGCGGTGTACGGGGGTTCGGGGCCGCCCGGCGGGCCGTCCGGGCCTGGCGGACCGTCAAAGCGCTGATGCGGTACGCGACACGAACGGGTGAAGGGGTGGGCACGCGTGTCCACCGGCGCGCGCACCGGTAACCTCGGCCCCATGGCCTCACGTACGTCCGGCAAGGGTTCCCAGAGCACGGCGGGCACCGCGAAGGGCCGCACCGGCCGGACGACGGCGCCGGCGAAGAAGGCGGCCCCCGCCCGCAAGCCCGCCGCCAAGAAGGCCGCTGCGCCCCGGCGTCGCCCCGCCAAGAAGGCTGCGCCGAAGCCCGCACCGTCCCCGACCGGGGGCGTGCTGCGGCTGGTGCGCGCCGTGTGGCTGGGCTGCGCGCACGCGGTCGGCGCGGTCTTCCGCGGGATCGGCCAGGGAGCCAGGAACCTCGACCCCGCCCACCGCAAGGACGGCGTCGCACTGCTGCTCCTCGCCCTTGCGCTGATCGTCGCCGCCGGTACCTGGTCGAACCTGAGCGGTCCCGTCGGAGATCTGGTCACGATGCTCGTCACCGGTGCCTTCGGGCGACTTGATCTGCTCGTCCCGATCCTGCTCGGCGTCATGGCGGTACGTTTCATCCGCCATCCCGAGCAGCCCGACGCCAACGGCCGGATCGGCGTCGGGCTTTCCGCGCTCGCCGTCGGGGTGCTCGGCCTCGTGCACATCGCCTGCGGGGCGCCCGGCCGCGACGAGGGCACCACCGCCATGCAGAACGCGGGCGGGCTGATCGGCTGGGCCGCCTCCAAGCCGCTGATCTTCACCATGGGTGCGCCGCTGGCCGTGCCGATGCTGGTGCTGCTCACGGTGTTCGGGCTGCTCGTGGTCACCGCGACCCCGGTCAACGCGATCCCGCAGCGGCTGCGGCGGCTCGGTATCCGGCTCGGGATCATCGCCCCGAACGCGTACGACGAGGGGTTCGTGGAGGAAGCCGCCGGGCGGCACGACCCCGAGCAGTGGCGGGCCCGATCGGGTGCCGCCGGGCACGGCGGTCCGGGCGGTCCGGCGGACGCGGATGCCGCCGACGCCGCCGAGGAGCAGGCGCTCGCCCGGCGGCGGCGCCCGCGCCGGACCGCGGCCCGGCCGGCCCTCGACCGGGAGATGGACGCCGTCGACGTGGCCGCGGCGGCCGCCGCCGCGCTGGACGGTGTGGTGCTGGGCGGGATGCCGCCCTCCCCGGTGGTCGCCGACCTCACGCACGGCATCTCCCCGAAGTCCGACGGCGTGGAGGTCACCGCCGCGGTGCCGCCCGCGCGGGCGGAGCAGCCCGAGGCCCCCGGGCCGGAGCGGACCGAGCCGCCGAACGACACCACCGCCGCGGCTTCCGGGACCCTGTCGGTGCCGGACCTCACCAAGGCGCCTCCGGCGGCCCAGCCGCTGCCGCCCCGCGCCGAGCAGCTCCAGCTGCGCGGGGACATCACGTACGCCCTGCCCTCGCTCGACCTGCTGGAGAAGGGCGGGCCCGGCAAGACCCGCAGCGCCGCCAACGACGCGGTCGTCGCGTCGCTGCGCAACGTGTTCACCGAGTTCAAGGTCGACGCGGACGTCACCGGCTTCACCCGGGGCCCGACGGTCACCCGGTACGAGGTCACGCTGGGCGCTGCGGTCAAGGTCGAGCGGATCACCGCACTGACCAAGAACATCGCGTACGCCGTGGCCTCGCCGGACGTCCGGATCATCAGCCCGATCCCGGGCAAGTCGGCGGTCGGCATCGAGATCCCGAACACCGACCGCGAGATGGTCAACCTGGGCGACGTGCTCCGGCTGGCGGACGCGGCCGAGGACGACCACCCGATGCTGGTCGCACTCGGCAAGGACGTCGAGGGGGGCTACGTCATGGCCAACCTCGCGAAGATGCCGCACGTGCTCGTCGCCGGCGCCACCGGTTCCGGAAAGTCCTCCTGCATCAACTGCCTGATCACCTCGATCATGGTCCGGGCCACCCCGGAGGACGTCCGGATGGTGCTCGTCGACCCCAAGCGGGTGGAGCTGACGGCGTACGAGGGCATCCCGCACCTGATCACGCCGATCATCACCAACCCCAAGCGGGCCGCCGAGGCCCTCCAGTGGGTCGTGCGCGAGATGGACCTGCGCTACGACGACCTGGCCGCCTTCGGCTACCGGCACATCGACGACTTCAACCGGGCCATCCGGGACGGCAAGATCAAACTGCCGCCGGGCAGCGAGCGGGAGCTCAGCCCGTACCCGTACCTGCTGGTGATCGTCGACGAGCTCGCCGACCTGATGATGGTGGCCCCGCGCGACGTCGAGGACTCGATCGTCCGGATCACCCAGCTGGCCCGTGCGGCCGGCATCCACCTGGTGCTCGCCACCCAGCGGCCCTCCGTGGACGTCGTCACCGGCCTGATCAAGGCGAACGTGCCCTCGCGGCTGGCGTTCGCCACCTCCTCGCTCGCCGACAGCCGGGTCATCCTCGACCAGCCGGGCGCCGAGAAGCTGATCGGCAAGGGCGACGGGCTGTTCCTGCCGATGGGGGCCAACAAGCCGGTCCGCCTCCAGGGCGCGTTCGTCACCGAGGACGAGATCGCCGGCATCGTGCAGCACTGCAAGGACCAGATGGCGCCCGTCTTCCGGGACGACGTCACCGTCGGGCAGAAGCAGAAGAAGGAGATCGACGAGGAGATCGGCGACGACCTGGACCTGCTGTGCCAGGCCGCCGAACTGGTGGTCTCCACCCAGTTCGGGTCGACCTCGATGCTCCAGCGCAAGCTCAGGGTGGGATTCGCCAAGGCCGGGCGGCTCATGGACCTCATGGAGTCGCGGGGGGTCGTCGGCCCGAGCGAGGGTTCGAAGGCGCGCGACGTCCTGGTGAAGGCGGACGAGCTGGACGGGGTCCTCGCCGTCATCCGAGGAGAGGACGTTCCGTAGCGGAACGGTTGGCCCGCGCGGGGCCCGCAGATGCCCGGATCGGTGGTCATCGGGCGGGCAACCGTTTCCCCCGGGCCCGCGTCTAGTTGAGGGAGAGGACGGCCCCGCGTGCTGCGCCGGGCCGCTGCACCGCCCCGGACGACCGCTCGCCATTCGGATGGCGTAGGAAGTCCACCCTCCGGTTGCTCCACCCTTTCGTCACCCCCCTAGACTGGGAATCCAGCAGGTGGCTACACGCTCGAAAGGCGCCCTCGTGTCCATCGGCAAGTCCAACTCTCCCGAAGACGAGCGGCCTTCGACCGACGACCGGTCCGAGGACCGCATCATCGAACCCCCCGTCGAAGGACCGTCCATCGGGACGGCCCTGAAGACGGCCCGGATCGCCGCCGGGCTCACCGTCGACGAGGTCAGCTCCACCACCCGCGTGCGCATCCCGATCGTGCACGCGATCGAAACCGACGACTTCACGCGGTGCGGCGGCGACGTCTACGCCCGCGGTCACATCCGTACGCTCGCCCGCGCCGTGCACATCGATCCGGAACCCCTGGTCGACGCGTACGACGCGGCCCACGGCGGCCGGCCGGCGCCCACACCCGCCGCTCCCATGTTCGAAGCGGAACGGATCCGCCCCGAGCGGCAGCGGCCCAACTGGACCGCGGCCATGGTGGCCGCCATCGTCGCCGTGATCGGCTTCGTGGGCTTCACCGCGTTCGGCGGCGGCGACGCGAAGGACAAGCGGCCGGTGGCGGAGGGTTCCGCCCCGCAGGCCGCGCCCAAGCAGTCGGCCGGGAAGCCGGCCGCCCAGCCGCCGCAGGCCCCGCAGACCCCGAAGGCGCCCACGCCGGAGCCCTCGGACAGTGCGATCGCCGCCGCGCCCAAGGACCTCGTCACGGTCGTCCTGACGGCCAACGACGGCGAGAGCTGGGTCTCCGCGAAAGACCACAGCGGCAGGCTGCTGTTCGACGGGACGCTGACCCCCGGCCAGTCCAAGACCTTCACGGACAAGGAATCCATCGACCTCGTCCTGGGTGACGCCGGGGTCGTGAAGCTCTTCGTGAACGGCAAGGAGATCAAGGACGAATTCCAGCCGGGTCAGGTGGAACGCCTCACATACACCAAGGACGATCCCCGCCAGGGACCGGCCCAGGCGGGCTGACAGCGCGCTGAATGCTTGATTCCGGGTCCCCGGGGTGCTGCGCCGCACCCCGGGGATCTTGGTTTACCGGGACTTGGGGCGGGGGTCGGCGTTTGGACAAAGTAGTCTTGAGTCCATGCCCGAACGCCGTACCGTCGCCCTTGTCACTCTTGGCTGCGCCCGTAACGAGGTGGACTCGGAGGAGCTCGCAGGCCGCTTGGCGGCGGATGGCTGGGAGCTCGTCGAGGACGCCGCCGATGCGGACGTTGCCGTCGTCAACACCTGTGGCTTCGTCGAAGCCGCCAAAAAGGACTCCGTAGACGCCCTCCTGGAAGCCAACGATCTCAAGGATCACGGCAAGACCCAGGCCGTCGTCGCCGTCGGCTGTATGGCCGAGCGCTACGGCAAGGAACTCGCCGAAGCGCTCCCCGAGGCCGACGGCGTGCTCGGCTTCGACGACTACGCCGACATCTCCGACCGCCTCCAGACCATCCTCAACGGCGGCATCCACGCCTCCCACACCCCGCGCGACCGGCGCAAGCTGCTGCCGATCAGCCCCGCGGCCCGCCAGGACGCCGAGGTGGCCCTGCCCGGCCACGCCCAGGAGCCCGAGGCCGCCCCCGCGGACCTCCCCGAGGGGGTGGCGCCCGCCTCCGGGCCGCGGGCCCCGCTGCGCCGCCGCCTGGACAAGAGCCCGGTCGCCTCGGTCAAGCTCGCCTCCGGCTGCGACCGCCGCTGCTCGTTCTGCGCCATCCCGTCCTTCCGCGGCTCGTTCATCTCCCGCCGCCCCAGTGACGTGCTGGGCGAGACGCGCTGGCTCGCCGAGCAGGGCGTCAAGGAGATCATGCTGGTCTCCGAGAACAACACCTCGTACGGCAAGGACCTCGGCGACATCCGCCTGCTGGAGACCCTGCTGCCCGAGCTGGCCGAGGTGGACGGCATCGAGCGCGTCCGCGTCAGCTACCTCCAGCCCGCCGAGATGCGGCCCGGCCTGATCGACGTGCTGACCTCGACCCCCAAGGTCGTTCCGTACTTCGACCTGTCCTTCCAGCACTCGGCCCCCGACGTGCTGCGCGCCATGCGCCGCTTCGGCGACACCGACCGGTTCCTGGAGCTGCTGGACACCATCCGCACGAAGGCGCCGCAGGCCGGCGTCCGGTCCAACTTCATCGTCGGTTTCCCCGGCGAGAAGGAGTCGGACTTCAAGGAGCTGGAGCGCTTCCTCACCCACGCCCGGCTCGACGCGATCGGCGTCTTCGGCTACTCCGACGAGGACGGCACCGAGGCCGTCACGTACGAGAACAAGCTGGACGAGGACACGATCGCCGAGCGGCTGGCGCACATGCAGCGGCTCGCCGAGGAGCTCACCTCGCAGCGCGCGGAGGAGCGGATCGGGGAGACCCTGGAGGTGCTCGTGGAGTCCGTGGAGGAGGTCGGCGGGGCCGATGACGACGAGGTCGGCGCCTACGGGCGCGCCGCGCACCAGGCCCCCGAGACGGACGGCCAGGTCGTCTTCACGGACAGCACGGGGCTGGTGCCCGGCCGCATGGTGACGGCGAAGGTGGTCGGCACGCTGGGCGTGGACCTGGTGGCCGAGCCCCTGCACCTCGACGAGGAGGCGGCCGGATGACCGGAGTCCCGGCATCTGCGGCGGGCGGGACCGGCCGTCGGCCCGCGCCCGGCGCGAAGCTGGGGGCTGCGGCGGTCAATCAGGCCAGCCTGTGGAACATCGCCAACATCCTGACGATGATCCGGCTCGTCCTGGTGCCGGGATTCGTGTTGCTCCTCCTCGCCGACGGCGGGTACGACCCGGTGTGGCGTGCGCTGGCGTGGGCGGCGTTCGCCGTCGCCATGATCACGGACATCTTCGACGGGCACCTGGCCCGTACGTACAACCTGGTCACGGACTTCGGGAAGATCGCCGACCCCATCGCCGACAAGGCGATCATGGGGTCGGCATTGGTCTGTCTCTCCTGGCTGGGCGACCTGCCCTGGTGGGTGACCGGGGTGATCCTCGGGCGGGAACTCGGGATCACGCTCATGCGTTTCTGGGTCATCAGGTACGGAGTGATTCCCGCCAGCCGCGGCGGCAAGATGAAGACGCTGGCCCAGGGCACGGCGGTGGGCATGTACGTGCTCGCGCTGACCGGGCCGCTGGCGACCTTGCGCTTCTGGGTGATGGCGGTCGCCGTCGTGCTGACCGTGGTCACCGGTTTGGATTACATCCGCCAGGCCGTGGTGCTCCGGCGCAAGGGTCTGGCCGCGGAGCAGGCCGCAAGGTGACGGACGCGGTGGGGGAATCTGCGGTGGCCGGTGTGGCGTCTTCGGGCCCCGGGGAGGCCGCCGCGGAGACCGGGGACACCACCGCCGTCGTCGCGGAGGCGCTGCGCCTCCTCGCGGAGAGTGACCAGACCCTCGCCGTCGCCGAGTCGCTGACGGGCGGGATGGTGGCCGCGGAGATCACGGGGGTCGCCGGTGCCTCCCGGTCCTTCCGCGGTTCGGTCACGGCGTACGCCACGGAGCTCAAGCACCGCATCCTGGGGGTGGACGCCGGGCTGCTGGCCGCCGAAGGTGCGGTGAACGCCCAGGTCGCGGCCGACATGGCGGCCGGCGTCCGGCGCGTGCTGGGGGCATCGTGGGGGATCGCGACCACCGGGGTGGCCGGTCCGGACCCTCAGGACGGGCAGCCGGTGGGCACCGTCTTCATCGCCGTGGCGGGTCCGGCGGGCAGGAAAACCGTCCCGCTGAGGTTGAACGGCTCCCGTACGGAAATCCGTAGGGAGAGTGCACGGACAGTGCTCGAACTGCTCTTGAGCGAACTGCGCGAGAATGCGCGGGGGCAGGATACGGAACAGAACGGGGGGATTTGATGTTTGCAGCCCTGAGTGAACACGACATAGCTCCCCGCACGGCCGCGGCGCGAGGCGGTACGGTGGGGCGTGAAGGATGCGGCTACACGGTCAGAGGAGGGAGCCACCGATGATTCTGCTCCGTCGCCTGCTGGGTGACGTGCTGCGTCGGCAGCGCCAGCGCCAGGGCCGTACTCTGCGCGAAGTCTCCTCGTCCGCCCGAGTTTCTCTCGGCTATCTTTCCGAGGTGGAGCGGGGGCAGAAGGAGGCATCCTCCGAGCTGCTCTCCGCGATCTGCGACGCGTTGGACGTACGGATGTCCGAGCTGATGCGCGAGGTCAGCGACGAGCTGTCGCTGGCCGAGTTGGCGCAGTCGGCCGCGGCAAGTGAACCGGTGACGGTGCCGGTCCGCCCGATGCTCAATTCGGTCTCCGTGACTTCGGTCGCGGGCGGGCCGGAGCGGGTGACCATCAAGGCGCCTGCGGAAGCGGTGAATGTCGTAGCCGCGTGAGCCCGATGCGCGTGCTGTGAAGAAATGAGCGTGGCCGGAGCCCCGGCCGGTGTGTGATGCACCGGCCGGGGCTCCGTGCCGTTCGGGCGGCCGTTCGGGCGGCCGTTCTGGGTGCGCGGCCGGGGGGCTTACGGGAGTATGGGACGCGTCCGGATCGCGGCCCTGATCCCGGGAGGCAGCCGTGCGGCCGTTACGACACATACCCCCGGCGGTGCCGTTCGCACTGGTGCTGGGCGTGCTGTGGTGGTGGGCGGTGCTGCGGCTGGCGCTGGTACCGGGCGATGCCGGGCCGGTCGAGGGCGCGGTGGCCGTGGGCGGCTGGGGATTGGGGCTGCTGCCGGTGCACTGCACGCAGGGGCCCGTACGCAGGGCCCGGCGCGCCCCGGTGACCGAGGGGGCGCAGGCACCCGAGGGGGCGCAGGCACCCGAGGGGGCGGAGGGGGCCGGGGAACCGGCGGCCGATGCGGCTGTCACCAGGGCATCGACACTCCGCCGTTCGGACGGAGGATCTGGCCCGTCATGAAGGACGAGGCGTCCGAGGCGAGGTAGAGCACGGCCTGGGCGATGTCCTCGGGCTCGCCGACCCGGCGCAGGGGGGACATCCGGACCATCGCGGCCTCGGTCTGTTCCTGGACCGCGGGGCCGTGCCGGCCGGTCATGGGGGTGCGGATCCAGCCCGGTGCGACGGCGTTGACGCGGATGCCGTGGGGGCCGGCCTCGGTGGCGAGGGTCTTCGTGAGCTGGACGACGGCGGCCTTGGCGGCGCTGTAGCAGAGCAGGCCGGGCTGGGCGGCGTCCACGGCGCCTGAGGCCATGGTGATGATCGATCCGGGGCGGCCGGCCGTGATCATGGCCCGTGCGGCCTCCTGGCAGGTGCGCAGGACCCCCTTGAAGTTGATCTCCAGCACCCGGTCGAGGTCCTCGTCGGCGGTCTCCAGGACGCTGCTGGTGTGCATGATCCCGGCGATGGCCGCGGTGATGTCGAGGGGGCCGGCGGCGGCGACGGCGGCACGCAGGGCGGCCCGATCGGTGACGTCGAGGGGGTGGACGGTGGCGGATCCGCCGGCCTCGGCGACGAGGCCGGCGGTCTCGGCGAGGCCGGGCTCGTCGCGGTCGGCGCAGTGCACGGCGGCGCCCGCCCCGGCGAGCAGGACGGCGGTGGCCCGGCCTATACCGCTCGCGGCGCCGGTGATCAGGGCGGCCTTGCCGCTGAGGTCGTACGGGGCTCTGGGTGTGGGCATGCCGGGACCGTACGACCGGACCTGACGGAGCGTCAACTAGGGGGTCGGCCCGGATTGGCAGCGGGGGCACCAGTACGTGGGGCGCTCGTCCTGGGGGGCCTCGCGGACGGGGGTGCCGCAGCGCAGGCAGGGGCGGCGGGCGCGGCCGTACACGAACAGCTCCTGGCCGCGGCGGTGGATGCCGGTGGTGTTGCGGGTCCCGCGGTCGCCGGTGTTGGCGCGCAGGAGGCGGTGGGCGGCTGCGGCCAGGCGGACGGTGGTGGTGGCGGGGTCGGGGAGGTCGCCGACCGGGGTCCAGGGGGTGACCTGGGCCAGGTAGCAGAGCTCGCTCTTGAAGATGTTGCCGATGCCGGCGAGGTTGCGCTGGTCGAGGAGGGCCTCGCCGAGGGGGCGTCCGGGGGTGGCGAGGAGGTTGGCGGCGGCGCGTTCGGCGTCCCAGTCCGGGCCGAGGAGATCGGGGCCCAGGTGGCCGACGGCGCGGCTCTCGTCGGCCGTGCGCAGCAGTTCGACGACGGGGAGGCGGTAGCCGACCGCGGTGTGCCGGGTGGTGCCGAGGACGGCGCGGATCTCGTGCTCGGGGCCGCCGTGCCACGCCCCGTGCGCGGGGAAGATGCGCCAGGAGCCGTCCATGCCGAGGTGGGTGTGGAGGGTGAGGCCGCCTTCGAAGCGGGCGAGGAGGTGTTTGCCGCGCGGGACGACCTCCAGGGTGGTGCGGCCGGTCAGGTCGGAGGTGGCGAAGCGCGGGACGCGCAGGTCGCAGCGGGTCAGCTCGTGTCCGGCCAGGGCCGAGTGCAAACGGGCCGCCGCGCGCCAGATGCTGTCTCCTTCGGGCATGGCGCCATTGTCGCCCCGGGGATGGGCGAAGCCCCCGCCGCGCGGTGGCGCGGCGGGGGCTTCGGCCGGGCAGGGGAAGGGGCGGTGGTGACCGCCGGCGCTTCCGCCGGGCGACTACTTCCAGAAGAGGCCCTTGCCGTTGCTCAGGTTGTTGTACGGGTCGCCCCAGTACTCGGCGCCGACGACCTTCGTCTGGGCCGAGGGGGCCAGGGCGATGGCGCAGCCGGTCTGCGTCTGGCCGTTGGTGAAGCCCTTCGGCAGCGCGTCGTCCTTGCACTTCTCGAACTTGCCGATGACGGAGACGCCCTGGGCCTCGGAACCGTCGGGGAGCAGGCCCTTCATGTGGCCCACGGAGGAGAACGAGAGGTCGACGGTGCCGACGTTCTTCACCGAGTAGCGCACGTAGTAGGGGATCATCCCCTTCACCTTGTCGCCGAGGTTGAGCGGCGCCAGGTCGGCCGGCTGGCCCTGCTCGACGGCGGTGACGGTGAGGGCGAGGGTGCCGCCCTTGGTGTTGCCGTAGCTGAACGGCACGGTCGCCGTCTCGCCGATCTTGAAGGTCTGGCCGGGCTTCGCCTGGGCGCCGGCGGCGCCACCCGCGGCGCCGCCGGAGGCGTCGCTGCCCCCGGCGGCGGGGCTGGCCGGGGCGGAGGGCTGCGAGGAGCCGTAGCCCTCCGGGGAGCTCGGCTGGGTGGCCGGCGCGCTCGACTGCGCCGGGGCGGCCTCCTCGTTGCCGCTCTTACAGCCGGTCAGCGTCAGGGTTCCGGCAACCGCCAGACCGATGACGCCCGTTGCTGCTCGTCGCATACCGTTGGTGCTCACTTTTCTGGTCCCCCATGAGTGTTCATTTTTTGACGTGGCACCTTCACTTTCGGTGCCTGCGTGGATCTTGATAGTCGAGAAGTGGGCGGGTCGGCCAGCCGAGAAGGCCTTCGTGACATGCTCAATACATAAGCGGGACGTAAGTGCAATGGTCGGGACCGGAATGCCGGATTCAGGTCCGCAGGCGAAGTCCCCGAGGGGTGGCGTGGAATCCGGCGGCCTCCAGGGCCCGGCCAAGCGGCGAGGTCAGCGCCGCGGCCGCGTTGATGCGCTCCACCGTGAGCGCCGGGAGCGTGCCGGCCCGGGACGCCGCCACCAGGGCCGCGGTGGCCGCCGCGAGACGCGGGTCCTCCGCCGGGGGCCACGCCAGCAGCGTCTTGCCGCCCCGCTCCACGTACAGGGTGAGCTCACCGTCGACCAGGACGACCAGCGAACCCGCCTTGCGGCCCGGCTTGTGCGTGGCCCCGGCCGGGGGTTCCGGCCAGGGCAGCGCCGCGCCGTAGGCGTTCGCCGGGTCGGCGGCCGCCAGGACCACCGCCGCCAGCGGGGGCGGGGTCCGCTCCGCCGAGCGCAGCCGGTCCACCGCGCCGTCCATCGCGAACTGGGCCGCGCCCAGGCCCTCCACCACATAGCCGCGCCGGGCCTGCCCGCTGTCCTCGAACGCCGACAGGACCCGGTACACCGCGCTGAAGCCGCCCTCCACGCCCTCGGCGGCCACCGCGCCCCGCGTGACCACGCCGTGCCGGTCCAGCAGGGTCCGGGCCAGCGCATGGGCCCGCTGGGTGGGGTCGGGCGCCTGTACGGGCAGCAGTGACCAGCGGCCCGAGACCGTCGGCGGGCCCGGGCGGGACACCTGTGCGCCGAGCATCCCGTACCGCCCACGGGGGACGGTGCGCCGGGCCCGGTGGGCGGTGGCCCCCGCGGTCCGGCCCGAGCCGAGCAGCGAGCGCAGCGGAGACAGCGTGTCGTTGGTCAGCCGGCCCGACCAGGCCAGGTCCCATACGGCTTCGGACAGTTCGAGGTCGGTGGCCTCGGACCACTTGGCGCGCACCGACTCCGCGAGCTGACGGAAGAACAGCCCGTACCCGCCCGACAGGGTCTCGAGGACCGACCGGTGAAGGGGCGTCAACTCCAGCGGGTGCGGCGGCGGCAGCAGCAGCGGGGCCGCGTCCGCCAGGTACAGCGAGACCCAGCCGTCCTTGCCCGGCAGGGCCCCGGCGCCCGCCCAGACCACCTCCCCGGTGGTGGTGAGCTCGTCCAGCAGCGTCGGCGAGTAGCCCGCCACCCGCGAGGGGAGGATCAGGCGCTCCAGCGCCGAGGCGGGCACCGGGGCGCCCTGGAGCTGCTCGATCGCCCTGGCCAGCCCGTCGATGCCGCGCAGGGCGCCGCCCAGGTGCTGCCACTGCGGCAGGAACGTGGCCAGGGAGGCCGGCGGGACCGGTTCCAGCTCCTGGCGCAGCGCGGCCAGGGAGCGGCGGCGCAGCCTGCGCAGCACGGTGGCGTCGCACCACTCCTGGCCGATGCCGGCCGGGTGGAACTCGCCCTGCACGACCCGGCCCGCCGCCGCGAGCCGGTGCAGGGCGCCCTCCGTCACCGCCGTGCCCAGGCCGAAGCGGCCGGCGGCGGCTGCCGTGGTGAACGGTCCGTGGGTGCGGGCGTAGCGGGCCAGGAGGTCGCCGAGGGGGTCCCTGACCGGTTCGGTGAACGCCTCGGGGACTCCGACGGGGAGCGCCGTGCCCAGCGCGTCGCGCAGCCGGCCCGCGTCCTCGATCGCCGCCCAGTGGTCCGCGCCGCCGATCCGGACCGCGATGGCCCTGCGGGAGGCGGCCAGGGCCTGCGGCCAGGCCGGGTCGGCGCCCCGCTCGGCCAGTTCGGCACCGGTCAGCGGGCCGAGCAGGCGCAGCAGGTCGGCGACCGACTCGGCGTCCTTGGCCCGCCGGTCCTCGGTCAGCCACTGGAGCTCCCGCTCCAGTTCCTCCAGCACCTCGGCATCGAGCAGTTCGCGCAGCTCCGCCTGGCCGAGCAGCTCCGCCAGCAGGCGGGAGTCCAGCGAGAGCGCGGCCGCCCTGCGCTCGGCGAGCGGCGAGTCCCCCTCGTACAGGAACTGTGCGACGTACCCGAAGAGCAGCGACCGGGCGAAGGGGGACGGCTCGGGAGTGGTGACCTCGACCAGGCGGACCCGTCGCGCCTCGATGTCGCCCATCAGCTCGGTCAGGCCCGGCACGTCGAACACGTCCTGCAGGCACTCCCGTACGGCTTCCAGGACGATCGGGAACGACCCGAACTCCGATGCCACCTGGAGCAGTTGGGAGGCCCGCTGGCGCTGCTGCCAGAGCGGGGTGCGCTTGCCGGGGCTGCGGCGCGGCAGCAGCAGGGCGCGCGCCGCGCACTCGCGGAACCGGGAGGCGAACAGTGCGGAGCCGCCCACCTGGTCCGTGACGATCCGGTTGACCTCCCCGTGCTCGAAGGCGACGTCCGCGGCGCCCAGCGGGGCCTGCTCGTCGTCGAACTCGAAGGCGTGCGCCGCGGCGGGGTCGTGGTCGAGCAGGTCCATCGAGAGCAGGTCCGCATCGGGCAGCCGCAGCACGATCCCGTCGTCCGCGTGCATGACCTGCGCGTCCATCCCGTACTTCTCGGCGAGGCGGGCGCCGAGGGCCAGCGCCCAGGGGGCGTGCACCTGGGCGCCGAACGGGGAGTGGACCACGACCCGCCAGTCACCGAGCTCGTCCCGGAACCGCTCGACCACGATGGTCCGGTCGTCCGGGACGTGGCCGCAGGCCTCGCGCTGCTCCGCGAGGTACGCCAGCACGTTCTCCGCGGCCCAGGCGTCGAGACCGGCCGCCACCAGGCGCAGCCGGGCGTCCTCCTCGGACAGGCCACCGAGCTCGCGCAGGAAAGCGCCGACCGCACGGCCCAGTTCGAGGGGGCGGCCCAGCTGATCGCCCTTCCAGAACGGGAGCCGGCCCGGAACCCCGGGCGCGGGGGACACCAGCACCCGGTCACGGGTGATGTCCTCGATCCGCCACGAGGTCGTGCCCAGCGTGAACACGTCCCCCACGCGGGACTCGTACACCATCTCCTCGTCGAGCTCGCCGACCCGGCCGCCGCCCTTCTTCGGGTCCGCGCCCGCGAGGAACACGCCGAACAGCCCGCGGTCGGGGATGGTGCCGCCCGAGGTGACCGCGAGCCGCTGCGCCCCCGGCCGGCCGGTGACCGTCCCCGCCACCCGGTCCCACACCACCCGCGGTCTGAGCTCCGCGAACGCATCGGACGGGTAGCGGCCCGCCAGCATGTCCAGGACCGCGGTGAACGCCGACTCCGGCAGCGCCGCGAACGGCGCCGCCCGCCGCACCAGCGCCAGCAGCTCGTCCAGCTGCCACGTGTCCATCGCGGTCATCGCGACCAGCTGCTGCGCGAGGACGTCGAGCGGGTTCGACGGGATGCGCAGCGACTCGATGGACCCGGTGCGCATCCGCTCGGTCACCACGGCCGCCTGGACCAGGTCCCCGCGGTACTTGGGGAACACCACCCCCGTCGAGACCGCACCCACCTGGTGCCCCGCCCGGCCCACCCGCTGGAGCCCCGACGCCACCGACGGCGGCGACTCCACCTGCACCACCAGGTCGACGGCGCCCATGTCGATGCCCAGTTCAAGACTGGAGGTGGCGACCACGGCCGGCAGCCGGCCCGCCTTCAGGTCCTCCTCCACCAGCGCCCGCTGCTCCTTGGAGACCGAGCCGTGGTGCGCCCGGGCCAGCAGCGGCGGGGCGCCGTGGGCCGCACCCGACTGGGCCATGATCTCCGCCGGGGGCGAACCCTCGGGCAGCTTCTCGCCCATCGCGCGCTCGTACGCGATCTCGTTCAGCCGGTTGCACAGCCGCTCCGCGAGGCGGCGGGAGTTGGCGAAAACGATCGTAGAGCGGTGGGCCTGGACCAGATCCGCGATCCGCTCCTCCACATGCGGCCAGATCGACGGTCTGTCCCCGCCCTCCTTGCCCTCCGTGGCCGGCGAGCCCCCCAACTCGCCCATGTCCTCGACCGGGACGACCACCGACAGGTCGAACTCCTTCGCCGAGGGCGGCTGGACGATCTCCACCTTGCCGCGCGGTGCGAGGTACCGGGCCACCTCGTCCACCGGCCGGACCGTCGCCGACAGGCCGATCCGGCGCGCCGGTCGGGGCAGCAGCTCGTCCAGCCGCTCCAGGGACAGGGCCAGGTGCGCGCCGCGCTTGGTCCCCGCCACCGCGTGCACCTCGTCCAGGATCACGGTCTCGATCCCGGCGAGCGCCTCGCGCGTCGCCGACGTCAGCATCAGGAACAGCGACTCGGGCGTGGTGATCAGGATGTCCGGCGGGCGGGTGGCCAGCGCCCGCCGCTCCGCCGGCGGGGTGTCCCCGGAGCGGATCCCCACCCGGATCTCCGGCTCCGGCAGGCCCAGCCGCACCGACTCCTGACGGATCCCGGTCAGCGGGCTGCGCAGGTTGCGCTCCACGTCGACCGCGAGGGCCTTCAGCGGGGACACGTACAGCACCCGGCAGCGCTTCTTCGGCTCGGCGGGCGGCGGGACGGACGCGAGCTGGTCGAGGGCGGCGAGGAACGCGGCCAGCGTCTTGCCGGAGCCGGTCGGCGCCACGACGAGCACGTCGGAGCCCTCCCGGATGGCCCGCCAGGCCCCCTCCTGCGCGGACGTGGGCCGCACGAAGGCGCCCGTGAACCAGGAGCGGGTCGCGGGGGAGAACGATTCGAGTGCAGAGCCGGCCATGCCCCCATCCTGCACCCGGGCACCGACAACGGCCCGGACCTGCGCAAACCCCCGGCCGGGCGGGGGCGCAGAATGGGGGCATGGGGCAAGAGCGGGAGTGGGCGCGGCACTGGCGGTACGCGGAACTGCCTGGCCTGGACCTGCTGCGCGCCCACTACGTACGCCACACCTTCCCGCGCCACGCCCACGACGGGTACGTCATCGCGGCCGTCACCGGCGGCATCGAGGAGGTCGGCCTGCCCGGCGGCACCGTGCGCGCCGGACCCGGCAGCGTGGTCCTGATCAACCCCGAGGTGCCGCACACCGCGCGCGCCGGGGTCCCCGAGGGCTGGGCGTACGCCACCCTGTACCCCTCGCGGGAGCTGATCGCCGAGGTGGCCGCGGACATCGGCCGCCTGCGCGGCACCCCCGGGTTCACCGCCGACTCCGTCACCGACCCACAGACCTCGCACACCATCACCGAGGTGCACCGGGCCGCCGAGGAGGGCAACGCACTGGCCGCCGACACCCTGCTGCGCGGCGCCGTGGCGCGGATGCTGACCCGGCACGCCGGACCGCTGTCCGCCCGTACGGTGCGCAGCGCCGGCGCCGTCGACGCCGCGCAGGCCCGGGCCGTGCTCCTGGAGCGGATGGCCGAGCCGCCGTCGCTGGAACAGCTGGCCGCGGAACTGGGGACCAGCCCCTTCGCCCTGCTGCGGTCCTTCCGGGAGCGGTACGGGATGCCGCCGCACACCTGGCTGACCGACGCACGGGTACGGCGGGCCCGCCGGCTGCTCGACGCGGGGACCCCGCCGGCCGAGGCGGCCCTCGCCGTCGGCTTCACCGACCAGCCGCACCTGAACCGGCACTTCACCCGCATCGTGGGCGTCCCGCCGGGCGCGTACCGCCGCGAGCGCACCGGGGGTTAGGCGCCGGCCGTGGGCCGGGGGAGGCCGCACCCCCCGTGCTACGGCCGCGCGCAAGAACGTACAAGACCCCGGCGGCCCGCCCTGCGTACGGTCACGGCGTGCGAGAACGTCAGATGGTGGGACAGGAGACCCCGGACGGGGTGGCGGAGCGGCCGCGGGGCGCCGTCGTCCGCGACGCCCTCGGGGTCGGGGTGGCCGTCGGGCTGTCCGGGTTCGCGTTCGGGGTGACCGCCGCCGGGGCCGGGGTCAGCGTGCTCCAGGCCTGCGTCCTGAGCCTGCTGGTGTTCACCGGCGCCTCCCAGTTCGCGCTGGTCGGGGCGCTGGCCGCGGGCGGGAACCCGTTCACCGCGGCCGCCGGCGCCTTCTTCCTCGGCACCCGGAACGCCTTCTACGGGCTGCGGCTGTCCCAGCTGCTGGCCCTGCCCGGGCCGGTGCGGCCGCTCGCCGCCCACTGGGTGATCGACGAGACCACCGCCGTGGCACTGGCCCAGCCGGGCCGCAGGTCGGCGCGGCTCGGGTTCACCGTGACCGGGCTGAGCCTGTACGTCCTGTGGAACCTGACCACCCTGCTCGGCGCCCTCGGCGCAGAAGCCCTGGGCGACACCGCCGCCTGGGGACTGGACGCCGCCGGACCGGCCGTATTCCTGGCCCTGCTCGCGCCGATGCTGAAGACCGCCACCGAGCGGGCCGTCGCCGCCCTGGCCGTCGTCCTCGGACTGGGCCTGCTCCCCGTGCTGCCCGCCGGGCTGCCGGTCCTCGTCGCCGCGCTCGCCGCCCCCGCCGTCCTCTGGCTGAAGGGACGCCGCTCGTGAACGTCTGGACCGCCATCGCGCTCACCGTCGTCGGCTGCTACGCCGTCAAGCTCGCCGGGCTGCTCGTGCCGGCCGGGGCCCTGGAACGGCCGGCGGTGCGCCGCCTCGCCGCGCTGCTGCCGGTCGCGCTGCTCGCCGCGCTCACCGCCCAGCAGACCTTCGGCACCGCGCACGGCCTCGCGCTCGACGCCCGCGCCGCAGGGCTGGCCGCGGCCGGGCTCGCGCTGCTGCTTCGGGCGCCGTTCCTGCTGGTCGTCGGCGCGGCCGTGGTCGTCACCGCGGGAGTGCGGGCCCTGGGCGGGTAGCGTCCGCCGCGGGACCGCCGACCAGCGGGCGCCCGTACGCGCGCAGCGTCAGCAGGGCCTCCAGCGTGGCGATCGGACGCCGTTCCAGCGAGCTGCCCGGCGCCCACGCCAGGCGTCGCACCGGCCAGCCACCGTCCGGCTGCTGCCCCGCGGCCAGGAAGTCCAGCGAACGCCTCACCTCCTCGTCGGTGAACCAGCCGCGCGCCAGCGACTCGGGCCGGCGGGCCACGTCGTGGGGGAACAGCTGCTCGCCCGGTGCGCAGCCCGGGTACGGCGGGTACTCCCGGCGCCGGCGCGGGTCGAGTACGACGAGCCGCTGCTCGCGCACGAGCCGCCCGAGCCGGTCCGCGGCCGCCACCGCCCGCGCCCGGTCGGGGGCGCCGTCGAGGAACGCCACCGCGCTCTGGACCTCGTACGGGTTCGCGTGGCGCATCGTCTCGACCCGTTCCCAGCAGAAGTCCGTGGCCCGGAACAGCCACGCGTGCCAGATCCGGTTGCGGTGCAGCACGCCGACCACGGGGCCGGTGGTGAGCAGCTCGCCCGGCGGGTCGTCGTACACCGGGTGGTACGGGGCCGCGGGGTAGGCGCGCGGCGCCGGGAGGACCACCGGGAGCGCGCCGTCCGCGGTGGAGACACGGGTCAGGTGGCGGCAGAGCCGCTCGATCCGCTGTCCGGCGCAGCGGCCCAGGCCGTCCAGGACCCGCAGGGCGTGCGCGGTGTGCAGCGGCTGGCTGAGCGGACCGCGCAGGTCCGGATCGAGGGCGTGGCCGTAGCCGCCGTCGGCGTTGAGGTAGGACCCGAGGGCGGTGTCCACCGCGTCGGGGTCCCCGCCGAGGAAGTGGAACGCGAACCGCCGCTGCTCCAGCACCCGGGCCGTGAGCCAGATGAACCGCTCGGCGCGGGCCAGCGGGGACGGCGGCCCGGTCGGGGCCGGCGCGCAAGCTTCGTCTCCAGGCATGCGTGCACCGTAGGACGCGGCGGCGCGGGGGCGGGGGGCGAACGGCGCCGGTGCACTCTTGCGGGGCGGGATACTGGGGACATGCGGTTGACGATTTTCTGGGAGCGGATGGCCGAGCACTTCGGTGCGGCGTACGCGGACTCCTTCGCGCGGGACCACGTCATGACGGAACTCGGCGGGCGCACCGTCCACCAGGCGCTCGACGCGGGCTGGGAGGCCAAGGACGTGTGGCGCGCGGTGTGTGCGGCGATGGACGTGCCGGCCTCGCTGCGCTGACGCCGGCGGCCGTTTCCCCGCCGTGCGACGGGTGGGACAAACTGGTGCGCGTGGCAGCCACCGATGAGACGACCGTGACGACGACCGACACCGCCGGGACGACGGGGACGGGCGGCCCGGCCGCCGTGACGCGCCAGGCCGGACCGGCCGGCGATCCGGGGGGCCCGGCCGGTCCCGCCGATCCTGCGGGTCCGCCCGGCGGGGCCGGCGCAGCGGTGGCGGCCGGGGCCCGGATGCCGCGCTGGCTGCCGCGCGCGATCGTCCTCGCCCTGGCCCTCGTGGCGTGCTTCCAGCTCGGCAGCTGGGCCTTCCACCAGCTGATCGGGCTGCTGGTCAACATCCTGATCGCGTTCTTCCTCGCGCTGGCGATCGAACCCGCCGTGGCGCGGATGTCAGCTCGCGGGATGCGCCGCGGGCTCGCCACCTTCCTCGTGTTCCTCGGCGTGTTCATCGCCGCCGCCGGGTTCGTCGTCCTGCTCGGCTCGATGCTCGCCGGTCAGATCGTCGACATGGTGGAGGGCTTCCCGCGCTACCTCGACCGCGTGATCGACTCGATCAACACCACCTTCCACACCAAGCTGTCCCGGCTCGCGATCCAGGACAGCCTGCTGCACTCCGACTGGCTCCAGAAGTACGTGCAGAACAGCGCGACCGGCGTGCTCGACGTCTCCGCCACCGTGCTCGGCGGACTCTTCCGGCTGCTGACGGTCGGTCTCTTCTCCTTCTACTTCGCCGCCGACGGGCCGGGACTGCGGCGCGCGCTGTGTTCCGTACTGCCGCCGGCGAAGCAGTCGGAGGTGCTGCGCGCCTGGGAGATCGCCGTCGCCAAGACCGGCGGCTACCTGTACTCGCGCGGCCTGATGGCCCTGGTCTCCGGCATCGCGCACTACGTCGTCTTCGCGGTCCTCGACGTGCCGTACGCGCCCGCCCTCGCGGTGTGGGTGGGGCTGGTCTCCCAGTTCATCCCCACCATCGGCACCTACCTGGCGGGCGCGCTGCCGATGCTGATCGCGTTCACCGTCGACCCCTGGTACGCGCTGTACGTCCTCGGGTTCGTCGTGATCTACCAGCAGTTCGAGAACTACGTGCTCCAGCCGAAGCTGACCGCGCGGACCGTGGACATCCACCCCGCGGTGGCCTTCGGCTCGGTCATCGCCGGCACGGCCCTGCTGGGCGCGGTCGGGGCGCTCATCGCGATCCCGGCCGTCGCCACGCTGCAGGCCTTCCTCGGCGCGTACGTGAAGCGGTACGCGCTGACGGAGGGCGCGGAGGGCGCGGAGTCCGCTACTCCCCGTCGCTCCCGCCGAGTACGGCTGCCAGGGCTTCGGTGACGGTCGCCTCGACGGCGGCCTTGTCCACGCCGAGGCCGCTGAGCAGGCCCTCGCCGTTCTCCAGTTCGAGGAGCGCGAGCAGGATGTGCTCGGTGCCCACGTAGCCGTGGCCCAGGCGCAGCGCCTCGCGGAAGGTCAGCTCCAGGGCCTTCTTGGCGCCCGTGTCGAAGGGGATCAGGTCCGGGATGTCGGTGGCGGCCTCGGGCAGGGCGGCGGTCGCGGCGGCCCGCACGGCGTCGGCGGAGACGTTCTGGGCGCCCAGGGCCACCATGGCGAGCCCCTCGGGCTCGGCCAGCAGGCCGAGGACCAGGTGCTCGGTGCGGATCTCGGTGCCGCCGGCCCTGCGTGCCGCGCTCTGGGAGGTCACCACGACGTTGCGGGCGCGGGGGGTGAACCGGGCGAAGCCCTGGCCGGGGTCGAGGTCATTGCCGTCGCCCTTGTCGCTCTTGGGGACGAAGCGCTTCTGGGCGGCCTGGCGGGTGACGCCCATGCTGCGGCCGATGTCGGTCCAGGAGGCGCCGGAGCGGCGGGCCTGGTCGACGAAGTGGCCGATGAGGTGGTCGGCGACGTCCCCGAGGTGCTCGGCGGCGACGACGGCCCCGCTGAGCTGCTCCAGGCTGTCGGTGTGGGCCTTCTTGATGGCCTCGATCAGGTCGTCGAGGCGTACCGGATTGGTCATGCGAACGGGTTCCACCGAAGGGTTCGTCATGAGTGCAACCCTAGGTTGACAGTCCGGCGGGTGTCAACCGTGGGTTGTCAGTCGGAGGGAAGTGGCGGCCGCGGTGGGGGTGGGGTAGCGGTGCGCTTGACAGGGAAATCGAACATCCATTCTGATGAGTTATCCACAGCCGAGACGGGCGCGGGAGCGCATTGTCAGTGGCAGGCGTTAGCGTCAATGGCGTGAAGCGATCGACTCAAGCAAACCGGGTGGAACCCATGGCAGGCACCGACCGCGAGAAGGCTCTCGACGCCGCTCTCGCACAGATTGAACGGCAATTCGGCAAGGGTGCGGTCATGCGCCTCGGCGACAAGCCGAACGACCCCATCGAGGTCATCCCCACCGGGTCGACCGCGCTGGACATCGCCCTCGGCGTCGGCGGGCTGCCCCGCGGCCGTGTGATCGAGGTGTACGGCCCGGAGTCCTCCGGTAAGACGACCCTGACCCTGCACGCCGTGGCCAACGCGCAGAAGGCCGGCGGCACCGTCGCCTTCGTGGACGCCGAGCACGCGCTCGACCCGGAGTACGCGAAGGCCCTCGGCGTCGACACCGACAACCTCATCCTGTCGCAGCCGGACACCGGCGAGCAGGCGCTGGAGATCGTGGACATGCTGGTCCGCTCCGGCGCCCTCGACCTCATCGTCATCGACTCCGTGGCCGCGCTCGTGCCGCGCGCGGAGATCGAGGGCGAGATGGGCGACTCGCACGTGGGTCTCCAGGCCCGGCTGATGAGCCAGGCGCTCCGGAAGATCACCGGTGCGCTCAACCAGTCCAAGACCACCGCGATCTTCATCAACCAGCTCCGCGAGAAGATCGGTGTGATGTTCGGCTCGCCGGAGACCACCACCGGTGGCCGCGCGCTGAAGTTCTACGCCTCCGTGCGCATCGACATCCGCCGCATCGAGACCCTCAAGGACGGCACGGAGGCGGTCGGCAACCGCACCCGCTGCAAGGTGGTCAAGAACAAGGTCGCGCCGCCCTTCAAGCAGGCCGAGTTCGACATCCTCTACGGCCAGGGCATCAGCCGCGAGGGCGGCCTGATCGACATGGGCGTGGAGCACGGCTTCATCCGCAAGGCCGGCGCCTGGTACACGTACGAGGGCGACCAACTGGGCCAGGGCAAGGAGAACGCCCGCAACTTCCTGAAGGACAACCCCGACCTCGCCAACGAGATCGAGCGGAAGATCAAGGAGAAGCTGGGCGTGGGCGTGCGCAAGGACGCCGCCACCGACGAGGCGGCCACCGCTGCTGCGCCGGCCGACGCCGCGGCCGTGCCCGCCCCCGCGTCGAAGGCCAAGACGACGGCCAAGGCCGCCGTCGCCAAGAGCTGACCGTGCGGGAGCGGGAAAGGGGCGGCGGAACCGGCGGCCGGGAGAACCGTCGCGAAGGCCGCCGGGAAGCCCGCCCGGAACTGCCGCCCCAGAGTCCCGAGGAGCAGGCGCGGGCGATCTGCCTGCGCCTGCTCACCGGGATGCCGCGTACCCGGCGGCAGCTCGCGGACGCCCTCGACAAGCGGGGCATCCCCGAGGACGTGTCGCAGGAGGTCCTCTCCCGGTTCGAGGAGGTCGGCCTGATCGACGACGCCGCCTTCGCCGGGGCCTGGGTCGAGTCCCGGCACCGCGGCCGGGGCCTCGCCCGCCGGGCACTCGCGCAGGAACTGCGCACCAAGGGGGTGCACGCCACCCTCGTCCAGGAGGCCCTGGAACAGCTGGACTCCGACCAGGAGGAGCAGACCGCCCGGGAGCTCGTGGAGCGCAAGCTCCGTGCCACCCGGGGCCTGGAGCGGGACAAGCGGATCCGGCGCCTCGCCGGGATGCTCGCCCGCAAGGGATACCCGGAGGGCATGGCCCTGCGGGTGGTCCGGCGCGCGATGGAACAAGAGGGCGACGACGGCACGGACGCGGGCGACGACCCGGGGTACCCCCGGTTCTGAACCAGGCCGCGGGGCCCGGGGGGTGGGGCTAGCCCCCGGGCCGGGACGCCAGGGCGCTTCACTGCCAACAGGCTCTTGCAGCGCCAGAGTTGACCGCATGATGCTGCGTTACGCCCTCCAGACCGTCCGGGACCGCAAAGCCGGCTTCCTCGGCGCCTTCGTCGCGCTCCTGTGCGCGGCCGCCCTGATCACCGCCTGCGGCACGCTCCTGGAGACGGGACTCCGTGGAAAGATCGCCACCGAGCGCTACGCGGCCACGCCCGTCGTCGTCTCCGCGGACCAGAACGTGCACCGGACCACGGTCAAGGTGAAGAAGGGCGATCCGCAGAAGGCGAAGACGAAGCACAAGGCCAAGCCCGTCGCCGAGCGGGCCTGGCTCCCCGCCGCCACCGTGGAAGCCGTCCGCTCCGTACCGGGCGTCGAGCGGGCCGTGCCCGAGCTCAGCTTCCAGGCCGTTCCGCTGGTCAAGGCGCCCGGCGCCGCGAAGCCCTCGTACGGGCACGCCTGGACCTCCGCCGTGCTCACCCCCTTCACCCTCGCCGAGGGCCATGCCCCCCAGAGCGGCGGCGACGTCGTCATCGACCGCGAGCTGGCCGCCCGCGCAGGGCTGAAGATCGGCGCAGCCCTCACCGTGCAGGCCACCGGCGAGCCCAGGACGTACACGGTGAGCGGCATCGCGCAGACCGCCCGCGGTGACCTCGCGCGGCAGAACACCCTGTTCTTCACCGACGCCGAGGCGCAGCGGCAGGCCGCCCGCGACGGACGGGTCACCGCCGTCGGGATCCTCCCGGCGCCCGGGACCCACCCCGGTGAGCTGGCCGGGCGGATCGGCCGGGCGCTCGAGGGCACCGGCGCACAGGTCACCACGGGCGACGACCGCGGGCCCGTGGAGTTCCTCGACGCGGCCGGTGCGCGCATCAAGCTGGTCTCCATGGGCGGGGCCATGGGCGGCACGTCCCTGCTCGTCGCGATCCTCGTCGTCGTCGGCACCTTCGCCCTCTCCGTCCAGCAGCGCCACCGCGAGCTCGCCCTGCTGCGGGCCATCGCCGCCACCCCGAAGCAACTGCGCCGCATGATCGGCCGCGAGGCCCTGCTCGTGGGCCTGGCCGCCGGTGTCGCCGGGGCGCTCGCCGGACTCCCGCTCGCCGCCTGGCTGCACGGCCGGTTCGTCGAGAGCGGGGTCGTGCCCGCCAACCTGGAGCGCTCCGCCGGGATCTTCCCGATGATCGCCGCCGTCGGTGCGAGCCTGCTCGGAGCCTGGGCCGCGGCCCGGATCACCGGGCGCCGCATCGCCCGCATCCGTCCGGCCGAGGCGCTCGCCGAAGCCGCCGTCGAACGGGGCCGGCCCGCATGGATCCGGATCGCGATCGGGGCGCTGCTGCTGGTCGGCGGAGTCGTGCTGGTCGCCGTCCTGAGCGCGCTGCGCACCGAGCCGGCGTCCACCCCGGTGACCTTCCTCGCGGTCGTGGTCCTGGCCGGGGCGGTCTCGCTGCTCGGCCCGCTGCTGGTCCGCGGCGCCACCGCACTGCTCGCCGGACCGCTGCGGCTGGCCGGCCCGGGCGGGCACCTGGCCGCCGCGAACCTGCGCGGCAACGCCACCCGCATGGCCTCCGCGGTCACCCCGCTCGCCCTGCTGATTGGCATGACCTGCACCGTCCTGTTCATCACCCCGACCCTGGGCAACGCCGGCCGGGCGCAGGCCCGAGAGGGGGTCCGGGCGGGGTGGGTGCTGGCCGCGCAGGGGCCGGGCGTCACCGGCGGTGCCGCGGAGAGCGTCCGCCGGACCCCCGGGGTCACGGCGGCCACCGAGATCGTGCGCACCTCCGTACGGGTGGGGCTGACGAAGTACGGCGCGCAGGGGGTCACCCCGGCCGGGCTGACCCGCACCTGGGACCCCGGTGTGAGGAGCGGGAGCCTGGAGGGGTTCGGCGAGAAGAACGTGGCGGTGAGCGAGGTGGCCGCCGATCAGCTGGGGCTGAAGCCGGGGAGCCCGCTGGACCTGTCGCTGGGCGACGGGACCCCGGTCACGCTGACCGTCTCGGCCGTGTACGCGCGGGGGCTGGGTTTCGGTGACCTGACGCTGCCGCACGACCTGGTCGCGGCGCACGTGGACAACCCGCTGGCGAGCAGCGTGCTCGTGGCGGCCGCGCCGGGGACCGGTCGCGAACAGCTGGCCGCGGCGGTGCGGGCGTTCCCGTGGGTCGGGGTGCTGTCGGCGCGGGACGCGGACGCGGCGCGGGCGGAGCAGCAGCAGGCCGGCGCCGAGGTCAACCTGCTGGCGATGGGGCTGGTGCTGGCCTTCACCGCCATCGCGGTGGTCAACACCCTGGCGATGTCCACGTCGGAGCGGCTGCGGGAGTTCGCGATGCTGCGGCTGGCCGGGGCCAAGCGGCGCCAGGTGCTGCGGATGCTGCGGACGGAGGCGCTGGCGGTGCTGCTGATCGGCGCGGTTCTGGGGTCGGGGATCGCGCTGGCCGTCCTGACCGCGTTCAGCGTGGGCATGACGGGAGCGGCCGCGCCGGCGGTGCTGCCGGTGGTGTACGTGGGGGTGCTGGGAGTGGCGGGACTGCTGGCCCTCGCGGCCACCGCCCTGCCGGGGCGGGTCGCGCTGCGGGTGCCGCCGGTGGAGGTCGCCACCTCGCGGTAGCGGCCCGCGCCGCCGGCGGCCCGGGTCCCCACCGCTCCGGCGGAGGGGACCCGGCCCCGGTGTTCAGGCGCCGGGCGGGCTGGAAGGCCCGGGGGCAGGGGTGACCGGGAGGCCGGCGGCCTTCCAGGCCTGGAAGCCGCCGGTCAGGTCCGTGGCCCGGTGCAGGCCCAGCGCGTGGAGGGAGGCCGCCGCGAGCGAGGAGGCGTACCCCTCGTTGCAGATCACCACGACCCGCAGGTCGTGCGAGGTGGCCTCGGGGGCGCGGTGCGAGCCCTGGGGGTCCAGGCGCCACTCCAGTTCGTTGCGCTCGACCACCAGCGCACCCGGGATCAGGCCGTCGCGGTCGCGCAGCGCCTGGTACCGGATGTCCACCAGGAGGGCGTCGCCCGCCCGGAACGCCGCGTACGCCTGCGCCGGGTCGATGCGGGTGTACGCCGAACGGATCCGTTCCAGCAGGTCGTCGATGCCGACGGGGGCGCTCACTGCCAGTCCTCCGGACGCTCGACCTGCTCCAGCGTGAGCACCCGGCCGGTGCGGCTGTAGCGGCGGATCAGGGGCAGCGGCGGGTAGTACGCGTGCACCGAGACGGCGTGCTCCGCCGCCGATTCGTTGAGCACCTCGTGGACGTGGTGCTCGCCGAAGGCCCGGCCCGTGCCCGGGCCCAGACTGCGGCTGCGGTCCAGGTCGGGGGCGAGTTCCAGGCTCCGCCAGCCCTCTGAGGGGAGCCGCACCGCCAGCGAGTGCTCCCTGAGCCGGCCGCGGGCGGTGACGAACGCGCCCTGCGACTCGGCGTGGTCGTGCCAGCCGGTGCCGGTGCCCGGCGGCCAGCCGATCACCCAGGCCTCGCTGCCGCCCGGCCCGGCGAGACGGATCCAGGTGCGGCCCTCGGGGTCGAGGGGGAGGGAGTCGATGACCGCCGGGTCGGCGGCGGTGCGCAGGGCGAAGTCGAGGAGTTCCGCGGCCGTCACCGCGGCGGAGCGTGCGGGGGCGTGCGCAGGGGCGTGCGGAAGTGCGGGGGGCGCAGTGGATGCACTGGGTGCAAGGGGCGCAGACATGGGGGCGTGACCGTCCTGAAGGTTCGCGAAAGTGCGCGCGGAGCGCACGGGGGGAAGGGCGAATCAGCAGGAAGGGCGACACACGCAGCCCGCGTAGCGGAGCAGGTCCATATGGACCCTCCGCCACAGGCGTACGTCGTTGCCGGTCATGTCCGCGAGTGAAGCACGAGGACCTCGGACCGGTCAATCGATCACGGCTGGATGTGTGGCGGAGGACTCGTCGAGCGGCGCGGGCGCCCCGCACCGGACGGTGTCAGCCGCCTCGTACAGCTCCGCGGGGCGCACGCCGGCGAAGGTCGCCGCCAGGTGCCCGTCCGGCCGGACCAGGAGCACGGTGTGCGCGGGCGCCCCCGGGTAGCCGTCCGCGACCAGCAGTTCGGTGCGGACGGGGAGGGCGCTCACCGCCGCCGCCAGCCGCGGCATCAGACCGGCGCCCAGCCAGTGCCGCCGGTCCCAGACCCCGGTGCCCGGGGCGACCAGCACCACCAGCAGGCGGCCGCGCCCCAGCAGGTCGCGCAGCGGCACCGTCGACCCGTCGGGCGCGGTCACGGGTACGTTGGCGACCTGACCGCCCGGCTCCGTGTCGGTGGGCACCTCGCGCACGGCCACGGGCGGGGCGTACGTCGGTGTCGCGCCCAGCGGTCCCCGCCCCAAGTGGCCGTCGGTCAGCAGCAGTTCCCCGGAGCGGGTGGCGCCGGGCAGGTACGCCCCCCGCCCGCCGCCCCCGCGCAGTACGGGCATCGCCTGGTCGGCGGCGCGCAGCCGCGCCGCGACCGCCGTGCGGCGCTCGCCCTCGTAGCTGTCGAGCAGGGCCTCGGAAGCCCCCTGGTGCCAGGCCAGGGACAGCTTCCAGGCGAGGTTCTCGGCGTCCCGCAGCCCCTCGTCGACGCCCTGCGTGCCGAGCGCGCCCAGCAGGTGGGCGGCGTCCCCGGCGAGGAAGGCCCGGCGGTCACGCCAGCGCCGGGCGAGCCGGTGGTGCAGCGTGTGGACCCCGGTGTCGAGCAGGTCGTACGGGGGAGTGGTGCCCCCGCACCACGCGGCCAGGGTGTCCCGGATCAGGGTGACGAGCGCGTCGGGCGTGACCAGGTCCCCGCGGCCCGGGAGCAGCCAGTCCAGCCGCCACACCCCGTCGGGAAGCGGCCGGGCGGTGGTCTCCTGCGGCGGGTCGCGGTGCAGCAGGGCCTCGCCGGGCCAGGGCAGTTCGGTGCGCAGGGCGGCCACGGCGTGCCGTTCGACGGCCGTGCGGCCCGGGAAGCGGATGCCGAGCAGCTTGCGCACGGTGGAGCGGGCTCCGTCGCAGCCGACCAGATAACTCCCCCGCCACCAGGTGGTCTCGGCGCCCCGGGTGTGCGCGGTGACCCCGCGGTCGTCCTGCTCCAGGGAGTCCAGCTTGCTGTCGGTGACCATCTGGACCAGCGGATGTGCGGCCGCGGCGTCGCGCAGCCCACGCGTGAGGGCGTGCTGCGGCAGGTGCAGGGGCGCCTGGCGGTCCTCGAAGGTGATGCGCCGGGCGTCGTCGGCACGGCTGCGGCGCCGCATGGTGCGCCAGGCGGCGAACAGCGCCCCCTCGTCGCGCAGCGTCGTACAGCCCAGCCGGTGGACCATGGCCGAGGTGTCCTCGTGCAGGACGACCGTACGGGCAGGTCGGGGCAGGTCCTTGCCCGGTCCCTCGTCGAGCACGACGCAGGGCACACCCGAGCCCGCCAGGGCCAGGGCCAGCGACAGTCCGACGGGCCCCGCGCCGACGACGATCACCGGGTCCATGATGCGGCTCCCGATGTCCGGTATGTGATCACAGAACGTATGCAACCCACTGGAGGTGCCTGCGTCAAGTGACACCCGGCCCCGCCAACGCCGTGTGGTGCGGCGGATGAGTTCCGCCGCACCACAGGTGTCACACAAGTGTACTGACCGGACGTCAGCCGCCCGAGCCGGGGAGAGCCGTCAGGGAGCCTCGCCCACGCCGGCGGCGCCGCCCGCGTCGACCTCCGCCACGTCCCCGGCGACGACCGCGCCGGTGCCCTTCTGCGACTTCCGCAGCCGTCCTTCGAGCCAGGAGGCGACGGTGGTGAGCGTGAAGTTCACCGCGATGTAGATCAGGGCGATCACGACCATGGTCGCGATGGTGTTGCTGTAGTTGGCGGAGATCTGCCGGTTCATCGACATCAGGTCCGCGAAGCCCAGGGCCGCGCCGCCGAGCGCCGTGTCCTTGAGGATCACCACGAGCTGGCTGACCAGCGCGGGCAGCATCGCCGTGACGGCCTGCGGGACCAGGACGTACGTCATGATCTGGCCCTTGCGCATGCCGATCGCCTTGGCCGCGTCGGTCTGGCCGCGCGGCAGCGTCAGGATGCCGGCGCGGACGATCTCGGCGATGACCGAGGCGTTGTACAGGACCAGGCCGGTGACCACCGCGTACAGAGGCCGCAGGTCGGAGCTGACGGTACCGAGCAGCACGTACAGGGCGGAGCTGAAGAACATCAGCATCAGGACCGGGATGGCGCGGAAGAACTCCACGACCGTGCCGACCGGGACGCGGATCCACGCGTGGTCGGAGAGCCGCGCGATGCCGAGCAGCGCGCCCAGGGGCAGCGCGATCACCATGGCGATCAGGCCGGCCTTGAGGGTCTCGCCGAGGCCGGGCAGGAGGAACGTCGTCCAGATCTGGCCGTCGGTGACGAACGGGGACCACTTGTCGGCGTCGAGCTGGTTCTTCTCCGCCATGAGGGAGAGCGCCCACCACAGGGCCAGAGCGAGAACCACCAGGAAGGCACCGGTGTAGACCCAGTTGCGGGCCTTGGCCTTGGGGCCGGGGGTGTCGTACAGAACGGAGCTCATCGCTTCACCGCCACTCGCTTGGCCACCCAGCCCAGCAGCAGGCCGGTGGGCAGGGTCAGCAGGACGAAGCCGAGAGCGAAGACCGCGAAGACGGCGAAGATCGCGTCCGCCTCGTTCTCCAGCATTTCCTTCATCAGCAGGGCCGCCTCGGCCACACCGATCGTCGCCGCCACCGTGGTGTTCTTGGTGAGGGCGATCAGGACGTTCGTCAGCGGTCCGACGACCGCGCGGAAGGCCTGGGGGAGCACGATCAAGGTGAGTACCTGGAAGAAGCTCAGCCCGAGCGCGCGGGCGGCCTCGGCCTGTCCCACCGGCACGGTGTTGATGCCCGAGCGGATGGCTTCGCAGACGAAGGTTCCGGTGTAGGCGATGAGCCCCAGGATCGCGAGGCGGAAGTTGATGTCCTTGGAGCCGTCGCCGCCGAGCGTGATGCTCAGAGTCTGGTACAGGCCCAGTGAACAGCCGAGGATCAGCAGAGTCAGCGGCGTGTTGCGCACGGTGTTGACGTACGCGGTGCCGAAGGCCCGCATCACCGGGACCGGGCTGACCCGCATCCCGGCCAGGAGGGTGCCCCAGACCAGGGACCCGACCGCCGAGTAGAGGGTGAGCTGAACCGTCACCCAGAAGGCTCCGAGCACGTCGTACTGCCCGGAATTAAGAAAGTCGAACACGTTGCCCTGCGCTCTCCCCAGGATGGCCGGTGAGGCGCGCCGCCGCCCGTCACAGGCGGGCGGCGGCGCGCCTCACCGATGAATCAGCTGCCTTCGGTGATCTGCGGAGCCGGCTCGGCCTTGTAGTTGGCCGGGCCGAAGTTCGCGTCAACCGCCTTCTGCCAGGAGCCGTCCTCGACCATCTTCTTCAGGGCGGCGTTGACCTTCGTCTGGAGGTCCTTGTCGCCCTTCTTCAGGCCGATGCCGTAGGGCTCGTCGCTCAGCTTCAGGCCGACGAGCTTGAACTTGCCCTTGTTCTTCTCCTGCGCGGCGTAGCCGGCGAGGATCGAGTCGTCCGTGGTCAGTGCGTCCACGGCCTTGTTCTCCAGGCCGGTGAGGCACTCGGAGTAGCCGGGGAACTCCTGGAGGTCGGCCTCGGGGGCCAGCTTGGTCTTGACGTTCTGCGCCGAGGTGGAGCCGGTGACGGAGCAGAGCTTCTTCTTGTTGAGGTCCTCGGCCTTGGTGATGGAGGACTCGTCGGCGCGGACCAGCAGGTCCTGGTGGGCCTTGAAGTACGGGCCGGCGAAGTCGACCTTCGCCTTGCGCTTGTCGTTGATCGTGTAGGTCGCGACGACCAGCTTCACGTCACCGTTGGCGAGCATGTTCTCGCGCTCGGCGCTGACGGCCTGCTTGAACTGGATCTGGTCCGGCTGGTAGCCAAGCTCCTTCGCGACGTACGTCGCCACGTCCACGTCGAAGCCCGTGAACTTGCCGTCGGGCGTCTTGAGGCCCAGACCGGGCTGGTCGAACTTGATACCGATGACGATCTTGTCCTTGCCGCCACCGGAGGACGCGCCGCCGTCACTCGCCTTGTCGCTGCTTCCGCCGCAGGCGGTCGCGGTCAGAGCGAGGACTGCGGCCACGGCCGCGGCCGCACCGGCCTTGAAAACCTTCATGGTGAACTTCCCTCGGATGAGACGTTGTTGGACGACGAGCGACACGTGTGCTCTGAGTCGCCAGGGGATCACTACCAGACGAGAACGTCAGTGGTGCAGGATCTTCGAAAGGAAGTCCTTGGCGCGGTCACTGCGCGGGTTGCTGAAGAACTGCTCGGGCGCGGCCTCTTCGACGATCTTTCCGTCGGCCATGAAGACCACCCGGTTGGCCGCGGAGCGGGCGAAGCCCATCTCGTGCGTGACGACCACCATCGTCATGCCCTCCCGGGCGAGCTGCTGCATGACTTCCAGCACCTCGTTGATCATTTCCGGGTCGAGCGCCGACGTCGGCTCGTCGAACAGCATCACCTTCGGGTCCATCGCCAGCGCACGGGCGATCGCCACGCGCTGCTGCTGGCCGCCGGACAGCTGCGCCGGGTACTTGTCGGCCTGCGAGCCGACGCCCACCCGGTCCAGGAGGGACTTCGCCTTCTCGAGCGCGACCGCCGAGTCCGTCTTGCGGACCTTGAGCTGACCCAGCATCACATTCTGCAGCACCGTCTTGTGTGCGAACAGGTTGAAGGACTGGAAGACCATGCCCACATCGGCACGCAGCCGGGCCAGTTCCCGTCCCTCCGAGGGCAGTTCCTTGCCGTCGACCGTGATGGTGCCCGAGTCGATCGTCTCCAGGCGGTTGATGGTCCGGCACAGCGTGGACTTGCCCGATCCCGAAGGACCGATCACCACCACGACCTCACCGCGGGCAATGCTCAGATCGATGTCCTGAAGCACGTGCAGCGCGCCGAAGTGCTTGTTGACGTTGCTCAGTACGACCAGGTCGTCCGCGGTGCCGGCCGCATCCTGCACGTCCTTGGTCACTGATACTCCGCTCATCGGCTTCTAGCTCCGTCCTCCTCGGTTGGGAGGACAGTAGTGACGTGGCGTGCACACCGTCATCACATCTGAGGGAGAATTGAGCATAACGATACGGCCTCGCCCCGATACGCTCCGTGCGCACCGCCGTGGTCCGGGCGAGGATGCCCGTACCGGGTGCATAACGGAAGACGCGCCGGACCGGTACCCCCTTGACGTGGGCCTCTTCATCGGCGTGGATGCATGGTGGCCCATTGACCACGGGCCCAGATCAGGAAAGGGGGACGCCATGAGACTGCTGCTCGTCGAGGACGACGACCACGTCGCCGCCGCCCTGTCCGCGATCCTCGCCCGGCACGGTTTCCAGGTGACCCACGCCCGCAGCGGCGAGGAGGCCCTGCAGGCCCTGCTGCCCGCAGGAGCGCCGGGCAACGTCACGCCCTACGGAGTCATCCTGCTCGACCTCGGCCTGCCCGACCAGGACGGGTACGAGGTGTGCGGCAAGATCCGCAAGCGCACCTCGACGCCCGTGATCATGGTGACCGCGCGCGGCGACGTCCGGTCCCGCATCCACGGCCTCAACATGGGCGCCGACGACTACGTCGTCAAGCCCTACGACACCGGTGAACTCCTCGCACGGATCCACGCCGTCGCCCGGCGCACCGGCGCCCCCGAGGAGAGCGCCACCGGGACGGGCGGCGGCCCCGACGTGGTCCGGCTCGGCCCGGTCAGCATCGAACTGGCCACCCGCCGCGTCAGCGTCGACGGCGCCGACGTACCGCTCACCCGCAAGGAGTTCGACCTGCTGGCGCTGCTCGCCCAGCGGCCCGGCGTCGTCTTCCGCCGCGAGCAGATCATCAGCGAGGTCTGGCGCACCAGCTGGGAGGGGACGGGACGGACCCTGGAGGTCCACGTCGCCTCGCTGCGCTCCAAGCTGCGCATGCCCGCCCTCATCGAGACCGTCCGCGGGGTGGGCTACCGGCTCGTCACCCCGGCCGCCTCCTAGCGGGGCCCTTGACGTGCGCGCCCGGCTCCTCCCCCTGCTCGTCGTCCTCATGGCCGGCGTCCTGCTCGCCCTCGGCTTCCCGCTCGCCGTGAGCCTGGCCGCAGGGCAGCAGCAGCGCGTCGTGGTCGACCGGATCGACGACAGCGCCCGCTTCGCCGCCCTCGCCCAGTTCGTCATCGACGCCGAAGGCTCCGGCTCGACCGGCGCCACCGAGCGCCTGGAGACCCTCCAGCTCGAACTGGCCCGCTACCAGCAGCTGTACGGCATCCGCGTCGGCATCTTCCTGCGCGACGACAACGCCATGGCCCGCGCCCCCGGCTGGTGGGAGCTCCCCGAGCAGGGCGAGGGCCGGCGCGCCTTCCAGGAGGCCCTCGCCGGACGGCGCAGCCACGACCCCGCCCAGGTGTGGCCCTGGCAGACCCACGGCAAGCTCCTCGTCGCCTCCCCGGTCGTCCTCGACGGCGACGTCGTCGCGGTCGTCGTCACCGAGTCACCCACCGACCAGATGCGGGCCCGGATCCTGAGCGGCTGGATGATCATCATCGCCGGGCTGGCCGCAGCGATGCTCGTGGCCTTCGGCGCCGCCCTCGTGCTGACGCGGTGGGTGCTCAAGCCCGTCCGCACCCTCGACGCGGCCGCCCACGGCATCGCCACGGGACGGATGAACTCCCGGGTCGCGGCCGCCGGAGGCCCTCCGGAACTCCGGCGGCTGGCCCATTCGTTCAACGAGATGGCCGACAACGTGGAAGAGGTCCTGGAGCAGCAGCGGGCGTTCGTCGCCGACGCCTCCCACCAGCTGCGCAACCCCCTCGCCGCGCTGCTCCTGCGGATCGAGCTGCTCGCACTCGAACTGCCCGAGGGCAACGAGGAGATCGCCTCCGTGCGGACCGAGGGCAAGCGCCTGACCCAGGTCCTGGACGACCTGCTGGACCTGGCGCTGGCCGAGCACACCTCCGCCGAGCTCAGCCTGACCGACATCGCGGCACTGACCGCCGAACGGGTGGCCTCCTGGCGCCCGTACGCCGAGGAGAAGGGCGTACGGCTCACCGAGACGGGGCGGACCGCCGTCACGGGCTGGGCCGACCCCATCGCGCTCTCCAGCGCGCTCGACGCCGTCATCGACAACGCCCTCAAGTTCACGCCGGAAGGGGAGGAGGTCGAGGTGTCGGTCGCCGCGGAGGGGCCCTTCGTGCACGTCGTCGTCGCCGACCGCGGGCCCGGCCTGACCGACGAGGAGCTGCTGCGCGTCGGCGACCGGTTCTGGCGCAGCGGCCGCCACCAGAACGTCAAGGGCTCCGGACTCGGCCTGTCGATCTCCCGGGCACTGCTCGCCGCGGGCGGCGGGTCCCTCGCGTACGAGACGAACCCGCCGCACGGGCTGCGGGTGACGGTGGCCGTCCCGCGCAGCGATCCCCACACGCCCTGACCCGCCGCCGGGGGCGGTCCCGGGCGGCGCCCCGCGGCCGGGTCCGGGCCGGGGCCCCGGTCAGGTCCAGGTGAGGGTGGTGCCCGCCGGGGCGGAGGCCGCGTACAGCTCGTCCACCGCCCGGACCTCGAAGACGGCCGCCGGTTCCCGGCCGGCGCGGGTGACGGCCGGGAGGTACAGGGCCGTGCCGCAGGTGCCGCCGAGGAAGCGGCGGGTGCCGTCCGGGAGCAGGCGCTGCAGCTCGTAGTGGCGGACCGGCCCGGCCGCCCGGCGCCAGGACAGCCGGACGGCGGCCTTGCCGTCCTGCTGGGCCGAGGCGTCCACGGTCAGTGCGTCCGGAGCCGTCGGGCGCCGCCGCGCGGTGTCGTCGCGTACCGACAGGGCGCCGAGCCGCCACGCCACCGCGCTGTTCCCGCCCGCCGTGATCCGTACGGCCAGCCCGTACGCGGTCCGGCCCGCCAGCGCCGAGAGCCCGACCCGGGAGGTGTGCCAGCCGGCCCGGCCGGAGGCCCCGGCCCGCGGCTTCAGCCACGTGTACGGGACCGGCTCGCCCGCAGCGGCCGGCTCGCGCGTGGCCACCCCCACCTCGATGCCGGGCGTGCCCGCCTCGGTGGCGTGCACCAGCTCCAGGACGGCGGACCGGGTCAGCGGGAGCCGCGTGCAGTGCAGGCCGACGACGGCCGGGGCGGTGAGGGCGCCGGCCACGAGGAGGCTGGATCCGCCGCGCCAGGCCTTTGCGAAGTCCAGGGTGACGGACGGGCGCGGCCCCGCGCAGTCCACGGCCCAGCGGCGGCCCGGAAGCCGGTCCTGGAGCCCGAGGTGGTTCCAGGGGGCGTCGGAGGTGACCTCGCCGTCCTGGTACCAGCGTTCCCCGTGCCCGGTGTTGAACGCGCAGGCGAAGGGGAGGGCGGTGACGGTGGACCGGTCGGCGACGGCCGTGGCGGGTGCCCGCCAGCCGCGCTCGGGCGCGGGATGCGCCGGATCCAGGGACTCGCCCGTCCAGAACCGGTCGTCGGCGCGGTGGAAGGCGCCCGGGGAGCGGTCGGTGAGGTGATTGCGGGTCCACTCGGGCCGGTAGAAGCCGAAGCTGGTGACGTGGTCGCGGTCGCGCGGGATGACGGCATCCCAACGGACGCCGGAATTCCAGCCGTTGGACTCCACGTCGAGGGCCGCCCACAGCTCGTGCCGGGACCGGCCCAGCCGGTCGGCGAGCGCGCCGGAGGCGGCCAGCGACTGCGGGGTCCAGCGGAAGTCGACGAACACCGTGTCCGAGACCCGGCCCGCCCGGTCCTCGAAGAACTCCTGGTTGAGCTGGTTCAGCGCGCCCTGCCAGCCGACCCGCCCGGTGCTGTTCATGGCGTCGTACCAGGTGATCCGCAGCCCGTGCGGGGCGCCGGCCGCCCGCAGCGCGCGCAGGAACTCCCGCATCCGGGACGCGAGCGAACCGTCCCCGCCGTCGGTCTCGGCATTCACGAACCAGCCGTCGAACCCGTACGTGCGCGCCACCTGCACGAGCTTCTCGGCGATCGGGAACCGGCCGGCGGAGTCCCGCTGCACGAGGTCCCGCGTCCACTGGAGATCACCGCCGTACGCGACGGGCGGCAGGAAGACGTTGCCCAGCACCGGGACGCCGTTGCGGTGGGCCGCGTCGATCACCGGTGCGTTGGGGGCGAGCACGATGCCCTCGCCCGAGGACCCGCCCCAGAACACCAGCTCGTCGAGGTACGCCCAGTGCGTGAGGGCGTAGTGGTCGGAGGTCGCGGAGCCCTGGGAGGGGTTCTGCGCGGTCGGGCCGAAGGAGACGAGTGAGGAGATCCGGGCCTGGCCGCCGCGGGCGCCCGCGTTCGCCGGAACGGGCGTGAAGCGGGGCGCGAGCGGCACGGTCGCGGTGTTGTGGGCGAGGTCCGGATCGGACTCGGGGGTCCACTGCCTCAGCGAGCGCCAGGTGATGCCCGGGCCGGGTGCGCCCTGGGGGAGCGTGTCGGGGAACCAGTAGGAGGCGTACGGGGCCAGGCCGGCCGGGGCGGCGCCCGGCACCGGGGCCGTGGAGACCCGCGCGGCCTGCGCGGCCTGCGCCCGGGTGGCCGTGCCGGTCACGCCGAGCAGGGCGGCGGCGCCCGCCGCGGCCCCGGCGGCGAGCACCCCGCGCCGGGACGGCGGCGTCACACGGGCCGGCGGCGCCACACGGGCCGGCGGCGCCACACGGGACGGCGGGGGCACACGGGCCGGCGGCGCCGGAGGCCCCGGAAGGGGGCGAGGGGGGGGGGGGGGGTGACGGGGCCTGAGTGAC